>NZ_JBIBHJ010000029.1:1518-4640 GCF_042956945.1 Streptomyces sp. NPDC008150 | reverse complement strand
AAACATTCACGGAGAGTTTGATCCTGGCTCAGGACGAACGCTGGCGGCGTGCTTAACACATGCAAGTCGAACGATGAACCACTTCGGTGGGGATTAGTGGCGAACGGGTGAGTAACACGTGGGCAATCTGCCCTTCACTCTGGGACAAGCCCTGGAAACGGGGTCTAATACCGGATAACACTTCCATTCTCCTGAATGGTGGTTAAAAGCTCCGGCGGTGAAGGATGAGCCCGCGGCCTATCAGCTTGTTGGTGAGGTAATGGCTCACCAAGGCGACGACGGGTAGCCGGCCTGAGAGGGCGACCGGCCACACTGGGACTGAGACACGGCCCAGACTCCTACGGGAGGCAGCAGTGGGGAATATTGCACAATGGGCGAAAGCCTGATGCAGCGACGCCGCGTGAGGGATGACGGCCTTCGGGTTGTAAACCTCTTTCAGCAGGGAAGAAGCGAAAGTGACGGTACCTGCAGAAGAAGCGCCGGCTAACTACGTGCCAGCAGCCGCGGTAATACGTAGGGCGCAAGCGTTGTCCGGAATTATTGGGCGTAAAGAGCTCGTAGGCGGCTTGTCACGTCGGGTGTGAAAGCCCGGGGCTTAACCCCGGGTCTGCATTCGATACGGGCTAGCTAGAGTGTGGTAGGGGAGATCGGAATTCCTGGTGTAGCGGTGAAATGCGCAGATATCAGGAGGAACACCGGTGGCGAAGGCGGATCTCTGGGCCATTACTGACGCTGAGGAGCGAAAGCGTGGGGAGCGAACAGGATTAGATACCCTGGTAGTCCACGCCGTAAACGGTGGGAACTAGGTGTTGGCGACATTCCACGTCGTCGGTGCCGCAGCTAACGCATTAAGTTCCCCGCCTGGGGAGTACGGCCGCAAGGCTAAAACTCAAAGGAATTGACGGGGGCCCGCACAAGCAGCGGAGCATGTGGCTTAATTCGACGCAACGCGAAGAACCTTACCAAGGCTTGACATACACCGGAAAGCATTAGAGATAGTGCCCCCCTTGTGGTCGGTGTACAGGTGGTGCATGGCTGTCGTCAGCTCGTGTCGTGAGATGTTGGGTTAAGTCCCGCAACGAGCGCAACCCTTGTTCTGTGTTGCCAGCATGCCCTTCGGGGTGATGGGGACTCACAGAAGACCGCCGGGGTCAACTCGGAGGAAGGTGGGGACGACGTCAAGTCATCATGCCCCTTATGTCTTGGGCTGCACACGTGCTACAATGGCCGGTACAATGAGCTGCGATACCGTGAGGTGGAGCGAATCTCAAAAAGCCGGTCTCAGTTCGGATTGGGGTCTGCAACTCGACCCCATGAAGTCGGAGTTGCTAGTAATCGCAGATCAGCATTGCTGCGGTGAATACGTTCCCGGGCCTTGTACACACCGCCCGTCACGTCACGAAAGTCGGTAACACCCGAAGCCGGTGGCCCAACCCCTTGTGGGAGGGAGCTGTCGAAGGTGGGACTGGCGATTGGGACGAAGTCGTAACAAGGTAGCCGTACCGGAAGGTGCGGCTGGATCACCTCCTTTCTAAGGAGCACTTCTCACCAGCCTCTGGTTGGTGGGTGGCCAGTTCATCGGCGAATGTCCGGTGCTGGTTGCTCAAGGGTGGAACGTTGACTATTCGGCCGGATTCCAGGTCGGAGGCTTGCAAGTACTACCCGTGAGGGTGTGGAAAGCATGATCTTCGGGTGGGGTTCGGTCGGGCACGTTGTTGGGTGTCTGAGGGCACGGGCGAGTGATCGTCTGGGTCTTCGGTTGCCGGCCCCGGTAAAAGTCTGCTTCGGCGGGCTGTGACGGGTGGTTGGTCGTTGTTTGAGAACTGCACAGTGGACGCGAGCATCTGTGGCCAAGTTTTTAAGGGCGCACGGTGGATGCCTTGGTACCAGGAACCGATGAAGGACGTGGGAGGCCACGATAGTCCCCGGGGAGCCGTCAACCAGGCTTTGATCCGGGGGTTTCCGAATGGGGAAACCCGGCAGTCGTCATGGGCTGTCACCCTTGCCTGAACACATAGGGCAAGTGGAGGGAACGCGGGGAAGTGAAACATCTCAGTACCCGCAGGAAGAGAAAACAACCGTGATTCCGGGAGTAGTGGCGAGCGAAACCGGATGAGGCCAAACCTCAGGCGTGTGATACCCGGCAGGGGTTGCGTCTGGGGGGTTGTGGGTTCTTTCTTCTGTTGTCTGCCGGCAGCAGGACGAGTCAGAAACCGTTGGTGTAGGCGAAGGACATGCGAAAGGTCCGGCGTAGAGGGTAAGACCCCCGTAGCTGAAACATCAACGGCTCGTTTGGAAGATACCCAAGTAGCACGGGGCCCGAGAAATCCCG
Organism: Streptomyces sp. NPDC008150; assembly: GCF_042956945.1. Taxonomy (NCBI): domain Bacteria; kingdom Bacillati; phylum Actinomycetota; class Actinomycetes; order Kitasatosporales; family Streptomycetaceae; genus Streptomyces; species Streptomyces sp. NPDC008150. Next base: position 2,308 of record NZ_JBIBHJ010000029.1, on the reverse strand, counting down.
TGTGAATCTGGCGGGACCACCCGCTAAGCCTAAATATTCCCTGGTGACCGATAGCGGATAGTACCGTGAGGGAATGGTGAAAAGTACCGCGGGAGCGGAGTGAAATAGTACCTGAAACCGTGTGCCTACAAGCCGTGGGAGCGTCGGAATGTGCTTGCACATTCTCGTGACTGCGTGCCTTTTGAAGAATGAGCCTGCGAGTTTGCGGTGTGTTGCGAGGTTAACCCGTGTGGGGAAGCCGTAGCGAAAGCGAGTCCGAACAGGGCGATTCAGTAGCGCGCTCAAGACCCGAAGCGGAGTGATCTAGCCATGGGCAGGTTGAAGCGGAGGTAAGACTTCGTGGAGGACCGAACCCACCAGGGTTGAAAACCTGGGGGATGACCTGTGGTTAGGGGTGAAAGGCCAATCAAACTCCGTGATAGCTGGTTCTCCCCGAAATGCATTTAGGTGCAGCGTCGTGTGTTTCTTGCCGGAGGTAGAGCACTGGATAGGCGATGGGCCCTACCGGGTTACTGACCTTAGCCAAACTCCGAATGCCGGTAAGTGAGAGCGCGGCAGTGAGACTGTGGGGGATAAGCTCCATGGTCGAGAGGGAAACAGCCCAGAGCATCGACTAAGGCCCCTAAGCGTACGCTAAGTGGGAAAGGATGTGGAGTCGCACAGACAACCAGGAGGTTGGCTTAGAAGCAGCCACCCTTGAAAGAGTGCGTAATAGCTCACTGGTCTAGTGATTCCGCGCCGACAATGTAGCGGGGCTCAAGCGTACCGCCGAAGTCGTGTCATTGCAGCA
>NZ_JBIBHJ010000029.1:0-1420 GCF_042956945.1 Streptomyces sp. NPDC008150 | reverse complement strand
TACAGTCTGAGACCTGATGCCGAGCCGATTGTGGTGAAGTGGATGATCCTATGCTGTCGAGAAAAGCCTCTAGCGAGTTTTATGGCGGCCCGTACCCTAAACCGACTCAGGTGGTCTGGTAGAGAATACCGAGGCGTTCGGGTGAACTATGGTTAAGGAACTCGGCAAAATGCCCCCGTAACTTCGGGAGAAGGGGGGCCATTTCTGGTGATTGAATTTACTTCATGAGCTGGGGGTGGCCGCAGAGACCAGCGAGAAGCGACTGTTTACTAAAAACACAGGTCCGTGCGAAGCCGTAAGGCGATGTATACGGACTGACGCCTGCCCGGTGCTGGAACGTTAAGGGGACCGGTTAGTCACATTTCGGTGTGGCGAAGCTGAGAACTTAAGCGCCAGTAAACGGCGGTGGTAACTATAACCATCCTAAGGTAGCGAAATTCCTTGTCGGGTAAGTTCCGACCTGCACGAATGGCGTAACGACTTCTCGACTGTCTCAACCATAGGCCCGGTGAAATTGCACTACGAGTAAAGATGCTCGTTTCGCGCAGCAGGACGGAAAGACCCCGGGACCTTTACTACAGTTTGATATTGGTGTTCGGTTCGGCTTGTGTAGGATAGGTGGGAGACTTTGAAGCGGCAGCGCCAGCTGTTGTGGAGTCGCCGTTGAAATACCACTCTGGTCGTGCTGGATGTCTAACCTGGGTCCGTGATCCGGATCAGGGACAGTGTCTGATGGGTAGTTTAACTGGGGCGGTTGCCTCCTAAAGAGTAACGGAGGCGCCCAAAGGTTCCCTCAGCCTGGTTGGTAATCAGGTGTTGAGTGTAAGTGCACAAGGGAGCTTGACTGTGAGACCGACGGGTCGAGCAGGGACGAAAGTCGGGACTAGTGATCCGGCGGTGGCTTGTGGAAGCGCCGTCGCTCAACGGATAAAAGGTACCCCGGGGATAACAGGCTGATCTTCCCCAAGAGTCCATATCGACGGGATGGTTTGGCACCTCGATGTCGGCTCGTCGCATCCTGGGGCTGGAGTCGGTCCCAAGGGTTGGGCTGTTCGCCCATTAAAGCGGTACGCGAGCTGGGTTTAGAACGTCGTGAGACAGTTCGGTCCCTATCCGCTGTGCGCGTAGGAATATTGAGAAGGGCTGTCCCTAGTACGAGAGGACCGGGACGGACGAACCTCTGGTGTGCCAGTTGTCCTGCCAAGGGCATGGCTGGTTGGCTACGTTCGGGAGGGATAACCGCTGAAAGCATCTAAGCGGGAAGCCTGCTTCGAGATGAGTATTCCCACCTCCTTGAGAGGGTAAGGCTCCCAGTAGACGACTGGGTTGATAGGCCGGATATGGAAGCCAGGTAACTGGTGGAGTTGACCGGTACTAATAGGCCGAGGGCTTGTCCTCAGTTGCTCGCGTCCACTGTGTT
>NZ_JBIBHJ010000028.1:2838-18670 GCF_042956945.1 Streptomyces sp. NPDC008150 | reverse complement strand
CCCGCGGAGCGGGTACCACATCGCTGCGCGATGTGCAAGCGAACACCCGGGCTGCGCCCGGGTGTTGCGCTCACGCTCCGCGTGAGCGCCGGCGGGTGGCTGCGCCACCCGCACACCCTTCTTGCTGCGCAAGAAGGGTGACAGTCCGTCCGCTGCGCTCCCGGACTGGCGGGACTTCGTCCCGCTAACAGGCTTCCGCTTCGCTCCAGCCTGGCCGGCGGGTCCGCTGCGCTCCCCCGCCTAACGGTCCTTCCGGCTGCGCCTCCAGAACCGTTGGGGCCCGCTGGCGCGGGCCGGGCTGGCTGCGAGATGGGGGCGTCGCTTGTCCGTGTGGGTTCTAGTATACCGCGTGCATCGGGTTGATGCAGCATGTACCGTTGGCGGAAACACGGGACACCCCCCAACCACCCGGGAACCTCCCCGGAATTCCGAGAGGAACGACCGCGGATGACCGGTCACCACGAATCTACCGGACCTGATCCCGCGCTGAGCAGCGATTCTGTGCGCCGGGTGAGCCAGTATCAGACGGCAGGCGTGAACGCCCGGTTGAGGCTGTTCGCGCTCCTGGAGGCACAGGGAGTGCCCGCGAGCGAGGCGGACGACCTGGTGGCCACGCTGGAGGCCGGGGCGGTCGCAGGGGCGCAGTGCCAGGTGGTGGAGCTGGACGGCATGGCGCCGCGCCCTCGTGGCGCTGAGTTCGAGAACGGCAAGGGCGTGGCGGCCGTGAGCGAGGCCCTGGGGGGCATCGCGGACCGGGAGTGGTCCCGGCGCGGCGGCCGGTCGGCCGGGGCCGCTGAACTGGCCGTACACATCGCGGACGTGAGGCAGCGTGAGCGCGTCGACCTGGTGCGGCTGGAGCGGTACGTCCGGGAAGCCGTACTGCCGGCCACGGACCCGCACCCCACCAGGCGCCGCCAGGTCCTGGAGGCGCTGGGCGAGGCCGGAGGTCTGTGCACGGCCCGGACGGTCGACAGCGATGGGGACTACGTCGTCTGCACGCTCGATGCCGGTCACTACGACCCGGAGGACGTGCCGCCCTTCAAGGGCGGGGAGCCCGGCGGTTGGCACAAGGCCGGTGGACAGATCTGGAACGACTCGGGCGCAGCTGCCATTCCGCACGCGGCCCTCTGAAAAGAGCACACGAATTCGGCGCTCGGGGAGGAACAGAATGTCAGCGATTCAGCTCAAGGAACACCAGGTCGATCAGCGGTCCGCGTTTAGGAAGTGGGTGGGATTCCCTGCAAGGTCATCCGTGCCGCCGCAGGGTGCCCGTGGCACGCTCGTGTCAGCGACCGGGTCGGGCAAGACGATCACGGCCGCCGCGTGCGCGCTGGAGAGCTTCGCGGACGGCCGGATCCTCGTCACGGTCCCGACCCTGGACCTGCTCGCCCAGACCGCCCAGGCGTGGCGGGCAGTCGGCCACCGGGCCCCGATGGTCGCGGTGTGCTCCCTGGAGAACGACGCGGTCCTCAACTCGCTCGGGGTGCGCACCACCACGAACCCGATCCAGCTCGCCCTGTGGGCCGGGCACGGGCCGGTCGTTGTGTTCGCCACGTACGCCTCTCTCGTGGACCGCGAGGACGTCGATGCTCCCGTGGGCCAGCGGAAGGTTCGCGGGCCGCTGGAGTCCGCTCTGGCGGGCGGGGAGCGGCTCTACGGCCAGCGCATGGACGGCTTCCACCTCGCGATCGTGGATGAGGCGCACGGTACCGCTGGTGATCTTGGCCGTCCGTGGGCCGCGATCCACGACAACGCCCGGATCCCCGCGGACTTCCGGCTCTACCTCACGGCGACCCCGCGTATCCTCGCCGCGGCCAGGCCGCAGAAGGGCGCCGGCGGCCAGGAGGCGGAGATCGCGACCATGGCCGACGACCCGAACGGGACGTACGGCGCGTGGCTCGCGGAACTCGGTCTGAGCGAGGCGATCGAGCGCGAGATCCTCGCGGGGTTCGAGATCGACGTCCTGGAGATCCGCGACCCCTCGCCGGTCCTCGGGGAGTCCGAGGAAGCCCGGCGCGGCCGGCGCCTGGCCCTGTTGCAGACCGCGCTCCTGGAGCACGCCGCCGCGTACAACCTGCGTACGGTCATGACCTTCCACCAGAAGGTCGAAGAGGCCCGTGCGTTCGCGGACAAGCTCCCGGCGACCGCGGCCGAGCTGTACCTCAACAACGCCTCCAACGCCGACCTGGCCGCCGCCGACAAGCTGCCGAAGTCCTCCATCGACGCGGAGTTCTACGAGCTGGAGGCCGGCCGCCACGTACCCCCGGACCGGGTCTGGTCGGCATGGCTGTGCGGCGACCACCTGGTGGCCGAACGCCGGGAGGTACTGCGCCAGTTCGCCAACGGCATCGACGCGGCAGGACGCCGAGTCCACCGCGCCTTCCTCGCCAGCGTTCGCGTCCTCGGTGAAGGCGTCGACATCACGGGCGAGCGGGGCGTGGAGGCCGTCTGCTTCGCGGACACCCGCGGCTCCCAGGTCGAGATCGTCCAGAACATCGGCCGCGCGCTCCGGCTCAACAAGGACGGCTCCACCAAGGTCGCCAGAATCATCGTGCCGGTCTTCCTGGAGCCGAACGAGGACCCCACCGACATGATCGCCAGCGCCAGCTTTCGGCCCCTCGTCGCCGTGCTCCAGGGCCTGCGCTCGCATGATGAGCGCCTGGTCGAGCAGCTCGCTTCCCGCGCGCTCACCAGCGGCAAGCGCAAGGTCCACGTCCAGCGTGACGAGGACGGGCGGATCGTCGGGGCCGACGGCGAGAGCGACAGCGACGACCAGGAGCACGGCGACGACACCGACGCCGCTGCCGAGTCCGCGCTGCTCCACTTCTCCAGCCCGCGCGACGCCGCGACCATCGCGGCGTTCCTCCGTACCCGGGTCTACCGGCCGGAGTCGCTGGTGTGGCTGGAGGGCTACCAGGCCCTGCTGCGCTGGCGGGCGGAGAACGAGATCACCGGCGTCCACGCCGTGCCCTACGACACCGAGGTCGAGGTCGGCGTCACGAAGGACTTCCCCCTCGGGCGGTGGGTCCATCAGCAGCGCAAGGCCCTGCGGGCCGGGGAGCTGGAGGACCGCCGCAAGACCCTGCTGGACGCCCCGGAGGCCGGGATGCTTTGGGAGCCGGGCGAGGAAGCCTGGGAGGCCAAGCTGGCCGCCCTGCGGTCGTTCCGGCGGGCGAATGGGCACCTCGCGCCGCGTCAGGACGCGGTGTGGGGCGAGGGCGAGGCCATGGTGCCCATCGGGCAGCACATGGCCAACCTCCGCAGGAAGGGCGCGAAGAACGGTCTGGGCAAGGACGAGGACACCGCGGCAACCCGGGCCGCACAGCTCGCCGCGATCGACAAGGACTGGAACTGCCCCTGGCCGCTGGACTGGCAGAGGCACCAGCGCGTCCTGGCGGACCTGGTCGACGCTGACGGCCAGCTGCCCGACATCGCCCCAGGCGTCCTCATGGACGGCGACGACATCGGCCGGTGGCTCCAGCAGCAGAAGCAGCCGGCTACCTGGGCGCGGCTGCTGCCCGAACAGCAAGAGCGACTGACCGCCCTGGGCGTGGAACCCGCCCAGGCGCCGCCACCGGCCCCGGCAGCCGACCGTGCGGCGAAGGGGCCGAGCAAGGCGCAGCAGGCGTTCCAGCGGGGCCTGACAGCCCTCGCGCAATGGGTGGAGCGGGAAGGTGCGGACCGGCCGGTGCCGCGCGCCCACTGGGAGGAGATCGCGGTCGAGGGCGAGGTGGAGCCGGTGGTGGTGAAGCTGGGCGTGTGGGTCTCGAACACCAAGAGCCGGCGCGACAAGCTCACCGCCGACCAGCTCGCCGCCCTCACCAAGCTGGGGGTGGACTGGGCCTGACCGAGGCACGTCCGGCTGTCCGTGGTGGGCGGCTGGTGCTCACTGCCTTTCTCGGGGTGGGAAGAATCCTTGGCGTTCCGAACCGTCCACGCTGAATGCGTGGACGGTGGCGCGCCCTCTGATGCTCGCTGGCGGTGTCGGGTTCTCGATCACGATGACCTGGCCCGGCGGATTCTCCAGGAGGTCGCGGTAGAAGTTCTCGGCGACGTCGGCGGTCATCAGCTCGGGACGGTCTTCGTGCGGGTCTTCGGGCCGGCGGTAGGTGAGGACCGGAGTGTCGAGCACGACGAAGCCCGGGTGGATCAGGTCGCGGGCTGTGTTCCGGCGCGCAAGTGATACGGCGAAGGCGGCGTGGAGGATGGATCGCATGCCCCTGCCGCGGCTCTTTCGCGGCTGTCCGTCAACGGAGAGCTCGGCAGTCGTTGGGTCGTAGCGGACGCGGTTGCTCCCCGGAACATGCCAGGCTTCCAAGGTCTCATGGATCATGCGCTCGAAGTCGGCGACGTCGGCGGCGGGGATGCCGTCGGGACGGGCAGTCGGCGGAGCGGGAGCCACGGTGGACAGCGATGCCTTGAGGTCTTCGAGCTGCTCGATCTGAGCGTGCAGGGCCAGCTCGTTTTCGACCCGTGAGCGGGCGTTCAGTAGTTCGGTGGCGTCCGTGTCGACAGGTTGCATCCGTTGATCGAGTGCGCGGAGCTCTGCAGCGTTGTGTGTGAGCTCTTCGTGTCGGGCAGCGCGGGCCGATTCAATTTCCGCTGCCTGCTCTTCCAAGTCCTCGATCATGAGGAGCAGGTCGCTGAGCAGATCTGTTGTCTTACGCGTCTCGGCAGATACAGACGCTGCCAGCTGGGTGCTCTCGGCGAGGTGGTGCTCCGGGTGCTGGTGTTGGGGCTCGGCGCCGCAGAAGACGCAGGTCCCGGTCTGGAAGTAGCCCAGTAGGGTACCGGCTTCACCGACCATCTGGAGCCGGGCCAAGTCTGACTCGTACTGCTCTTTCAGCAGAGCGAATCGTGCGAGCAGCTGCTCGACCTCGTCGCCCCGCTGCTGGGCCGCGAGGTTGATTTCTTCCAGGCCCCGGCGGTCACGGAGAAGGCTGGTGCGGATTTCAGCAAGTTCGACGGCGGCGGTGGTCACCTCGCCGAGGGCCGCCTGCAGGCGGTCGAGTTGCTCCCGCAGTTGCGACTGGTTTGCCTCCACCGTGAGCTTTCCGCGGTTCTCGTCGATCAGGTGGTCGATGACCGCGATCTTCCCCTTGCCGAACTGCTTCTCCAGATTGCTTGGCGCTGCAGGGCGTTCCGGCTCTTCCTCTCCGCTGAGGAGGAGTTTGAAGACCGACTTCTCCCTGGTTTCGTTCAGGGGATTCCGGGTGCCCAGTACCGGAGAGTGCTGATCTGCCATGCGTGTGTCGTTGACGACGGCCAGGCGCGCGAGGTCCCGAAAGTTCAGCGGCAGCACGTTGCCGCGGCCGCTCTGGAGGATCCGCTGGCCGTCGATTCCCAGGACGGTCAGCAGGTAGCGGGAGATGTTTTTCTTCGACTTGGCGTTGTGCTTGAACTTGAGAGTCTCGTCCGCTGGCTCCGATGGCATCTCTCGGAGATCGTGGTTGAACACCTCGATGGTGTCGCCGCCGATCGCGCGGGACAGAGTGAGGCTGCGACCGTCGCTCACCCGTAGGCCGAGGAGAATGCGGGTGTAGCCGTCGTCCTCCGGGATCGACTTGAGTTCGCTGGCGCCCAGCATGTAGTCCACGGCCTCTTCGACGTAGGACTTGCCCGTGTCCGAGGCTCCGTAGATGACCGTCAGGCCGGGACTGAATTCCACTGCCGCCGGAGGCTTGTCCATGCCGAGGAAGGTCAGGTGGACGAGCGTCAGTCTGATCACAGGACGTCCTCTCCGAGGTCGCCGGGGCTCACATGGATGCGGTCAGACCAGCGCTGGGTGATCTGCTTCATGCCCTCGCGGACGTCCGTTCCTTCATGCATGTAGGTGCTGGTGAGCCAGTCAGCCCGTTCGATGAGCTGCCCGACATAGGGAGCTTCCAGGGCGTTGAGGAAGCTCGCTGCCTCGTCTGTGGCCCCGTACATGAAGCCGTGGTCGGTGGTCGTCATGTCGGCGAGGCCGGCGCGTAGCAGGACCATGAGGCCCTGTTCGATGAGGCGTCGGCGCAGGCCGAGCTCGCCGGGGCCGGCGGGGAGGTCGGGGTGGAGACTGGCGGGGCCGTGGTCGAGGTCGCCGCTGTGGAGCATGGCGTGGTCCAGGTAGACGAGCTGGGCGACGTCCAGGCGGCGGGGGAAGGTCTCTGCCAGGAGGACCAGAGCGCGCATCCCGGCCTCCACGGGGCCGTTGAGGGGGCTCACGGGGTCTCCTCTTTGCACCAGGTCAGCCGGTCGTCGTTGGCCAGACGATGGCACATGCCCTTGAGGTCGATGACCTTCACCACGGGGGCGAGGATGTTCGCCGGGTTCGGTGTGTGGGCGACAGCCGCGTCCAGTACGGCTTCCAGCCGTGCGTAGCCGCTGCCATGGTCGCGGTCTTCGATCTCGATCACGGCGTCGTACAGGTCGGTCTCGATCGCGGTGTAGGTCGCTTCCGGGACACTCTCCTGCGCGAAACGCCACAGCGACTCGGCGTGGAAGAAGGCGGCACGCTGGCGGAAGAGATGGCCGCTGACTTTCGCATGGTCGCGGGCCTGTTGCAGCGTCTCCAAGGCGAGGCCGTGCTTCGCGTTGTAGGCGTCCAGCAGCTTGCGGACGTAGACGGCTTCGTGTGGTGCCTGGTCAGGTGGGGCCGGATCGGCGGCAGGGCGCTGCTTAAGCGGTTGTGGGAAGCGCCTAACGTGGTGGGGGGTCGCAGCGTGCAGTTCGAGAATCTCGTCGAGGTTCCGGGCTTCGAACATCGAGAAGTCCGTCGCCTGCGCCAGCGCGCCCACAGCTGTACGCATCTCCGGGGTGAGCTTGGGCTTGGTCCCGAGCTTGGAGTCCTTGTCGTCCCACGCCGCGAAGAACTCGTCCTTCAGCTGGGGCGGGTTGAGCAGGAGTCGTTCGAGTCCCGTGCCAATCTTTGGTGCGACGAAGACATAGCGCGTGGGCAGCTCGTACGTGCCGAGGATCTTCGCGACGAAGATCTTCACCATCTCTGGGAAGGCGTCTGATTGCCCGAGCGGCTTGAGGTAGTGCTTGCACTGGTAGCAGTGCCACTCGCCTGCGGTGCCTTGCTCGGAGAGACAGGCTGCGACGTCCGCTCCGCGGTCGCCGGCCCCACCCATCCGCTGAACTCGGACGTAGGGACGACCAGACCACGTACCGAACTGGTGGACCCACTCGACGGTGAAGTCCTCCCAGTCGTCAGCGTCGTAGATGTATTGCAGGTACACCTGAGGCGTGGGCAAGGGAGCGCTCTGGGTCGGCGGCGCAAGCACGACGACCTCCAGCGATTTGGGCTCCGGAAAGCCCTCGAATACCGGCCGGGCTCCATCCCTTCCCGGCTCAAGCCTCCCTGCCACAGCCCACCCCCGGCCCCTACTGCCACGCAAGATCACTCACGGTAGTGATATCACCTCGCATGGTCCGTCAGGAAGGCGCCTGGGCAGCCTCGCCCCTTGGAGTTGGTGTAGTCGATCACCCTGCGGCCGCGGCCGGGCCGCGCCGAACCCGGCAGCCACGTCCAGGCGCAGGGTCGGATACAGGTAGACCCCGCCGCGGTGTCGACGGACATGTGAGCGCTGATCTCCGCGACGAGGCCGGCTGGACGAGGGTGGTGTCGAGGACATCGCACGCGCCCAGCCCGACCGTTGGTCGGCGTTTGTGCAGGTCAGGGGTGCAACACGCTTCGGATGTTGCAGCGGATACCCAAGGGCCGGCTACCGGCGGCGCGGGATGGTCATCCGGGCCCCCGCCAAGACGACGCCGGTCACCGAGGGGCGCTCTGTGCGTCGACGCAGGGCCCTTGGGCGCGGAAGCGCGCGCGGGTTTCCGGCCAGGGCGTCGCACTGTCGTGGCCGGAGCAGCCGGCGCCTCCGCAAAGGGAGCGTGAGCCGGGCATTGGCTTTCCGTTGCGCAGTGCCACCCGCCCGTACGCCTCGTAGCGCTCGCGGCCGTCCTCGCCGTCCACCAGCTCGTTGGCGAGCTCCTGCTTGGTCCAGCGTGCGAGATTCTCGCCCGGATAGCGCCACCTCCTGAGGATCATGGCAATGATCTCCGCCTTGGCGTGGTCGTCCATCAGAGCGTTCCTCCGCTGGAGGAGTTCATTACGGAGCTCGACTTCGGCTGCGGAAAGCGGCGTGATCGCGTTGCGGATGTACTCGGGGTCCGTGTCCGCCTCGAAGAGCATGACGCAGTGATCGTGCGGCACAGGGACGGCGATTTTGCCCGGAAACTTGGCCTGCGACTCGGCGGCATCACGTACCCAGTTGAGGGCTTCGTGGTAGCCGAGGTCTGTGCCCTGCTCGCGTGCGGTGCGCTGGAGTTCGCGGGCGCGCTGCTGCTCGGTGGTGCGCTTGGTCATGGACGGGTCCTCTCGGCACCGGGTCCTCGCCCCCACACGGCAACCCCGGCTCGATGGATCCTCAAGGTGCTCGTCAAGCGGTCCGTCGATCCCGGAAGACCTTCCACCAGTGGTCCGGGCAGTGTGGGTGTCCGGATGCGGTGTGGGCGTCGGCGAAGCCCAGGGCGTCAGCCCCGCGGGCAGGATACCGGCTCGGCCGCCGGCTCTTCGCCCTCGCCGGAGATGCGGGCGACCAGGGCGGTGGCGCTGTCCGCGTACGGATCGATGGCTCATGTGCGTGCCGAAGGACAGCACCGGGACGCTGGCGACTCCGTCGTGACCCGTGCCGTCGGCTTGTCGCCGGTGCTCGTCCAAGGGCTCATATCTTGCGGCAGCCAGTGCTGTCCCGAGAATGCAAGAACAGGCAGGCAGGGGCAGGCGACGTGGGAGAACTGACACGACGGACTGCAGATGCCTGCCCTGGCGGCTGGCCGCTTCGAGAGGCGGATGTGGGACAGATCGAGCAGGGGTTGGAGCGCGCGTTACGCACCCGGCCCGTTCCTGCAAGCACCGAGGCCCGCCTGCGGTTTCTGCTGGCATCACACGGTGGTTCCACTCGGCAGGTCGCCACCGTGCTGGAGGTGTCGCAGCGCACCGTGCAGCGGTGGGTGACGAAGAAGCCAGGAGCGCGTCGTCCGCCGGGTCCGCTGCAGGTGCAGGCGATCGAGGAAGCGGTCCTGGCCCGGTGGCAGCCCCGAATACGGGCCCGTCGACGCGCCCAGGCAGAGGCGGAGGGCTTCGTCTTCCATACCAGGGCGCGATTCGGGTTCGCGGCTCCTGCAGGCTCCTCTGACGATCCGCGGGTGCGGTGGATCACCCAGGACCTGCCGGGAGAGGTAGCCCGGGAGCTGTTCGCCGCCCGGGATGCCGGCGCGGGCGAGCAGCAGCAGACGGTGATCCTCGCTCGCGCGCTGGGACACGCCTACTTCCGCGAATGGGGCCGCCGGGCCCACGGTCTGCACATCGCTTTCAGCGACGTCGAGTTCGCCGACTTCTCGATCGGTTGAGCCTGCCCCTTCGAGCGAAATGCGTCAGGAGGTTCAGCGTCGCGAGGGCCTGACGCGACTGGCCGGCATGGCTTCGTACTGCTCGGCTTCCTGCCGCTCGCGCCAGTCCCACTCCACACGGCCGACCGGGCCTTTGCGGCGGGCCGCGGGCGGCTGGGGCGGGCGCAGCCTGGCCGTCTCCGCCACGCGCAGCAGGTGCCCGCGGTCACCTGGTGCGGCAAGCAGTTCCTGGTCCTCGTTGGAGACGAGCCGGGTGAAGCAAACGGCGGCCCGCAGGAAGACGCTGGCCCAGGGCGGTATGGGGTGGGCGGCGCAGCCGTCGGTGTAGCGGGCGCGGTCGTGCAGGGCGAGCGTGGCCGCGGCGGTGTCGTAGTCGCGGGGGCGGGCGGTGGCGAGTTGTTGGAGGGAGGCGCCGGTGAACATCGCGGCGGCGACGGCTGCGGCGAGGCGAGGATGTGCGGTCGCCGTGTGCAGGCGGTGGGCGATTCGCTGGGCGGTGGGCGCGGTGAGAGGCGCGGGCGGTGGGCGGTGCCGCCAGGCGATCGGCGGTGGCGTGCACGGGTCGGCGCAGGGGCGGGGGCTGTCGTAGGAGACGAGGCGTTCCAGTGCGGGCAGGGTGAGCCATCGGTCGACTGGCCGGGCGAATCCGTCTGCAGGCAGGTGCTCAGTGGCGGTCGCGCCGTAGTAGTGGCGGCGGGCAGCCTCGAAGTCGGCGGTGACGGAGTAGTCGACCGTCCGCAGGGCCTGGTGCAGAGCGGCGGGAAGGTGCGGGCGGTGGCAGACCAGGGTCAGGTGGATACCGGTGAGGGCATGTAGCTGCAGCAGGCGCATCGTGCGGCGGGCGGTGAGGCGGTGAGCGCGCAGGACGGTCAGCCGCGTGACGGGCAGGGCGGTCATCCAGGCCGTGGCGGCTTCCCAGGCGGGTTGGCGGCCGCCGGGAAAGCGGCCCGGGAGCAGGGGCGGTTTGCCCAGGGCGGCGAGAAGGTCGTGAGCGAGGCCGGTTTCGCTGGTGGTGCCCGGGCCGGGGTGCAGGGTGATCCGGCCGGACGGCGGATGGTGGGCGGCCAGAGCGGTGTGCGTGTGCAGCGTGTCGTCGTGACGGTCGAGAATCACGGTGACGGACGGCAGCGGCGGGGTGGAAGGCATGGACGGTGTGGTCAGGCGAGGCGGCTGAAGGCCCAGCGCAGCAGTTCCCGGTCGGCCCGGGGCCGGCCGGTGCGGGCTAGCCCGGTACGGGTGTGGGCGGTCAGCTGGGCCCAGGCGCGAAAATTTCCATGGGCGGCGTGGCTGTCGGCGAACGTGATGTCCTCGGGGTCGGCGTCGGCCCACACCGGATGGAACAGGGGGATGACCTGCTGGACCTCGTCGGGGGTGAGGCGGGTGAAGTGCTGCCAGATGAAAATGCGGGAGGACAGCATCGGTTCGCGCCGCAGCACGGTGTGGCAGCCCTCGCCGCCGACGAAGATGATCGCGAGCTGGGTTGAGGGCTCGTCCCACAGATAGCGGAAGTACTCGAACGCCTCCCCGTTGAGCCACTGCGCCTCGTCGACAAGGAAGGTGCGGGGGCGTTCGGCCAGCGCGGTTTTCAGCAGGCGGTCGAACTCGCTGGGGTGGCGGGGCGGTTCGCCGGGCAGGTCGAGGGCGGTGAACAGCTCGTAGCGCACGGCCCGGGCGGTGGGGCGGGCGCGGAAGGTGACCCGTCGGACGTCCTCGCCCGGTTCGAGTTCGCGCAGGCAGGTGTTGACCGCGAGGGTCTTGCCGTGGCCGGCGCCGCCGTGGATGCACATCATGGCGCGGGCGGCGACGGTGTCGGTGATGTTCTCCCGCGCGGTGAGCAGGGCCCGGGTGGTGACGACGGCCGCGTCGGGCAGGTCTACGTACTGGTAGGAGTCCTCGGTCATCAGGCGTCTCCTGCAGGTCGGGAGCCGGGCTCCGGCGCAACGTCCGCCGACGGGTCGGCTGGATCGGGGGCGGGCGGGGGCGGCGCTGTGCCGGCCGCCAGGGCGGGCGGGGTGCGCCAGTGCGCCGGAGGCGGGGCGGGCGGGATCAGGTCGGGCAGTGCCAGCCGTGCGACATCGGTGTAGTCGGCGGCGGCGAGTTCACGCTCGGCCTGGGCGGCCGTGACGGCTCCCAGCCGCTGGGCGGGCTCCGCACGGGTGGTGGGAGCGAATCGCTGGCGGCGCAGGCGTTCGGCGGCCTTCGCGTCGGCGCGCAGGCGCCGGGCGCGCTCCGCACGTGCCTCGCGCAGCGCCTGCAGTTGCTCGGGGGTGGCCGCGTCCGCGAGGTGCGCCGGGCCGAGGTGACGGCCATGGGCGTCACAGACCTCGATCTCGTGGTCGTGGTGCGGCATGTAGCGCACGCGGACCTGGCGGCCGGCCTGGCCGGTCATCCACGCGGCGGTGTAGGTGCGGCCGCGCCAGCTCACGCCGTGGCTGGTCAGTTTCCGGGGCCGGCCGTCGTCCTCGAGGGTGAAGGCCCACAGGTCGGCGGCGGGGATGTCGGTGACAGGGGTCGGATCGGCCTGCCACGCCTCCAGCGGCGTACGGCCCGACAGGGCTTTCGGGCGGTGCGCGGTGTTCCACCAGGTCGTCCACTCCAGGACCTCCGTGGTGAAGTCCTGGAACGACAGGGCGGACGCCGCCCCCGCGGTGCGTCCGCGCCGCTGCGAGCGGGGCCCGGTGGGCCCGGCGGTGTAGCCGGGCAGGGCGGCGAACAGCATCCGGTCCGCGGCCCGGTTGAGGCTTTCCACCGTGCCCTTCAGATGCGGGCTGTAGGCGGGCAGGTCCTTGACCGTCACGCCCATCGCGCCGAGCGCGGTGGTGACGGCGGCCGACAGGAAGTCCTTGCCCCGGTCCATCCTCACCAGCTCCGGCACTCCCCCGGCCGGGCCGTAGGGATCGTCCCGCACAACTGCGGCGCGCAAGGCGGCCAGTACCGACGCGCGGGAGGGATGGCCCGGGGTGACAGCGGTACCGGTGATGACTTTGGTGGCGGTGTCGATGAACCAGGTGATCCACGGGCGCACCAGGTCGCCGTCGGCGTCGACCAGCAAAGGGGCCTGAACGTGGTCGGTCTCCCAGGCGTGGTTGCGCCAGGACGCCGGCCGCTTGCCGAACACGTCGTGGGCGCGTGCTGCCTCCGGTCCGAGGGCGAGACCGGCGCGCTCCCCCGCCGTCAGATCGCGGCGCAGCGCGCGCAGGAACGTCGACAGGGACGGGACCGGATCCAGCAGCGGCACCTGCGACAGGGCTGCCCCGCCCGGAACAGCCACCAGGCCGGGCGGGACGGGCACGGCAGTGCCGGACGTTTGCGCGTGTACGCTCCCGTCCTCGGCCGCGGCGCGCTCCATGAGCTGGCGGTGGACTGCGGAGGCGTTTCCGTGCCAGTACGCCAGCAGCACCCGGATCTCCGCGGTGATCTCGAACCTGCCGGTGCGGCGGGCTCCGGGGTGCGCAGCCGCCGCCGGGCTCTGGGACGCCTCGGCCAGCCACCGCCACACCGTGCGCTCCGACGCCCCCAGGCACTCCCCCGCCAGCCGCACGTGCTGCCGCGAAAGACCGCCCCGGGCCCGCAGCGCCAGCAGGCGGCGCACCGCAGGCGCCCGCAGCGCGACCAGCGACTGCTTTCCGAGCACACCCGCCGGATCCCCCGGCGGCGGCCACTGCCCTCCCGCGTCTACGCCGTGGCCGCCGTTGGTGTCCTGCGGTCCGCTGTCCGTCATCGCGCCGTTCCTTCTCCTCGCCGAACGGGGCGAGGTTCCCTGCAGTCGGAACCGGTGTGTCTTGGGCGCGTGGGAGGGGCCGTCATGAGTACGGGCCGAGCCGGGCACAGGCCTGGTCGATCGCGTCCCGCCCCACACCCGCACCGGGGTCGCGGCCCCGGGCTGCACAGACATGCGAGGTGATCTTCGCCCAGGTACGGAAGTTGCCGCGGGCGGTCTGCTCATCCGCCCGCACCAGGCCGGCCGGATCAGCGTCCTCCCACACCGGGTGGAACAGACCCAGCGTCCGCGGCACATCCTCCGCGTCGAGACGGCTGACCTGATGCCAGGTCAGAACCCGGGAACGCATCGCCGCTGCCCGGGCCAGCGCCCGCTCACTGCCCGCCCCGCACAAGACCAGGGCAGCCGCACAGCCCGGCGAGTCCCACAGCTGCCGCAGGTAGTCCAGCACCGGCGGCGACAGACGCTGCGCGTCGTCGAGGAACAGCACACCCGGCTCGGCCAGCGCCTCCACCAAAGCCTGGTCGGCCGGTCCGGCACGGTGCGTCAGCGACCCCGACGGCAGCCCCAGCGCCTCGCACAACGCGGCCCGCACCTGCGGCAGCCCGGGACCGACCCCCACCACCGCCCGCCACACCGGCACCCGGCCGGGCAGCAGATGCAGAGCCTGCTCGACCGCGACCGTCTTCCCCAGCCCCGTGTCCCCGTACACACAGCCGATCCCCCGCGCGGCGACCGTGTGCCCCACCGCCTCCACCACCCCGGCCACCTGCCGCGTCGACACCAGCCGCGCCCCCGGCGCGTACAGACGCACCCCACCCGACACCCGGGTACGCGAAGCGGCCTTCACCGCGCCGGACCGCTGTTCACCGCCCGTTCCGGACGGCTCGGCATCCGGGCCGTCCACCACCGGCGGACCGTTCGCACCCTCTGCGAAACCGAGTTCGGCCAGCGCCCGGTCGTACCGGCTCGGCTCCACCCGGCCCGACGCCGCGCGGGCGACCTGAAGCACCCGGCCCGCCCGCAGTTCGTCCTTGATCGCACGGTGCAGCGTCGCCAAGGACGGCACAAACTCCGCACCATAGTGCTCCAGCACGCCCTGGTCCTGCGCCCGGAGCATCCTGCGGCGCAGCTCGGCGACGTTCCCGCCCACCTGCGTGAGCGCCCCCCACAAGGCGTCGCCCACCATGAACCCGCCCTGCCGCGGCCGCGCCTCCACCCGCCCCTCGCGTCCCTCGGCCAGCCACCGCCACACCGTCCGCTCCGTCACCCCCGCCAAACCTGCCGCGATCCGCACATGCAACGACGACAGACCGCCCTCGCCCCGGTCCACCGCCAGCAGCCGCCGCACCACCACGGCCCGCTCCACCCGCCCGGCCACCGCCGAACCAGCCGGACCCGGCACCGCCTCCCCCACCGGGGTCTGTAAAACCGTCACACGGCCAACCCCACCCGCCCCGGCCACCCACCCGTACAGAAAATGGCAAACCCAACACAATCGGACCGCGACCT
Source organism: Streptomyces sp. NPDC008150 (assembly GCF_042956945.1). Taxonomy (NCBI): domain Bacteria; kingdom Bacillati; phylum Actinomycetota; class Actinomycetes; order Kitasatosporales; family Streptomycetaceae; genus Streptomyces; species Streptomyces sp. NPDC008150. Next base: position 4,041 of record NZ_JBIBHJ010000028.1, on the reverse strand, counting down.
GCTAACCACACCGTGACAGCCACCCAGTCACCCCATGACAGCAACCAGTTCCACGACCCGGCCCCGCGGACTGCCGTCAGCACCCCGCCCCGCCGACAGCGCCCTGTACTGACCCTGGCCCACCGAAGAAGGCACCGGCATGCCGGCAGTGGCGGCAACTGCCATCCCGGCTCAGCGAGTCTCACGCCCGACCGGTCAAACGGCACCTGCGTCAAGAAGGCGTGCCAACGCCTCCTCCTCAGTCAGAGGTGAGGCGCCGGCAGTCAGCGACGTGCCCGGTGCAGGCGTCGATCCAGTACTGGCTTATGGCGTCCGGGCCGGCTCTCCAGGATGTGCTCGCATGTCCGGGCTCCTGCCGCGAACTCGGCGCCGGTGCGTGCCGTCATCGCCCGGAAGAACGCCCGACCATCCGGGGACTGGCTGCTGGTCGTCCAGCGATACCCGGGACCGTCCAGGAGTGCCCTGTCGACGAGGCGTGTGCCGAGACCTTGCCGCTGCACTTCCGGGGAAAGCGAGATTTTCGAAATGACGCCCCGCTCGCACTGATGACAGACCTTCCACACCAGCCGCGCATCGGATATCCCGTCACGGCCGTAGACGCGGACATCCTGAAAACCAGCAGGCCGCGTCGCGGCATGCAGCAGGAAGAACAACTCGGTCCTCGGACGGCGAAGAAGCATCCACCGCCAACGAAACTCATCCAGCCCGTCAGGTGTCCTCACCGGAGCCCCTTCGCCAGTCCACTGCCGACTCCGAGTCTCGCGGGCATCCCTACGGTTGTCCTTCAAACCATAGGAACAGCCACCCCCACGACGGCTGACCCACCCCACACCGGCCGGAAAACAGCAACCGCTTGGTCACCTCATGACAGCGGGCCCGCCCGCAACTATCCCCATGACCAGGCACCCAGCACCCTGTCCCGCTGACACCCACCCAATGCCACCAACGCCCCCACTCACAGCCGGCCAGTCCGGGCCGAACACCCCCACAGCGCCGGAGAGTGCGTCGCAGGCTGCCTGCAGCGGATCGGGGTGGTCCGCCGCCGGGATCACTCCCACCGCCAAGTACGTGAGGACCTCGGGGGCGTTGGGGTCGGCGGCCCGGAGCAGGCTTGCCCTGGCCTCGCTCGACAGAGAGGCGGCTCCGGGCGCAAGCGAGACAACAACGCTGTGCAGTGGTTCGATCCGGTCGACGAGGCAGGTC
>NZ_JBIBHJ010000028.1:0-2741 GCF_042956945.1 Streptomyces sp. NPDC008150 | reverse complement strand
GCAGGCTTGCCCTGGCCTCGCTCGACAGAGAGGCGGCTCCGGGCGCAAGCGAGACAACAACGCTGTGCAGTGGTTCGATCCGGTCGACGAGGCAGGTCTCGAGTTCCGGCAAGGACACGTCCCCGGCGCGGAGGGTCCCGATCAAGGGCCCGAGCCGGTTGAGCCCTTTCGGCGTTGGGCCGGCAGTGGTCACGCGCCGCCGCCGCGAGGAGACCGGGGAAGTCACCGGCCGCGCCGGTGCAGGAGCCGGGACAGGCGGTGCAGGGGCCGGGACAGGCGGCGCGGGGGCGTGCGGCGCGGGGGCGGGAGCGTGCGGCATGACGGCCAGGCGTCCGCGGTAGTGGGGGTCCAGGCTGTCGTCCGCGCCCACCCTCTCGCGCAGGCGGCCCGGGTCGTCGAACAGCTGGGGCAGCGGCTGCCCTTGGTCCAGGTCGTGCAGTGCGGCCGCGATCCAGCCGGCACGCTCCAGACCGGCCCGCCCGGCGGCAGCGCGCGCCGCGTGCCGGGCCACCCGCCGCAACTGCTCCTCGCCGCACCTGCCCAGGGCTTCGACCAGGTCTGCGTCGTAGCGCCACAGCCCGCGAATATTGCCCTTCAGGGCCCGCAACTGCTGCAGGGTGGGCAGCCGTCCGCCCCAGATGGCAGTCTCCTGGGCGAGGCGCACCCGGTCCAACTCCGCCTGCCGGGCCTGTTCCTGCGCGGCCGCTGCTACGGCCTTCTCCTCCTCGGTGGGCGGCGGGGGCAGCTCACGCGCCCAACCGTGCCAGTAGGCAGCAGTCGGGGTGGTTCGGCGCAGGACGGCGTCCGGGGCGGGGGCGGCGGGCCAGAACTGCAGGAGATACCGGTCCAGCGGGTCACCCTCCACCAGGGTGTCCCGGTCGCGGCCGGCCTGCATGCCGGTGGCGCAGTACCGCACACGATGGTCCTCCCGCGGCAGGTCCAGCGGATAGGCGCGGCTGCCACCCCACTCGGCCAGCACCGCGCGCGAACCCCTCGGCCGCAGCGATACCTCCACAGCCTCCTCCCACCGGCCCTCCAGCGGGGGTTCCGTCTCGTGCCACTCGGCCCGCAGTCCTACCTGTCCGGTGTGCAGACCCGTGAGCAGGAACAGGAAACCGGTCTCGGCGCCACCGCACAGACCGTTGACCTGCCCGCGGAAAGCGTCCCGCATGTCGGGCTGGCCGCCCGGCGCAACCCACTCCACATAGAACTGCCCGTACGCCACATGAACACTGCCATCCAGCAGAACCCGGACCACAAACCCCTCCCCCATGATCGACCCGCACGCATGCTAAACGCCCGGAGTGACACCATGCACTGCACGCACACGCACCGGGAAGTCGCCTGCCCGGCAACGGAGTTGAGCACCCGGCCGGAGTGTCCGAGGAGGTCGGCGGCTTGGTGTTCGAGCGGCTCCAGCAGCGTCCGGCCCGCCGTCACCGCGGCGGGGCAGCGGTTGTCCGCTGCGCGGAGTCGGCGCACGTGCTACCCCGGGGTCGTGCGGGGCATGGCCCCTTTCACGCCCCCGTCCGCTCATGCGCTTTGTTGCAGTGCGGCGACGTCGGCGACGAGGACGAGCGCGATCAACGCGATCACCTTTCAGCCGTCAAGGGACGTCCTGAATTGAGGGGGTTCCGGCGGGCCTGGCACCGACATCCGCGATCAATGCACCCTACGACTCAGCGACCCGTGCAGCGATGTCGCGCAGCAGGAGGTTCGGCGAGGTTCGCGCTGCGCTAACCAGCTGGGCCAGCAGCGTCCATGCCTCAGCATCAGCGAGGACTTCGGCCCACAGAGCGTAGTAATCGTCGTCCTCGTCGGTGAGCTGATCAAGATGAGCGGCGAGAAGTTCTCCGAGGCGGGGGACGCGCTGCTCGCGAGGGATGTTGGTGATGGCGCGGCATGCTTGTGCCGCCCAGGCGGGCATCATCGCGAAGTCCACAAGCTGCGGCAGCAGATCAAGATCATCATGCACATCCGTGAGGAATGCCAGTGCTGCCGCCCGCTGCCAGTAGCCAGCCGAGAGGGCAGCACTGAGTACCCCGCTCTTGTCTCTCACCTGCTGGAAGAACCGAAAATGATGGTGGCCCAGCTGTTCCTGGGCATCAACGCAGGCTTGCCACAGCTCCTCTGCCCGAAGCGGTTGTCGTGAAGTCATCCGGTCATGATGCGATCCGCTGCGCGGGCCGCCAACCGAGATTCACACCACGACAGCATCAGCACTGCACGGCAGCTCATCCAACGAGGATCCCGAACCAAGAGGGCCCGTAGGGGCAGACCGTGAGGCCGGGGTGTCGCGGTGACGGTGGAGATGGAGACGGTGGAGATGGAGCGCCTGGTCCGGCACGAGGAGCAGGATCCGGCGGAGTAGGCGGGCGGGACGCGCGATCTCGTGTCACGAGTCAGATTTCGATGTCCACCACGGCGGCGGGGCCGGAACGGTCACATTGTCGAAAGTGTGGAGTACAGGCCCCCGATAGTGGGGGTCCCGAGCGGCCGGCCTGTGTAGGTGGAAGGCATGGCTGTATGACGTGGTCCCTGCCTGAGCCCATGCTCACCGCCGCTGTCGAAGATCCCGCGCTCCCGGCCGGGTGGGCGGTGGAGCCGAAGTGGGACGGTTCTCCAGACACTTGAAGTTGTCTCACCCCAGGGGCTTCGCGGCATCCCCAGCACCCTTTCGGGCCGCCCGGAGCATCCTTTGAAACAGACAGCACCCAGCTCGGGAGCCCTTGTGAGTAGGC
>NZ_JBIBHJ010000027.1:0-21850 GCF_042956945.1 Streptomyces sp. NPDC008150 | reverse complement strand
CGCGCCGGCCGGGCGCCCGGGGGGGGGGCGCCGGCGGCCAGCCGGGGGCGCCCCCCCCCCCCCGCCCCCGGCGGGGGGCCCCCCCCCCCGCGCCCCCCCCCCGGGGGGGGGGGCCCCCGACGGCAGGGTGCGCGGGGTGCTGGGCTGGACCGACTCCCTGCTCGGCGACCCCGCCGAGGACATCGCGCGGCTCTCGCGCGCCGTGGGGTCGCCCGCCGCCGTGCGGGCGGCCACCCTCGCGGGGTACGGGCCGAGACCGTGCCTGCGCGGCCTGTGGCTGGCCCGCCTGGACAGCGTGGTCCGGCTGGCGGACGGACTGCGGGGACGGCCCGGCGCGCCGCTGCCGGTGCTGAGGGACGAACTGCGGAACGCCTGGGAGGCCATCCTCCTGGAGCGGGTGGCCGAACCCCACGACGAGGGCCGCGGCGAACAGGACTGATCGCGGCCGGAGTTGACGCGCGGGGCGGCTCGGGCGGCCCGCGCGGCCCTCAACTCTGCAGCAGCACCGCGCAGGACGCGCCGGGGACGTGCAACAGCCCGTCCTCGCCCGGCCCTCGGACCGGCTCCCAGGCCGCGAGCACCTCCGCGCGCCGGCTGCCGAGCGGCACGGTCGCCGGCTCCTTGCCGAGGTTCACCGCGACCCGCAGGTCACCGCGCCGGAAGGCGATCCAGCGGGCGTCCTCGTCGTAGGCGACCTTGGTGTCGGCGAGGGAGGGGGCGGTGAGGTCCGGGTAGTCGCGGCGCAGGGCGAGCAACTGCCGGTACCAGTCCAGGATCCGGGCGTGCGGGGCGCGTTCCGGCTCCGACCAGTCGAGGCAGGAGCGGTCGCGGGTGGCGGGGTCCTGCGGGTCCGGGACGTCCTCCTCGCGCCAGCCGTGCGCCGCGAACTCCCGCCGCCTGCCGCGCCGTACGGCCTCGGCCAGCTCGGGGTCGGTGTGGTCGGTGAAGAACTGCCACGGGGTGCTCGCCGCCCACTCCTCGCCCATGAACAGCATCGGGGTGAACGGCGACGTCAGTGTCAGGGTCGCCGCGCACGCCAGGAGCCCCGGCGACCGGTCGAGCAGCATCCCCGAAAGGCGGTCGCCCTGGGCGCGGTTGCCGACCTGGTCGTGGGTCTGGCTGTAGGCGAGCAGCCGGTGCGCGGACATCCGGGTGCGGTCCAGCGGGCGCCCGTGGTGGCGGCCCCGGAAACTGGAGTACGTGCCGTCGTGGAAGTAGCCGCCGGTGAAGGTCTTCGCGAGCGCGGCCATCGGGGTCCGCGCGAAGTCGGCGTAGTAGCCCTGGGACTCACCGGTCAGCGCGGTGTGCAGGCAGTGGTGGACGTCGTCGTTCCACTGCGCGTGCAGGCCGAGGCCGTGTTCCTCGCGCGGGGTGATCAGCCGCGGGTCGTTGAGGTCGGACTCCGCGACCAGGAAGAGCGGGCGGCCGGTCTCGGCGGCCAACGCGTCGACGGCGGCGGACAGTTCCTCCAGGAAGTGCAGCGCCCGGGTGTCGACCAGGGCGTGCACCGCGTCCAGCCGCAGCCCGTCGAGCCGGTAGTCGCGCAGCCACGCCAGGGCGCTGCCCAGCAGGAACGCGCGCACCTCGTCGGAGCCGGGCGCGTCCAGGTTGACCGCCGAACCCCACGGTGTCTGGTGGGTGTCGGTGAAGTAGGGGCCGAAGGCGGGCAGGTAGTTGCCGCTCGGGCCCAGGTGGTTGTGCACCACGTCGAGGACGACGCCGAGGCCCAGTTCGTGCGCCCGGTCCACGAACCGGCGCAGCGCCTCCGGGCCGCCGTACGGCTCGTGCACCGCCCACAGCGAAACACCCTCGTACCCCCAGCCGTTGCGGCCGGGGAACGGGCACAACGGCATCAACTCGACGTGGGTGATGCCCAGTTCGACGAGGTGCTCAAGGCGTCCGGCCGCCGCGTCGAGGGTGCCCTCGGGGGTGTACGTGCCCACGTGCAGTTCGTAGAGGACGGCACCGGGCAGCGGCCGGCCGGGCCAGTCGGACCGCCACGTGTACCCGGAGGGGTCGACGACGGCGCTGAGTCCGTCCGGGCCCTCCGGCTGGCGCCGCGAGCGGGGGTCGGGCAGCACGGGCCCGTCGTCCAGCGAGAATCCGTAGCGGGTGCCGTCGCGCGCGGGCGCCTCGCCCGTCCACCATCCGTCGCGCGTGCTGTCGCGTTCCAGCGCGTACGTGTCGTCGTCGCACCGCAGCGTCACCCGGCCGGCCTGCGGGGCCCACACTTCGAACTGCACGGACGGTTCCCCTTCGTCTGTCCACGTGACGTGGTCTTCTCCATCGTCCTGCAAACGCCGTCGGCGCGCTTGTGGAACTTCCCCTTTGGGCGGAGACGTCGCGCACACGTGCGGACCTCACGCGTGCGCACGCCGTCACGCCGCGACGCGCGCGTGCCGGGCGGTGGCGACCACCGTCCGCGACTGATGCTCCACCTGGTGCTCTATGGGTACCCAGCGGGCCTTGAAGCGCCGGGCGAACGTGCTGCTCCACAGCGACACCAGCTCGTCCATGCGGGGCGCGGCCGCGTCGCCCGCCTCGTGCAGCACGCGGCGGGCCATCGCGGCCGCGCGCAGCGGCAGCCGGCGGCCGAACGCGTCGACACTGCCGATGTACGCCATGGTCGACCCGGCGGGCGGCAGCCCGTTCCAGTCGGCGGCCAGGCCCGGCACCACGTCGAGCACCCACCGGGTGGCCCGCAGCAGCGGCCCGTCCGGGCTGTCCAGGCGCGGCAGCGCCTCGGCGAGGACGCGTTCGACCTCCAGGGCGTCCGCCCGCAGCCGGTCCGCCAGCCGCCGCATGGCCGCCGCGGGCGCCGGGTGCGGGGCGGGGTCGTCGACCAGGTCGCTCGCCCACATCGGCACCTCGACGACGGCGGTCAGCCCGCCGTAGCGGTGCGCGCGGTACCAGGTGCTCAGGCGCGCGTCGTCGGGCAGGCTCGGGAACGCGAGCCCCGTGCCGGGGGCGGGCATCACGTGCACGCCGGGGCCGGAGGCGGGCCAGCCCGCGGCGTCGGAGGCGCCCGTCTCCACCGGAATGTGAAGCTGCGCCGCGGACTTGGCGAACGGCTCGGCGAGACCGGGGACGTCCTTGGTCAACTGCACCCAGCTGCCGCCGAGATCGGTGCCGTGCAGGGTCACCTGGAGGTAGGGACGCAGTTCGTCGATGACGCGGAACAGGGTGAGGGTCTCCGGCGGCAGCAGACCGGGCGGCAGCACCGAGGGCGACCACTCGGGCTGTTCGTGGCCCGCGGGCCGGAAGAAGCCCAGGTGGTAGTCGTAGAGGCTGCGCGGGGCCGGAGTGACGTGCAGGCTCGCCCCGTCGGGGTCGGCGCAGAGCAGGAAGTGCCAGGCCTGGTCGGCTCTCAACTCCCGCTCCTCCAGCACGCGTTCGGCGAGGGAGAGAAGGGTGGAGCCGCCGGCGGGTTCGTTCGCGTGGGCTCCCGCCACCACGAGCACGGCGGGTTTCGCCCGGCCCACGGACAGCAGGTGCAACGGTCTGCCGGCCCGGGACCGGCCGACCTCCCGGAGCGTACAGAGGCCGGGCTGACGAACAGTCATCGACCGCGCGTACGCGACCATTTCGGGCACACTGGGGTAGCGCAGCTCCCGCAGGTGACTCACCCCCGACTCGTCGGCCCCGCATCGCCACGGGCAGTACCCCACGGCCGCCCGGAACTGTCAAGAACACCGTGGGTCGGCACCGGGGGCGCCCGGAGGCAGGGAGCCGTGCCGGGCCGGGCCGGGTGTCCCGGGGCCGCGCCGGGCGCCGCCGGGCCGGGGCACGCGAGGCCGCCGCGGTCCGGGGCGCGACCGCGCCGGGCGGGCGGACGGCCGCACCCCGGCCACCGTGCGGCCGGTCCTCCGGGTCCTCCGCCGTGCCGGTGGCGACACCGCCCCGGCGCCCGCGGCCCGCGCGGGTCGCCGTGCTTCCGTGCGCCGCGCCGAAGGCTTGCGGCGCGGCGCACGCCGCGGGCACCGGGCCCGCGGCGTGCGGCAGGCGGCGCCTACGCGGCCCCGGCGCCGTCGCCGTCGTCCACCCGCTCCAGGAGCGCCACCGGCAGCGGCGCGAAGAGGTTGGCGAGCGGCACCGAACCGGCGAACTCCCTCTCCGGGGAGAGCACATCGGCCCAGCGTCCGGGCGGCAGCGGCAGCACGGTGTCCCGCCAGCCGCCCGCGTCCACCAGCCGCAGGGACAGCCGGGTCACCGCGGTGACCACCCGGCCCGACCGTGCGAACGCGACGCAGTGCTCCGCCGCCGCCCCCTCGGCGGGCAGCGCCTCGTACGTCGCCGCGCTCCCGAAGGCGTCCGGGCGGCGGGCGCGCAGCCGCAGCGCCGCGGCCGTGACCGCGCCCTTCTCCCCGGGGTCGTCGGGCGGGAAGTCCACCGGGCGGCGGTTGTCCGGGTCGACCAGCGCCCGGTACTCGGCCTCCGTGCCCTGGTAGAGGTCGGGCACGCCCGGCATCGTCAGGTGCGTGAGCGCCGTGCCGAGCACGTTGGCGCGGACGTGCGGTTCGAGGCGGCGGCGCAGCTCCGCGACCCGTTCGCCGGGCGCGCCGCACGGCCCGTGCGCGACGAAGGCGGCCACCGCCTCCTCGTACGCGGGGTCCTGCTCGGTCCAGGTGGTGTGCAGGCCGGCCTCGCGCACGTGCTTGAGCAGTGCGTCCCGGACCCGGTCGGCGGACGCCGGGCCGAGCCCGAACACCGTCTGCCAGGCGGCCCAGGCGAGCTGTCCGTCCGGCACGTCGGTCGCGTCGCGGGACAGCTCCGCCAGCAACTGCGCCCAGCGTTCGGGGCATTCGGTGAGCACGGCCAGTGCCGCCCGCACGTCGGCGCTGCGCTTGGTGTCGTGGGTGGACACGACCACCCCGGTCGCCGGCCAGTCGCGCTGCACCCGCCCGCAGTACGCGTGGAAGTCCGCCGGGGATACGGCGGGGCTGCCGGGGCTGCCGCCGACCTCGGTCGCCGACAGCAGCGGTGCGTACCGGTAGAAGGCGCTGTCCTCCACGGACTTGGCGCGCAGCGCGGACGCCGTCTGCGCGAACCGGGTCCGGATCTCCTGGAGTTCGGGTGTCGCGGGGCCGAGCAGCAGCCCGCGCACCGCGTCGACGGCATCCGCCTCCTCGGGCACCGTGAAGGCGCTCCGGGCCTCGCGCGCGGCCTCCTCGGTGACGACCCGCGCCGCGTCCCCGGAGGCGTACGGCCGGTACACGTCGAGCCGGACGAGCAGTTCGCGCAGCGCGGCGGCCACCGCCCAGGGGGCACGGTCGCGCAGCGACGCGTCGGGGGAGGCGGCGACGAGGCGGTCCGCGGTGCGGGCGAGCCGGTCCGACTCGGCGGCCAGCTCGTGCGCGAGCACGGTGTACGCGGCCCGCCGCACGGTCGGCTCCCACTGTCCGCCGAGGTCCGCCTGCGGGGTGGCGAACTTCCGGTAGCGCAGCGTGAGTTCGTCGGCGCCGACGGGGTCGGTGAAGATGCCGTCGATGTGCCGCAGCGCGTCGTAGCCGGTGGTGCCGGCGACGGGCCAGGAGCCGGGGAGGTGCTCGCCGTCCGAGAGGATCTTCTCGACGACGGTCCAGCGCCCGCCGGTCGCCTCGTCCAGCCGGGCCAGATAGCCGTCCGGGTCGGCGAGTCCGTCGGGGTGGTCGATGCGCAGGCCGTCCACGACGCCCTCACGGACGAGTCCGAGGATCTTGTCGTGGGTGGCGGCGAAGACCTCCGGGTCCTCGACCCGCACCCCGATCAGCTCCGAAATGCTGAAGAAACGGCGGTAGTTGAGGTCGGTGCGGGCCAGCCGCCACCAGGCGGGGCGGTACCACTGCGCGTCCAGGAGCTGGAGCAGCGGCAGTTTCTCCGTGCCCTCGCGGAGGGGGAACTCGTGGTCGTGGTAGCGCAGGACGTTCCCGTCCGGCCGCAGGTGCTCCAGCTCCTGCCCGAGCGGGCCGCCGAGCACCGGGAGCAGCAGCCGGCCGCCCTGCGCCTCCCAGTCGATGTCGAACCAGCGGGCGTACGGCGACGCGGGGCCCTCGCGGAGCACCTCCCACAGGGCCCTGTTGTGCCGGGGCGACATCGCCATGTGGTTGGGCACGATGTCCACCACGAGGCCCAGTCCGTGGGCGTGCGCGGTGCGGGCCAGGGCACGCAGTCCGTCCTCGCCGCCGAGTTCACCGCGCACGCGCGCGTGGTCGACGACGTCGTAGCCGTGGGTGGAGCCGGGGACGGCCTCCAGGACGGGCGACAGATGCAGGTGGGAGACGCCGAGCGACGCCAGGTAGGGGACGGCGGCCTCGGCCGCCGCGAACGGGAACGCGGGCTGCAGCTGCAGCCGGTAGGTGGCCGTGGGCACCGCCGGGCGGGGACGCTCAGGAGTCATGGGACTCTACGTACCCGCCCGGCCGCACTTCGTGTCATCACCTCGCCCACATGCCGCCGCCGGACGCCCGGCCCGGCGGCGCGGGCGGTCCTACGTGGGCCGCCTGAGCACCACCAGGCTCCGGTCCACGAGGGTCACGCTGTCACCGGCCGCGATCTTCTCGCCGGTGCCCGGCGGCACGCCCCCGGGGCGGCCCGTGTCGACGACCAGCTCCCACTGCCGCCCGTGGTCGACGGGCGCCACGAACTCCAGTTGTTTCGGGGAGGCGTTGAACATCAGCAGGAACGAGTCGTCGCCGATGTGCTCGCCGCGCTGGCCGGGCTCGGAGATGGCGTTGCCGTTGAGGAACACGGTGAGGGCCGAGGCCTGTGCCGAGTCCCAGTCCTGCTGGGCCATCTCCTGGCCCTCGGGCGAGAACCACGCGATGTCCGACAGCTCGTCGTGCGTGCCCTCCACGGGACGGCCGTGGAAGAAGCGGCGCCGCCGGAAGACCGGGTGCTCCTTGCGCAGCCGCACCATCGCCCGGGTGAACTCCAGCATGGCGCCGGCGTCGGCGGGGGCACCGTCGCCGTCGTCCGGCCACTGCACCCACGACAGTTCGTTGTCCTGGCAGTAGGCGTTGTTGTTGCCGTGCTGGGTGCGCGCGAACTCGTCGCCGTGGCTGATCATCGGCACGCCCTGCGACAGCATCAGCGTCGCGAGGAAGTTGCGCATCTGCCGTGCCCGCAGCTCCAGTACGGCCGGGTCGTCGGTGTCGCCCTCCGCGCCGCAGTTCCACGACCGGTTGTGGCTCTCGCCGTCGCGGTTGTCCTCGCCGTTGGCGTCGTTGCGCTTGTCGTTGTACGACACCAGGTCGTGCAGGGTGAACCCGTCGTGGCAGGTGACGAAGTTGATCGACGCGAGCGGGCGCCGCCCGTCGTCCTGGTAGAGGTCGGACGACCCGGTCAGCCGGGACGCGAACTCGCCCACCGCGCGCGGCTCCCCGCGCCACACGTCGCGCACCGTGTCGCGGTACTTGCCGTTCCACTCCGTCCACAGGGGCGGGAAGTTGCCCACCTGGTAGCCGCCCTCGCCGACGTCCCACGGCTCGGCGATCAGCTTCACCTGGGAGACGACCGGGTCCTGCTGCACCAGGTCGAAGAACGACGACAGCCGGTCCACCTCGTGGAACTGGCGTGCCAGCGTGGCCGCGAGGTCGAAGCGGAACCCGTCGACGTGCATCTCGGTGACCCAGTAGCGCAGCGAGTCCATGATGAGCTGGAGCACGTGCGGGGAGCGCATCAGCAGGGAGTTGCCGGTGCCGGTGGTGTCCATGTAGTAGCGGGGGTCGTCCATCAGGCGGTAGTACGACTGGTTGTCGATGCCGCGGAACGACAGCGTCGGACCGAGGTGGTTGCCCTCCGCCGTGTGGTTGTAGACCACGTCGAGGATGACCTCGATGCCCGCCTCGTGCAGCGCCCGCACCGCCGACTTGAACTCCAGGACCTGCTGGCCCCGGTCGCCCCAGGACGCGTAGGCGTTGTGCGGGGCGAAGAAGCCGATGGTGTTGTAGCCCCAGTAGTTGTTGAGGCCCATGTCGACCAGGCGGTGGTCGTTCACGAACTGGTGCACCGGCATCAGTTCGAGCGCCGTGACGCCCAGCGAGGTGAGGTGTTCCAGGATCGCCGGGTGGGCCAGCGCGGCGTAGGTGCCGCGCAGCTCCTCGGGCAGCCCCGGGTGACGCATCGTGAGGCCCTTGACGTGGGACTCGTAGATCACCGTGTGGTGGTACTCGGTGCGCGGCGGCCGGTCGTCGCCCCAGTCGAAGTAGGGGTTGACGACGACGGACGTCATCGTGTGCGTCGCCGAGTCCAGGTCGTTGCGGGAGTCGGGGGAGCCGAAGTGGTAGCCGTACACCTCCTCCCCCCAGCGGACGGAGCCGCTGACCGCCTTCGCGTACGGGTCGAGGAGCAGCTTCGCCGAGTTGATGCGCTGCCCGCGCTCCGGCGCGTAGGCGCCGTGCATGCGGAACCCGTACCGCTGACCCGGCATCACGCCGGGCAGGTACGCGTGCCGCACGAAGGCGTCGCTCTCGCGCAGCTCCACCGCCGTTTCCGAGCCGTCGTCGTGCAGCAGACACAGCTCTACTCGGTCCGCGGCCTCCGAGAAGACCGCGAAGTTCGTGCCGGCGCCGTCGTACGTGGCGCCGAGTGGGTACGCCTCTCCAGGCCAGACCTGCATGGATACGACTCTTTCAGGTGTACCGCTCGGTTGGGGGAGCCTTGGCCACGAGTCTCCCCGAAAGTGGCGAGCGACCGGCCATGACGTGGAGCTCCGCACGAGGAGAAGTCCGGACCGGCTGCCGGGCCCCCTCCGTTCGAAGCTCCTGGGTCCCTCTTCCCCCGCTCGCGGATTCCTACGCTGCACGGCGCCGATCGGGCGGGGCGCCGGCGCGCGCACCGGCCCCGCACCTCGGCCCGGGACGGGCGCCGGGGCTATGACCCCGCTCACTCGGCCGGGCCGTGCGCCGCGGAACCGTCGGACGGGGAACGGCAGTTGGGAAACCACCCTGTCCATCCGGCTGCACCGCCGACCGCTCCCGGAGTAGGCTTCCTTGATCGTCGGGATGAGCGGTGCAGGGGGAGCGGAAGGCGGTGCGCGGGTGGGGTCGGGAGGACTGGAGCTGCCTCCTGGTGACGAGGGTCACGAGGGGAACTCCGGGGACGTCCCGCCCGGTGCGGTGTCCCTGGCCCGGCCGATGGACGTGGGTGCCATCGGTCCGGAGCTGGCATGGGGCGCCGACGCCTGGCGCGAGGTACGCACGCGTGCCCAGCGGGCCGGGCGTGCGTACATATGGCTGAACCTGGTGGAGCAACGGCTGCGCGCCGTCGTCGCGGCGGTCCTGCGGCCCATCTACGAACCCGTGCACGGCGACGACTGGGTGGTGGCCGCCGCGGGGCCGGCCGGCCAGGAGTGGGTGCAGCGCGCCGTCGCGGTGCGCGAGGTCAGCCGCCGCAAGGGCTACCTGCTCGACCCGGCCGACGACAACGTCCTCAGCTTCCTGACGCTGCCGCAGCTGCGCGAGCTGATGGTGCAGCACTGGCCCTGCTTCGAGCCGTACGTGGACGAGCGGCGCGACGTCGAACTCGCCCTGGACGAGCTGGAGGTCACCCGCAACGTCGTCTCCCGCAACCGGGCGCTGTCCGAGGCGGTGCTCGGCCAGGCCGAACGCGCCTCGGCCCGGCTCCTGGAGATCCTCGGCGCGGGCGGCGACGTGCCCTCCGCGCGCCGGCTGCCGCTCGACGCCGTCGAGTCGCTGGTGGGCGACCGGTACGCGGACGTGGTCGCCGTGCATCCCGACCGGGTGCGGCTGCTGCGCCGCTTCCCGGCGGAGGACATCTTCGGCGGCGCGCGTCGGCTGGACGCCATCGGCATCGGCCTCAACCTCCTCGTGCAGAACTTCTCCGGCCGCCGCCTGGTGCGCCTGGCCGAGGCGGGCTGCCGGGTGCGGCTGCTCTTCCTCAACCCGGCCTCCAGCGCGGTGAAGCGACGCGAGCGCGAACTGGGCATCAAGCGGGGTGAGTTGAGCCGTTCCGTGGAGACGAACATCCTGCACATGCGGCGGGTGCGCTCGCGGCTGCGCGACCAGGGCGCGTTCGAGATCCAGGTCTTCGACGAGACGCCGCGCTTCACCGCGTACCTCGTCGACGGCGACGGCGCCGACGGCATCGCCGTCGTCCAGTCGTACCTGCGCCGCACCCGGGGCCTGGAGGCTCCGGCGCTGGTGCTGCGCAACGGCAGCAGAACGGTCAGAACGGACGATCCGGACGAGCCGGGTCTTTTTCCCACGTACCGCGAGGAGTTCGAGCTGATGTGGGCGGACTCCCGGCCCGTCTCCTGACGGCCGACGGGGGCCGCGCGACCGGACGAAAACCGTCCGGAACGGGACGCGGCGGGCAAGCGGAACGCGGTGCTCTGGTTGTCGGTGGCGCATGCGATGGTGGGAACCACTGGGGGACAGCAGCACCGAACGAGGGAAGAGGGGGGCCGCCATGGGCTGGCACCACGAGCCGCTGATCGGCTTCGACCTGGAGACGACGGGCACCGACGTCGAGACCGACCGCATCGTCACCGCGGCCGTCGTGCGCCTGGAGGCCGACGGCACCGTGTCGCACCAGCGCACCTGGCTGCTCGACCCGGGGGTCGCCATACCGGAGCAGGCGTCCGCGATCCACGGCATCTCCACCGCCCGCGCCCGTGCCGACGGCCGGCCCGCCGCCGCGGCCGTCGAGGAGATCGCCGCGACCGTCGCCGACGGACTGCGCGCCGGCACCCCCCTCGTCGTGATGAACGCGCGCTACGACCTCTCGCTGCTCGACCGCGAGTGCCGCAGGCACGGCCTCGCCTCGGTCGGCGACCGGCTCGGGGGCGTCCCCTCGCCGGTGATCGACCCCCTCGTCCTCGACAAGCACGTCGACAAGTACCGCAAGGGCAAGCGCGCCCTGCACGCGCTGTGCGCCCACTACGGCGTCCCGCTCGACGACGCGCACGACGCGCGGGCCGACGCGGTGGCCGCCGCCCGCGTGGTGCGCGCCATGGCCGAGCGGCACGGGCCCGTGGGCGCCACACCGCCTGCGGACCTGCACGACCTCCAGGTGCGCGCGGCGGCCGAGCAGTCGGCGTCGCTCCAGTCCTACCTGCGCCGGACGGCGAACCCGACGGCGGTCGTCGAGGCGGCCTGGCCGGTCATACCCCGGCCCCGCGGCCACTGACCGGCGGACGGCCCGTCAGAACGGGTACCAGCGCACCGACTCGTCGCCCTCCCGCAGGGACGCCACCCTGCGCCGGAACTCCTCCAGCGCCCGCGGGTTGCTCGGCGCGTGCTGCGCGACCCACGCGCAACTGGCCGTCTCGCGGGCGCCGCGCAGCACCGAACAGCCGTCCCACGCGCGCACGTCCCAGCCGTACTCGTCGGTGAACGCGTCGTAGGACTCGGCGGGCAGTCCGTACCGGTCCCGCGACAGTGCCATGACCACGAG
The DNA here is from genome assembly GCF_042956945.1 of Streptomyces sp. NPDC008150. NCBI lineage: Bacteria > Bacillati > Actinomycetota > Actinomycetes > Kitasatosporales > Streptomycetaceae > Streptomyces > Streptomyces sp. NPDC008150. The sequence continues at coordinate 10,456 of NZ_JBIBHJ010000027.1, read as the reverse complement.
GTCGTGCTCGCGCAGGTCGGCCGAGAAGGTCTCCAGGTCCACGAGGACGGGCCCGTCAGGCCCGACGTGCACGTTGCGCGGCAGCGCGTCCCCGTGGATCGGGCCCGGTGCCAGGTGGGGCGTCAGCGCCGCCGCCGCGGCGGCGAAACCGTCGCGGCGCTCCCGCAGGTACGCCGCGTCGGCCGGGTCGACCGCGTCGCCCGCGAGGCGCAGCCAGCGTTCGACGCCGCCCAGCAGTTCGCGGCGCGGCAGCGCGAAGTCCGGCGCGGGCAGGGCGTGCACGAGGCGCAGCAGGGCCGCCAGGTCGCGCGGCCCGGCCGGCCGGACGGGGTCGGGCAGCCGGTGCCACACGGTCACCGGGTGCTCGTCGACCAGGCGCGCGTCCGGCTCGGCGGCGCGCACCGCGGGGACGCCCGCACCGGCGAGCCATTCCGCGATCTCCAGTTCGCGCCGGGCACGGCCGAGGAGTTCGGCGTCGCGGCCCACCTTGACGACCAGGTCGCCCGCGGCGAACACCGCGTTCTCGCCGAGCGCGAGGAGCCGGGCCTCGCGCGCGGGTCCGGGCAGTGCGCCCGCCGCCGCCAGTACGCCGCGTGCCGTCGCCTCGTCCATCGCCGTCCGCCTCCGAGTCCGTTGTCGTACGCCCGCTGCCGTACGTCGGCCAGTGTCGCATTCGCACAGGTCGGGCCCGCCGCGAGGTGGCGGGCGGAGCCCGGGACGCGGCGGCGGGGTCCGCCGGTCCGGGTGGACCGGCGGACCCCGCCCCCTTGTGCGGCACCCGTGCGTCAGACCCCGATCCGCGCCCCCTCGTCCTCGTCGTCCGCGTCCGGCACGCCGGACGACCCGGTCGGCGCCGCGGGCAGCGGGGACTCGTCGTGGGTGAGGTCGGGCAGCCGGTTCAGCCACCGGGGCAGGTACCAGTTGCGGTCACCGAGCAGGGCCATCACGGCCGGGAGCAGCACGCCCCGGATGACGGTGGCGTCGATGAGCACCGCCGCCGCCAGGCCCACGCCCATCTGCTTCATGGACTGCATGGACAGCGTCCCGAAGATGGCGAACACGGCGACCATGATGACCGCGGCGCTGGTGACGACGCCGGCCGTGGTGACCACCCCGTGCCGGATGGCGTCCTGCGTGCTCAGGCCCCGCAGCCGTGCCTCGCGGATCCGGGAGACCACGAACACGTGGTAGTCCATCGACAGCCCGAACAGGATGACGAAGAGGAACAGTGGCAGCCAGGTGATGATCGCGCCGACACCGTGCGCCCCCACCAGCGAGGCGCCCCAGCCGTGCTGGAAGACCGCGACGAGGATGCCGTAGGCGGCGCCCACCGAGAGCAGGTTCAGGACGATCGACGTGATCGCGACGGTCAGCGAGCGGAACGACAGCAGCATCAGCAGGAAGGCGAAGACCACGACGAACACGAAGACCGGCAGCACGGAACCGACGAGCTGTTCGTTGAAGTCGTGCGACCCGGCGACCTCGCCGGTGACCGGTGCGCTCACCCCGTCCACCTTGCCGAGGGTGGCGGGCCGCACCGTGTCGCGCAGCGTCTCCAGGCTGTGTCCCGCCTTGTCCTGGTCGGAGCCGCCGACGAGCGGGACGTAGACGAAGGCGATGTTCTGCGCGGCGTGCAGCTTGACGTCGACGGGACCCCGCGACGCCCCCGAACTGACCGCCTGCGCACGGAAGTCGGCGATCGCCGCCTGCACCGCGGGGGCCTGGATGTCGTCCGCGTGCACGACGACCTCGGCCGGTCCGGTGCCGCCGGGGAACGCGTCGTTGACGCGGTCGTAGGTGCCCACGATCGGCAGGGACCTGCCGAACTCCTGGTCGATGGTGAGGTTCTCGGTCTTCATGCCGAGGGCGGGCGCCGCCACCGTGACCAGTGCGGCCACGGCGACCAGGACCGACACCCACGGCCGGCGGAGCACGCCGCGCAGCACGGCGGTCCAGAACCGGCTGCCGTTGCCGTTCGCCTGCCCGTTCGCCTTGCCGTTGCCGTTGGTGCGGCGGCGCCGGCGTTCCGGGTGCAGGAACGGGATGCGGCCCTTCTCGACACGGCGGCCCAGCAGGGACAGCAGCGCGGGAAGCACCGTCACCGAGCCGACCATGGCGACGGCCACGACCATCAGCGAGGCGAGACCCATCGCCTCGAACTCGGCGATGCCGGTGAACAGCATGCCCGCCATCGCGACGCACACCGTGACGCCGGAGACGATGATCGCCCGGCCGCTGGTGGCCGCCGCGATGCGCAGGGCCGTCTCCGGGTCGTGGCCCGCCGCGCGCTCCTCGCGCTCGCGGCGCAGGTAGAACAGGCAGTAGTCGACGCCGACGGCCAGACCCACCAGCAGCATCACGGAGTTGGCGGTGTCGCTCATCGGCTGGAGATGGCTGACGAGCCCCATCAGGCCCATCGTCGCGACGATCGCGGTGATGGCGAGCGCCACCGGGAGCAGGGCGGCGACCAGCGCGCCGAACGCGATCAGCAGGATGCCCAACGCGACCGGCACGGCGGACAGTTCGGCCTTCTGGAAGTCCTTGCCGAAGGCGTCGTCGAACGTCTTCATCATGCTGGCGCTGCCGATCTCCTCGACCCGCACCGACGAGTGCTCCTTCTGCACCCCCTCGACGGCCTTCAGCACGGGGGCCACCCGGTCCCCGGCGGTCTCCGCGTCGCCGCGCATGTCGAACTGCACCAGCGCGCTGCGGCCGTCGCGGGAGATGGTCCTCGTGTCGTACGGGGACGTCACGTCGGTGACCCGGCCCGTGGCGCCCACCGCGTCCACGACGGCGGTCACCGCGGCGCGGAACGCGGGGTCGGTGGCCTTGGTCGAGCCGTCCTTCGCCTGGATCAGGACGGTCTCGCTCGCGGGCTCCTCGATGCCGGCGTCCTCGATGATCGTGGCGGCGGTGTGGGTCTCGCCGCTGAGCTGGTCGCTGTCCTTGACGTCGACCCGGCCCGCGGCGGACCCGAGGCCCATCGCCAGGACGACGAACAGCACCCAGATGCCGACGGCCGTCCAGCGGTGCCGGGCGCTCCAGCCGCCGGCCCGCGCGGCCAGCCCCCGTACCCGTGGTGTTCCGGAATCCATGACCGGCCTGCCCCCCTGTCCGCGGCGGCGGCCACGTGCCGACACCGTTCGATTTCACGGTAGGGCGCGGGCCGTGGCGTCTCGTCGTACTGTCCGGTGAACTACGTCCGATGCGGGTCCTCCCGTCGGGTCGTCCGCCTCCGTACTGGGGAGGACCGCGACCCCCTACACGGACCCCGGTCCTCTCAGGGACCGCACTCGGGGTCGCGGGCGCCCGGAGTGGGCTGCCGCCGTGCGGAGTTGAGCGGATTTGCTCGTCGTTCACCCATAAAGAAACCTTGTTGGACAAGTCACAGCTGACGGCGGGACCTGCTCAGGACTTGCTCCGCACCCGGGTGATGGGCCAGGGTTTCGTCCAGCCGCCCCGCGCGGCCCGGCCGCCGTGCCCACCCCCACGGGGCACGGCGGCCCTTTCGCGTGCGGGCGCCCTAAGGTGTGCCGATGACGACCTACGCCGCGCTGCTGCGCGGGATCAATGTCGGCGGCGCCAAGAAGGTGCCGATGGCCGAACTGCGCGCCCTGCTCTCGTCGCTGGGGCACGAAGACGTCCGTACCCATCTCCAGAGCGGGCAGGCCGTCTTCAGCACGGACCGCGCCGCCGACGAACCCGACGCGCTCGCCGCGGAGATCGCGGAGGCGGTCGAGAAGAGCTTCGGGTTCACCGTCGACGTCCTCGTCCGCGACCACGCCTACCTCCGGGCCGTCGTGGACGACTGCCCCTTCCCGGCGGGCGACCTGGAGCCCAAGCAGCTCCACGTCACCTACTTCTCCGAGCCGGTCGGCGCGGAACGCTTCGCGGAGGCCGCCCCGGAGTCCTTCCTCCCGGAGGAGTTCCGCCTCGGCGACCGGGCCCTGTACCTGTACGCACCGGACGGACTCGGCCGCTCCCGGCTCGCCGTGCAGCTCGCCAGGCCCCGCTTCACCAAGGGGTTGGTGACGACCACCCGCAACTGGAACACCGTCGTCAAGCTGGCCGAACTGACGGCGCCCTGACGGCAGTTCGACGGCGGCGCGGACGCGCCCCGGCGGCGGAGCCGGGCGGGCCGCCGAACGGGGTCCGTGCGAGGCTCGTCCCATGCGCTACATCATCATCGGGGCGGGCGCCGTCGGCGGCGCCGTGGGCGGCAGGCTGGCACAGGCCGGGCACGAGGTCGTGCTCGTGGCGCGGGGCGGACACCTCGCGGCCCTGCGCGAGAACGGGCTGCGGCTGCGGGTGCCCGACGGCGATCTCGTCCTGCGGCCGGCCACGGCCGCCGGGCCCGCCGACCTCGGGCCGCTCAGGGCCGACGACGTCCTCGTCCTGGCCGTGAAGACCCAGGACGCCACGGCCGCGCTGGACACCTGGGGCCCGGCACCCGTGGAGGGCGGCGGAAGTGCCGCCGAGCGGCTGCCGCTGCTGTGCGCGCAGAACGGCGTGGAGAGCAGACGGCAGGCCCTGCGGCGCTTCCGGCACGTGTACGGGGTCTGCGTCTGGCTGCCCGCGACCTTCGCGGAACCCGGCGTCGTCAGCGCGCCCGGGGCACCGCTGACCGGGATCCTGTCCCTCGGCCGCCGCCCGCACGGCATCGACGCCACGGCCCGCGCGATCGCCGCCGACTTCGAGCGGGCCCGCTTCGAGATGCCCCTCGTCGCCGACGTCGCCCGCTGGGAGTACGCGAAGCTGCTCGGCAATCTGGTCAACGCCCTGGAGGCGCTCTGCGGTCCGCTCGGCGGGGACGACGACGTCCTGGAACTGTTCGGACGGGTACGGGACGAGGGCCGGGCCGCGCTCGACGCGGCCGGGATCGCGTACGCGAGCGAGGAGGAGCAGGCCGCGGCGCGCGGCCGGAAGGTCGACCCGGTGCCCCTCGACGGCCGGGTCCGCGAGGGCGGTTCGTCCTGGCAGTCCCTCAGCCGTGCCACCGGCACCATCGAGGCCGACTACCTCAACGGCGAGATCGCCCTCCTGGGCCGGCTGCACGCGGTCCCCACCCCGCTGAACGAACTCCTCCAGCACCTCGCGAACCGCTTCGCCCGCGAGCACCGTCCGCCGGGCTCGCTGCCGGTGGCCGAACTGCTGCGCCTGGCGGACGAGGCGGTCGCGGCAACGACCGGGACGCGCTGAGCCGCCGCGCGCCGGGACCCGCCGCTCGGATCTCGCGCGCCCGGATCCGCCGCCCGGATCCCGCGCGCCCGGACCTCGCCGCCCGGACCTCGCCGCTCGGATCTCGCGCGCCGGGACTCGCCGCTCGGATCTCGCGCGCCGGGACTCGCCGCTCGGATCTCGCGCGCCGGGACTCGCCGCTCGGATCTCGCGCGCCCGGACCTCGCCGCTCGGACCTGCTGCTCGGATCTCGCGCGCCCGGACCTGCCGCCCGGATCCCGCGCGCCCGGACCTGCCGCTCAGACGCCCGCGGTCACCCGCGGCGCGGCCGACTCCGGTGCGCGTGCCGCGTCGTAGCGGTCGAGGAGCAGCCGGGCCACCTCGGGGGCCGGGCCGAGCACCTGGGCCAGGACGTCCGCGTCCGCCGCGCCGCGGGCGATGCGGTCGGGCAGGAAGCCGGGGGCCAGGACGTACGGGGCGACGGCAACGCGCGCGCAGCCCATCGCCCGCAGTTCGCGCACCGCGTCCTCGGTGCGGGGCAGCGCGGCCGACGCGAACGCGGGACGCACGGCGCACCAGCCGGTGCGCCGCCAGTCCCGCGCGATGCCGTCGATCACCGCGAGCGCCTCCGGGTCCGTGGATCCCGCCGACGCCAGCACGACCCCGGTGATGGACCTGGCCGCGGGCGTCAACCCGGTCTCGTACAGGCGCCGTTCGAGGGCGTGCAGCAGCAGGGGGGAGGGGCCGAGCACCTCGGCCTGCCGGATCCGCAGGGTCGGCGGGGCCTCGCTCAGCACCGCGGGGATGTCCCACTTGGCGTGGAACGCCCGGGTCAGCAGCAGTGGTTGGGCCACCACGTCCCGCACTCCCCGCGCCGCCAGCGACTTCAACACCCCCGAAACCGAAGGGGTGTTGAAGTCGAGGAAGCCGGTCTCCACGCGCAGCCCGGGGCGCGCCGACCGTACGCGCCGCACCAGGGCGCGCACGGTCGCCGCGTGCCGCGGGTCGCGGCTGCCGTGGGCGACGACGAGGAGGACCGGTTCACGCACGGCGGATCAGTTCTTCACCAGGAGACCGCGGCTGCGCAGCACGTACCGCTCCAGCGGGCTGAAGATGATCAGGTCGACGGCGATGCCGACGATCAGGATCAGCAGGATCGCCTCGAACACCATCGCCATGTCACTGGCGTTGCGTCCGTTCTCCAGCAACTGCCCGAGCCCCACGCCGAGATCGGGGAACGAGGCGATGATCTCCGCCGCCATCAGCGAGCGCCAGGCGAACGCCCAGCCCTGCTTGAGACCGGCGACGTAACCCGGCAGCGCGGCGGGCAGGGTGATGTGCCAGGTGCCCTTCACGCCGGTCGCGCCGAGCGTGCGGCCCGCGCGCAGGAACAGCGGGGGCACCTGGTCGACGCCGGAGACGAGCCCGTTGGCGATCGAGGGGACCGCGCCGAGCAGGATCACCGCGTACATCATCGAGTTGTTCAGGCCCAGCCAGATCACGGCCGGCGGCACCCACGCCACCGACGGCAGCGACTGGAGGCCGGACAGGATCGGCCCGATGGCGGCGCGCACGAACTTCACGCGCGCCACCAGCAGCCCCAGCGGGGTGCCGATGATCAGGGCGAAGACGAAGCCCAGCAGGCCGCGCGAGACACTCGTCCAGATGTAGCCGAGGAGCTTGCCCTCCAGCCACGCCTCCTTCACCACCGACCACACGGCCCCCGGCGAGGGCAGTTTGGTCGGATCGTCGACGATCTTGAAGGAGACCAGGCCCTGCCACACCAGCAGGACCAGGGCGACCGCGATGAGCGGCGGCAGGATCTTCTCCGTGAAGGTCTGCCGCAGCGGCCTTCTGGCGACGGGCGCCGACTCCAGGGCGTCCAGGCCCGCTTCGAGCCCGGCGAGGTCCTGGTGGTGCTCCGCCGCGTTCTCGTCGTCCCGGCCGACGGCGTCGGCCTTCGTCTCAGTGCTGGCCATGACGGCGGATCTCCCCCCGCAGTTCTTCGGTGATCTCGACGGAAAGCTCCGCGACGGCCGCGTCCTCGACGCGGCGCGGCTGCGGGATGTCGACGGTCCACTCGCGCGCCACCCGTCCCGGACGGGAGGACAGCAGCACCACGCGCTCCGCGAGGCGCACGGCCTCGCGGACGTTGTGCGTCACGAACAGCACCGACAGCCTCGTCTCCCGCCAGATGCGGGTGAGTTCGTCGTGCAGCACGTCGCGGGTGATCGCGTCGAGCGCCGCGAACGGCTCGTCCATCAGCAGCACCCGGGCGTCCTGCGCGAGGGCCCGTGCCATCGCGACGCGCTGGCGCATGCCGCCGGACAGCTCGTGCACCCGCTTGCCGTACGCGCCCGGCAGCCGGACGAGTTCGAGCAGTTCCTCGGTGCGGGCGCGACGGTCGGACTTCTGAACTCCCCTCAGCCGCAGGGCGAGTTCGATGTTCTTGCCCGCGGTCAGCCACGGGAACAGGGCGTGCTCCTGGAACATCAGGGCGGCCCTGCCGTCCGTGCTGATGCTGCCCGCGGTGGGTGCGTCGAGTCCCGCCACCAGGTTCAGCAGCGTGGACTTGCCGCACCCCGAGGCACCCAGGAGGGTGACGAACTCGCCGGGCGCGACGTCGAGGTTGATGTCGTCCAGCACGAGCTGCTGCCCGGCGGGCCCCGCGAACGACTTCGAGACGTGCTCGATACGGGCCGCGTACGCGGCCGTGCCGGCGTCCGTGCTCCCGCCACCGGTGGGATGCGTGAGGCTGGTTGCCATGGTCGTCACCTCCTGGGTTCTCGTCGTCCGGTCGCTCAGCTCGCGCCGAGGCCCGCGTCGTCGACCGCGGTGTCACCGTCGGCCTTCAGCACCTTGTTCAGCAGCGTCAGGTCGTAGATGCCGTTGAGGTCGGGCTTCTTGAGCAGGCCGGCCTTCACCGCGTGGTCGGCCTCGGTGGTCAGCGTGGAGGCCAGCGGGTCGTTGGTGATCTGGATCGACTTCCAGGCCGGGTCCAGCACGTCGGCCGGCAGGGCCTTGCCGGTGTCCGCCTCCAGCTGCTTGTTGGCGGCGGTCTTCGCCGCGTCCGGGTTCGCGTTGATCCACTTGTTCGTCTCGACGGAACCCTTGAGGACCGCCTCGACGGCCTTGGGGTGCTCGGTGAGGAACTTCTGCGACACGATGATGTTCGTGATCACGAACTTGTTGTCGGGCCACAGCGTCGACTCGTCGAGGATCGTCTTGCCGCCCTCGGCGACCAGCTTCGACGCGGTCGGCTCCGGCACCCAGGCGCCGTCGATCGAACCGGCCTTGAACGCGTCCGGCGTCACCTTGTTGTCGCTGCGCACGACGGTGACGTCGCCCTTGCCGCTCTGCGCGTCGACCTTCCAGCCCTGGTCCGCGATCCAGTTGAGGAGCGCCACGTCCTGCGTGTTGCCGAGCTGCGGGGTGGCGATCTTCTTGCCCTTGACGTCCTTCAGGGACTTGATCTTCTTCGGGTTCACGACGAGCTTCACGCCGCCCGACGCCGAACCGCTGATGATGCGCAGGCTCTTGCCCTTGGAGGCCGTGTAGCCGTTGACCGAGGGGGAGGGGCCGATCCAGCCGATGTCGATGGAGCCGGCGTTCAGCGCCTCGATCTCGGAGGGACCCGCGTTGAAGGTGGCGTACTCGGCCTTGGTGGCGCCGAGTTCCTTCTGGAACGTGCCCTGCTGCCGGCCGACCAGCGCGGTCGCGTGCGTCAGGTTGCCGAAGTAGCCGATCTTGACGGAGTCGAGCCCGTCGATCTTCTTCGAACCGGCGGCCACCTTCGAGGTGTCGTCGTCCTTGGAGTCGGAGCCGTAGCCGCAGGCGGCGACCGCGAGCAGCGGAAGGGTCACCAGGGCGACCAGACCGCGGCGGACCCCGGTGCGGCGCGCGATGCGCGGCGCCCCGGTCGAACGGGATCGGAAACGGGGCGATATGGCAGGCACGGGAGGGTTTCCTCTCGAAGGCCCGGCGGTCACGCCTGCTTGTCTGTCAGGTCGTGGCCGGGAGGTCGGCAGGTCTTCGTCGTAACGGGGACGTCCGGTGGGGGGCCAGGGCGCGCAGGCGGTGCGCGTACGTCACGGCGCACATCGCGCGACCCCGCCCTGCCCGCTGCCGAGGGCGCCGCTGCCGACGCGGCCGCCCTCCTTCGCGAACGTGGAGTAGAAATCGGTCGGGTTCATGCTCAGAAGTCCCACCCGTCCTCGTCGGCCTCGTCCTTGACGGGCTCCGGCGAGGCGAAGGACTCGCCCACCATGCCGGCGGTCAGCGTGGTGCCGTCCGCCGGGTCTATCAGGATGAAGGAACCGGTGCGCCGGGAGTCCGCGTACGCGTCGAGGGGGAGCGCCTCGGCGGTGCGGATCTTGACGCGGCCGATGTCGTTGGCGACGAGCTGCCCGGGGTGCGGGTGCAGCGACAGGTCGTCGAGGGTCAGCCGGGACGGGATGTCCTTGACGACCGCCTTGACCGTGCGGGTGCCGTGCTTGAGCAGCACGCGGTGTCCGACGCGCAGCGGTTCGTCCGCGACGTGGCACACCGTCGCCTCGACGTCCTGCGTGGTCACCGGCGCGTCCTTGCTCGGCACGATCAGGTCGCCGCGCGAGGTGTCGATGTCGTCCTCCAGCAGGAGGGTCACCGACTGCGGCGCCCACGCCTCCTCGACCCGCGTGCCCAGCAGGTCGATGCCGGAGACCGTGGTGGTGCGGCCGGACGGCAGGACGGTGACGTCCTCGCCGACGCGGAAGGTCCCGGCGGCGATCTGGCCCGCGTAGCCGCGGTAGTCGGGGTGCTCGGCGCTCTGCGGACGGATCACGTACTGCACGGGCAGCCGGGCGTGGCAGTGCGCCATGTCGTGGCTGACGGCGACGGTCTCCAGGTGTTCGAGGACCGTGGGGCCGCCGTACCAGTCCATGTGGGCGGAGGGTTCCACGACGTTGTCGCCGACGAGCGCGGAGATCGGGATCGCCGTGACCTCGGGGACGCCCAGCTCGGTCGCGTACGCCTCGAACTCCTCGGCGATGGCCGCGAACACGGGCTCGCGGTACTCGACGAGGTCCATCTTGTTGACGGCGAGGACGACGTGCGGCACGCGCAGCAGCGCGGCGATCGCGGCGTGCCGCCGGGTCTGCTCGACGACGCCGTTGCGCGCGTCCACGAGCACCACGGTCAGTTCGGCGGTGGAGGCGCCGGTGACCATGTTGCGGGTGTACTGCACGTGGCCGGGGGTGTCGGCGAGGATGAAGCGGCGCCTGGGGGTGGCGAAGTAGCG
>NZ_JBIBHJ010000026.1:0-42868 GCF_042956945.1 Streptomyces sp. NPDC008150 | reverse complement strand
GACGGCGCCTTCGACGCCCTCAAGGACAAGCAGCGGGCCGAGGAAGCCCTCATCCGCCTCGAACACGGACAGCCCATCCGCTTCGGCGCCGACGGGGCCAAGGGGGTCGTCCGCAACCAGACCACCGGCGACCTCGAAGTGGTCACCGTCACCGAGGACAACGCCTCCCGGGTCCTGGTCCACGACGCCCACGCAGAGTCGCCGACCACCGCGTTCGCGCTGTCGCGCCTGGCCGACGCGGACACCCTGCACCACACCCCCATCGGCGTCCTGCGCGCCGCCCCACGCCCGGTCTATGACGCGCTGATGAGCGACCAGCTCGACGCGGCCGTGGAGCAGCAGGGCAAGGGCGACCTCGCCGCCCTCCTCGCGGGCGGCGACACCTGGACCGTCATCGGCTGACGCCCCCACCCGGTACGGCCGGGTACGGGCCCGGCACGGCGTGCGCCGTGCCGGGCCGTACCGCGTCAGCGAGACCCCCGGGCGTCGTACGCCTCCCTGGCCGCGGCGACCTCCTCCTGGCGCCGACGCGTCCACTCCGCGAGGGACCGCACCTGCCCGGCCGCCTCGCGGCCCAGGTCCGTCAGCGAGTAGTCGACGCGGGGCGGGATCACCGGCCGGGCCTCGCGGTGCACGAGGCCGTCCCGCTCCAGGGTCTGGAGGGTCTGCGTGAGCATCTTCTCGCTGACACCGCCGATCTCGCGGCGCAGTTCGCCGGGGCGGTAGGCGCGGTCCAGCAGGCGGTCGAGGATCAGCACGCCCCAGCGGCTGGTCACGTGTTCGAGCAGCACCCGGTGCGGACAGGCCGCCAGGTTGTCGACGCCGGACGTCCGGGCTGCCCGTTCTTCGCTCACCTTCACGCCCGTACCTTACTTCAAGGTGGGTACTTTCAGAAAGTTAGTAATGGTTCTACGGTGGAGACCGTCCACCCGCATCCACCGTTTTCCCAGGAGCCCCCCATGAGCATCGTCGTCACCGGAGTCACCGGCCACCTCGGCCGTCTCGTCGTCGAGCAGTTGCTGGACGACGCCGCGGTTCCGGCGGACCAGGTGACCGCGGTCGTGCGTGACCCGGCCAGGGTCGCCGACCTCGCCGAACGCGGCGTCCGTGTCGCCGTCGCCGACTACAACGAGCCCGAGACGCTCACCGGCCTCTTCGCCGAGGGCGACAAGGTGCTGCTCGTGTCGGGCAACGAGTTCCACCGCGACCGGGTCGCCCAGCACCGCGCGGTCCTCGAAGCGGCGAAGGCGGCCGGCGTCGCGCTCTTCGCCTACACCAGCGCCCCCGGCACGCTGACCGCCGCGCTCGCGGACGACCACCGCGCCACCGAGGAGGCCGTCGTCGCCTCCGGCGTCCCGTACGTGCTGCTGCGCAACGGCTGGTACCACGAGAACTACACCGAGAACCTCGCCCCCGTCCTCGAACACGGCGCCGTCGTGCAGGCCGCGGGCGACGGCCGGGTCGCGTCCGCCTCGCGCGCCGACTACGCCGCCGCCGCGGTCGCGGTGCTGACCGGCGAGGGCCACGAGAACGCCACGTACGAACTGGGCGGCGACACCGCCTGGAGCTTCGACGAGTACACGGCCGAGCTGAGCCGTCGGACCGGCCGCGAGATCGCGTACAAGCGGGTCACCGAGGAGGAGGTCGCGGGGATCCTGACCGGCGCCGGGGTGCCCGCGCCCGTCGCCGCCGTCCTCGCCTCCGTCGACACCTCCATCGCGAAGGGTGAACTGGGCGTGGTCACCGGCGACCTGTCCCGGCTCGCGGGACGCCCCACCTCGCCGATCGCCGAGTCGATCGCCGCCGCCCTCAAGGGCTGACCGCGCCCCCGCACGCCCAACTCCCGTACGGCAAGGGGCCGTACGGGAGTCGCACCCGGCCTGTCATGACCGAATCGCGATACGGACATGACAGCCGACGCGGGCGGAGTTACGTTCGTGCACGGCTGCACCCGCGCAGCCGCGCACGAAGGAGGGGCCGTGGCCGCCAGGTCGAGGAGCGACGCGAGGGTCGGACTGCTGAACGGCTTCGCGGCCTACGGGATGTGGGGCCTCGTCCCCCTGTTCTGGCCACTGTTGAAGCCGGCCGGCGCCGCGGAGATCCTCGCCCACCGGATGGTCTGGTCGCTCGCCTTCGTCGCCGTCTCCCTGATCGTGGTGCGGCGCTGGGCGTGGGCCGGTGAACTCCTGCGCCAGCCACGGCGCCTGGCCCTCGTGACGGTCGCCGCCGCGGTGATCACCGTCAACTGGGGTGTCTACATCTGGGCGGTGAACAGCGGCCACGTCGTCGAAGCCTCGCTCGGCTACTTCATCAACCCCCTCGTGACCATCGCGATGGGCGTGCTGATCCTCAAGGAACGGCTGCGGCCCGCGCAGTGGGCGGCGGTCGGCGTCGGCCTCGCCGCCGTGGTCGTCCTGAGCGTCGGCCACGGCCGCCCGCCGTGGATCTCGCTCTGCCTGGCGTTCAGCTTCGCCACGTACGGGCTGGTGAAGAAGAAGGTCAACCTCGGCGGCGTCGAGTCGCTGGCCGCCGAGACCGCGATCCAGTTCCTGCCCGCCCTCGGCTACCTGCTGTGGCTCTCGGCGCACGGCGACGCCACGTTCGGCTCCCGGGGCGCCGGCCACGCCGCCCTGCTCGCCTCGACCGGCGTCGTCACGGCGGTGCCGCTGGTGTGCTTCGGGGCGGCCGCGATCCGCGTCCCGCTGTCGACGCTGGGGCTGTTGCAGTACCTCGCCCCGGTCTTCCAGTTCGGGCTGGGCATCCTGTACTTCCACGAGGCCATGCCGGCCGAACGCTGGGCCGGATTCGCCCTGGTCTGGCTGGCGTTGACCCTGCTCACCTGGGACGCCCTGCGCACCGCCCACCGCCGCGCTGCCCGACCGCGGCTCGCGGCGGGCCTCCCGGGGCCCGGGACCGGCACGCCCCGCGCGCCACGGCCGGCGGCGAGCACGGGTCCCGTCGGGGGCGGGGACACGGACGGCCCGGGACCCGTCGCCAACCGCGACGTGCAGGTCTGACGCCCGGCCGGGGCGCCGTAGCCCCGCGCGACCACTCGGCGCAGCCTGACGGCAGGTCAACTTCACGTGTGGTTACCGGCGGTGTCCGTTGCCCGGCCCTTCCCCCAGCAAGTATGAGTGGGGTCATGACGACGCAGACGCCATCGCCCGCCGCCGCCCCGCTGCACTGGAAGCTGGTCATCGACGCCGCCGCCCCGCACACCCAGGCCGACTTCTGGGCCGCCGCGCTCGGCTACGTGGTGGAGGACAACAGCACCCTCGTCGGGCAGTTGCTGGAACAGGGCGCCCTCCCGCCCGCCGCCGCCGTCGAGTTCCACGGGCGGCTCGCCTTCCGGGACCTGATCGCCGTGCGCCACCCCGACGACCCGTACGACGAGGCGACGGGCACCGGGCTGGGCCGGCGGCTGCTCTTCCAGCGGGTGCCGGAACCGAAGACCGCCAAGAACCGCCTCCACCTCGACCTGCACGTCGGCGCGGAACGCCGCACGGCCGAGGTCGAGCGCCTGGAGGCGCTGGGCGCCGCCCTGGTGCGGCACGTGAGGGAACCGGCCGGCGAATGGGTCGTGATGACCGACCCCGAGGGCAACGAGTTCTGCGTGCAGTGACGCCCGGGGAGCCGCCCCGGGCGGCCTCTTCCGTCAGTCGGCGGTGGGGGCGGACGCCCGGCGGGCGCGTTCGGCCAGGCGGCCCATGCGGGCGCGGGCGGACTCCAGCTCCTCGATGTCCTCGGCCGCCGGGCCGTCCTCGTCGGCGAGTTCGGTCCACAGGGCGATCAGCTCACGCCCCAGCCGCAGCCCCAGCTCCGGGTCCCGCACGGCACGCCACGCCGACGCGGCGCTCTGCACATTGCCGTACGCGGCCTCCGCGTCGCCCGTGCGCCTGCGCACGCGCACGAGGTCCAGCGACAGCCCGAGGGACCGCACCGGGTCGCCCGCCAAGTACGCGATGTACGCGCTGAGTTCGCGCAGCCGCAGCACTTCGGGGTGGTTCTCGCCAAGGGTGTGGGCCGCCTGTGCCACGGTCTGCTCGGACAGCTCGGCGGCGGCCGCGATCCGGCCCTCCTTGACGGCGTCGTTGATCAGGGCGATCGGCTCCGCGAGCAGCGCGGACACCCCTCCCTCACCCGCCAGGGACGCCGGTTCGTCGCTCAGGACCGCCTCGGCGACGGCGTCGAAGCCGCGCGCCGGGGTCGGCCTGGGGTCGGGTTCCGGTTCCAGCCCGAGGAACGCGGGCGACACGGGGTCGGCGGCCGGCCGGACCTCGCTCCGCACGGGCCCGGCCCCCGCGTCCGGTGCGGGCGACCGCGGGGCGACGTCCCGGACGGGCGCGCGGCCGGCCTCGTGGCCCGGTGCGCGGACGGTGTCCGGGACCGGCGGACGGGAGTCCATGACCGGCGGCGGCCCGAACGCGCCGAGCGGAGCCGGGGGTTGGGGCTGCGGCTGCGGCTGCGGCTGCGGCTGCGGCTGCGGCTGCGGCTGCGGCTGCGGCGAGGCTGTCCCGGGGACCGCGCGGAGCGGGAACGTCGGCACGTTCGTCCGCGCGTCGCCCTCGGGTCCTCCCGCGCCGGGCGCGGGGTCCTCGGCCGTGGCACCGTCCGCGGCCACGTCGGCCGCGGCTCCGTCGGGCGCCGCCGTGTGGTCGACCGGGACGTCGCCGGGCGGCGCGTCGTCCGACGCCGCGTCGCCCGGTCCCGGCACGGGCTCCGGTACCGCGCGCAGGGGGAACGTCGGCGCGGTCTCCCCGGTCCCGGCGGACGCCGCGCGCAGGGCGTGGGTCGCCTTGTCGCGGTGCGGCGGCAGCGGCTCGTACGGCTGCGGAAGCGGCGGCGGTGACTGGGGCCGTTCCGTCGGTCCGGACGGCTGCGGGGCCATCGGCACCGGCTCGCCCGCGAGGCTGCTCGAACCGTCGCCGTGCACCCGGAGCGGGACGACGTAGCCGATGCGCTCGTCATGGACGGTGGCCAGGACGGGTCCGCCCGTGGTGAGCGCGAGGCGTTGCAGGTGGTTCAGGACGGCGTGCTGGATCTCCTGGCCGGGCGCCGCGACGATCCCGGCACCGTCGACGGACGCGCCGGCCGCGGCCGTCCCCGGTCCCCCGGGCACCGGGACGCGGACGTCGACCGGAACACCCGCGGGCGGGGGCACGGGGGTGGACGACGGGCCCGCCGAACGCGCCGCGCGCTTCGCTTCCCGCTTGTTGTCGCGGCTGAGTCGAGACATCGGTTCCCTCAATCGGAAGCGCCGGGAAGCCGGCGGACGACGCGTGCGGGTTCCATGGTGCTCCTCCCGGCGCGAGGTTCGCGTTCCTCGGCGTCACGATGGGGTTCCTGGGGCGATGGGCCCACTGCCGAGTGTCGCCGCCCGCACGCGGTTCTCGGGTCACCGTGACGTCACAGACTCGCACCAGGAACGCCCGTCCCCACGCGGTGCCGTGCCGGGGAACGGGAAGGCTTCGGGAAGGTCGTGGAGTGCGGGACACTCGTCGCTCGCACCGCGCACGTCCTCGCGGCGGCCTCACGATTCGCACCGCGCGCGTGATGCGCGCGACACTCGTCGCTCGCGGCGGGCGCGACGGCCCGCGATGCCGCCCGGACCACCGCGGCGACCACGAGCGGCACACGGCCACGACGGCAACAGCGACAGCGACAGCGACGAAGGAGGCGGGCGGCCATGGAGCCGGACGTACGGCGGGGGCCGGAGATCTGGATCCGTGGCCCGGTGGACGCGGACGCGCACACGCGGGCGGCGGCGAACCCGCCTGCGGCGGGCACCGCGTGGCCCGAGGCCGCGGGATCCCAGGCACCGGTCCGGCACCAGACACCGGACGCGTCGATGCCGGGTTCCCCGGCGCTCCCCGCGCCCGCGCCCGGTGCCGCCGTCCCTTCCCCCGGCGGGCCGTTCGGCGCCCCGGTGCCGCACGTGTCGCCCGCCGCCCGGCGGTTCTCCTGGCTGGGCGCGCACGGCGGTGCGGGAGTGACCACGCTCGCCGCCGTGTTCGGCGGGCACGACTGCGGACGGGACTGGCCCTCCCCCGGCGATCCGCAGTCCCTGCTGCTCGTCGCCCGCACGCACGCGGCCGGTCTGGCCGCCGTGCTGCACGTCCTGGAGATCTTCCGCCGGGGCGAGGCACCGCACGGGCTGGACCTGGACGCGGTCGTCCTGGTGCCGGACGCCCCGGGACGGCTGCCCCGGCCGCTCGCCCAGCACGTACGGCTCGTCGAGTCCGTCATCGACGTCTACCGAGTGCCCTGGGTGCCCGCCTGGCGGCTGGGCGACCTCGACGGGGGCCCGCCGCGCGAGGCACAGCCACTGGCCCGCCTCACGGGCACCGCGCACCGCACACGCTGAACGGGGCCGCCGGGCAACGGAGTTGGGTCCGGTCCGCCGGGCCCGGCGCGAAGTCCGCTACGCGGTGACGTCCTTCGCCGTGAACCGCGCCCAGGCGGCCGACCCGAACACCACGGCGTACAGGGCCTGGACCCCGAGGTTGCGGACCATGTCGTGCCAGTAGACCGGGTCGCGGACCAGGTCGGCGAACGACAACCAGTAGTGGGAGAAGAAGTACGGCTGGAGCGCGTGCAGTTGGGGGATCTGGTCGAGGATCTGCACGGTGATCAGCAGGCCCACCGTCGTCGCCATCGCCGCGATGCCGCTGTTGGTGAGGGTGGAGACGAACAGGCCCAGGGCGGCGATGCCGACGAGGGACGCCGCGACGAGGACGGCGATCAGGGCCGCCCGGCCGAGGCCCTCCGCGAAGCCGATGCGGGTGCCGGAGATGGTCGTGACGTCGCCCAGCGGGAAGAGCGCGGCCCCGACCGCCAGCGCCGAACCGGCGACCACGAAGGTGGCGGTGAGGCAGAACACCATCGTGGTCGCGTACTTGACGAGCAGCAGCCGGGTGCGGCCGGCCGGGGCGACCAGCAGGTAGCGCAGCGTTCCCGCGTTCGCCTCCCCCGCGATCGCGTCCCCCGCCACGACGCCGACCGCCATGGGCAGGAAGAACGGCAGCGTCGCCGCCAGCGCGGTGAAGACCAGGAACAGGCCGTTGTTGGTGACCTGGGAGATGAACGCCGTTCCCGCGCCGCCCTGTTCACCGCCGGCCGGGGACCCGTCCCCCGTCTCGATCCTCACCGCGATGCCGACGAGCACCGGGACGGCCGCCAGCACCGCGAGGAGCGCGAGCGTGCGCCAGCGCCGGAAGGTGATCGCGAGCTCGCTGCGCAGCAGCCCGAGGGTCCACAACGGGCTTGTCCCGCGCACCGGTCGGGCCGGTCCGTCGTCCCGCGGGGCCCCGTCCGGGACGGCGGTGTCCGCCGCCGTCACCGCCGACGTCGGCCGCTCGTCATCCCGCGACATCGAAGCCCTCTCCCGTCAGTGCCACGAACGCGTCCTCCAGCGAGGCCCGTTCGACGACGAACCCCCGTACGCGGACGCCCGCCGCGACGAGGGCGGCGTTCACCTCGGCCAGGTCGCGGCCGGGCGGCGGCTCGGCGGTCAGCCGGTCGCCGGTGACGTCGACGTCGGTGGCGCCCTGCTCCTTCAGCACCCCCGCCGCCGCGCCGGCGTCGGGCGTGGTCACCACCAGGCGGCCCCGCAGGCCCTCGGCGAGGTCGGCCACGGTGCCCTGCGCCAGGAGCCGGCCCCGGGCCATGACGGCCGCGTGGGTGCAGATCTGCTCGATCTCGTCGAGCAGATGCGAGGAGAGGAAGACCGTCGTGCCGTCGGACGCCAACTCCCGTACCAGCGAACGGATCTCCCGCATGCCCTGCGGGTCGAGGCCGTTGGTCGGTTCGTCCAACACCAGCAGTCTGCGCGGCTGGAGGAGGGCCGCCGCCAGTCCGAGGCGCTGCTTCATGCCCAGCGAGTACGCCCGCGCCTTGCGCCCCGCCGCGGCGGCGAGCCCCACCCGGTCCAGCGCCGCGCCGACCCGCTCCCGGCGGGTGCGCGGATCGGCCGTCGGGTCGGCGGAGTCGTAGCGGACGAGGTTGTCGCGGCCCGAGAGGAAGCCGTACAGAGCCGGGCCCTCGATGAGCGCGCCGACCTGCGGGAGCACGGTGCGCACCGACCTCGGCACGGGACGGCCCAGCACCTGGGCGGTGCCGGATGTCGGTGCGACCAGGCCCATGAGCATGCGGATGGTGGTGGTCTTGCCGGAGCCGTTCGGCCCGAGGAAGCCGAAGACACTGCCCGCCGGGACGGTCAGGTCCAGCCCGTCCACGGCGAGTTGACCACCGCCGTAGCGCTTGGTCAGTCCCCGGGTCCGGATCGCCGGGACGGTCTGCGGTTGCCCCATCTGGCTTCCTCACTTTCCGCACCGGCGCCGACCCGCCCCGGTGACAGCCGACTCGGCCCCGCCCGCGGGGCCGTCACGGACGCGTCCCGCCCGTACGGAGTGACCGTACGGGCGGGACGACGGGCCGACTCGCGGGCGACGGCGGTCAGTTGGCCGCGTCGGCCACCTTGACCAGGGCCGCCTTGTTGACGGCGCCGACGTAGACCTTGCCGTCGTCGGTGACGAGGGCGTTGACCAGCCGGGTCGAGAAGACGGTGCCCTTGCCGAAGTCGCCGCTCACGCGGTCGCCCAAGGAGGCGAGGAATCCGCCCGGTTCACCGCCGCCGGAGCCCGAGGGCACGCCCTTGCCGCCGGTGTCGAAGGTGGCGACGGAGTTCCAGCCGGTGCCGACGACCTTGGCGCCGTCCAGTTCGTCCAGCCCGCCGCCGAGCGGGCCGCCGGACCGTTCCGCGTGGCCCTTGGCCGCACCGGCGGCCGAGTCGCCCTCGGTCACCTTCGCGCCCTTGGGCGGGGTGAAGTCGAAGGTCGACGCGGCCGGCTTCGCGAAACTGACCTTGGTGAAACCGGCGTCCACGGCGGCCGCGCCGCCACCGGCGGGCGTCAGCGTGAACTTGAGCGGTGCCCCGGTCTTCGCGTCCACCGCCACGGCGATCCGGCCGACCGTGCTGGCCCCGGACGACGCGGGCCTGATCACCAGCTTGTACGCGTCGCGTCCGGCCACCCGCTCGGTGCCGTCGACGCTCAGGGAGGTCGTCCCGTCGGCCGCCTTCAGCGCCTGGTCGGTGAGCTGCTTCGGCGTGAGCTCCGCGCCCTCGTCGCGCTGCGCGGCCGCGTCGCCGGAGACGGTGCTGTGGTACACCGTGTTCGACTTGCTGTCGTAGCCCCAGACGTTCTTGCCGTTGTGGATCAGGCTGTACTCGGCGGCGTCCTCCAGGAGCGAGACCTTCGAGCGGTCGGGGCCGTCGGCGGCGACCCTCAACGTGTGCGTGCCCGTGGCGAGTTCGGTGAGCTTGGACGTCGGGTCGGCGGAGGAGCCGCCGCCCGTCGCGTCCGCGCCGAGCGAGGACTCCAGGCCGCCGAGGTCGGGCAGGCCCAGGTCGGTGCTCACCTTCACGGTGCCGGACAGTTGCTCCACGTCGGACGCGGCGATCTTCTCGACGAGCTGCCGCGCCGTGATCTTCGGCAGGTCGGGGTCGCCGGAGGCAGCGAGCGCCGGGACCAGCCCGATGGTCGCCGCCGCCACTCCCACCACAGCGACGGGAACGACGTACCGCACCGCTCTGCCCCGCCCGGTCCGCGTGTCCTCGGTCTCGTCGGCGGTCGTGCTGTTCTCGGATTCGTACGGTGCCATGTCTGCCTTACCTCCGTCGTCGGCGGCGGCTGTCCGTCGTGTGTCCTCGCGTTCTCGTTCCCGGTCCACCCCGCGCCGCCATTCTCACCCGAATCGGTGAGGTGTGGTGTTTTCCGTGCTTCCCATCTGACCAAAACGGGCGCGGCGAATCGTCAGACCGCGGGCTCAACTCCGCGTACTGCTGCGGTATGACACGGACGGCCGCCACCGGCCCCGACCCGTAGGGGTCCGCGCGGGCCGCGCAACCGCGAGCACCGGGACGGGAGGGCCGGGCAACGGAGGGACGGGGCGAACGGGCCCGGGAAGAACGGCATCCCGCACTGTGACGCGGATCACATCACCGGGCGCGCCGCCGTGCGGGTGGTCCGGGGGCCGCCGCGCGCCGGCGCGGACGGCACGTCATCCGGCGCGGTGCACCACGGCGTCGCAGAGTTCGACCAGCGAGTCCTTCGCGTCGCACTCGGGCAGGGGCGCGAGGGCGGCGCGCGCATCCTCGGCGTACCTGACCGTGTCGCGGCGGGCCTGCTCCAGCGCGGGGTGCGCGCGCAGGGCCGTCAGCGCCTCGGCGAGCCGGGCGTCGTCGGACAGGTCGGAGTCGAGCAGCTCGCACAGCGCGGCGTCCTCGGCGAGCCCGAGCCGGGCGGCACGCTCCCGCAGCCGCAGCACCGGCAGCGTCGGCACGCCCTCGCGCAGGTCGGTGCCGGGGGTCTTGCCGGACTCGTGCGAGTCGGAGGCGATGTCCAGCACGTCGTCGGCGAGCTGGAAGGCGACGCCGAGCCGCTCGCCGTACTGGGTGAGGACGTCCACGACCGTGTCGTCGGCGCCGGACATCATCGCGCCGAAGCGGCACGCGACCGCCACCAGCGAACCCGTCTTGCCGCCCAGGACGTCGAGGTAGTGCTCGACCGGGTCACGGCCGTCCGTGGGGCCCGCGGTCTCCAGGATCTGGCCGGTGACCAGCCGTTCGAACGCCTCCGCCTGCACCCGCACCGCCTCCGGGCCGAGGTCGGCCAGGATGTACGAGGCACGGGCGAAGAGGAAGTCCCCGGTGAGGACGGCGACGGAGTTGCCCCAGCGGGTGTTCGCGCTCGGGACCCCGCGGCGCACGGCCGCCTCGTCCATCACGTCGTCGTGGTACAGCGTCGCCAGGTGGGTCAGCTCCACGACCACGGCCGACGGGACCACGCCCGGCGCGTACGGATCGCCGAACTGGGCCGCGAGCATCACGAGCAGCGGACGGAACCGCTTGCCCCCCGCGCGCACCAGGTGCTGGGCGGCCTCCGTGATGAAGGGGACCTCGCTCTTGGTGGCTTCGAGCAAACCTTCCTCGACGGCCGCCATTCCGGCCTGGACATCGGCTTCCAGAGCCTGGTCCCGCACGCTCAGCCCGAACGGCCCGACGACGGTCACGAGGGGTCTCCTGTCTGCTGACGTCTGATGACGATTACACGGTCGGTCTCAAGGTCGGTCATGCGATCGACGACATGTTTGTCGATCTGTCGCTGCCATCACTCAAGTCAGCGTATCCGGTCACGTTTCGATCACCGATAGCGCCCACGGTTACAGGCCAGGCGGTATTGGAGCACGCCGGGCATCCTTCCCATCGGCCGGTAAGAAAGGATATTTGCCGACCGCGCTTCCGCCCACCGGGAAGCCCGCCCGCCGCACCCTCTCCGCCTCCCCCTTCTACCCCCGTTCGACGTGCGCAGCGTGACACGGAGAAGGGGAGAAAGGGCAGGAGACCCCCGCCTCCCGCGCGCACGCCGATCCCGATGCCCGATTCGCACCTCTTGCGGTTCACCGCCCCTTTGGTCACTGATTGCGCTCCGGTCGCCTCCCCAGTGAGTTGGGTCACGCGGGCCGCCGGCCCCTCCGGCGCCCCACACCTCGCGTACAGGCTTGCCGCGCAAGCGAGTTGAGCGTTGGCGATCGCAAAGGATCAAGGCCGCGATACCTCCCAGAACAAGATCAATCGGACGTTGTGTGCATCGCATACTTGTTCCGGACATGCGCGGTCGCATACGTTCCCGGCCTGTCGGGCGGACGCCTAATCCTGCCGCCGCCCGGTGCCACCCATCGACCGAGACACTCACGCACGGCAGGAGCGGGGGACCCAGGTAAGTCGCCGGGTCGCACGGCACACGCCGTGACGGACCGGCTTGGGGTGAAGACGCGACCGCGAGGCCGCGACCGGGCACCTCCCAGCCCGAACCCGACAGCTCACCTCGCAGGCGCCGGAGAGGAAAACACCATGTCCCGACTGGGTCTTCGTCGTCACGCCCGAACCAACCGCATCACCCGTGCCCTGGCCATCGCCGGCACCGGTGCCGCCGTCGTCGCCGTGCCGCTGCTCGGCGCGAACACCGCCTCGGCCGCCACCACGACGTCCACCGCGACGACCGCCACCACCACCGCGGCCCTCACCGCCTCCGCCGGGTACGGCAACAACCTCGACGGCTGGATCCGCGAGTCGCTCTCGATCATGTCGCAGCAGGGCATCCCCGGTACCTACAACGGGATCTACCGCAACGTGATCCGCGAGTCGTCCGGCAACCCCCAGGCCATCAATAACTGGGACTCCAACGCCGTGGCCGGCACGCCCTCGAAGGGCCTCCTCCAGGTCATCGACCCGACCTTCCTGGCCTACCACGTGTCCGGCACCTCGTACGACCCGTACGACCCGGTCGCCAACATCACCGCGGCCTGCAAGTACGCGGCCGCCCGGTACGGCTCCATCGACAACGTGTACGGCGCGTACTGACCGTTCCGTTCCCGGCAGGGAACACGGCCGGACGGCCGGCGGGGCGGGCACGGCGGTCCCGCCCGGCCGGTCGGGCCGGCCCCGCCCGGCCGCCCCGCACGGGGTGCTCAGGCAAATATGCGATCGAGGACGACGGCGATGCCGTCGTCCTCGTTCGACGTCGTGATCTCGTCGGCCACCGCCTTGAGTTCGGGATGGGCGTTGGCCATGGCGACGCCGTGGGCGGCCCACCCGAACATGGGCACGTCGTTGGGCATGTCCCCGAAGGCCACGGCCTGCTCCGCGCGCAGTCCCAGGTGGCCGGCGGCCAGCGAGAGGCCCGTGGCCTTGGTGATGCCGCACGGCTGGAGTTCGACCATGCCCGGCCCCGACATGGTGACCGTGGCGAGCGACCCCACCACCGCGCGGGCGGCGGCGGCCAGGTCGTCGTCCGGCAGCCCGGGGCGGCGCAGCAGCACCTTGCTGATCGGCGCGCGCCACAGGTCGTCGCGCCGTCCGACCCGCACGGCGGGCAGCGTGGGATGCGGCATCGCGTACCCGGGCTCGATCAGGGTCAGCCCGTCGACCCCGTCCTGGTCCACGGCCGCGTACACCTGGCCGACCTCCGCCTCGATCTTGCCGAGCGCGGTCTCCGCCAGCTCCCGGTCCAGGGTGACCGACCACAGCAGCCGGTCCGACCCGACGTCGTAGAGCTGGGCGCCCTGCGCGCACACCGCGAGTCCGGCACCGCCGGATCCGCCCGGTCCGCCGAGGCCGTGCAGCAGCGGGCGTACGCGGGGAGCCGGCCGGCCCGTCACCACCAGGTGCCGGGCACCGGCCGCGGCGGCCCGCGCGAGCGCGGCGAGCGACCGTTCGGACACCGTGTCGTCGCCGCGCAGCAGCGTGCCGTCCAGGTCAGTGGCGATGAGGGCATATGCGGTGGGTGCGGCCATGCCCAGAGAATACGGAGACGGCGCCCCCGCGTTCCCCCTGTGAACAGGACTGACGGAACTCCCCCTGTTCCCCGCGCCCCTCCCCTATCCTGCCCTCCGCACTCACCGGGGCCCCCGTGCTCACGGCGGCCCCGGCAGCCCCACCCGCCCCACCGTTTCTGGACCTCGCGCCCGGCCCCGCGGCGGCCCCCCTCCCGGCCCTCCTCACGGCCTCAGACGTCACCGCCGTGGGCCGCCGCCAGGTGCCGGGCCAGCCGCGGCGAGGCGAACTCCGTGCCGCACACGAACCGCATCACCGGACCGTACGACGACGCCGCCGGCAGGCCCGTGAAGTACAGGCCCGGCACCGAGGAGACGTAACCCGCGCCGAGCTTCGGCGTCCCGCGGCTCACGGCGAGATCCGTCCGCAGCTCGTGCCCGAGGAAGTCCATCGCCGCGATGTCCACCCGGTACCCGGTCGCCGCGATGACGTGGTCCGCGGTCAGTTCGGCGGCCCGACCGGCCGCCGTCCGCACGGTCAGCACCGGCCTGCCCTCCCGGATGCCCGCCCCCGTGACGGCGGCGACCTCCCGCACCTCGACCGCGTCCTCGAACCGCTCCCGCAGCCACCATGCGCCGAGCGGGCCGAGGACGCGGCGCACCAGGAAGTGCCGTGTCCTTGCCGGGAGATAGCGGTACGGGTGGGGGTAGTAGCTGAGCGCCCACAGCGACCACGCCCGGCCGAAGGGCGACTCCGGGCGCAGCCTCGGCTGGCCCCACGGGGGCGCGCCGAAGGCGACCCGGCCGGTGCCCCGCGACACCACCCGGACCCGCGCCCCGGCCTCCGCCACGAGCACCGCCGTCTCCAGCGCGGACTGGCCCGCGCCCACGACGACGACGTCCTTGCCCTCGTACCGGGTCAGGTCGTGGTGCTGCGAACTGTGCGACACGGCTGCCGCCGGGCTCGGCCCGTCCGGTGCCGCGCCCGCCAGTTCGGGCGGCAGATGGGCCAGGCCCGACAGGCCCGTGGCCACCACGACGGCCCGCGCCGAGAACAACTCCCCCGAGTCCAGCTTCAGTTCGAAGCCCCCGGCCGGCCGCCTGTCGACCGACACGACCCGGACGCGTTCCAGTTCGGGCACCAGCCGCTGCTGGAACCAGTCCCCGTACCCGATGAAGGTCTCCACCGGGATGATGTCCTCGTCCGTGACCAGCCGGGGTGTGCCCACGGCGTCGCAGTAGTCGGCGAGGGTGTGCCCCGGCTGCGGTGCGTCGATGCTGGACGCGGCGGGGGTCGACTTCAGCAGCATCCCCGCGGGCATGTGGTCGCGCCAGCTCACCATGGGCTCGCCGAAGACCCGTACGGGAATGCCGCCGGCTCGCAGGTGGGCGGCGGTAGACAGGCCGAACGGGCCCGCGCCGATGACCGCCACCGGTCCGTCCGGATGTGTCCGCCGCTTCGGCTGCGTCTGACGAGTCGGTTGGTTCACGAAATCCCTCCCCGGGACGTCATGTGGTCACTTCGTGAAAGCAAAGGCCGGGGTCCCGTGCGAGCGGGGCGACGGCTCGTGGCGGAGGAGGCCGAGGCCTCGCGGCAGGAACAGGACAGGTGCGGGAGGGCGCGGGAGGCCCGGAAGGCGCGACGGGCCGGGGCCCTGCGCACGGACGGAAGCTCCAAGGTCTCGACGCGGAGGCCGAGTTGCGCGTCGGCGCGACGGCGCGACGGCGCGTCAGCCGGGCGGGGGCGGGGCCGGCCGGTCCTCCGGCCCGGCCGGGTCACCGGGTCCGGAGGGGGCACCGGGGCGGGCGGGGCCGCCCGGTCCGGAGGGTCCACTCGGTCCGGCCAGGCCGTCGGGTCCGGCCAGGCCGACCGGTCCGTCCAGGCCGGTCGCACCGCTGCGGCGCCCCGTGCGCCAGAGCTGGTAGAGGTGCTTGGCGCCCGGCCGCACGAACCGGGCGAGCATGGTGAAGAAGGGCCGCATGTCGTCGCGGGCGAACCAGGCCAGTTCCGTCCCGCTCGCCCGGACCGGCGCGTGCGGTGTCGTGTAACCGCTGCGGCGGTAGGCGAGAAGGGCGGGCAGGTCGATGTTCTCCACGACGTAGCGGTTGCCGGCCCGCTGCTCGCCCTCGGGGACGGCGCGGCCCGTCAGGTCGAGATGCATGGCGCGGACGACGTCCACCCCCGACTCGTTCTCGAAGAGCCGGAACTGGGCGCCCATGCGGGGGTTGAAGTCGAGGAGCTTGTAGCGACCGTCGCGACGGTCGAAGCGGATGTCGAGGTCGATGATGCCGGCGAAGCCGATCTGCTTGATGAAACGGGCGGCGAGGTCCGAGAGTTCCGGATTGTCGACCACGTACGCGTTCGCCGTCATTCCCGCGTGCGGCGGCCACGAACGGACCTTCACCCCGGTGAACATCGCGAGCGGCGTCGAGTCCGCGTCGAAGTACGCGTGCACGATCCAGTCCTCCGCGGACTCCCGCGGCAGGTACTCCTGGAGGATCACCCCCGGCCGTTCGCCCCAGTCACGGGCCAGCGCGAGCAGCGCCGCACGGTTCCCGATCCGGGTGGTACCCGCCACCGCCGGGCGTCTGCGCCGTACGAAGGCCTCCCGGTTCTTGGCCACCAGCGGGAAACTCGCCTTCTCCGCGAACGCGACGACGTCCTCGTACGACTCCGGGAAGGCGGCGGCCGGGCTGGGAACGCCGTGCTCACCGCACAGTTCGTGCAGTCCCTGCTTGCTGGCGAGGCGGCGCGGCAGGCCCGCGTCGACCCTCGGGAAGAGGAAGAGGTCGCCGAGTTCGTCCTGGTGCTCCGCGACGAGGACGGCCGCCTCCTCGTCGGTCGGGATCAGCAGGGTGGGTCTGCCGATGCGGCGTCCCACCCGCCGCAGCCCCTCCACCAGCCGCTCCGGGTCCTCCGTGCCCGTCGTCGGCCAGACGAACGCGCCGCGCAGATAGCGGGACAGGGCCGCCGGCGTGTAACGGTCCTCGCAGATCGCGTACATGGGCACACCGAGCCGCCCGAGGCTGCGGATCGCGCCCACACCGCCGTGGTGCAGTGGATAGTTTCCGAACTTGACGATCAGGCCCGGCACTTCACAATTGGCGCGCGGCATGCCGACGCCCTGGACGGTATGACTGGCCACGGGTTCCCCCCACGTGTACCCCGGGGACCGGATCCACCCCGTCCGAGTCCCCCAAAGGACGCTAAGCCGGAATTGACCGCTCCGACAACACCTATCCGGACATTGCGAACTCTTTAGACACCAGCCACGAGGGGCACCCGCCCCTAACCTGGGACGCGGCAGGGCCGCGCGCCCCGCGCGAACCGGTCCGCCGGCCCACCGACCCCGCACCACGACCCGCCCGTCCGACGACCCGGCCCCCGGCCGGTGCCCCGCCGACCCGACCGACCGACCGCCCGAACGACCGCCCCGCGGGCGCCCGGCCGCCCCGCACTCCCGGGCACGCCACCGGCGCCCGCCCGGCCCGCACCACCGACCCCGCTCCGGCGCCCGCCCGGAGCACGCACCACGCACCACCACGTCATGAGGTACGGCGTCACCCACGCCGCCGACGATCACCAGCGCACTCCCGAACACCCCGACGAAGAGGAAAGAGAGGCCGCACCGCCATGCCCCCCTTCGACGTCCCCGAGGGCGACCCCTTCGGCCCGCACAACCTTCCGTACGGCGTCTTCAGCCCCGCCGGCTCGACCCGGCGGACCGTCGGCGTCCGCCTCGGCGACCACGTGCTCGACGCGGGCGCCGCCGCCCTGACCCTCGGTTCCCCCTACGCGTCGCTGCTCGCCCGCCCCAGCCTCGGCCCCCTGCTCGCCGCCGGCCGCACCGCCTGGTCGGACGTGCGCCGCGCCCTCACGGCGTGGACGACCGTCCCCTCCCACCAGGAGACCGTCGCCCCGCTGTTCCACCCGCTGTCCTCGGTGACCCTGCACCTCCCCTTCGAGGTCGCCGACTACGTCGACTTCTACGCCTCCGAGCACCACGCCCGTAACGTCGGGCAGATCTTCCGCCCGGACGCCGCCGACTCCCTCACCCCCAACTGGAAGCACCTGCCGATCGGTTACCACGGCCGTGCCGGAACCGTCGTGGTGTCCGGCACCGACGTCGTACGGCCCTCCGGGCAGCGCAAGGCGCCGACCGACCCCGCACCGGTGTTCGGCCCGTCCGTCCGCCTCGACATCGAGGCGGAGGTCGGCTTCGTCGTCGGCACCCCCTCCCGGCAGGGCGAACCGGTGGCCCTGGCCGACTTCCGCGAGCACGTGTTCGGGCTGTGCCTCCTCAACGACTGGTCCGCCCGCGACATCCAGGCCTGGGAGTACGTGCCGCTCGGCCCGTTCCTCGGCAAGTCGTTCGCCACGTCGGTGTCCGCCTGGATCACCCCGCTCGACGCCCTCGACGCGGCCCGTGTCGCCCCGCCGCCCCGCACCCACCCGCTGCTGCCCTACCTCGACGACAGCGCCGGCGCCGTCGGCGGCAGCCCGGACGAACCCGGCGGCTACGACCTGCGGATCTCCGTCGCCGTGAACGGGCACACCGTGTCCACGCCGCCGTTCTCCGCCATGTACTGGACCGCCGCGCAGCAGTTGGCCCACCTGACCGTGAACGGCGCCTCCCTGCGCACCGGCGACCTCTTCGCCTCCGGGACGGTCAGCGGGCCGGCCGAGGACGAGCGCGGCTCCCTGCTGGAGCTGACCTGGAACGGCAGCCGCCCTCTCCAACTCCCGGGCGGCGCGCGGGCGTTCCTGGAGGACGGCGACGTCGTCACCCTCACGGCACGGGCACCCGGCGCGAACGGGACCCTGCTCGGGCTCGGAGAGGTGACCGGGCGCGTGGTGGCGGGGCGGGGGGAGAGCGGGGCGGCGGGGGCGTGACCCCCCGGGGGCCCTCCCCCCTCCCCCTCCCGCCCCGCCCCCGCCGAATTCGCTCCCGGGTTCGGCGTGCCACAGCCACTGACGTGGGCCGCCAACGCCGTCATACTGGCGGCGGACGACAGCCCGCCTCCCGGCCGCGCTGCGCGCCCTCCCCGATCTCCGCCCTCCTCCGATCGATTCCGGAGTCCGTGGCATGACCGTCTGCCTGCTCCTGCTGAGCATGGTCGCCCTGATGGCGGCCGTGCCCGTCCCGCGCGCGCTGACCAGGGCCGAGTGGCCCGACCGGGACCCCGTGGTCGCGCTGTGGACCTGGCAGTGCCTGGTCGTCACCGTTCTGCTGTGCTGCCTGGCCGCCCTGACGCTGGGGGCGGCCGCCGTGTTCCACACCGTGCGCGACCACGTGTTCGCCCCGGCCCCGCCCCGGGTGACCGCCGCGTACGACCTGTCCGCCACGCCCGCCTGGGCCGCCACGCTGACCCTGCTGCTGGCGTGCGGCGCCGCCTGGACCACCGCCATGCTCGGCCGGGAGCTGGTCGAGGCCCGCCGGCGTCGCCGCCACGACCGGGCGCGGCTGCGGGAACGCGCCCCCGACCTGCCCGCCGGACTGCCCTCCGCGCGGGGGCCGTTGCTGGTGCTGGAGGACGAGTACCCGGACGCCTGGTGGCTGCCCGGCCATCCCGCCCGGCTGATCGTCACCACCGGCGCGCTGCACCGGCTGACCGCGCACCAGCTCGACGCGGTCCTCGCCCACGAACGCGGTCACGCCCGCGCCCACCACGACTGGCTGCTGCACCTGTCGACCGCGCTGGCCACCGGCTTCCCGCGCGTCCCGCTGTTCGCCCACTTCTGCGACCAGACCCACCGCCTGGTGGAACTCTCCGCGGACGACACCGCCTCCCGTCG
This sequence comes from Streptomyces sp. NPDC008150, assembly GCF_042956945.1. NCBI lineage: Bacteria > Bacillati > Actinomycetota > Actinomycetes > Kitasatosporales > Streptomycetaceae > Streptomyces > Streptomyces sp. NPDC008150. Next base: position 23,739 of record NZ_JBIBHJ010000026.1, on the reverse strand, counting down.
TTACGGCCACCTGACCACGGCGCTGGCCCTGATCGAACTCAACCAGCACCGCGGCGTGCTCTCCTGCGCCTCCAGCCACCGGCTCCTGGGCGAGCGGGTCGACCGGCTCCTCCAGCCGCAGCCGCGCCCCGACCGCAGGCACCGGGCCCTCGCCACGACGGCCGCGGCACTGGTGCCGCTGCTGCCGCTGCTGATCACCTTCGCCCCGGCGCTCGGCGTCCTCGGCTGACCTCCGGGACCGCCCCGCCGCCCGCCTTCACCGACGCGGCCGCCGCGGTCTCCGCGGCTGCCGCCGAGAGCGCCTCGGCCGTCGCCGCGTCGGCCGGCAGGAACGCCTCCAGCTTCAGCTCGGAGAGCGTCACGTCGACCGCGGTGGCGAACGTCGTCACCGTCGTCATCAGGCACAGGTCCCCGAACCGCGACCGCAGCCGGAGCGGGACGGCGAACCCGAGAACCCCGGCCGACGGCCCCGGTTCGGGAACGTACGCGGCGAGTTCGGCGCGCAGGTCCGCCTGGTGCCCGAGCCGGGCCAGGATGTGACGCGCCCACTCGGCGAGGTTGCGGACGCGGGGCGCCAGGCCGTCGGGGTGCAGGGCCAGGCGGTAGACGTTCGAGCCCGGCCCCACCAGCTCGGGCGCCGCGCCCTCGGTGATCAGACCGACCGCCGGGTTCGCGGCGATCAGGGTCCCGGCCCTGTCCACGACCAGCGCCGGGTAGGGCATGTGACCGCGCAGGAGGTGGTCGATCGCCGTGCGCACCGGGGCCAGTTCCGGGCCGTCCAGCGACGACTCCGGGAGGACCGGCGCGTAACCGGCGGACAGCAGAAGCTCGTTGAGATCGCGCGGCGACAGCTCCAGGGACTCGCCGAGCCGTACGACCATGGTCCGGCCGGGGACGGATCTGCCCGACTCGATGAAGCTGAGGTGCCGCTGGGTGGTGCCCGCCCGCAGCGCCAGGTCGAGCTGACTGAGGTGGTGACGGGTGCGGTGCTCGCGCAGCACCCCGGGGAGGCCGGCCACCGGTGTTTCCGCTCGAGAAGAGTCCACCGCCCCGTTGTAGTCGCCCCCGGAGGCAACGGGCCATTCCCTGCCGGGAATTGTCGTCCTTCCCTCCGGGCCCGAGTCTCGTCGGCATGGACATCGGTGTACTGCTTCCGACCGGAACCACCCTGTGGGGCGCGGGCGAGGGCCCGCGTGAACTGCTCGCTCTCGGCCGCCGCGCCGAGCGCTCCGGGTTCTCCTCGCTCTTCGTCAACGACTCCCTGACCGGGCCCCGCGTCGAGGCGCTCACCGCACTCGCCGCGCTCGCCCCGGTGACGGACAACGTCACCCTTGGCACGGCCGCGCTGCTTCCGTTCCTGCGCCGACCGGTCCAGGCCGCGCAGTCACTCGCGTCGCTCGACCTGCTGTCCGGAGGGCGGCTCGTGGTGACCGTCGGCGCGGGTTTCCCCGGCCGCTTCGGCCGCCCCCTCTACGCGTTGTCCCAGGTGCCCTGGGAGCGGCGGTTCGCCCGCCTGGACGAGACCGTCGCGCTGTGGCGGGCCCTGTGGGACGGCGCCCCCTCCTTTCACGGCGAGTTCTTCCACGCCGACGAACTCCCGTCCACGACACGGCCGTTCCGCACCGCGCACCCTCCGGTCTGGCTCGGCGGCGCGACTCCCGCCGCCCTGGAACGGGCCGGCCGGCTGTACGACGGCTGGCTGCCCTACCCGCCCGACCCCGCCGACTACGCCTCCGGTCTCGCCGCCGTCCACGGCGCCGCCGCGGGAGCCGGACGCGACCGCGGGGGCATCACGCCCGCGCTGTTCGTCTCCGTACGGATCGACGACGACGCCGCAGGCGGACGCCGCGTACTGGACGACTACGCCCGCGCCGCGTACGGCTTGCCCCTGACGGAGCTCGAAAAGATCCAGGCGGTGGTGACCGGGACCGCCGCCCACGTGCTCGACCGCCTGCTGGAGTACGCGGCGGCCGGTGCCCGGCACCTCGTCGTGCGCCTCGCGGCGCCGGACCTGCGCTCCCAGAGCGAGCAGCTCGACCGTCTCGCCGCCCTGATCCCGGCCGGCGGGGCCCCGACGGCCACCGGCGCCGCCCCTGCCTCCGGCAGGCAGTGACCCGGGACCAGGGCCCTTCCGTCACCGGCGGGTCGCCCGCCGCCTTCGGGATCCGCCCTCCCGGCGGGCCCTCGGTCCCGTCGCCCGTCAGCCCGCCCGTCCCCCGTCCCCCCTCACATCCAGTCGTCGTCCGGCTCGGGCTCCGGCTCGAACTCGAAGTCGTCCGGCTCCCGTTCGGGCTCACCCGCCAGTTGCTGCGCCCGCTGGTCCGCGGACGTCGCGGCACCCGCACCCGCGGCACGGCCACCGGCCCGCGCACCGGTGCTCGCCGCACCGGCCGGGGCGTCGGCCCCGCTCCCGCTTCCGGTGCCGCCGGGGGCGTCCAGCCCGGCGAGCACCCCGAGCACTCCCTCGCCGTAGTTCACGAGCTTCTTCTCGCCGACCCCGCCGATCGTGCCCAGTTGGGCGACCGAGGTGGGCCAGACCGTGGCGATCTCGCGGAGCGTGGCGTCGTGGAAGATCACGTACGCCGGGACGCCCTGTTCCCTGGCCTGCTCGGCGCGCCACGCGCGCAGTGCCTCGAAGGCGGGGAGCAGCTCCGGCGGCAGTTCGACGGCCGCGGCCTTGGACTTGCGTTCGCCCCGGCCCGCGGAACCGCGCGCGGTGGCCGCCTTCTTGGGTTCCTTGCGCAGCGGCACCTCCCGCTCGCGCCGCAGCACGGTGCCGCTGTCCTCGGTGAGGACGAGGGTGCCGTACTCGCCCTCGACCGCGAGGAGGCCCTGCGCGAGCAACTGCCGTACGACGCCCCGCCATTCGCCCTCGGTCAGCTCCTCGCCGATGCCGAACACGGAGAGCTGGTCGTGGTCGAACTGGATCACCTTCGCCGAGCGCCTGCCCAGCAGGATGTCGATGATCTGCACGGCGCCGAACTTCTGTCCGCGCTCGCGCTGGAGGCGCACCACGGTCGAGAGGACCTTCTGCGCCGCGACGGTGCCGTCCCAGGTCTCGGGCTTGGTGAGGCAGGTGTCGCAGTTGCCGCAGCCCTCCGAGCCGGGTTCCTGGCCGAAGTAGGCGAGGAGCTGCCCCCGGCGGCACTGGGCGGTCTCGCACAGGGCGAGCATCGCGTCCAGGTGGGCGGCGGCACGGCGGCGGAACGCCTCGTCGCCCTCGCCGGACTGGATCATCTTGCGCTGCTGTATGACGTCGTTGAGGCCGTAGGCCATCCAGGCCGTGGAGGGCAGTCCGTCGCGGCCGGCGCGGCCCGTCTCCTGGTAGTAGCCCTCGATGGACTTCGGCAGGTCGAGGTGGGCGACGAAGCGCACGTCGGGCTTGTCGATGCCCATGCCGAACGCGATGGTGGCGACGACGACCAGGCCCTCCTCCCGCAGGAACCGGGACTGGTGCGCGGCGCGGGTGCCGGCGTCCAGGCCCGCGTGGTACGGCACGGCCTCGATGCCGTTGCGGGAGAGGAACTCGGCGGTCTTCTCCACGGAGTTGCGCGACAGGCAGTAGACGATGCCCGCGTCGCCGGGGTGTTCCTCGCTGAGGAAGGCGAGCAGCTGCTTCTTCGGGTCGGCCTTGGGGACGATCCGGTACTGGATGTTGGGCCGGTCGAAGCTCGCCTCGAAGTGGCGGGCCGCCGGCATCCGCAGCCGCTCGGTGATCTCGCGGTGGGTGGCGTGGGTGGCGGTGGCGGTGAGGGCGATGCGCGGGACGTCGGGCCAGCGCTCGCCGAGCACGGACAGGGCGAGGTAGTCGGGGCGGAAGTCGTGGCCCCACTGGGCGACGCAGTGCGCCTCGTCGATGGCGAAGACGGAGATCTTGCCGCGGGAGAGCAGGGCGAGACTGCTGTCCAGGCGCAGCCGCTCGGGCGCGAGGTAGAGGAGGTCGAGCTCTCCGGCGAGGAACTCTGCCTCGACCAGGCGGCGCTCCTCGTAGTCCTGGGTGGAGTTGACGAAGCCCGCCCGGACGCCGAGTGCGCGCAGCGCGTCGACCTGGTCCTGCATGAGGGCGATGAGCGGGGAGACGACGACGCCGGTGCCCGGCCTGACCAGGGCGGGGATCTGGTAGCAGAGGGACTTGCCGCCGCCGGTCGGCATGAGGACGACCGCGTCGCCGCCCGCGACGACGTGCTCGATGACGGCTTCCTGCTCGCCGCGGAACGCGTCGTACCCGAAGACCCGGTTCAGCGTGGCCAGGGCCTCGCTCTCCGCGCCCCGGCCCAGCCCCACGCCCACGTCCCCGCCCGTGCCTGTGCCCGTCTCCCTGTCCGTGCCCGTCTGCGGGCCCCTGTCCGTTTCCGTGTCCGCGTCTGTCGTGCCTGCCTCGGTCATCGCACCTGTCCTGCCCGTCGCGCCCGTCGTCCTGGTCACTCGCGTGGTTCCCGGTCCACCCCGTCCCGACCACTCCGTCAACGATAGGGGCCCGCGCCGACACCCTCCGAGTTATCCACAGGTTGCGGACCGCCACGGCCGGTAATCGGCGGGCAACCGTTTCCCGTGCATACACATGTACGAGCAGGCGCGCTGGGACGACGAAGCGGGAGCCAAGCGCACCCGCCCCGCCCCACGGACGCGCCGCGGACACGCCACGGACGCGCCTCGGCCCGGCACCAGGTTCCGGTGCCGGGCCGAGGCGGCGTGAGGGAGTGACGGGGGGGGACCCCTACCGCACGAACACCCCCGCCGAGTCCGCCAGGCTCAGGAAGTACTGCGGCGCGACGCCCAGCACCAGCGTCACGGCCACGCCCACGCCGATCGCCGTCATGGTCAGCGGCGAGGGCACGGCGACGGTGGGCCCGTCGGGGCGCGGCTCGCTGAAGAACATCAGGACGATCACGCGGATGTAGAAGAACGCCGCGACGGCCGAGGAGATCACACCGACCACGACGAGCGGCGCGGCCCCGCCCTCCGCCGCCGCCTTGAACACGGCGAACTTCCCCGCGAACCCGGAGGTCAGCGGGATACCGGCGAAGGCCAGCAGGAACACCGCGAAGACCGCCGCGACCAGCGGCGACCTGCGGCCGAGCCCGGCCCACTTCGACAGGTGCGTGGCCTCGCCGCCCGCGTCGCGGACCAGGGTGACGACGGCGAAGGCGCCGATCGTCACGAAGGAGTACGCGGCCAGGTAGAAGAGGACGGACGAGATGCCGTCGGGGGTGGTGGCGATGACGCCGGCGAGGATGAAGCCGGCGTGCGCGATCGACGAGTAGGCGAGCAGGCGCTTGATGTCGGTCTGGGTGATCGCGACGATGGCGCCGCCCAGCATGGTGACGATCGCCACGCCCCACATCACCGGCCGCCAGTCCCAGCGCAGGCCGGGCAGCACCACGTACAGCAGGCGCAGCAGCGCGCCGAACGCGGCGACCTTCGTGGCGGAGGCCATGAAGCCGGTGACCGGGGTCGGGGCGCCCTGGTAGACGTCGGGGGTCCACATGTGGAACGGGACGGCGCCGACCTTGAACAGCAGCCCCATGGTGATCATGGCGGTGCCGATGAGGAGCAGCGCGTCGTTGCCCATGGTGTTGGCGAGCGCGGGGTCGACGGTGGTGACGGTGCCGTCGACGACCTGCGAGATCGTCGCGTAGGAGACCGAGCCGGCGTATCCGTACAGCAGGGCGATGCCGAACAGGGTGAACGCGGACGCGAACGCGCCGAGCAGGAAGTACTTGACGGCGGACTCCTGCGACATGAGCCGCTTGCGGCGGGCCAGGGCGCACAGGAGGTAGAGCGGCAGGGAGAAGACCTCCAGTGCCACGAACAGGGTCAGCAGGTCGTTGGCGGCCGGGAAGACCAGCATGCCGGCGACCGCGAACAGCAGCAGCGGGAAGACCTCGGTGGTGGTGAACCCGGCCTTCACCGCGGCCTGTTCGCTCTCGCTGCCCGGTACGGAGGCGGCCTGCGCGGCGAAGGAGTCGACGTGGTTGCCGTGCGCGGCGGGGTCGAGCCGGCGTTCCGCGAAGGTGAACAGGCCGACCAGGCCGGCCAGGACGATGGTGCCCTGGAGGAAGAGGGCCGGGCCGTCGACCGCGACGGCGCCCATGGCGGCGATGTGCGCCTTGGTGGTGCCGTAGCCCCCGGCGGCGAGCGCGACGATCGCCGCGAAGGCGGCGACGAGCGCGACGGCGGAGACGAACAACTGGGTGTGGTAACGGGCCCTGCGCGGGACGAAGGCCTCGACCAGGACGCCGACGAGTGCCGCGCCGAGAATGATCAGGACGGGCGAGAGCTGCCCGTACTCGATCTTCGGCGCGTCGATCTTGGCGATCGGGTCGGCCGCGGTTGTCCACAGGCTGTGGACGGCTGCTGCGCTCACTTGGTCGCCTCCACGTCGGGCTTCGGGTCCTTCTGGTGCACGTCCGACATGGTCTGCTTGACCGCCGGGTTGACGATGTCCGTGACGGGCTTCGGGTAGACGCCCAGGAAGATCAGCAGCACGATCAGCGGTGTCACGACGGCGAGTTCACGCAGCCGCAGGTCCGGCATCCTGGCGACGTCCGGCTTCACCGGGCCGGTCATCGTGCGCTGGTAGAGCACCAGCGTGTAGAGGGCGGCCAGGACGATGCCGACGGTGGCGACGATGCCGATCACCGGGTACCGCGAGAACGTGCCGACGAGCACCAGGAACTCGCTCACGAACGGCGCGAGTCCGGGCAGTGACAGGGTGGCGAGACCGCCGATCAGGAACGTGCCGGCGAGCACCGGCGCGACCTTCTGCACGCCGCCGTAGTCGGCGATGAGCCGGGAGCCGCGCCGGGAGATCAGGAACCCGGCGACCAGCATCAGCGCGGCCGTGGAGATGCCGTGGTTGACCATGTAGAGCGTGGCGCCGGACTGGCCCTGGCTGGTCATCGCGAAGATGCCCAGGATGATGAAGCCGAAGTGCGACACGGACGCGTAGGCCACCAGGCGCTTGATGTCCCGCTGCCCGACCGCCACCAGCGCCCCGTAGACGATGCTGATCACGGCGAGGACCAGGATCACCGGCGTCGCCCACCTGCTGGCCTCCGGGAAGAGCTGGAGGCAGTAGCGCAGCATCGCGAACGTGCCGACCTTGTCGACGACCGCGGTGATGAGGACGGCGACCGGGGCGGTGGCCTCCCCCATCGCGTTGGGCAGCCAGGTGTGCAGCGGCCACAGCGGGGCCTTCACCGCGAAGGCGAAGAAGAACCCGAGGAACAGCCAGCGCTCGGTGCTGGTCGCCATGTGCAGGGAGCCGTTGGCGCGGGCCGCGGCGATCTCCTGGAGGGAGAAGTTGCCGGCGACGACGTACAGGCCGATCACCGCGGCGAGCATGATGAGGCCGCCGACCAGGTTGTAGAGGAGGAACTTCACCGCCGCGTACGACCGTTGGGTCGCGGCGGCCTCCTCGCCGTGCTGGTGCGCGCGGTCGCCGAAGCCGCCGATGAGGAAGTACATCGGGATGAGCATGGCTTCGAAGAAGATGTAGAAGAGGAAGACGTCCGTGGCCTCGAAGGAGATGATCACCATCGCCTCGACCGCCAGGATGAGGGCGAAGAAGCCCTGCGTGGGGCGCCAGCGGCGGCTGCCGGTCTCCAGCGGGTCGGCGTCGTGCCAGCCCGCGAGGATCACGAACGGGATCAGCAGCGCGGTGAGCGCGAGCAGCGCGACCCCGATGCCGTCGACCCCCAGCTCGTACCTGACCCCGAACTCCTTGATCCAGGAGTGGGACTCGGTGAGCTGGTAGCGGTCGCCGTCCGGGTCGAAGCGGACCAGGACGACCACCGCGAGGGCGAGCGTGGCGAGGGAGACGACCAGCGCCAGCCACTTCGCCGCGGTGCGCCGCGCGGCCGGCACGGCGGCCGTCGCGATCGCGCCGACGGCCGGGAGCGCCGCCGTCACTGTCAGATAAGGAAAGGACATCGGTATCAGACCGCCCTCATCAGCAGGGTCGCGGCGACGAGGACCGCCGCGCCGCCGAACATCGAGACCGCGTAGGAACGCGCGAAGCCGTTCTGCAGCCTGCGCAGCCGCCCGGACAGGCCGCCGACGGAGGCCGCGGTGCCGTTGACGACGCCGTCGACCAGGGAGTGGTCGACGTACACCAGGGAGCGCGTGAGGTGTTCGCCGCCGCGGACCAGGACGACGTGGTTGAAGTCGTCCTGGAGCAGGTCGCGCCGGGCGGCCCGGGTGAGCAGCGAGCCGCGCGGGGCGACCGCCGGGACGGGACGGCGCCCGTACTGGGCCCACGCGATCGCGACGCCGACGACCAGGACGACCATGGTGGCGACGGTGACGGTGAGCGCGCTGACGGGCGAGTCGCCCTCGGCGTGCCCGGTGACCGGCTCCAGCCAGTGCAGGAAGCGGTCGCCGATGCTGAAGAAGCCGCCCGCGAACACCGAGCCGAAGGCCAGCACGATCATGGGGATCGTCATGGATTTCGGGGACTCGTGCGGGTGCGGCTCGTGGCCGTCCGCGTCGGGCTGCCAGCGCTTCTCGCCGAAGAACGTCATCAGCATCACGCGCGTCATGTAGAACGCGGTGATCGCGGCGCCCAGCAGGGCCGCGCCGCCGAGGATCCAGCCCTCGGTGCCGCCCTTGGCGAACGCCGCCTCGATGATCTTGTCCTTGGAGAAGAAGCCGGACAGGCCCGGGAAGCCGATGATCGCGAGGTAGCCGAGGCCGAAGGTGATGAAGGTGACCGGCATGTACTTGCGCAGGCCGCCGAACTTCCGCATGTCGACCTCGTCGTTCATGCCGTGCATGACCGAGCCCGCGCCGAGGAACAGCCCGGCCTTGAAGAAGCCGTGCGTCACCAGGTGCATGATCGCGAAGACGTAGCCGATCGGGCCGAGGCCCGCGGCGAGCACCATGTAGCCGATCTGCGACATCGTCGAGCCGGCCAGCGCCTTCTTGATGTCGTCCTTCGCGCAACCGACGATCGCGCCGAACAGCAGCGTGACGGCACCGACGACGGTGACGACGAGCTGCGCGTCCGGGGCGCCGTTGAAGATCGCGCCGGAGCGGACGATCAGGTAGACGCCGGCGGTGACCATGGTCGCGGCGTGGATGAGGGCGGAGACCGGGGTCGGGCCCTCCATCGCGTCGCCGAGCCAGGACTGGAGCGGCACCTGCGCGGACTTGCCGCACGCGGCGAGCAGCAGCATCAGCGCGATCGCGGTGAGCTTGCCCTCGCCGGTGTCGCCCACGGCGTCGAACACGGGCCCGAAGGCGAAGGTGCCGAACGTGGTGAACATCAGCATGATCGCGATGGACAGGCCCACGTCACCGACACGGTTGACGAGGAACGCCTTCTTGGCGGCGGTCGCCGCGCTCGGCTTGTGCTGCCAGAAGCCGATCAGCAGGTAGGAGGCGAGCCCGACGCCCTCCCAGCCGACGTACAGCAGGAGGTAGTTGTCGGCGAGGACCAGCAGGAGCATCGCCGCGAGGAACAGGTTCAGGTAACCGAAGAAACGGCGGCGGCGCTCGTCGTGCTCCATGTAGCCCACGGAGTACAGGTGGATCAGCGAACCGACGCCGGTGATCAGCAGGACGAACGTCACCGAGAGCTGGTCCAGCCGGAACGCGACGTCCGCCTGGAAGCCCTCGACGGGGACCCAGGTGAACAAGTGCTGGAGCAGCGTGCGGTGTTCGGCGTCCTGGCCGAGCAGGTCGGCGAAGAGGACGGCGCCGATGACGAAGGAGGCGGCGGCCAGCGCCGTGCCGATCCAGTGGCCGACGGCGTCGAGCCTGCGTCCGCCGCACAGCAGGACGGCGGCTCCGAGCAGGGGCGCCGCGATCAGCAGCGCGATGAGGTTATCCACGATTCAGCGACCCCTCACAGCTTCATCAGGCTGGCGTCGTCGACCGAGGCCGAGTGGCGGGAACGGAAGAGGGACACGATGATCGCGAGCCCGACCACGACCTCCGCGGCGGCGACGACCATCGTGAAGAACGCGATGATCTGGCCGTCGAGGTTGCCGTGCATGCGCGAGAAGGTGACGAACGCGAGGTTGCAGGCGTTCAGCATGAGCTCGATGCACATGAAGACGACGATCGCGTTGCGCCTGATCAGTACGCCGGTGGCGCCGATCGTGAACAACAGGGATGCGAGATAGAGGTAGTTGACCGGATTCACTTCGACGCCTCCTCGGTCCGCCGGCGGTCCGTCCGCTCGTCGTCGGGGCGCTCCAGGCGCTCCGCCGAGCGCTGCTCCAGCGCCCGCAGGTCGCTGACGGCCTCGGCCGACACGTCCCGGATCTGGCCGCGGCGGCGCAGCGTCTTGTTGACGGTGAGTTCGGACGGGGTGCCGTCGGGCAGCAGGCCGGCGACGTCGACCGCGTTGTGCCGGGCGTACACGCCGGGGGCGGGCAGCGGCGGCAGGTGGACGCCGTCGCGGACGCGCTTCTCGGACATCTCCCGCTGTGTCGGGGGCCGTTCGGTGCGCTCGCGGTGGGTGAGGACCATCGCGCCGACCGCCGCGGTGATCAGCAGCGCGCCGGTGATCTCGAAGGCGAAGACGTACTTGGTGAAGATGAGGGCGGCCAGGCCCTCGACGTTTCCGCCCGCGTTGGCCCTGCCGACGCCGTCGAAGTCCTTCAGGGAGGCGTTGGCGACGCCCGCGAACAGCAGGATGCCGAAGCCGAGTCCGCACAGCAGGGCCAGCCAGCGCTGGCCCTGGATGGTCTCCTTCAGGGAGTCGGCGGCGGTCACGCCGACGAGCATCACCACGAAGAGGAACAGCATCATGATCGCGCCGGTGTAGACGACGATCTGGACGACGCCGAGGAAGTAGGCACCGTTGGCGAGGTAGAACACCGCAAGGACGATCATGGTCCCGGCGAGACACAGCGCGCTGTGCACGGACTTGCGCATCAGCACCGTGCACAGGGCGCCGATCACGGCGACCGTGCCGAGGATCCAGAACTGGAAGGCCTCGCCGGTGGACGTGGAGTAGGCGGCCAACGTCTGCGCCTGGGCGGCGAGTTGGGCGGTCATCGGCCGACCGCCTTCCCCGACGCCGGTTCGTCCGCGCCGAAGGTGGAGGCGGCCTCCTGGGCCACCTCGCCCTTGGACAGGGCCACTTGGCGCTCGGTGCCGGGGGCGGCCTCGGTGACCAGGCCCCGGTAGTAGTCCTGCTCGTCGGTGCCCGGGAAGATGGAGTGCGGGCTGTCGACCATGCCCTCCTCCAGGCCGGCCAGCAGCTGTTCCTTGGTGTAGATGAGGTTGGCGCGGCTGGAGTCGGCCAGTTCGAACTCGTTGGTCATCGTCAGCGCGCGCGTGGGGCACGCCTCGATGCACAGCCCGCACAGGATGCAGCGGGCGTAGTTGATCTGGTAGACGCGGCCGTACCGCTCGCCCGGCGAGTAGCGCTCCTCGTCGGTGTTGTCGGCGCCCTCCACGTAGATGGCGTCGGCGGGGCAGGCCCAGGCGCACAGCTCGCAGCCGACGCACTTCTCCAGGCCGTCCGGATGGCGGTTGAGCTGGTGCCGTCCGTGGAATCGCGGAGCGGTGGTCTTCTCCTGCTCCGGGTACTGCTCGGTGAGCCGCTTCTTGAACATGGCCTTGAAGGTCACGCCGAAGCCGGCCACGGGGTTCTGGAAGCCGGGCTTCGTCTGCCCGGTCTCCGTCGGCTCCTCAGCCATCGGACGCCTCCTTTCCATCCAGGGATCCGGCACCGGCGCTGTCCGGGCCACCACTGACGATCAGCTCCCGCTCGCGGCGCGAGGGGCGCCGCGGTACCGGCGGCAGTTCCTGTCCGGGCAGCGGCGGTACGGGGTAGCCGCCGGCCATCGGGTCGAAGCCGGCCGGCTGTTCGGTGGGGGTGGCGTCCTTCGCCTTCGACCGCTCGTGGAAGACGTCGATCACGAAGGAGATCACCAGGAGCGTCAGGACGCCGCCGCCGACGTACAGCAGGATGTCGCTGAAGCCGTAGTTCTCGTTGCGCAGGACCCGCACGGTCGCGACGAGCATCAGCCACACCACGGAGGCGGGGATGAGGACCTTCCAGCCGAGCTTCATGAGCTGGTCGTAGCGCACGCGCGGGAGGGTGCCGCGCAGCCAGATGAAGAAGAACAGCAGCAGCTGCACCTTCACGACGAACCAGAGGATCGGCCACCAGCCGTGGTTGGCGCCCTCCCAGAAGGTGCTGATCGGCCAGGGTGCCCGCCAGCCGCCCAGGAAGAGGGTGGTCGCGACGGCCGAGACGGTGACCATGTTGACGTACTCGGCGAGCATGAACATCGCGAACTTGATCGACGAGTACTCGGTGTTGAAGCCGCCCACGAGGTCGCCCTCGGACTCCGGCATGTCGAACGGGGCGCGGTTCGTCTCGCCGATCATCGTCACGATGTAGATGACGAAGGAGACCGGCAGCAGCACGATGTACCAGCGGTCGTGCTGCTGCTCGACGATCGCGGACGTCGACATGGAGCCCGAGTACAGGAACACCGACGCGAACGCGGCGCCCATGGCGATCTCGTACGAGATCATCTGCGCGCAGGACCGCAGGCCGCCGAGCAGCGGATACGTGGAGCCGGAGCTCCAGCCGGCGAGCACGATGCCGTAGATGCCCACGGAGGCGACCGCGAGGATGTAGAGCATCGCGATCGGCAGGTCGGTGAGCTGCATCGTGGTGCGGTGGCCGAAGATCGAGATCTCGTTGCCGGCCGGGCCGAACGGGATCACGGCGAACGCCATGAAGGCGGGGATCGCCGCGACCACGGGCGCGATGACGTAGACCACCTTGTCGGCGCGCTTGACGATCAGGTCTTCCTTGAGCATCAGCTTCACGCCGTCGGCGAGCGACTGGAGCATGCCCCAGGGGCCGTGCCGGTTGGGGCCGATGCGCAGCTGCATCCAGGCGACGACCTTGCGTTCCCAGACGATGGAGAACAGCACGGTCACCATCAGGAAGGCGAAGCAGAAGACCGCCTTGACGACGACCAGCCACCACGGGTCGCGGCCGAACATCGAGAGGTCCTCAGCGGCCAGGAACGGGCTCATGCCTCCACCTCCTTCGGGGCCTCGGCGGCGGACGCCGCGGGGCCGATGCGGACGAGGGCGCCGGGCAGGGCGCCGGTGTCCGACGCGACGCCGGAACCGGTGGAGTTCAGCGGGAGCCAGACCACCCGGTCGGGCATCTCGGTGATCTCCAGCGGCAGTTCGACCGCGCCCGCGGGCCCCGTCACCGTCAGGACGGAGCCCTCGGTGACGCCCGCCTCGGCCGCCGTGGCGGCCGACACGCGCGCGCGGGCGGCGTGCCGGGTGCCGGCGAGCGCCTCGTCGCCCTGCTGCAGGACGCCCTGGTCGAGCAGCAGGCGGTGTCCGGCGAGGACGGCCTCTCCGGCGGCCGGCCGGGGCAGCGCGCCCGCGCTCTCCGACGGCTCGCCCGCGCGTGCGCCGTCCCAGGCGCCGAGGCGGTCGATCTCGGCGCGCGCGGTGCGCAGGTCGGGCAGTCCCAGGTGGACGTCCATGGCGTCGGCGATCATCTGCAGTACGCGGCCGTCCGTGGGTGCCAGGCGCCGGGTCATCTGCTCGGGCTTGAGCGCCGCGTCGAAGAAGCGGACCCTGCCCTCCCAGTTGAGGAAGGCGCCGCCCTTCTCGGCGACGGCGGCGACCGGCAGCACGACGTCCGCGTGCTCGGTGACCTCGCTCGGCCGCAGCTCCAGCGAGACCAGGAAGCCCGCCCCGGCCAGCGCGGCACGCGCGCGTGCCGGGTCCGGCAGGTCGGCGACCTCGACGCCCGCGACCAGCAGGGCGCTGAGCTCGCCGGTGGCGGCGGCCTCGACGATCTGGCCGGTGTCACGGCCGTAGCGGTGCGGGAGTCCGGCGACGCCCCAGGCGGCGGCGACCTCCTCGCGCGCGTGCGGGTCGGTCGCGGGACGCCCTCCCGGCAGCAGGGACGGCAGCGCGCCCGCCTCGATCGCGCCGCGCTCACCGGCCCGGCGCGGGATCCACACGAGCCGGGCGCCGGTGGCGGTGGCGGCGCGGGCGGCGGCGGTGAGCCCGCCGGCCACGGCGGCCAGCCGCTCGCCGACGACGATCACCGCGCCCGGGGTGCGCAGCGCCTCGGCCGCCGTGGTGCCGGCGTCCTCCAGGTCGTGGCCGCCGGCCAGCGCGTCGAGCCACTCGGTCTCGGTGCCGGGGGCGGCCGGCAGCAGCGTGCCGCCGGCCTTCACCAGGCCGCGCGTGGCGTGCGTGGCGAGCGAGAAGACCTGCTGGCCGTGCTTGCGCCACGCCTTGCGCAGCCGCAGGAAGACGCCGGGCGCCTCCTCCTCGGACTCGAACCCGACGAGCAGGACCGCGGGCGCCTTCTCCAGCGAGGTGTACGTGACACCCGTGCCGTCGAGGTCCCGGCCGCGCCCGGCGACGCGGGCGGCCAGGAAGTCGGCCTCCTCGCCGCTGTGCACGCGCGCGCGGAAGTCGATGTCGTTGGTGTCGAGCGCCACGCGCGCGAACTTGCTGTACGCGTACGCGTCCTCGACGGTGAGCCGGCCGCCGGTCAGGACGCCCGTGCGGCCGCGCGCGGCGAGCAGACCGGCCGCGGCGGCCTCCAGCGCCTGCGGCCAGGAGGCGACTTCGAGCTCGCCCTCGGCGTTGCGCACCAGGGGCGTCTGGAGCCGGTCCCGCTGCTGCTGGTACCGGAAGGCGAACCGCCCCTTGTCGCAGACCCAGTCCTCGTTGACCTCCGGGTCGTTCTCCGCCAGCCGCCGCATGACCTTGCCGCGGCGGTGGTCGGTGCGGGTGGCGCAGCCGCCCGCGCAGTGCTCGCACACCGACGGCGAGGACACCAGGTCGAAGGGGCGCGAACGGAAGCGGTAGGCGGCCGAGGTGAGCGCGCCGACCGGGCAGATCTGGATGGTGTTGCCGGAGAAGTACGACTCGAAGGGGTCGCCCTCGCCGGTGCCGACCTGCTGGAGGGCGCCCCGCTCGATCAGTTCGATCATGGGGTCGCCGGCGACCTGGTTGGAGAAGCGGGTGCAGCGCGCGCACAGCACGCACCGCTCCCGGTCGAGCAGCACCTGCGTGGAGATCGGCAGGGGCTTCTCGTAGGTGCGTTTGCGGCCCTGGAAACGGGACTCGGCGTTGCCGTGCGACATCGCCTGGTTCTGCAGCGGGCACTCGCCGCCCTTGTCGCAGACGGGGCAGTCCAGCGGGTGGTTGATGAGCAGCAGCTCCATCACACCGTGCTGGGCCTTCTCGGCGACGGGCGAGGTCAGGTGCGTCTTGACGACCATGCCGTCGGTGCAGGTGATCGTGCACGACGCCATCGGCTTGCGCTGGCCCTCGACCTCGACGATGCACTGCCGGCAGGCGCCGGCCGGGTCGAGGAGCGGGTGGTCGCAGAAGCGCGGGATCTCGATGCCGAGCTGCTCCGCGGCGCGGATGACCAGGGTTCCCTTGGGGACGCTGGTCTCGATGCCGTCGATCGTCACGGTCACGAGATCTTCCGGCGGGACCGCCGCTTCGCCCCCTCCGGAGGGAGCGCTGGTGGTCACAGTCATGCGTTCACCTCCGTACGGTCGGCCCAGGCGGTGGACCTGGCGGGGTCGAAGGGGCAGCCCCGGCCCGTGATGTGCTCCTCGTACTCGTCGCGGAAGTGCTTGAGCGAGGAGAAGATCGGTGAGGCGGCGCCGTCACCGAGGGCGCAGAAGGACTTGCCGTTGATGTTGTCGGCGATGTCGGCGAGCTTGTCGAGGTCGCTCATGGCGCCCTTGCCGGCCTCGATGTCGCGCAGCAACTGCACGAGCCAGTACGTCCCTTCGCGGCACGGCGTGCACTTGCCGCAGGACTCGTGGGCGTAGAACTCGGTCCAGCGGGTCACCGCGCGGACCACGCAGGTCGTCTCGTCGAAGCACTGGAGCGCCTTCGTGCCGAGCATGGAACCCGCGGCGCCCACTCCCTCGTAGTCGAGGGGGACGTCGAGGTGCTCGTCGGTGAACATCGGGGTCGACGAGCCGCCCGGCGTCCAGAACTTGAGCCGGTGGCCCGCCCGCATGCCGCCGCTCATGTCGAGGAGCTGGCGCAGGGTGATGCCGAGCGGCGCCTCGTACTGGCCGGGGCGGGCGACGTGCCCGCTGAGGGAGTAGAGCGTGAAGCCGGGGGACTTCTCGCTCCCCATCGACCGGAACCAGTCCTTGCCCCGGTTCAGGATCGCGGGAACGGAGGCGATGGACTCGACGTTGTTCACCACGGTGGGGCACGCGTAGAGGCCCTCGACGGCGGGGAAGGGGGGACGCAGTCGCGGCTGGCCGCGGCGGCCTTCGAGCGAGTCGAGCAGCGCGGTCTCCTCACCGCAGATGTACGCGCCGGCGCCCGCGTGCACGGTGAGTTCGAGGTCGACACCGCTGCCGAGGATGTCCTTGCCGAGGTAGCCGGCTTCGTACGCCTCGCGCACGGCCTCGTGCAACCGCCGCAGTACGGGGACGACTTCGCCCCGGAGATAGATGAACGCGTGCGACGACCTGATGGCGTAGCACGCGATGACGATGCCCTCGACGAGGCTGTGCGGGTTCGCGAAGAGGAGCGGGATGTCCTTGCAGGTCCCGGGTTCCGACTCGTCGGCGTTGACGACGAGGTAGTGCGGCTTCCCGTCCCCCTGGGGGATGAACTGCCACTTCATCCCGGTGGGGAAGCCCGCGCCGCCGCGGCCGCGCAGTCCGGACTCCTTGACGTAGGCGATCAGGTCGTCCGGCGCCATCGCGAGCGCCTTGCGCAGGCCCTCGTAGCCGTCGTGCCGCCGGTAGGTGTCCAGCGTCCAGGACTTCTCCTCGTCCCAGAAGGCCGACAGGACGGGCGCCAGCAGTTTCTCGGGGCCGTCCGTCCCGCCCGCACGGGGCTGGGAGGTGCCCCCGTATTGAGTGGACAAGGTCATCACTCCCCCTCCTCGGCGGTGGGCCCGGCCGGGTGGGCCGGGTCGGAGGCCGACGTGTCCTGCGGCGCGTCGTGGGAGCTGCGGTGCTCGGCCGCCGTCTCGCTCCCGGTGCCCGTGTTCTGGCGCGTACCGGTACCGGGCGCGTGCCCGGAGTCGGGGGTGCGGCCGTCGCGGTCCTGCGCCTCGTCGTGCGGTCCGCCGTCCCGCGGGTGCACGACCCGGGCGGGGGCGGTCTCGCCCTTGGCCAGGCGCAGCCCCTCCAGGGAGGCGTGGCCCGCGCCGCCGCCGGCCTCGACGGCGCCCTCGCGCTCGTCGGGGAAGCCGGCCAGGATGCGGGCCGTCTCCTTGAAGGTGCACAGCGGCGCCCCGCGCGTGGGGCTGACGGTGCGGCCGTCGCGCAGGTCGTCGACGAGGCGGCGGGCGGTGGCCGGGGTCTGGTTGTCGAAGAACTCCCAGTTGACCATCACCACCGGCGCGAAGTCGCAGGCCGCGTTGCACTCGATGTGCTCCAGGGTGACCTTGCCGTCGTCAGTGGTCTCCCCGTTGCCGACGCCCAGGTGCTCCTGGAGCGACTCGAAGATCGCGTCGCCGCCCATCACCGCGCACAGCGTGTTGGTGCACACGCCGACCTGGTAGTCGCCGCTGGGCCGGCGCCGGTACATGGAGTAGAAGGTGGCGACGGCGGTGACCTCGGCCGTGGTGAGGCCGAGCACCTCCGCGCAGAACCGCATGCCGGTGCGGGTGACGTGCCCCTCCTCCGCCTGCATGAGGTGCAGCAGGGGCAGCAGGGCGGACCGGGAGTCCGGGTAGCGGGCGACGATGGCGCGCGCGTCCTGTTCCAGCCGGGTCCGGACGTCGTCCGGGAAGCCGGGGGCGGGCAGTTCGGGCATGCCCAGGCTGACGCCCCGCTCCGAAGAACTGGTGGTCACCGGTCGACGCCTCCCATCACGGGGTCGATGGAGGCCACGGCGACGATCACGTCGGCGACCTGGCCGCCCTCGCACATCGCCGCCATGGCCTGAAGGTTGGTGAAGGACGGGTCGCGGAAGTGGACCCGGTAGGGGCGGGTGCCTCCGTCGGAGACGGCGTGCACCCCGAGTTCGCCCTTGGGCGACTCGACCGCCGCGTACGTCTGTCCGGGCGGGACGCGGAAGCCCTCGGTCACCAGCTTGAAGTGGTGGATCAGGGCCTCCATGGAGGTGCCCATGATCTTCTTGATGTGGTCGAGGGAGTTGCCCAACCCGTCCGGCCCCAGGGCCAGTTGGGCGGGCCAGGCGATCTTCTTGTCGGCGACCATGACCGGGCCGGGCTGGAGCCGGTCCAAGCACTGCTCGACGATGCGCAGCGACTGGCGCATCTCCTCCAGGCGGATCAGGAAGCGGCCGTAGGCGTCGCAGGTGTCGGCGGTCGGGACGTCGAAGTCGTACGTCTCGTAGCCGCAGTAGGGCTGCGACTTGCGCAGGTCGTGCGGCAGGCCGGTGGAGCGCAGGATCGGGCCGGTGGCGCCCAGCGCCATGCAGCCGGCCAGGTCGAGGTAGCCGACGTCCTGCATGCGGGCCTTGAAGATGGGGTTCCCGGTGGCGAGCTTGTCGTACTCGGGGAGGTTCTTCTTCATCTTCTTGACGAACTCGCGGATGTGGTCGACCGCGCCGGGCGGCAGGTCCTGGGCGAGTCCGCCGGGGCGGATGTACGCGTGGTTCATCCGCAGGCCGGTGATGAGTTCGTAGATGTCGAGAATCAGTTCACGATCGCGGAACCCGTAGATCATGATCGTGGTCGCGCCGAGCTCCATGCCGCCGGTGGCGATGCACACCAGGTGCGACGACATCCGGTTCAGCTCCATCAGGAGCACGCGGATGATCTCGGTGCGTTCGGTGATCTGGTCCTCGATGCCGAGGAGCTTCTCGACGGCGAGACAGTAGGCGGTCTCGTTGAAGAAGGACGTCAGGTAGTCCATGCGCGTGACGAAGGTGGTGCCCTGCGTCCACGTGCGGTACTCGAGGTTCTTCTCGATGCCGGTGTGCAGGTAGCCGATGCCGCAGCGGGCCTCGGTCACCGTCTCGCCGTCGATCTCCAGGATGAGCCGGAGCACTCCGTGGGTGGACGGGTGCTGGGGGCCCATGTTGACGACGATGCGCTCGTCGTCGGCACGGGCCGCGGACTGGACGACCTCGTCCCAGTCGCCGCCGGTGACCGTGTAGACGGTGCCCTCGGTGGTCTCGCGAGGGGATGCCGTGGTCATTGCTGCCTCCCGAAGGGAGTGGGTGCGGAGGGGGTGCCGGGCGGGAGAGCTGCGCGGGAGGCGGTCACGTGTACGACCTCCGCTGGTCGGGGGCGGGGATCTGGGCGCCCTTGTACTCGACGGGGATGCCGCCGAGGGGGTAGTCCTTGCGCTGCGGGTGGCCCGGCCAGTCGTCCGGCATCATGATCCGCGTCAGCGCGGGATGCCCGTCGAAGACGATGCCGAAGAAGTCGTACGCCTCGCGCTCGTGCCAGTCGTTCGTCGGATAGACGGAGACCAGGGACGGGACGTGCGGGTCGCTGTCGGGGGCGCTGACCTCGACGCGCACCAGCCTGTTGTGCGTGATGGAGCGCAGGTGGTGCACGGCGTGCAGCTCGCGGCCCTTGTCGTTCGGGTAGTGCACGCCGCTGACGCCGGTGCACAGTTCGAACCGCAGGGCGGGGTCGTCGCGCAGGGTGCGGGCGACGCGGACGAGGTGCTCGCGCTCGACGTGGAAGGTGAGTTCCCCGCGGTCGACGACCGTCTTCTCGATGGCGTTGTCCGGCAGCAGCCCCTGTTCCTCCAGGGCGCCCTCCAGCTCGTCGGCGACCTCGTCGAACCAGCCGCCGTAGGGGCGGACGGCCGGGCCGGGCAGCCGGACCGAGCGGACCAGGCCGCCGTAGCCGGAGGTGTCGCCGCCGTTCGCGGCACCGAACATGCCGCGCTGGACGCGGATCTCCTCGCCGCCCCGGCCGCGCTGGCCGGGCAGGTTGTCGGTGGCGAGGTCCTTCTCCGGGTTCACCCCGCCCTCGGGCCCCGCCTCGCCCTCGGCGGGCTTGGCGTCACCGGCGGGCTTGGCGTCACCGGCGGGCTTGGCGTCACCGGCGGGCTTGGCGTCACCGGTCGGCTTCGCAGCCTCGGCCGGCCTGGCGTCACCGGCCGGCTTCGCAGCCTCGGCCGGCCTGGCGTCACCGGCCGGCTTGGCGTCACCGGCCGGCATCGCGCCCTCGGCCGCCTTCGCGTCACCGGCGCCCGCGGCGCCCTCCGGCCGCTTCCCGTCCTCGGCGTTCGCGTCGCTCATCGCAGCAGCCCCTTCATCTCGATCGTGGGGAGCGCCTTGAGCGCCGCCTCCTCCGCCTCGCGGGCCGCCTCACGGGCGTTGACGCCGAGCTTGGTGTTCTGGATCTTCTGGTGGAGCTTGAGGATCGCGTCCATCAGCATCTCGGGCCGCGGCGGGCAGCCGGGCAGGTAGATGTCCACCGGCACGACGTGGTCGACGCCCTGCACGATCGCGTAGTTGTTGAACATGCCGCCCGACGAGGCGCAAACCCCCATGGAGATGACCCACTTGGGGTTCGGCATCTGGTCGTAGACCTGCCGCAGGACGGGCGCCATCTTCTGGCTGACGCGGCCGGCGACGATCATCAGGTCGGCCTGGCGGGGCGAACCGCGGAACACCTCCATGCCGAAGCGCGCCAGGTCGTACCGGCCCGCGCCCGTGGTCATCATCTCGATGGCGCAGCAGGCGAGTCCGAACGTGGCGGGGAAGACGGACGACTTGCGCACCCACCCCGCGGCCTGCTCGACGGTGGTCAGCAGGAATCCGCTCGGCAGCTTTTCTTCGAGTCCCATGTCCTATGGCCCCTCAGTCCCATTCCAGGCCGCCGCGCCGCCATACGTACGCGTACGCGACGAAGACGGTGAGCACGAAGAGCAGCATCTCCACGAGCCCGAAAACACCCAGGGCGTCGAAGGTGACGGCCCACGGGTAGAGGAAGACGATCTCGATGTCGAAGACGATGAAGAGCATCGCCGTCAGGTAGTACTTGATGGGGAAGCGCCCGCCGCCGGCCGGCGTGGGGGTCGGCTCGATGCCGCACTCGTAGGCTTCGAGCTTCGCGCGGTTGTACCGCTTCGGACCGATCAGCGTGGCCATGACCACGGAGAAGATCGCAAAGCCTGCCCCGAGGGCTCCCAGTACGAGGATCGGCGCATACGCGTTCACGCTCCTCGCTCCTCTCAGTCGGCACTGACTGCTGGCGGTAGCCGGGCTTCGGCGCGGGTGCCGCACCCGTCCCGCGGCCCCCGCCCGTCCGGACGAAGATCGCGAACATGTGAAGCAGGTCACAAGCCCAACTGCGCTGCATCCTATGCCTGTGTATCTGTGATCTGCGACACGGGGTATTCCACAACCTTTGTGATCTCCACCACCTGACGAAGGATCATGAAGTCGGATGAGCGGCGATCTTCGTACGCGAAGCAGTCGAGCGATCACCAGCCGTGATATTTCCGCCTGTTGTCGCAAGTCAGAGGGGCATCTCCATATCAAGAGAGTTCTCGTGCATGCAAATTGGCAGGGCACAGGATGATCTGATAACGCGCCGCATCACACGTCGGAGCGAGCCGGGCGGCGCGATGTGGACGGCCGGAGACGTCGGGCGGAACGCCGAGTACGTGCACGCGTTCACGAGGTCCTCACGTCCCGCGGGGGCCGCGCGCGGGGGACGCGGCCGGCCCGGTGACCGTTCCGTGACCTCGGACACATCGATGAGAACCGGCTGAGAACCGGGCTTGGCCACCGGTGTCAACGGATGGTAAGCGAGGGGCAATTCGGGCGTACCGACGAAAACCCATGATCACAGGCTTGATCATCGTTGTCCGCAATGTCCGTTACGGCGTCAATAAGGAGTGACACGCGTGGTGTTCGGGGGCCCGATTGAACAACTGTGGCGCACCACACGTTCCTTGTAGGTATGGAGAAGGGCCTGATACCGCTTGTACCCATGTCCCACACCGCTCACATACGCAGCCACCGGAAACCCCGCCGCAGCGCGTCGAAGATCGCGATGCGGGCCGGAGTTGCCGGCGGCGTTCTCAGCACCTTGGCCGTGGCCGGAGCCTCGACCTCGGCCAGCGCCGCAGAACCTGTTACGCAGACGCTCGAACTGCCCACCCTGACAGCCGACCTGGCGAGCCAGGCCGCCCAGGCCGCGGACGCCACCCAGCAGACCGCGGCCAACTACGAACTGCAGGCCGAGCGCGACTCCGCCGCCGCGACCGCCGCCAAGCAGGCCAAGACCGACCTGGCGCACGCCAAGGCGAAGGCGGAGGCCAAGAAGAAGGCCGAGCAGGCCGCCGCCCGCAAGGCCGCCGCCGAGCGCGCCTCGCGCACCGCCGAGCGCACCACGCTCGCCACCACGGCGAGCAGCAGCACCGGCACCGGCACCAGCACGAGCTCCAGCAGCTCCACCAGCTCGTCCACGGCCACCGGTTCGGCCGCGGCCGTCGTCTCCTTCGTGAAGGCGCAGCTCGGGGACGCGTACGTCTCCGGCGGCACCGGTCCCAGCTCGTGGGACTGCTCGGGCCTGGTGCAGGCCGCCTTCAAGCAGGTCGGCGTGAGCCTGCCCCGCGTCTCGCAGGACCAGTCCACCGCCGGCACGCAGGTGTCGCTGGACAACCTCCAGGCGGGCGACATCCTTTACTGGGGCAGCGCGGGCAGCGCGTACCACGTGGCGGTGTACGTCGGTGACGGCATGTTCGTCGGCGCGCAGAACCCGTCGAGCGGTGTGGTCGAGAAGCCCCTCTCGTACGACCCGCCCACCGGCGCGGTGCGGGTGCTCTGACGGCACCCCTCCCCCACCCGTCGTCCGCAGGGCCGCAACCGCTCGGGGGTTGCGGCCCTTCGGCACGCCCGCACCGCGCCGTACGTCCCCCGCCACGCCCCTCGCAGGCGCCGGGCCGCTCCTGAAAGGCTGCCGTCCGGGCCGCCGTTCGGCGGTCCGGAGACGAGGGGCGCCGCGAGGGCGCTCCCGCAGCGAGGGAGACACCGCATGCCGAGTGTGTTCGTGCAGGGCAGGCCCGTGGACGCGTATCCGCGGCACGCGCCCGAGGCCGGGAACGGCACCGTGCGACGCGTCACCGAGGTCGGCGAGGAGGTGCTGCACAAGAGCTCCCGCGAGTGCACGGAGTTCGGGCCCGACCTGGCCGCGCTGATCGACGACATGTTCGTGACCATGTACGTGGCCGAGGGCGCCGGGCTGGCGGCGAACCAAGTGGGCGTCGATCTGGCCCTGTTCGTGTACGACTGCCCCGACGACGACGGTGTCCGGCATGTCGGACACATCGTCAACCCGGTCCTGGACGAACAGGGTCCGGCCGGCCGGGTGCTGCTGGACGAGACCGAGGGGTGCCTGTCGGTCCCGGGCGCCGCGATGCGGGTGCCGCGACCGGATCGCGCGGTGGTGCGCGGGTTCGACAAGGACGGCGCCCCGCTGGTGATCGAGGGCACCGGGTACTTCGCGCGCTGCCTGGCGCACGAGACGGACCACGTCGACGGGCGGGTCTACCTGGACCGGCTCTCCGGGCGGGAACGGCGCCGGGCGCTGCGGCAGGTGGAGGACAACCGCGAGGAGGTCCTCGCCCGACGGGCGGCCCGCCAGGCGCAGTTGACCTGAAACGCGCCAATCATGCCCGTTTCGGCCTGAATCGGCCCGGCGGGGGCGGGGCCGGGGCGGGGCCCCCCCCCCCCGGCCCCCCGGGGCCCCCCCCCCGGCCCCCCCCGGGGGGGGCCGTGGTTTGGCCCGCCCCCGCCGCCCCCCCCCGCGGGTAGGGGGGGTTTGCCCCGGCCGTA
>NZ_JBIBHJ010000025.1:14909-73538 GCF_042956945.1 Streptomyces sp. NPDC008150 | reverse complement strand
CCGTGGGCGGTGCCGGGGACGCCGGGGCTGGAGCACCGGATCGGGGGGATCGAGAAGCAGGACGGCACGGGCAACATCTCCTACGACCCGGCCAATCACGACTTCATGGTCCGTACCCGGCAGGCGAAGATCGACGGGATCGCGGTGGCGGACCTGGTGGTCGACGATCCGGACAACGCCCGCACGCTGGTGCTGGGTTGGGGCTCGACGTACGGGCCGATCACGGCGGCGGTACGGCGACTGCGGGCCTCCGGGGAATCCGTTGCCCAGGCTCATCTGCGGCACATCAACCCGTTCCCGGCCAACCTGGGTGCGGTGCTCGCGGGTTACGACAAGGTCGTGGTCCCGGAGATGAACCTCGGCCAGCTCGCGATGCTGCTGAGGGCGAAGTACCTGGTCGACGCCGTCTCCTACAACCAGGTCAACGGCATGCCGTTCAAGGCCGAACAGCTCGCCACGGCACTCAAGGAGGCCATCGATGGCTGAGGTTCCTCTGTCCCTGGTGCCCAAGGCCGAGGGCCGGCAGTCGATGAAGGACTTCAAGTCCGACCAGGAGGTGCGGTGGTGCCCGGGGTGCGGTGACTACGCGATCCTGGCGGCGGTGCAGGGGTTCATGCCGGAGCTGGGGCTGGCGAAGGAGAACGTGGTCTTCGTCTCCGGGATCGGCTGCTCCTCGCGCTTCCCGTACTACATGAACACGTACGGCATGCACTCCATCCACGGGCGTGCCCCGGCGATCGCGACCGGACTGGCCACCTCGCGCCGGGACTTGTCGGTGTGGGTGGTCACGGGTGACGGGGACGCGCTGTCGATCGGCGGCAACCATCTCATCCACGCCCTGCGGCGGAACGTGAACCTGAAGATCCTGCTGTTCAACAACCGGATCTACGGGCTGACGAAGGGGCAGTACTCGCCGACGTCGGAGGTCGGGAAGATCACGAAGTCGACGCCGATGGGCTCCTTGGACGCTCCGTTCAACCCGGTCTCGCTGGCGCTCGGCGCGGAGGCGTCGTTCGTCGCGCGGACCATCGACTCCGACCGCAAGCACCTCACCGACGTCCTGCGCCAGGCGGCCGCCCATCCGGGCACCGCGCTGGTGGAGATCTACCAGAACTGCAACATCTTCAACGACGGCGCCTTCGACGCCCTCAAGGACAAGCAGCGGGCCGAGGAAGCCCTCATCCGCCTCGAACACGGACAGCCCATCCGCTTCGGCGCCGACGGTTCGCGCGGTGTGGTGCGGGACGCGGCGTCCGGTGACCTGAAGGTGATCACGGTGACCCCGCAGAACGAGCAGGACGTCCTCGTCCACGACGCCCACGCCGCCTCGCCGACCACCGCGTTCGCGCTGTCGCGCCTGGCCGACGCGGACACCCTGCACCACACCCCCGTCGGCGTCCTGCGCGCCGCCCCGCGCCCGGTCTACGACACGCTGATGAGCGACCAGCTCGAAGCGGCCGTCGAGCAGAACGGCAAGGGGGAGCTGGACCTCCTCCTCGCCGGACGGGACACGTGGACGGTGGTGGGCTGAACGGGAGCCGCCCCGGAACGCCCCGGAGGAAGGAGGCCCCTGCGACTCGCCTGGTCGCAGGGGCCTTCGGGGTCCTGTCCCGCCGTCGTTCAGTCCTGCGCGCGGACCAGGTCGACGTCCCCCTCGGGCTGCGCGAGCCGCACCCGCGCGCCGGGCCCGCGCAGGACGGTCAGGGCGACGACGACCGCGGCGAGGGTGAGCCCGGCGCCGAGGGTCAGTCCGAGCCGGTAGCCGTCGGTGAGGGCGACGAGCGAGCCGCGGTGACCGGTGCGGTGGGCCGCGGCGGTGCCGAGCGCGGCGAGGCCGAGGGACGCGCCGATCTGGCGTGAGCTGTTGAGCAGGCCGGAGGCGGTACCGGCCTCGTGGGGCGCGACGCCGGCGGTCGCGGTGGAGACGACGGGTCCGAGGCAGAGCCCGAAGCCGATGCCCGCGACGATCGAGGGGCCGAGGAAGTCGGCGGTGAAGGAACCGGCCGGGCTGATCCGCCCGAACCAGGCGAGTCCCGCCGCGGTGAGCAGTCCGCCCGCGACGAGCAGCAGCCGGGCCGGGAACCGGTAGCCGAGTTTGACGGCGAGCACGGACCCGGCGACGAGCCCCAGGGTGACCGGAAGGAACATCGTGCCGGTCGACGCGGGCCCGTGGCCCAGGACTTCCTGCAAGTACAGGGAGCCGAAGTAGAAGGCGGGGGTCATCGCCGCGCCGATCAGGAGGTTGTAGAGGTTGCCGCCGGCGACCGAGCGGTTGGTGAACAGGCCGAGCCGGACGAGGGGTTCGCGCGCGGTGGTCCGCTCGACGGCGACGAACGCGCCGAGCAGCGCGACCGCGCAGGCCAGGGTGGTGACGGTGACGGGCGAGGTCCACGCGTGCCGGTCGGTGCGCACGACGCCGAACACCAGCAGGGTCATGCCGGCCGTCGCGAGGACGGCACCGAGCACGTCGGGCCTGCTGCCGCGTTCGGCGGGCCGCGATCCCACGACACCGAGCCGGGCGAGGGCCAGGGTACCGGCGGCCATCGGCACGTTGACGAGCATGACCCAGCGCCAGCTCGCGTACTGCGTGAGCAGACCGCCCGCGACGACTCCGAAGGCGGCGCCGGCGGCGTTCGTCGCACTCCACACGCCGAGAGCGCGGACGCGTGCCCGGCCGCTCGGGAAGGTGGCGGTGAGCAGGGACAGCGCGGCCGGTGCGAGGGCGGCTGCGCCGATGCCCTGGACGGTCCGGGCGGCGACGAGCTGGCCCGGTGCCTGGGCGAGACCGCCGCCCAGCGAGGCGAGCCCGAAGAGGGTGAGCCCGAACAGCAGGACCCGCTTGCGCCCGTACCGGTCGGCGGCCTTGCCGCCCAGCAGGAGCAGGCCGCCGAAGGTGAGGGCGTAGGCGTTGATCACCCAGGTCAGGCCGGCCGGACCGAAGCCGAGGCCGGCGGCGATCCGCGGCAGCCCGACGTTCACGACGGACACGTCCAGCGACACCATGAACTGCACGACGGCGACGACGGCGAGGGTCAGCCCCGGCCGTACACCGCCGTCACTCGTCTCGGTCTTCCCCGTTGCGGGCATGACGGATCACCTTTCCGGTGTGTCTGCGGACTTTCGGAACACTTTCGGAACGTGTTCCGAAAGTAGCACCGGGCGGGTCCGCGGGGAACGTGAAGGGGTGAATTCGCGCCCGCCGCGCGGGAAGGGACGGCGGGACGGCATGATGGGCCGATGCCCGCACAGTCCGGACCGTCCGCCTCCGCCGGCCGTACCGGCCGCCCGCCCGTCACCTCGCGGGCGCACATCCTGCTGGCGGCCCGGCTGCTGATCGACAGGGACGGGTGGGAGAAGCTGACGATGCGGCGGCTCGCCGCGGAGATCGGCATCGGGGCGACGACGCTCTACCACCACATCCGGGACAAGCGGGACCTGCTGGTCCAACTCCTCAACCAGCATGTCGACCTGCTCGAACGCCCCGATCTCCCCGAGGACCCGCGGGAGCGCGTCGTGGCGGCGGCCACGGCCATGCACGACGCGCTGGCGGCCTGGCCGTGGGCGGCGGAGATCCTCACCACGGACGGCTTCGTCGGCCTCCTCGACGAGTCGGCGCTGTGGATGGTCGACGCGATCCTGGGCGGGGCGGTCGGCTGCGGCTGCACGCCGGAGCAGTCCGTCGGCGTCTTCCGGGCGATCTGGTACTACACGGTGGGCGAGATCCTGGTCCGCGCCCACACGGCGCTGGTGCCGAAGGACGAGGAGCCCCTGTTCCGGCGCGAGAGCTTCGACGCGACCCGGGTCCCGCACCTGGCGAGGGTCGGCGCCCGCTGGCACGAACTGGCCTCACGGGACACGTACGGGGAGGGCCTCGAAGCCCTGGTCGACGGCCTCTTCGCCCAAGTCGCCGCCGGGAAAGGGCCGTTCGGCGGCTGAGCCACGAAGGCGCGTGGGAATGCGTGCCCCCGGCCGCACGTTGACGACCGCCGACGGTCCCCCTCGGCTCTCCGGAAGAGGCACACGATGACGACCTCGGCGACCACGATGCGCGCCGTCCGCCTCTCCGGCCCGGGGCCGGTGGACAATCTGCGGCTGACCAGGCTTCCCCTGCCGCCCGAGCGGGACGGCTGGGTACGGATCCGGGTCGAGGCCTTCGGGGTCAACCGTTCGGAGCTGAAGCTCCGGCTGGGGCTGGGGGTCGGCGTCAGTTTCCCGCGGGTGCCGGGCATCGAGGCCGCCGGTACCGTCGACCACGCCCCGCCCGGCAGCGGGCTGGCGCGCGGCCGGAAGGTCGTCGCGATGATGGGGGACATGGGGCGCCGCTACGACGGCGGCTACGCCGAGTACACCTCGGTGCCGCTGGCCCAGGTCGTCCCGGTCGACACGGACCTCCCGTGGGAAGTGCTGGGCGCCCTGCCGGAGATGGTGCAGACCGCCCACGGTTCGCTCACCGTCGGCCTGGACCTGAGGCCGGGCCAGTCCCTGCTGATCCGCGGCGGTACCTCCTCGGTGGGCCTGGCCGCCGCCGCCCTCGCGGCGTGGCGCGGAGCCACCGTGCTGTCCACCACCCGGCGGGCCGACCGCCTCACCCTGCTGAAGGAGCACGGTGTCGACCACCCGGTGCTGGACACCGGTGAAGTGGCCAACGCCGTGCGGGAGTTGTACCCGGACGGCGTCGACGCCGCCCTCGACCTCGTCGGCGCCCCGACCTTGCAGGACACCCTGCGGGCGGTGCGCGTGCACGGTACGGGCTGTTTCGGCGGGAGTCTCTCCAACCAGTGGACGGTGCCGGACTTCTCCCCGAACGAGTACCTGCCGAGAGGGGTCCGGCTCGCCGGCTACTTCGGCGACGCCTCCGACCTTCCCCGCGAGGACTTCCAGGAGATCGTCGACGCGGTCGCCGCCGGTCGGCTCGCCTTTCCCGTGGACCGTGTCTACGACGGCCTGGAGCACGTGGCCCGGGCGCACGACGACATGGAGAACAACCGCGCGACGGGCAAGCTCGTCGTCCGGGTCCGGCACTGAGACACCCGGCACGGGCATCTGCCGTGCCGGGCGGGCGTTCCGGACCCGTCGGGTCAGGAGGTCGTCTCCAGGGTGTCCGGCCGGTCCGCGAGCGCGCCGGACGGGTCGCCCCCGGGCGCCGGCGTGCGCAGGACCCCGGCCGCCGCGGCGGCGGTCGCGCAGAACAGCGCCGGGAGCAGGAACGTGTGGTTGAGGGCCATGACATGGGTCATCCAGCCGATGACCGCGGGCCCGGCGAGCATGCCGATGTAGCCGAGTCCGGCGACGCGCGAGACGTTGGTGCCGGCGGCGGCGGGATCGGTGTGCCCGGCGGCGCTGAACAACTGCGGGACACAGCCCGACAGCCCCAGCCCGAACAGGCCCCAGCCCACCAGCGCCGCCCAGATCCACGGCGACAGGGCCACCAGCGTGATGCCGGCGCAGGCCAGGGCCGCGCCGTACCGCAGGACCGCGACCGTCCCGAACCGCGCGGAGACCCGGTCCGCCAGGAGCCTGCCGACGGTCATCGTCGCCGCGAAGGTCCCGTAGGCGAAGGCGGCGGTGCTCTCCGACGCGCCCAGGACGGTCTTGAGGTGCAGGACGCTCCAGTCGTTGGCGGCGCCCTCGCACAGCATGACGAGGAGCGCCAGGACGGCCAGGAACCAGATCCGGGCGGGAACCGCACGCCCGCCGGTCCCGCCGCCGGGGTTCTCCCCGGCCTCCGTCCCGGTCCCGGGCGCCTCCGCCGCGCCCTCGGCGGGCAGCAGCCCCCGTGCCGAGACCAGGGCAACGACGACGCCGGCGCACGCGGCCGCGCTCAGCGTCGCGGCCGTTCCCCAGCCGACGTCCACGGCCGCCGCGCCGACGAGGGCCGCCAGTACCCCGCCGACGGAGAACGTGGCGTGGAAGGCGGACATGACGGGGCGCCCGTAGGCCTTCTCCACCTGCACCGCGTGCGCGTTCATGCTGACGTCGAGGGTGCCGTTGCCGAAGCCGAAGACCAGCAGGGCCGCTCCGAGGACCCAGGGCTCGCGGGCCAGACCGGGCAGCACCAGCGTCGCGCTGCACAGCACCCCGGCCAGCGGGACGACCGTGCGGGTGCCGAGCCGGTCGGACAGCCTGCCGCCCAGTTGCATGCCGAGGAAGGCCCCGGCCCCGAGCAGGACGAGGAAGCCTCCCAGTGCCGCGTGACTGATGCCCACCCGCTCCTCGACGGCCGGGATCTGGACCACCCACATGCCCAGCAGCGTGCCGTTGAGGACGAAATACACGAATGTCACAGCGCGAGCAACGCGCAGCGCTCTTTCCATGCCGGACACAGTAACGAACAAATTATCTGTTCGATACACCTCACTTCGAACAGCTTCACTGTTTGCCGACGGTGGTGTTGAATCGCCGCATGAGCACCGCGGAGCGCCATCGTCTGATCGCCCAGGCCGTCCAGGAGGAAGGGACGGTCACGGTCGGCGAACTCGCCGCGCTGACGGGTGCCTCGGAGATGACCGTCCGCCGCGACCTCGACCACCTGGCCGCACAGGGCGTCCTCGAACGAATGCGCGGCGGTGCCCGCACCCTCCTGCTGAGGGGGGACGAGCCGCCCTTCGCGCTGCGCGCCCACGAGGCCGTCGACGCCAAGCGACGCATCGCGGCGGAGGTGGCCTCGCTCGTCGCCGACGGGGAGACCGTCCTGCTGGACAGCGGCACGACCTGTCTCGAAGTCGCCCGCCTGCTGCGCGGACGCCAACTCACCGTCATGCCACTGTCGTTGCAGGCACTGAACGTCCTCGCCGACGCCCCCGAACAGACCGCCCTGCTGGTCCCCGGCGGCCGGCCCCGCGCCACCGAGGGCGCCCTCACCGGCCCCCTCACCCTCGCCTCCCTGGCGGCGCTGCGCTTCGACACCGCCGTGCTGGGCTGCTGCGGCCTGACCGCGGCCGACGGCATGACCGCGTACGACCTCGACGAGGCGGCGGTGAAGAAGGCCGCCGTCTCGTCGTCGCGCCGCGTCGTCGCCGCCGCCGACGGCAGCAAACTCGGCCGCACCGCCCACGCCCACGTGGGCCCCGCCGGCCTCGTCGACGTCCTGGTCACCGACACCACGGCACCCGCCGAGGAGACCGCGGCGTTCGAGAACGCGGGCACGACGCTCAGGATCGTCTGAACGGTCCCTGTCGCGGGCGCTCTTGGACGGGAACGTGCCAGGCGGTACCGTCATCGGGAATCGACGACGCAAGAACGGAAGCCGGTGGAAGTCCGGCACGGTCGCGCCACTGTGAACGAGGCACCTCCCGAAGGGAGTTGCCCGTGAGTCAGACCCGTAGCCGTCGTCCAGTGCACCACCGAGTTGGGACGCGAACTCCCAGAGGAGGGTCTGCCCATGGCGCAGCATGTCGCACCGCCGTCAGTCACCACCCCCGCACTCCCCGCCAAGCTGCCGCTGAAGGCGATAGCCCCGTGGGCCGTCTTCGCCGGCATCCTGATGCTGGTCCTGCTGTACTTCGTCGGCGCCGAGCAGGGCGCCACCTCCGTGTTCAGCGGCACGGACGTTCATGAATGGGTGCACGACGCCCGCCACCTTCTCGGCTTCCCCTGCCACTGACCCGAGGGACGCCGGACAACCATGAACTCCGCAACTGTCAGAAACCTCCTCGTACGGGGCATGCTCGCCGGTCTCGCGGCCGGCGTGCTCGCCCTGGTCGTCGCCTATCTGCTCGGTGAGCCGAGCGTGGACAGCGCGATCAGCTTCGAGGAGTCCCACGCCCACTCCCACGAGCACGAGGTGGAAGTCGTCTCGCGCTCGCTCCAGTCGACCGCCGGTCTCGCCACGGGCGTTCTCGTCTACGGTGTGGCCTTCGGCGGCATCGCGGCCCTCGCGTTCTGCTTCGCGCTGGGCCGTGTCGGCCGCTTCTCCCCGCGCGCGACCGCGCTGCTGCTCTCCGGCAGCGCGCTGCTCGCGGTGTACGTCGTGCCGTTCCTGAAGTACCCGGCCAACCCGCCCTCGGTCGGCGACCCCGACACCATCGGCCGGCGGACCGGCCTGTACTTCCTGATGATGGTGCTGAGCGTGCTCCTCGCGGTCGGCGCCACCCTGCTCGGCAGGCGTCTCGCGCCGCGGCTGGGGGCGTGGTGGGCGACGGTGGCGGCGCTGGCCGCCTTCGCGGTCGTCGTCGGGACCGCCTACGCGTTCCTGCCGGTGGTCAACGAGGTGCCGGCCGACTTCCCGGCGGCCCTGCTGTGGCGGTTCCGGCTCTCCGCGCTGGCCGTCCAGGCCGTGCTGTGGGGCGGATTCGGCCTCGTCTTCGGTGAGTTGGCCGAAAGGCTGATCAACCCGAAGTCGGCGCAGGCCACTTCGGGGCGGGCGGTCACCGCCGCGCACTGAGACACCGCACGCCGGGAGAGGACCCGCGGACGCGTCCGCGGGTCCTCTCCCGGCGTCGCGTCGATCGGCAACACGGGCCGTGCGCGCCGGAGTTGGCGACGGGCCGCCCCGGGTCTCACCGCCGCGGCGGCGCCACGCAGACGCTCAGTGGGGCCTGCCGCGCGGCTTCAGGGGGACGTTCGGCAGCTCGGGCGCGGGCAGCCGGGCGCCGTCGTAGCCCGTCACCTCGCCGAACCGCGTCCCGTTCGTCCAGTCCTCGCGGGCGCGGACGATGTCCTCGTTGGTCCTGCCGACGAAGTTCCACCACATGAGGAGGTCCTCGCCGAACGGCGGGCCGCCCAGCAGAACCGTCCGCGCCGTGTCGGGCGAGTCGTTCGTGAGCGTGAGGGTCCGTGTGCCGGGGGAGTGGTAGCCCAGCTCGGCGGGGCGCAGCCGGGTGTCCCCGAGGCGGACGTCCCCGTGGTCGACGAGCAGGCCGTGCTCGAACGCCGGGTCCACCGCGAGGGACACCACCGCACCCGGTTCGAGCAGGATCTCCGCGCCGAGCAGCGGTGTGAACGTCGGCACCGGCGAGGTCTCGCCGGCCAGCGAGCCGAGGAACACCCGGATCTCCGCCCCGTCGACCCGCACGGCCGCCGGGACGTGGTGCTGGAACGCGCTCCCCGTGTGCCGGTGCTCGTCGGGCAGCGCGACCCAGAGCTGCACCCCGTGCAGCAGGGTGGTCGCCGCCGTGGAGACCTCCGAGTGGCTGATGCCGTGGCCGCCGGTCATCAGGTTCAGCTCGCCCGGCCGCACGAACGCGTGGCTGCCCAGGCTGTCGCGGTGCTCGATCTCTCCGCTGAACAGCCAGCTCACCGTCTGGAGCCCGGTGTGCGGGTGCGGGGGCACCACCATGCCGCCCGTCTCCGCGACGTCGTCGGGACCGTAGTGGTCGGCGAAGCACCACGCGCCGATCAGCGACCGGGAGCGCTGCGGAAGGGTGCGGCGCACGGTCATCGCCCGCGGACCGCCCAGCGGAACCGCCCGTGGGGTCAGCACCTCCGTGCGGGGCGTCCCCCCGGTCTCGTCCGCCGCACCGCACCGGACCGCGGCCGGTTCCTTCTCGACGTTGCTCACTGCGCGCGCCTTCCCTCGACCGCCGGACCGGTCCCTCGGCCGGGCGGTCCGCCCGCCCGCGCCGGTACGCCACCGATCCTAGGCCGCGGCGGACGGCGACCGCCGGACGGGAGATCCGTCCACGGTGAGCGGACCGCGCGGAGCGGGGACGACGGGCCGACGGGCGACGAGATCCCGGACACAGTGGGAATCATGATCGGGCGCGTCACGTTGGGAAAGTCGATCTGTCGGCCCGGTGGCCCGCGCGCCCGCGAGCACCTGGGCACGAGAGCACCAGGACACGAGCGGAACGCGAGCAGGACGCGAGCGGGACCGAAAGGACGGGCAGGGATGGGTGAGCGGCTCCAGCGGGCCAGGCCCGGCAGCGCCGCGCTCCAGACGCTCGTCGACCAGCTCGCCGAGGACATCGGCCGCTCCGTCGTGGTCGACGACCCCCTGGTGCGGATGGTGTGCTCCAGCCGCCACTACGGCGACGAGGACCCCGTACGGGTGCGCAGCCTGCTCCAGGGCGTCGCCGACAACGAACCCATCCGCTTCGTCCTCGCGCAGGGTGTCACCCGGTGGTCCCGGCCCGGCTTCCTCGACGGGAGCGACGAGCTGGGGCTGCTGCCCCGCTACTGCGTGCCGCTGCGTGAACGCGGCCATCTGCTCGGGCTGTTGATGGTCATCGCCCCGCAGTCCGAACTGACCGCCCGGGAGACCGAGTCGGTCGGACGCGCGGCCGGCGCCATGACCGCCCAGCTCTGGACGGAGCACTTCGCCGGGAGCGCGGAGGAGACCGGCACCCGCGACCTCCTGCTCGACCTGCTCGGCACCGGCCCGGCCGGCCGCGCCGCCGCCCGCCAACGCGTCCTGAACTCCGGGCTGTTGCGGGACGCCCCGCACAGCGTGGTCACCGTCGTCCAGGTCGCCCGCTGCCACGAGCCGCCCGGACAGGTGGAGTTGGCGCTGCGCGGCGCGGTGGACGTGTTCCGGCGCACCCGTTCCGCGCACGGTCTCACCGCCGTGGACCAGGACCGCGCCGTCCTCCTCCAGGTCCGCGACCGGCCCCCGGCCCCCGGTGAACTGGCCGAACAGTCCCGGCGGATCCTCGACGCCCTCGGCACCTTCCTGCACCCCGACGCCGGCCCCGTGGTCGGCGTCGGCGGCCGGCAGGCGCACCTCGCCGACGCGTGGACGTCGTACGAGCAGGCCCTCGTCGCGCTCTCCGGCGCCGCCCGGCTGCCGTCGCTCGGCGGGGTGGCCGACTGGGAGGAGCTCGGCGAGTTCGCCGTGCTGCTGCAACTGCCCGAACACGCCCTGACCGAGGCCCTCGTCCCCAAGCCGCTGCGCGTGCTGGCCGAGAACGGCGGCGCCCGGCTGCGGCAGACCCTGCGCAGCTACCTCGAACACGCCGGGTCGGTCCCGCGCACGGCAGCCGCCCTGGGGATCCACCGCACCTCGCTGTACCACCGGCTGCGCCGGATACAGGAGATCACCGGGCTCGACCTCGACAACGGATCCCACCGGCTGGTCCTCCATCTCGGCCTGCGGATCGAGGAGTTGACGGCCGCGGGGGAGCGGGGGCGGGGCACGCGCGACGGACACGGCACGTACGTGGCGGTGTCCCGGGCGCCCTCCGGCACCGGTGCTCCGGCCGCTTCCGGAGCGCCCGCGGGGTCCGCCGGACCCCCCGGTGCCACCGGCACCGCCGACCCCGTCTGACCGCCCCGGGCGCCGCCTTTCACCAGCTGTTTTCTACAAAGGGAGGAAGGGTGCCCGGCGGATCGCTACGTCGCGCGGTGGTGCGGCCCTTCGCCCAAAAGCGAGAATGTCGGACAGACGGCGTGGGGCGCTCGTACGCGTGACCGGCCGTCGGGATGCGACGTGGCACCCATCCGGAACGGGCGGCGTCCAGCACGCCGTGCCGTGCGAACGGCCAACGGCGAACGGTGAGTGGCGCATTGAGGACAACGAGCGGACCGACCCGACCGGGCGGACCCGTGGCGGCGGGGCGACCCGCCGGGCGGACGGTCACCGTGACCCGCACGGCGGAACTCGACACCGAGCGCGACGCGGGGACGGGCACCGGCACGGACGGCCTGCTCCGACTCGGTGTGCACGTCCGGGGCCGCGCCGTCGTGCTCCGCGGCGACGACGAGATCGTCCTCGCCCCCGGCGACCTGGTCTTCCGCGGGCGCCCGGAGGCGGATCCGCTGCGGCTCGCCCCGGACGCCCGGATGACCTTCGTCCGCGTGCCCCGCGCCTGCCTGGGCGCGACGGACGCCGAGCTGGACCGCCTCGCGGGCTGCCACGTGCCGGGCGGAGAGGGCGTGGGCGCGCTGGTGTCGGCGTTCCTGACGTCCCTCGCCGCCGAGGACGAGGAACTGCGCCGGTCCCGGGTCGGCGAACTCCTCGCCCGCAACGCGGTGGACCTCGTCGCCGTGCTCGTCACCCAGCTCCTCGACGGCATGCCCCGCGTCGCCGGGAGCCGTGAGGGCGACGGCGCGGCGGCCCTCCTCGCGCGCGTCCGCGTCTTCGTCGAGGAGCACCTCGCCGACCCGGACCTGTCGCCGGAGACGATCGCCCGCGCGCACCACATCTCCGTCCGCCATCTGCACAAGCTCTTCCAGGGCGAGGGCGTCACCGTGGGCCGCTGGATCAGGTCGCGGCGCCTGGAGTCCTGCCGCCGCGACCTGGGCGGACCCGCCGGCCGGCGGCCGACCGTGGCCGCCGTGGCGCACCGCTGGGGCTTCACCAGCCCGTCCCACTTCAGCCGCGCCTTCCGGGACGCCTACGGGATGTCGCCCCGCGCGTGGCAGGAACGCGCGGCCGCCGGACTCCGCACGCCCGCAGGCCCGGCCGGGTCGGGGCTCGCCGCGCGGATCACCCCGGCGGAGTGAGCCGGCCGGGCCCGCCCCGGGACAGCCGCAGCGCGGTCGCGGACACGGCCGCGAGCAGCAGCAGGGCCAGGCCGAGCGGTGCCTCCAGCCGTGTGTGCAACAGGAGTTGGGCACCGAGGAAGGCGCCCGTGAACATCGCGAGGACGGACAGCACCCGGCGCCCGGGGTGACCCGGGTCGCCGCCGGGGGCCGAGTCGGCGGCCAGCCCGGTCAGCGTCATCGTCAGCACCGTGGTGTTCAGGTCCGGCACGCCGATCCCGCGCACCACGGCGTTCTGGAGCCCCATGCCCAGGCCCAGCAGCACGATCAGGGTGTACTGGACGCCGTCGGTCACCTTCGCGTGCGCGGCCGCGGAGACGACGAGGGCGGCGGCGACCAGGACCGTCTGGAGCGAGGTCGACAGGGCCAGCAGCTTCCCGCGGTGCGCGGCGAACCGTCGCGCCGGCCGACCGCCCGCGAGGGCGCCCACCAGGAACGCCGACATGGCGGCGAGCGACGACGGTGCCGACAGCCCCGACGCACCGGCCAGCGCGAACCCGAGGAAGACCACGTTGCCGGTCATGTTGGCGACGAAGACGTGCCCGAGCGCCAGATAACTCACGGCGTCCACCACTCCCGTCACCACGGTCAGCACGACCAGCAGGGGCGGCAGCGGCCCGTGCGGGTCGCCGCGCGGCGGCACCAGCGTGCGGGCCACGTCGGTGAGCAGCTTGCTCATGGGGCACGGACTCCTTGACGTTCGAGAGCGGAGGTCGGGCGAACCGGCGGGCGCCGCCCGGCCGGCGGCCCCGGGCGGTGCCCAGCATCGCGCGGACACCCACCACCGCCGCGCAGCCACGGCGCACCCGGGGCCGACGTGTCGTCCGGGAGCGCGACGGCACCCGTCGCCGCCACCTGCTCCCGGACGCGCCGGGTGTGTCCAGCCTCCGCCAGGACCGCCGCCCCGCACACCCCGCGCCGTCCTTCGTGCGCTCTCGGACCAGTGCCGGTGCACGGGCGGGCAACTGCGGCCCGCGGCCCGCTCCTAGCGTTGTTCCCGGCGGCAAGCGCGCTCTGCGCACCCACGGGGCCGCTTCGCCGGCACCGACCGGCGCACCGCACAAGCTTGTTCAGGAGTTCACCATGTCCGAAGCCGTCGAGCCGGTCCAGCCCGTGCTTGAGCCCGCCGCAGCCGCCTTCGCCGAGGCCACCGCCGGTCACCCGTTCCTGTTCGAACTCGCCCCGGCCGAAGGCCGCAGGGCCGTCGACGAGGTGCAGTCCGGCGACATCGAGAAGCCGGCCGTCGACGAGGAGTGGATCACCGTCTCCGGCGGCCCCACCGGCAGCGTCCGCGCACGGATCGTCAAGCCCGCCGGGGCCGAGGGCACCCTCCCCGTCGTCCTCTACATCCACGGCGCCGGCTGGGTCTTCGGCAACGCCCACACCCACGACCGCCTGGTGCGCGAACTCGCCGTCGGCGCGAACGCCGCCGTCGTCTTCCCCGAGTACGACCTGTCTCCCGAGGCGCGTTACCCGGTCGCCATCGAGCAGAACTACACCGTCGCGCAGTGGGTCGTCCGCGAGGGCGCCGACAAGGGCCTCGACGCCTCGCGCATCGCCGTCGCAGGCGACTCGGTCGGCGGCAACATGAGCGCCGCGCTGACCCTGATGGCCAAGGAGCGCGGCGACGTGCCCCTGGTCCAGCAGGTGCTGTTCTACCCGGTCACCGACGCCTCCTTCGACACCGGTTCGTACCACCAGTTCGCCACCGGCTACTTCCTGCGCCGCGACGGCATGCAGTGGTTCTGGGACCAGTACACGACCGACGAGGCCGAGCGCGCCCAGATCACCGCCTCGCCGCTGCGCGCCACCACCGAGCAGCTCGCCGACCTGCCGCCCGCGCTCGTGATCACCGGCGAGGCCGACGTGCTGCGCGACGAGGGCGAGGCGTACGCCAACAAGCTGCGCGAGGCCGGTGTCGCGGTCACCGCCGTGCGCTTCCAGGCCGTCATCCACGACTTCGTGATGCTCAACGCCCTGCGCGGGACGCACGCCGCCGAGGCCGCCATCAACCTGGCCGTCGCCACCCTGCGTTCGGCGCTCCACAGCGCCTGACCGCCCCGGGCCGGCGCCCGCGCGGCGCCGGCCGGTCCCCCTCCGGAGCGCAACCCACAGTCAGGAGACAGCACATGACCACGACCACTCCCACGGTCGTCCTCGTCCACGGGGCGTTCGCCGACGCCGCGAGCTGGGCAGGCGTCGTCACCGAACTCCAGGCCCGGGGCATCCCGGTCCTCGCCCCGCCGAACCCGCTGCGCGGTCTCGCCTCCGACGCCGCGTACGTGGCGTCCGTCGCGGCGCAGATCGACGGTCCCGTCGTCCTGGCCGGGCACTCCTACGGCGGTGCCGTCATCACGGTGGCCGGCGCGCAGGAGAACGTCGTCGGCCTCGTCTACGTGGCCGCGTACGTCCTGGAGGAGGGCGAGAGCCTCGGTGAACTCCAGGGCGGCTTCCCCGACTCGCCGCTCGCGACGAGCCTCAAGCAGTGGACGTACCCGGTGGAGGGCGGCGAGCCCGCCGTCGAACTGACCATCACCGAGGACGCGTTCCCGTCGGTGTTCGCCGCCGACGTGCCCGCCGAGGTCACCAAGGTGCTGGCGGCGGCCCAGCGCCCGCTCGCCGCCGGTGCGTTCGGCGAGCCGGCCGCGGCGGCCGCGTGGAAGACGAAGCCCGCGTGGGCCCTCGTCTCCGGCGGCGACCGGGCCATCAACCCCGAGGTGGAGCGGTTCGGCGCGCAGCGCGCCGGTGCCACCACCGTCGAGATCGAGGGTGCCTCGCACGCCGTCGCGGTGTCCCGCCCGAAGGACGTCGCCGACCTGATCGCCGAGGCCGTCCGCGCCACGGCGGGCTGAACACCCGCCCCGGGGGCGTCGACCGCCCCCGGTGGCACCGCCGACCGTGCGGAGGACGGGCCGACGGCCCGTCCTCCGCACGGCTCGTGTTCGCCGGCCGAACGGAGGCAGAGGCGTGAACACCCCTGACGGCGCCGGGACCCGTGCCGCGCCCGACCCCGCGGCGGCCGCCGTGCCCGACCCCGCGCACCGGACGGTGTCCGTCGCGGCGGTCGTCGCGCACGGTGCCGCCGACGGCCACCGGGTGGAGATCCGGGCCGGCCGGCACCTGCTGACGTCCGACGGACTCCCCTGCGAGGGCGGCTCGGACGCCGGCCCCTCCCCGTTCGGGCTGCTGCTCTGCGCCCTGGGCGCGTGCACCGTCATGACCCTGCGGACGTACGCGGGCCGTCACGACGTGGCCCTGGACGAGATCCGCGTGCGGCTGGTCTACGAGACGGACGGCGCGCCGGGCGGGGACGGCGACGCCGCCGGCGCGGTTGCCCGCGTCCGGCGGCGCATCACCCTGTTCGGCGACCTGGACGACGCCCGGCGCGCCCGCCTCCTGGAGGTCGCCGAGCGCACCCCCGTGACCCTCGCCGTGCGCGCCGGGATCCGCATCGACACCGACGAGGAACGCGCCTGAGCCGCGCGCCCCGCCGCCCGCCTCACACCGTGAGCGCGAGCTCCAGGGTGTCGTAACAGGGAATGAGGGCGTCGACGCCCACGAGGTTCAGCAGGCGCTGCACGGCGGCCTGCGGCGCCGCCAGCCGCAGCGAGCCGCCGGGAGCGGCGTCGGCGGCCTGGTGGGCGGCGATCAGCGCGTTGATGCCGCTGGAGTCCATGAAGGTGACCCGGCTGAAGTCGACCACCGTGTGCGGGGTCCGGCTCAGCTGCGACAGCAGCGTGTCACGCAGTTCCGTACTGCTGTTGTGGTCGATCTCGCCGTCGAGCGCGACGACGCTGACGCCCTGGCCCCTGGTGGAAGAAGTGATCATCAGCCGTCCGGTCGCTGCTCCTTCGGTGTTTGTCACGCTTGCCTCGCGTTCGCTGGAAGACTGATCAAGCTGGTGGCTCACGGTCACGATGCTAGAGCCTCCCACCATCAGGTGGTACGCCCCGTGGGTGGCATACGTCGCGGGAATGGGGGTACCGGCGGCCGGGAACGGGGGACAAGGGAAAGCGGGATGCATGGATGGTGCTGCCACGGGGGAAGAACGGCCGGCGTCGGAGGCTGTCGACCTCCACGCCACGGAGGCACTGGAGGGAGAGCCCGGCTGCATCGCGGAGGCCCGCCGCTTCACCCGTACGTTCCTGACCAGAGCCCGGGTGGAGTTCCACCGGGCGGTGTCCCCGCGTGCCCTGGAATGCGCCCAGCTCGTCGTGAGCGAGCTGACCACCAACGCCCTGAAGTACGCGCCCGGCCCGCTGCTCCTCGAACTGCGCGTCGTGGAGGACGTCGTCGAGATCACCGTCTGGGACACCGACCCGGTGCTGCCGGTGGGGGAGGCGGCCGACCCGGAGCGGGTGGGGCGGCACGGGCTGGAGATCGTCCTCGCCGTCGCCCGCAGCTTCGAGGCGAGCCGCGAACCGGTCGGCAAGCGCGTCACGGCACGGGTGGCGCTGACGGACGCGCCGGGCGGCGTGCTGAGCAACGGCGCGGGCGGCGCCGTGCTCCGGCCGGAGTAGGGGCGCTTCCGGCGCCCACCGGTGCGGACGGCGGCGCCCACGGCCTCCTGACCGACTACGCCGGTCAGGACGGGGAACACGGTGAGGGCCGTACGCACCGAGACAATTTACGGAGAGCACCATGAGTCTGCTGCGATGGGTCGGCCGCCCCATGCTGGCCTCGATGTTCATCGCCGGGGGGATCAAGACCCTGCGCGACCCGAAAGCCGTGGCACCCCTTGCGGAACCCGTGGTGCAGCCGGTCACCGACCGGATCGACGTGCTGCCGGACCGTACCGAGCAGTCCGTCCGGCTGAACGGGGCCGTGCAGGTGGGGGCGGGCCTGCTGCTCGCCACCGGCCGCATGCCCCGCCTGGCGGCCCTCGCGCTCGCCACCACCCTCGTGCCGACCACCCTGGCGGGACACCGCTTCTGGGAGGAGGAGGACCCGGCGGAGCGCTCCCGGCAGCGCACCCACTTCCTGAAGAACATGTCGATGCTCGGCGGCCTGCTCGTCGCCGCCGACGACACCGGCGCCGCCCCGTCGCTGCTCTGGCGCGGCCGGCACAGTGCCCACGAGCTGCGCCGCGAGGCCAGGCTGGTGCGCCGCTCCGTGCGGGCCGGCGCCCGCCCCGCGGCGACCGTC
Source organism: Streptomyces sp. NPDC008150 (assembly GCF_042956945.1). Taxonomy (NCBI): domain Bacteria; kingdom Bacillati; phylum Actinomycetota; class Actinomycetes; order Kitasatosporales; family Streptomycetaceae; genus Streptomyces; species Streptomyces sp. NPDC008150. The sequence continues at coordinate 55,973 of NZ_JBIBHJ010000025.1, read as the reverse complement.
GGCGCGCTGAAGGCGAAGCTGCCGGGCTGACCACCGCCCCCGCACCCGGGGAAACGCGTACGCAGGGAAAAGGTGCCCTGGTCCGCCGGACGACTCGTCCGGCGGACCAGGGCACCTTGTCGTGGCCCGTCCTACAGCTCGTCGCGCGGCACCGTCTCGTTCCAGGTCCGCGAGAAGACCCGGCGGTCGTTCTCGTACCCGTCGAGGGTCGCGTCGACGTGGAAGGACCTCTCGTCGCAACGCAGGACGGTACGGGTCTCCACGCGCACGTCCCAGTCCCGGTCGGGCCGGGCGAACCGCATGCGCCACGCCGCCTCGCCGGTCGGGGAGGAGAAGTCGTCCGCGACGGACGTGTACCGCTCGTACGCGCGCAGCCCGACCTCGATGCCCGGCTCCTCGTACCGGACGACACCCGAGTCCTTGACGATCTCCAGCTCGGCGCCGTACCCGATCAGGTCGCGCTTGACGTCCCAGCGCTGCTCGGGCGGCTCGACGCGGGTGGTGGGCGCGGGCTCGGCGCCCTCCGGCTCGCCGAACGGCTCGCGCGGCTGCTCGCCGTGCCCGTCCGCGGGCCTCACCGGCAGGGTGAGCGCCCCCGCGCCGATCTCGGCCCGCACGGGGTGCGGAGGCGGCCACGCGAGCGGCCAGTACGACGTCGACAGCGAGAGCCGTATCCGGTGGCCGGCCGGGAACGCCTGCGCCACACCGTTCAGCCGGACCGTGGCCGCGCGGGACACCCCGGGGCCGGGGGCGTGCGAAACCGCCTCGGCGGAACTGCTCTCGTCCGAACTCTGCGCCGCGCGGGCGAGGTTGACGAGGCCGTAGGTGACCCGGGTGGCGCGGCCGTCCGGCGCGACGTCGGAGAGGCGGGCGACGAGCTGCGCGACCGGCCTGCTGGTCGACACGTCCACCTCCACGAAGGGCGAACCGAGGATCTCCACCGGCTCCGCCAGCGGCTCGGTCTCGAACACCAACGAGCCGCCGTCCTCCTCGCGTTGGTCGTAGGGCAGGTCGGGCGGGGCGTTGTAGGAGGCCCACTTCCCCGCGAACTGCCCCACCGACAGGGGCGACTGGACCGTCATGGGCCCGCCGTCCGGCGGCTCCGTGCCGGGCTCGCCGATGGTGTGCCGGGACAGCGGATGCCGCCGCTCGACGATGTGCGGCGAGGGCCAGCACGGTTCGCCGACCCAGCGTCCGGGCCGCTCCTCGTACGCCGTGGACGGCGGCACGCTGTCCTGCATCCACGCCCGCAGCATCGGGCCGTCCATCACGCCGTTGCCCTCGCCCTTGAGCCAGTGGTCCCACCACCGCACGACCTCCTGGAGGTAGCCGATGGCCGGTCCGGGCTCCCCGAGGTGCGGGAACTTGTGCGACCAGGGACCCACAAGTCCCTTGCGTGGCACGTCGAGCCGGGCGAGGAGCCGGGTGACCGCGTTGGAGTACCCGTCGGCCCAGCCGCTCGACGCGAGCACCGGCGTACGGACCGCGCCGTAGTCCTCGCAGACCGACGCGTGTCGCCAGTAGTCGTCGCGGCGCTGGTGGCGCAGCCACTGGAGCACCCATGGGCGGGTCTCCTCCAGCCGCTCGTGCCACATCTCCCGCCACCGCTCGCCGACGGCGGCCGGGTCGGGGGGACAGGTCGCGTAGGCGAACATCGTGCCCGCCTCCGCGAGGTTGTCGGACAGCATGGCGCCGCCGAGGTAGTGCATGTCGTCGGCGTAGCGGTCGTCGGTGAACGACGCGATGACGAGCGCCTTCAGACTCGGCGGGCGCCGGGCGGCCACCTGGAGGGCGGCGAAGGCGCCCCAGGAGATGCCCATCATCCCGGTGCTGCCGTCGCACCAGGACTGCCCGGCGAGCCAGGCGAGGACGTCCTCGGCGTCCTGCTGCTCCTGTTCGAGGTACTCGTCGCGCAGGACGCCCTCGGAGTCGCCGGTGCCCCGCAGGTCCACCCGGACACAGGCGTAGCCGTGCCCGGCGATGTACGGGTGGTGGATCGAGTCGCGTACCGACGTCAAGTCGCCCTTGCGGTACGGGATGTACTCCAAAATCGCCGGAACCGGCTGCGCGTCGGAACTGACGGGCCGCCAGATCCTGGCGGACAGCCGCACACCGTCCCGCATGGGGACGATGACGTGGTCCTCTTCCTTCGTCGCGTACGGAAGGCTGCTCACGGTGCGCATGGGGGGATGCTGCTCCTCTCGGTGACGTCCCGACGGGACGCCCGGTAGGCGCGGTCGTGCGGTGCGGGCCAGAAGGTGCGGACCCGCTGCTCAGTCGGTGCTGGTGCTGGTGTTTGTGCTGGTGCCGCCGACCGGTTCGGCGAAGTCCAGGTCGAGGGCGGCGACGACCCGGTCGTACTTCTCCCGCAGCTCGTCCTCGTCGCGGCCCCCGGTGAAGATGTGGGCCACCTCGTAGCTGTAGCTGTCCTGTTCGGGAAGCTCACCGAGGCGCTCGCCCTCGTGCGGGCGGACGTCGATGCGCACCCCGGGGATGTCCATCTCGATGCGCGCGATGTCCGCGGGGGTGGGCACCTCGTGCACGGCGGCGTCGGAGAAGCGGCGGTAGTACCACTTGGCCGCCATGGCGTACTCGCCCTCGCGGAACGGCATGGTGTGGTCGGTGCCGAGGGCGAGGCCCAGCATGACGTGGTGGTTCGGGACACCGTCGACGTACTCGAACAGCTCGGCGTGGGACTGCGAGTGGCGGGGGTTGATCTCCAGCAGGCCGATGTCGCCGGTCTCCGGGTCGTAGAAGTACTCGATGCTGAAGGTGGCGCCCTCCATGCCGATGCGCCGCATCACCCGTCCCGAGATGTCGTGCAGCCGCCGGATCACGTCCTCGGGCAGCCGGGAGGGGTACTGGTGGCGCAGGAAGCTGGAAGAGTCGGGGTAGTTGATCGAGTCGAGCACGCCGTAGACGGTGACCTCACCGTTGTGGACGTAGCCCTCGACCGCGGCCTGGACACCGGTCATGGTCTCCTCCGCGAGACACACCTGACCGCCGACTCCCGCCATTTCCGGGGGAGTCGACACCTGGTCGAGGATGTACTCGAACGGCCTGCCCACGCGGGCGACGCCGTCCCGTATGCGGGCGACCGCCGCGGCGAACTCCTCCTGGTTCCCGACCCCGAAGGCGAGTTCGGAGGAGTACGACAGGGCGGGCTTGACCCACATGGGGAAGTTCATGCCCTCGGGCGGAAGCGGCTCGTCGGCGCCCAGGTCGACCTGTCCGAAGCGCGGGTGGTCGTCGACGACGGCGGCCTGCTCCAGCCGGCTCCAGTACTTGTGCTCGCACTTGACGACGGAGTCGAGCGACGTGGCGCGCGTTCCGTAGCGTTCGGCGAGCAGCGGGACGAGGGTCGACACCGGGAAGTCCCAGTAGCCGACGATCGCGTCGATCGGCTCGTCGAAGCCGTCGAGTATCTCCTCGGCCTCCGCCCTGAGTTCGGCCACCGACACCTCGCCGTGCTGAAGACGGTCGATGCTCAGGAGGGGGTGGAAACGTATGTGTTCACCCCCGCGGGCGGCACGGAGCGTGGGCAGGTTGGCGTCGTCGAGACCGACCACGAAGACGTTCTTCTCGCGCGTCCTCGCGTCTGCCGCCTCGTTCGTTCCGGCGGACGGTCGGGTCGCGGTGCGGGTTCGGTCGGCCATGGATTCCGGCTCTCCTTCGTAGGGGACTTGGGCGGCCGTCCGGGTGCCCAGGCCGCACCGTCCTACGCGGCCGACCTTGATCGCGTCGCGGTGCCGGCCCGGAAACCCCCAGTACAGAGGGCGGATTGCCGCGCCCGCGCACGGCCGCCCGCACTCACCCCTGGTTGCGGCGCCACTCCTCGTAGGGGGTGCGGGCCAGTTCGAGGACGTCGCCGCCAACACCCCACTCGTTCTTGCCGAGTCGCGACAGCGGACGCAGCCGCTCGAACTCCGGGTGCCCGTCGTCGAGTACGTCCTCCTTCACGGAGGCGTGCACCACGCGGCCGATGACCACGGTCGAGTCGCCCAGCCGCAGGGTGCTGTGCAGGACGCACTCCAGCGCGACGGGCGAGGCGGCGACCCGCGGCGGCTTCACCCGCACGCTGGGCTCCCGCTCCAGACCGACCGCCTCGAACTCCCCGTTCTCCGGCGGGAAGTCGGTCGCCGTCTCGTTGACCTTCTCGAACAACGCCTCGGGCGCGAGGTTCACGACGAACTCCCCGGAGGCCTCGACGTTGCTCAGGGTGTCCTTGCGCCCGACCGAAGTGAACTGCACCATCGGCGGGTTGACACAGGAGACGGTGAAGAAGGAGTGCGGCGCCAGGTTGGCGACGGAACGGACGGACAGCGTGGACACCCAGGCGATCGGGCGGGGGACGACCACGGCGGTCAGCAGCTTGTAGAAGCTGCCGCCGGCCATGCTCTCGGGATCGAAGTCGATGCGCATACCGGCAAGTATCGCCAGTGGCGGCCACGGATCCCAGCGGCGCTCGCGAGCGCCGCCCCCGGACTCCCGCTCCAGGATTCCGGGGGCCGGACGTTCGAGTACAGCGCTCCTGGAGCGCGTCGAGCGGTGCTTCGGCCACTTCGACAGAACGTCCTCGGCCCAACGCCGAACCCCTTCCTGGCCGCGTCCGGGGCGGCCTGCACGGTGGTCGTGGGCAAGCCGTTTGACCGGGCGACCGAGTGACCGAGCGGCGGTGTCACGGAAGGCGGCCCGTGTTGGTCATCTGACCGATGCGGTGAGCCGCGGGCGGAACGACGATGAACGGGACAGATGCCTCGCGTGCCCGGGGCGTGAAGTGTGAGCCGTGGCATGCGATCAGAGGAAGGAGGAGGACAGTGAGGACATCGTTGAAGCCGCTGCTGGCCGACTGGGAATGGCAGGCTCGGGCCTCGTGCCGCGGCATGAGCAGCTCCGCGTTTTTCTCCCCGTCGGGCGAGCGGGGCAGCAGGCGAAGGGAGCGGGAGGAGCGGGCCCGCAGGATTTGCGTCGGCTGCGAGGTTGTCGACCAGTGCGCCGCCATGGCCTTGCGGGCGGGGGAGCGCTACGGGGTGTGGGGCGGCATGTCGACCAAGGAGCGGGCCGGTCTGCTGCCGGCCCCGGCCGCCCCTGCCTCCGCGCGGGCACGTCGCGTCGTCGGCGAGTAGGACGGGCGGGCGGTGGTGACCGTCCGCCGCCCCCGGGACGCGCGCGGGAATGCCCGGTTCGAACGGATACACCCCGTCAGCGCCGGCACGACGACCCGGTGCGGTGCGACGCCCCGAGCCGCTGATCGTCGCCGTCGATCTGTCGGGACACGGCGCCGGATGCCGTCACCGTACGCGCGCTGCGGTCTGCTCGCCCTGGGCGACCTCGACCTCGTGGTGCAGGGCCACCACGCCGGTGGTTGCGGCCGCGGCGGGCAGGATCGCGCAGACGGTGACGAGCAGGGCGATCCATCGCCTGGTGTTCGAGCGGTCGTCGCCGGGGGCGAGGAGGGCGGCAACCCGCTGGGGGACGGGGCCCGTGGTCGCTGCGGGGGCGAAGCCCGGGCGGGTGGACGACTGGGCGTTCCCCGCGAGGGCGGCGCGGGCGATGGCCTGCGCCAGGAGGCGGCGATCGCCGACGGCTGCGGCAGCGCTCTCGTCGGCGGCGCGTTCCGCTGCAAGCCGGATGGTGGCGCGTGTGGCGTGGAGCGCGGGGTGGCAGTGGGCGGCGAGTTCAGCGGCTGCCAGGAAGTAGTGGTGGCCGCCTGCATTGTGGGCCCGCTCGTGGGCGAAGAGGGCTTCCCGTTCGGCGGGGCCGAGGCCGCGGAGCATCGCGGTGGTGACGACGATCCTGTGGGGTCTGCCGGGCAGCGCGTACGCGTCCGGGTGCGGTGAGTCGACCACGCACAGGTCCCCGGCGGCGGGGCGCCGGTCGGCCTCCGTGCGAGCGGTGCGGAAGGCCCTCACCTGACGCACCGCTGAGCGTGCGAGCGTCCAGGCGCCGAGGCTGAGCGCGCCCGTGGCGAGCGTGGCGGCCGGCAGGACGATCACGTCTGAGGGGGTGCGCAGGGGGTGGACGAGGTCGCCCAGTGACGCGAAGGGGGAGAGCTTGAGCAGTCCGATCAGCACGAGGGCGCCGAGGGCGGCAACGCATGCACCGGCGCAGGCCAGAGCGCAGGACGTCAGCGCGCGCAGGACGGTGACCGGGTCGAGGCGTGTGAGGGCGCGACGGGCCAGAACCGGCAGGGTGAAGGGCAGCAGGAGTGGAATCAGAAGGAGGGCGATCATCGCTCGTCGGCCTCCAGCAGATGGCGCAACAGTTCCCCGTCGTCCGGGCCGAGCTGGGCGACGAAGCGGGCGAGGACCGTCTCGCGGTCGGCGTCCTGGTCGAGTTCGGTGTGCATGCGCCGGGCGGTCAGCCCCGGGGCGTCCTGCACCGGGACGTACGCGTAGCCGCGCCCATGCCGCTCGCGGTCGACGACGCCCTTGTCGTAGAGGCGGGACAAAATCGTCACCACCGTCGTCCGGGCGAGGCCGGCGGAAAGTTCGGCCTGGACCTGCACCGGGGTGAGCGGTTCGCCGGCGGCCCACAGGGCGGCCATCACCGCTGCTTCGAGCTCGCCGGCCATGCGGCGTTCGTCTTTCGGGTCGGTCACAAGAACGATCCTCAACCATTGGCGTCTACAGTTCAGTAGACCGTCTACAGGATTGTAGTCGCTGGTCGGGTACTGCCGCGACGCGCCCGCTGCGCCTGGCTGAAGGGGGCGCGCAGGCGTCTGCGTCGGCCGGGCATTCCGACGGCGAGGGGGCGCTGTGGGCGACAAAGGCATCGAACGGGGCGTACCGGATGTCTTCGGGGGTAATGGGTGCGGCATCGGCCCTCGCAGGACAGCATGGGAACCTTGCGCCTCCACCCTGCGGGGGCCGTTGGCCTGCTTCGGTCGCGCTCGGCGGCTGTGTTCAGGCGTACGGAGACTTGAGTTGAGCCCGAGGCGCCGGAGCGCCGGGTTCCCGAGGTGAAGCCGGCTTCCGGTACGGCCGGGGCAACACGGAAGGGGTATGCCCGTGTTGGGCATACCCCTTCATGTTCATGCAGCACCGGTCGGTGCGTCGTTGTCGTCCTTCAGCGGAAGGCGATCGTCACCACCGGTACCAGCGGCCCTTGCGGCCACTGCCGGACGGCTTGATCACGAAGCCGAGCACCCACACGATGAGCACGATCACCGCGATCCACCACAGGGCCTTCAGCGCGAAACCCGCACCGAAGAGAATCAGGGCCAGCAGAAGAACGAGAAGCAGGGGAACCATTGTTATCAACCTCCGAGCGACCGTCTGCTCCCCGCCGCGATCTTCAAACGTGCCCACCGGCACGACGGGGACGAGGCTGCCGCCGGCCCCCATGGCTGCCGTTGGGGAAGTTGCTTCTGTGCCGGGCTCGTTCGGCATCCGTTGAGGGCCGTCATCGCCACCGGCGGTGACGGCTTTCGCCCACCGTCTGCTCAGCCACGGCGGCTTCGAGCAGCACACGGACGTGCACGGCATCCGTGGGCGCGAATGGCCGGACACGGTATCCGTCACCGCCGGCCGCGGAACATCGAACACCACAGAAGGAGCAGACCACTTCGCCGCAGCCCGCAGCCCGCAGCCCGCAGCGCACTGGCACCCTGAACCGACGACCGCGCCGGCCGCCCGCTGAATCCGCATCACCCGCGCAGGTTATCCATGCCGCGCCGACGCCCGCACGGCCCTGGTCCTCCATCGTCTCCCTGCACCACCGGCGGCGAACGCCCCTCGTCTACAGAAGCGCGGCACTCGAGGCACCCTCCGCCCGGCCGCCGTGGCCGGGCGGCGCGGGAGAGGGTGCACCGTCCCCGGAGGCGGCGTCGGTGTGGAGGCCGATCATGCCGAAGGCGGTGAGTGCCGCGGCGACGGCGGCCGCCGCGGCGCACACGAGGAACGCGGTGCTGAAGCCGCTGCCCATGGCGTCCAGGGCAATGTTGTGGGCGGCGGACCCCGGTGCGCCCTGCGGCAGGCTGTTCACGGCGAGGGGGCCGCCCGCCGCGGCGATCTCCCGCGCTGCCGCGGTGTCGGCGCCCGGCAGGACCGTGCCGGAGAGGTTCCTCGCGAACGCCGAACCCGCGCTGCTGAGGGCGACCGCGCCGACGACGACCGGACCGAGGGCGAACCCGAGGTCGCGCAGCATGTTGGTGGTGGCGCTCGCCATGCCCGCCAGGCGCGGGGGCACGCTGCCCAGTGCCACGGCCGTGACGGAGCTGACGGTCAGGGCGAATCCGACGCCGATCAGCAGGGTCGGCGCCACGAACGCGCCGAGCCGCGGGTCGGTGACGTCCAGCCGGGCGCACAGCAGGCAGCCGGCCGCCATCAGCGCGAACCCCGAGGTCAGCAGCCAGGACGGCGCGACTCGGTGCAGCAGTCGTGAGACGACGGGGATGAGCAGGAAGGCGGGTCCCTGCAGGAGCAGGAAGGGGATGGCCACCCGGATCGGGTCCTGGTGCTGCACCGGGCCCAGCCACATGCTCGTCGCGAAACAGGCGCCGAGGAAGGCGAGCATGCCGATGACCGCGGCGACGGACGACACGGTGAAGGCGCGATTGCGGAACAACCGCAGGTCGAATATGGGGGATTCCGCCCCCAGTTCCACCACGACGAATGCCGCGAGGATCATCGCGCCGAGGGTGAGGGAGAGCAGGACGGGCAGCGTCGTCCATCCGGCCTCGGGGCCTTCGACGGCGCCGTACAGCACCAGGACGAGACCGAGGGCGAAGGTGACCTGGCCGGCCACGTCGAACCTGCGGCCCTCGGGCGCCTTCGACTCCGCGGCCAGCGTCGCGGTGAGCACCATGCTGATCAGGGCGAGTCCGACGAGCACCCAGAAGGACCCGCGCCACGACCCGATCTTGGCGAACACGCCGCCGAGCAGGGGGGATACGGCGGCGCCGGCGGACAGGAACCCGCTCCACACCGCGACGGCGTGCCCTCGCTGCCGCACGTCCCGGGTGACGGCGGTCAGCGCGGTGAGGGAGCCGGGGAACATGGCCCCGGCGCCCAGTCCGTTCAGTGCGGCGCCGAGCCACAGCACCTGGACGTTCGGGGCGAGTGCGGCGACGCTGCTGCCGACGGCGACCAGAGCGGTGCCCCCGACGACGAGCCTTCGGCGGCCGAACAGGTCGCCGAGAACGCCGAAGGTGAACTCGAAGCACACCACCGCGATCATGAACGCGGAGGTGATCCAGGTCAGTTGCGAGCCGTGGGTGTTCAGGTCCTGCTGGAACAGTCCGTTCAGCGAGGCCGGCAGCGCGTTCGCGACCTGGGCCACGAAGACCGCCCCGCAGGCGGCAGCCAATGTTCCCGCGTAGCCCGGCTTCCGGGCGGCCCCCGCGGTTGGGCCCGGGGACGTCGCCGTCCCGTTGTTGAGCGTCATTGGTGGTTCTCCCTGACTGGGGACTTCGGGGCTCCCGGAAGCGGGAACCCGAAGCGTGGAAGCGCTCGGCTCCGCGCACGCGGTGGGGGGAGGCAAGGCGCGCGGCGCGTCCGGCGCGGTGCCGTGGAGAATGGCACTCGGCTTTACGTCACGTCAAGGAAATGTGCAGGAAATACAGAAGCTGTTCTTCGGGTAAGCCCAGGGCAGGTCGGGCGGGTCGGGCGGGGCCGGCCCTACGGCTGGTCGTCGAGCTCCTCCTCCAGGGCGTGCGCCGCGGTCTCCAGCGTGGCGACCAGGGAGGGCAGGCGCCGCGGCTCGTAACGCACGCTGGGCATCGAGACGGAGAGACCGGCCAGCGCGGTGCCGTCCCGGCCGCGCACCGGGACGCCGACGGCGACGAGCCCGCTCTCGGACCGCTCCCTGTTGACGGCGAAACCGTTGCGGCGCAAGCGTCTGAGTTCCGTCCGCAGCCGCGCGAGGTCGGGACGGTCGGCCGGGCGGTCGCGGTAGCGCTCGGGGGCGTGGACCCTCTCCAGCTCCTCGTCGGTCAGGTCGGCGAGCAGGAGCAGTCCCGCCGTGGTGCGGTGGGCGGGGAAGACCATCCCCTCCCGGGACCCGACCCGGAGGGCCTGCCGGCACTCGACGCTGGCGATGAAGCGCGCCGTCTCCCCGGTGCGCACGATCAGGTTCGCCGTCTCGTCGAGGAGATCGACGAGCCGCCCCAGGTGGGGAAGGGACACCGTGCGCAGCCGCGACACGAGCGACTGGGAGTGCGCGGCCAGTTCCAGCACCGGGCCCGCGCGGTAGACGCGGTCCTCGCCCCGTACGGCGAAGTCCCGGTAGACGAGCATCGCGAGAACGCGGTGGGCGGTCGACCGGGCGACACCCAGCCGCTCCGCAAGCTGCGCCACGGTCGCGCCGCCCTCCATCTGCAGGATGGCCGCCGCTCGCAGCGCGTGGTCCACGCTGGCGATGGGATAGGGCGGCGGTGTCTTCAGCGGCTTGTCCATGGCTCCTCGCATTCTGGTGTGCAGAATTCCCATGTTCCATCAGCAGACGCCGTGCACGCTGACTCCGTGACTGAGTCCTCCCTCACCCAAGACATCGGCACGGGCTCCCCGGTGCGGCTCCAGGCCGTCACCGCAGAGGGGCAGCCCGAGGTCACCCCGGCGCTCGAGGAGCTGTACCGGGGGTTCGAGCAGGAACTTCTCGTCCCGCTGTGGACCGAGATCGGTGACCTGATGCCGGCCCACCCGCGCTCGCGCGCCGTGCCGCACCTGTGGCGCTGGGAGCGGCTGCGCGAGCTGGCCGCACAGGCCGGTGACATCGTGCCGGTCGGTCGGGGCGGGGAGCGCCGCGCGATCGCGCTGGCCAACCCGTCCCTCGGTGGCCGGCCCTTCGCCACCCCGACCCTGTGGGCCGCCATCCAGTACCTCATGCCCGGCGAGGACGCTCCCGAGCACCGCCACACCCAGCACGCCTTCCGCTTCGTCGTCGAGGGCTCGGGCGTGTGGACGGTCGTCGGCGGCGACCCGGTGCCCATGAACCGCGGCGACTTCCTCCCGCAGGCGGGCTGGAACTGGCACGCGCACCACAACGCCACCGCCGAGCCGATGGCCTGGATCGACGGCCTCGACATCCCCTTCCAGTACGTCACCGAGGCGCAGTTCTTCGAGTTCGGCCGCGACGGGATCACCGACGCCGAGCGGACCACGCCCGAGCGCTCCCGCTCCGAGCGGCTGTGGGGCCACCCGGGCCTGCGCCCGCTGTCCGCCGCCCCCGCCACGCCGGGCAGCCCGCTGCTGTCCTACAAGTGGGAGTACACCGACGCGGCCCTGCGCGACCAACTCCTCCTGGAGAAGGAGGGCTTCGGCGGCACCGTCGAGCCCGGCCACGCCGCGGTGCGCTACTCCGACCCGCACGACGGCTCCGACGTCCTGCCGACGATCCGTGCCGAGTTCCACCGCGTCGCCCGCGGCGCCGAGACCGCGCCGGTGCGGGAGACCGGTTCGTCGGTCCACCAGGTCTTCGACGGCTCCGGCGTGGTGACCGTCGGAGACACGTCCTGGACGGTGACCCGCGGCGACCTGTTCGTCGTCCCGTCCTGGGAGCCGTTCTCCGTCAGGTCCGAGGCCGGCACGACCGACTCCGACTCCGGGTCCCTCGACCTGTTCCGGTTCTCCGACGCGCCCGTCTTCGAGGCGCTCAAGCTCGACCGCACCCAGAAGGACACCTGACCATGAAGCTCGCCACCCTCCGCACCGCCGACGGCACCCGGGCGGTCCGCCTCGACGGCGACCTCCTCGTCGACCTCGGACACACCGACCTGGGCGAGCTGTTCGCCGAGGACGACTGGCGGGCGAAGGCCGCCGCCGCGTCCGGCACCACCTGGCCGGTCGGCGCCGCGGACTTCGCCCCGGTCGTCCCGAACCCCTCCAAGGTCGTCTGCGTCGGCCACAACTACACCAACCACATCAAGGAGATGGGCCGGGAGCTGCCGACCCACCCGACCCTCTTCCCGAAGTTCGCCGAGACCCTGCTGGGCGCGAACGACGACATCGTCAAGCCGGCCGAGACCGACGCGCTCGACTGGGAGGTCGAACTGGCCGTCGTCATCGGCGAGCGGGTGCGCCGTGCCGACGAGGAGCAGGCCGCCGGCGCCATCGCCGGCTTCACCGTCATGAACGACATCTCGGCGCGCGACTGGCAGTTCCGCACCGTCGAGTGGACCCAGGGCAAGATCTGGGAGGCCACCACCCCGGTCGGCCCCTACGTCGTCACCCCCGACGAGGTCGGCGGCGTCCGCCCCGGCCTGGAGGTGAGGACGGTCGTCGACGGCGAGGTCGTGCAGCGGGACGACACCGGCACGCTGCTGTTCGACCCGGTCTTCCTGGTCCAGTACATCTCCACCGTCATCACCCTGAACCCGGGCGACATCATCGCCACCGGCACCCCGGCCGGCGTGGGCAACGCCCGCGACCCCAAGGTCTTCCTGGTCCCCGGCCAGACCGTGGTCACCGAGATCACCGGCCTGGGCGCCTGCACCAACAAGGTGGTCGGGGCATGACCGACGGAACGCGGACGTTCACCGACGCGCGCGCCTGGGCCCGTACGGGCACCGAGCTGCTGCTCGACGCCGTCGCGGACCTCGACGAGGCCGCCTTCGCCGCCCCCTGCGCACTGCCGGAATGGACCCGGAAGCACCTCGCCGCGCACGTCGCCGCCAACGCCGACGCGCTGGGCAACCTGGTGCACTGGGCGGCCACCGGCGAGGAGACGCCGATGTACGCCTCCGCCGAGGAACGCGCCGCCGGCATCGCCAGGGGCCCCGCCCTGTCCGCCGACGAACTCCGCTCCTGGCTGACGGCTTCCGCGCACAAGCTGGCGGCGGGACTGGACGGGCTCACCGACGAGCAGTGGCGGCGCGAGGTCGTCACCGCCCAGGGCCGGACCGTCCCCGCCACCGAACTCCCGTGGATGCGCGCCCGCGAGGTGTGCGTCCACGCCGTCGACCTCGGCACCGGCGTCGTCACCTTCGCCGACCTCCCGAAGGGCTTCCTGACCGCCCTGACCGCCGAGATCAGCGACCGGCGCGGGCTCACCGAACTGCCCGACGGTCCATTGCCCGAGGTCGCCGCCTGGCTGGCCGGCCGCCCCCACTCGCTCGCCGACGCGCCCGCGCTCGGCCCGTGGCTGTAGAGGAGTGCATCCCGTGTCCCACCCTGACGTGATCGTCGTCGGCGGCGGCATCGGCGGCCTCGGTGCGGCGTTCTCCCTGACCCGCCAGGGACTGAGCGTCCGCCTGCTGGAGAGTGCCCCCGCCTTCGGCGAGGTCGGCGCCGGTATCCAGCTCGCCCCCAACTGCACCCGCATCCTCGACGACTACGGTCTCCTGGAGGAGGCCAAGAGCCTCGGCGTCGTCCCGGACGCGATGGTCATGCGCGACGCCGTCGACGGCGCCGAGCTGACCCGGCTCGACCTGCGCGACCTGGAGAGGCGCTACGGCTACCCGTACCTGGTCATCCACCGCAGCGACCTGCACGGCCTGCTGCTGCGGGCCTGCGGGCGCGCCGGTGTCGAGCTGGTCAACGACGCGCGGGTGACCGCGTACGAGAACACCGACGGGGGCGCCCGCGTGACCGTCGCCTCCGGCGCGGCCCACGAGGCCGGCATGGTGATCGCCGCCGACGGCCTGCACTCTCCCGCCCGCAAGCTGTTCGTCGACGACGAACCGGTCTCCTCGGCCTACGTCGCCTACCGCGGCACCGTCCCCGCCGAGCAGCCCCGTGTGAGGTCCGTCGACCTCAGTGAGATCGTGGTGCACGTCGGCCCCCGCTGCCACTTCGTCCACTACGGTCTGCGCGGCGGCGAGATGCTCAACCAGGTCGCGGTCTTCGAGTCGCCCAAGGCACTGGCCGGCCGCGAGGACTGGGGCACGCCGGACGAGCTCGACGCCGCGTTCGCCGAGACCTGCGGCTTCGTCCGGGACGGCCTGCCCTTCATGTGGCGGGACAAGTGGTGGCGCATGTTCGACCGCGACCCGGTCATGAACTGGGTCCACGGCCGGATCGCGCTGCTCGGCGATTCCGCGCACCCGCCGCTGCAGTACATCGCCCAGGGCGCGATCATGGCCATCGAGGACGGCTGGGTCCTGGGCGAGCACGTCGCCCGCAACCGCGCCGGGGACGGCACCGTCGACTGGAGCACCGCGCTCGCCGCCTACGAGGCCGTCCGCCCGGAGCACTGCCGTCGCGTGCTGACCACGTCCCGCCAGTGGGGCGAACTGTGGCACCTGGACGGTCCCGCCCGCGAGCGGCGCAACGCGCTGCTGCGCGCCCGCGACACCTACGACTACGCCTTCACGGACTGGCTGTACGGTCCGACCGCGCTCACCCCGGGCGAGGAACCGGAGATGTTCACGCCGGTCCCGCCGGCATCAGCGGCCGTCGGGGAAACGGTGACGGCGGGGGGCACGGCATGAGCGACGCCTACCTCTACGCGGCCGTCCGCACCCCGTTCGGCAGGTTCAACGGCGCCCTCGCCGGAGTGCGGCCCGACGACCTCGCCGCCACCGCGCTGACCGGCCTGCTGGCCAAGGCGCCCGACCTCGACGGCGCCGCGATCGGCGACGTGGTGTGGGGCAACGCCAACGGCGCCGGCGAGGACAACCGCAACGTCGGCCGGATGGCCGTACTGCTGGCCGGGCTGCCGGTGAGCGTGCCGGCCACCACCGTGAACCGGCTGTGCGGCTCCGGCCTGGACGCGGCGATCATCGCCTCGCGCACCCTGGAGTCCGGCGACGCGGACGTCGTCGTCGCCGGGGGAGTGGAGTCCATGACCCGCGCGCCCTGGGTGCTGCCCAAACCGGACCGCGCCTTCCCCGCCCGCGACGTCACGGCCGTGTCCACCACCCTGGGCTGGCGGCTCGTCAACCCCGCGATGCCGACGGAGTGGACGGTCTCGCTGGGGGAGAGCAACGAACTGCTCCGGGAGAGGTTCTCGATCTCCCGTGAGCGCCAGGACGAGTTCGCGGCGCGCTCGCACCGGCTCGCGGCACGGGCCTGGGACGACGGCTTCTACGACGACCTGGTCATCGCCACCGAGGGGCTCACCCGCGACGAGGGCATCCGGCCCGACACCGACCCCGGCAGGCTGGCGGCCCTGAAACCGTCGTTCCGTCCGGACGGGACGATCACGGCCGGCAACGCCTCCCCGCTGAGCGACGGGGCCTCGGCGCTACTCCTGGGCACCGGGGCGGCGGCCGACCGGATCGGGCTGGCCCCCGTCGCCCGTGTCGCCGGCCGCGGCGTGCACGCGGTCGAGCCGCGGATGTTCGGCTTCGCACCCGTGGAGGCCGCCGAGCAGGCGCTGCGCCGGGCCGGGATCGGCTGGGGCGACGTCGGCGCGGTCGAGCTGAACGAGGCGTTCGCCGTACAGTCCCTCGCCTGCGTGGACGCCTGGGGCATCGACCCGGAGATCGTCAACACCCGCGGCGGCGCCATCGCCCTCGGGCATCCGCTGGGCGCCTCGGGCGGCCGGCTGCTCGGCACCCTGGCGAAGGTGCTGCGCGAACGGCGTCGCCGCTGGGGCGTCGCGGCCGTCTGCATCGGTGTGGGTCAGGCCCTCGCCGTGGTGCTGGAGAACGTGACCGGGGAGGTGGGCCGGGGATGAGTACGGTCATCACCACGACGGCCGACGAGGCCGTGGCCGGCACCGAGGACGGCTCGACGGTCCTGGTGGGCGGCTTCGGCCTGGCGGGCATGCCGTTCGACCTCGTCGACGCCCTGATCCGGCAGGGCGCCGGCGACCTGACCGTGGTGTCCAACAACGCCGGCAACGGGGACGTCGGCCTGGCCGCACTGCTCAGGGCGGGCCGGGTGCGCAAGATGGTCTGCTCCTTCCCGCGGCAGAGCGACTCCCACGTCTTCGACGCGCTGTACCGGGCCGGCCTGGTGGAGCTGGAGGTGGTGCCCCAGGGCACCCTGGCCGAGCGGATGCGGGCCGCCGGGGCGGGCATCGGCGCCTTCTACAGCCCCGTCGGCGTCGGCACCCCGCTGGCGGACGGCAAGGAGGTCCGGGAGATCGACGGGCGCGCCCATGTCCTGGAGCACCCGATCAAGGGGGACCTGGCCCTGGTCTCCGCACACCGCGCGGACACCGTAGGCAATCTCGTCTACCGCAGGACGGCCCGGAACTTCGGCCCCGTCATGGCCACCGCCGCCACCACCGTCGTGGCCCAGGTCACCGACATCGTGCCCGCCGGGGAGATCGACCCGGAGAGCGTGGTCACCCCGGGCATCTACGTCGACCGCCTGGTACGGGCCGAGGCCCGCCGGCTCACCGTGCAAGGAGCCCGCTGATGACCACCACCGTGCCGGAGCACACCGACCGGGGCCCGCTCACCACCGACGAACTCGCGGCCCGCGTCGCCCGCGACATCCCCGCCGGTTCCTACGTCAACCTCGGCATCGGCCAGCCGACCCGGATCGCCGAGCACCTGTCACCGGACGCCGGGATCGTGCTGCACACGGAGAACGGGATGCTCGGCATGGGCCCCGCCGCGACCGGTGACGAGGTCGACCCGGACCTCACCAATGCCGGGAAGGTCCCGGTCACCGAGCTGCCCGGGGCGGCGTACTTCCACCACGCCGACTCCTTCGCGATGATGCGCGGAGGCCACCTCGACGTGTGCGTCCTCGGGGCGTTCCAGGTCTCGCACCACGGTGACCTGGCCAACTGGCACACCGGCGACCCCGATGCCGTCCCCGCAGTGGGCGGCGCGATGGACCTCGCCGTCGGGGCGCGGCGGGTGCTGGTGATGATGAGGCTGTTCGCCCGCGACGGCGCCTCCAAGCTGGTGCCCGCGTGCACGTACCCGCTGACCGGCGCGGCCTGCGTGAGCCTCGTGTACACCGACCACGGGGTTTTCGAGCCGGGTCCGGACGGGGTCCGCGTGCGCGAGACGTACGGCATCACGGTGGCCGAGCTGCGCGGACGGCTGCCCGTCGATCTCCTCGCCTGACCCCGGGAGCCGGTGCGGCGGCCGGCCCGCGGCACGGGCCGGCCCCGCGCGCTTTACATGCCGTTCGCAGCGGAGCCGGCCCGTACAGCGAGGGCGCGGCAGGGCACTAGGATCTCCGGCATGGCGAACCTCCGACAGGCACAGAAGCAGATGACGCGCCGCCTCCTGCTGGAGTCCGGGCTCGGACTGTTCACCACGAAGGGCTACGCCGCCACCACGGTCGACGACATCGCGACCGCCGCGGGCACCACCCGGGTGACCTTCTACGCCTACTTTCCCTCCCGCACCGATCTGATGAGAGCGCTCATCGACGAGCGGCTCAACGAGGCGCTCCAGCGCGTCCGTTCCCCGGAGCACGGTTCCACGGCCCGGGACCTGGTCGCCACGGTGGCCGACGGGACGTCGGACGCGATCAGCGCCTGGCTGCGGCGCACCGCGGACAGCTGGCCCGAGATCCGGCCGATCATCCGTGTGGGCCGGGACGCCGCAGCGGTCGATCCCGAGCTGCGCGACCTGGTGGAGCGATGGCTGGAAGAAGCCATCAGCGACATCGAGGACGGCCTGACGCGGGCCGGGCGCCTCGCCCCCCACCAGCGCCGCTTCCGGGGAGTGCTGGCCATGGCCGAGCTGGACTACGTCGCCCAGCACTGGGGCCGCACCGACTGGAAGGTCACCCGCGATCAGCTGCTCGACGAGCTGAGCGCCAGCTGGGTACGGCTGCTGGGCTGATCCGGCGCCGCCGGCCGTCTCACCGCTCGGCCGCGGCGTCGCGCAGCAACTCCCGCAGCCAGGCGACGAAGTGCCGGTCGGCCAGGTGCGGGTTCCACACCATGTCGATGCCGAGCCCGGGGAGCGGGAACGGGAACTCCTCGATCCGCAGGTCGGCGAGGGTGCGCATGGTGTCGGCGACCCGGTACCGCAGCAGGGCGACCCCACCGGCGCGCGCCACGTGGAACGGCACCAGGAGGAAGTCGGAGACCCACAGCCCGACGCGGTAGGGGATCGCCTCGTTCTCCAGTACCGAGTACGGGAAGACCCGCCGGTCGGTGTCGACGACGACGTGCGGCTCGGTGGTGAGCAGGTCGAGGGCGCTCGCCCGCGGGGAGGTGTCCGGCGAGGCCACCACGACACAGCGGTCGTCGTAGAGCCGTTCGCGCGGATACGGGGAGAAGTGCCCCTCGGAGATCAGTACGACGTCGACGCCCCCTTCGGTGAAGGTGGCCTCGGTGGGCACCGTGATCGTCCGGATCCGCAGGGTGGCGTGCGGGGCGCGCTCGGCGACGAGCCGGGTCAGCCGGGGGCCTACGACGAACGCGGTGCTGTTGGTCATGGCGACGGTGAGGACCCGCTTGTCGGTGGCGGGATCGAAGGAGGGGAAGTCGACGACCCGCGCCGTGTGCTGCAGGGCGCCGCGCAGCGGGGTGATCAGCTCCAGCGCCCGGGGGGTGAGCGTGACGCCACTGCCCTGCCGGACCACGAGGTCGTCGCCCAGCAGGCGCCGCATCCGGGCCAGGGCGTGGCTCATGGCGGGCTGCGAGAGCCCGACCCGTTCCGCGGCCCTGGTCACGGACCGCTCCTCCAGCAGGGCGAGGAGGGGCACCAGCAGGTTGAGGTTGACCGATGCCAGCCGGTCCAGCCCCGATGTCGCCGTGGTGCCCTCCTCGCCGTTCATGGCGCACACCCTATGCGGCGGTCCGTGTCATGCGGCGCAGCCGGGGGACGGGGACGCGGCAGTCCAGGGCGACGGCCGTGGTGCCGCCGTTCCCCTGCCGCCAGGTCATCAGCGCGGGGCCGTCGGGTCCCCCGTCCACGTACTCCGGTTCCCCTTCGACGGGCAGCTCTCCGACGGCCTTGAGGGTCCGCCCGAACTGCTCGGTCCAGAAGTACGGCTGGAACGAGAGCGGTGGGGCGTCGTCGCCGTGGAGGAGCGCCCGCGCGGCGACCTTCGCCTGGTCGACGGCGCTGCTCCACAGGGGGACGCGGCGCGGGCCCCGCGGGGTGGGGAGGGCCGCGAGGTCGCCGACGGCCGCGACGCCGGGGCGGGCGAGGCCGCGCGCGTCGACCGGAACGGCGCCGTTCACGACGAGCCCGGTGCCGCCGAGCCACTCGGTGTTGGGGACGTCGCCGATGGCGGTGATCAGGACGTCCGCCCGCAGTACCGTGCCGTCCCCGAGCGCGACGCGGGCGTCGCCGGGCTGCCCCTCGACACGGGCCGGACCGGTCTCGACCACGGTGAGTCCCCGCTCGCGGGCGGTGGCGGTCAGGACACGGGCGAGGTGGGGGCCGAGCCGGGCGGTCAGCGGTCCGCCCCGCGAGACGAGGGTGACCCGGCAGCCGGCGGCCAGGCATCCCGAGGCGATCTCCATGCCGAGCGGGCCGCCGCCGACGACGAGGACGGAAGGCCGGCCGGCCAGGCGGCGGCGCAGCGCGAGCGCGTCGTCGAGGCTGCGCAGAGTCACCTCGTCGGGCAGCTCGGACAACCGCCGGGCCCGGGAGCCGGTGGCGAGGACGACGCCGTCGTACGGCAGGACGGTGCCGTCGTCGAGCGCGACCAGGCGCCGGTTCGGGTCGAGGCCGGTCGCGCGGACGCCGAGCAGTTCCCTCGCCCAGTGGGACGTCGGTGGCAACGTGTGCGAGGACAGGTCGTCGCCGTCGAGCAGCAGCGCCTTCGACAGGGCGGGCCGGCTGTACGCCGGGCGCGGTTCGTCGCCGACGAGGGTCAGTTCACCGTCGAACCCGGCCTCGCGGAGTGTGTCGGCTGCCGTGAGTCCGGCGATGCCGTTGCCGACGACGACGACGCGTCTCGGGGCGGCGGTGCTCATGCGACCCTCAGCGCGGCGACGGGACAGACCCGGGCGGCGGCGCGGGCGAGTTCGGCGTCGCCTCCTTCGACCTCCTCCCGGTCGAGCGTCAGCTCGCCGTCGTCGTCGAGGTGCATGAGCTGCGGTGCTGCCTCCTCGCACAGGCCGTGGCCTTCGCAGCGGGGGCGGTCGAGAACGATCCTCACGCGGGGATCACCTCCAGGACGGGGAGCCGGTCGATGCTCCGGGTGATGTTGGCGGGAACGCGGACCTCGGGCCCGACGACGAGGCGCTCGACGCGCCGGGACAGTGCCTGGATCACGGCGTGGGCCTCCAGGCGGGCGAGCCCCTGGCCCGCGCAGCCGTGCGGGCCGTAGCCGAACGACAGGTGGTCGACCGGGTTGCGCCCGACCAGGAAGGCGTCGGGGTTGTCGTAGTGCCGCGGGTCGTGGTTGCCGGCGCCGAACAGCACCGCGATCCGTGCGCCCGCCGGGACGTGGACGCCCTCGACCCGCACGTCCCGGGTGGTGACGCGGCCCCAGACGTTGACGGGGGGCCAGTACCGCAGCACCTCGTTGAACGCCGCCGGAACCAGGGACGGTTCGGCGCGCACTTCGTGGAGCTGGTCCGGGTGTGCGGCGAACAGGGCGACGATGTTGCCGATGGCGGCGACCGTCGTGTCGACACCGGCGCCCAGGTACTGGTGGATGATGTGGCCGGCCGTCCCCGCGGGGATGTCGCCGCGCGCCTCGGCGTCGAAGATGCCGCGGCCCACCGAGCCCTCGGCCAGGTCGTCGGCCGTTACCCCGGCGCACCAGGTGTACAGCTCGCCGGCGACCGGGAAGCTCTCCGCGGTGCGCCGGTTCAGCGGGCCGAGGACCTCCATGGCGGCCTGTCCCCAGCGGAGCATGCTGTCACGCACATGGCCGGTGAAGCCGATCAGATCGGCGACGACCTCCAGCGGGAAGGCGCGGGCGAGGGCGTCGACGGCCTCGAAGGAGCCCCGCGCGACGAGTGCGGCGACCAGGTCGTCGGCCTTCGCCTCGATGCGGCCCTTCAGCCCGCGCAGGGCGCGGGGCGCGAGGTTCTCGGTGAGGGTGGCGCGCAGCGGGGTGTGCGCCGGCGGGTCGGACGCCAGTGACGTGCCGGTGAGGGCCTGGTCGGCCGCCGGGTTGAAGGCGATGGACGTCGAGGAGAACGACTCCCAGTCGGCGAGGGCGTCGCGGACGACGTCGTAGCGCGTCAGCGCGTAGGCGTCGTTCTTCGGCAGGTGTACGACGGGGCCCGTCTCGCGCAGTTCGGCGTGGAAGGGCAGGGGATCCAGGAGGACTTCGTCGGCGAAGAGGTCGAGGTCGGAGGCGGGCGGTCTACGCATGCCCTCAGTGAAGGCCGTCCGCGTCACATTCATCAAGTGAATGATTGGCATGGTGCGGCATGCACAGCATGCATATCGGGCCGCTCGCCTCCTCCTTGCTCTGATCCTCGCCTCTCGCGCAACTGTCAGGTCATTGTTTTTTCGTGGTGTTCGTTTCATTGACGTCGTGTAAAACGAATGGCTACCGTGACGGCAGCCACAGGGTGCACCGTCGCACCCCCACCGGACACGTGAGGCAGGCACAGCGTGAACAGCACCACCGTGAACACCGTTCTGGGCCCGGTGCCGACCGACGAGCTGGGCGTCGTCTCGGTCCACGAGGCGCTGCTGTCGGTGCTTCCGGGTGCCGAGCACGCCTTCGACATCACTCTCGACCGAGCCGAGGTCTTCGAGACGCTCGCCGGCCGACTGCGCGACTTCCGCGCCCACGGCGGCGGCACGCTCGTCGACAGCACCGGCATGTTCCACGGCCGCGACGTGCGGCTCTACGAGGCCCTGTCCCGCGCCACCGGCGTGCACATCGTCGCCTCGACCGGCCAGGGGCCCGAGGAACTGCTCGGCGGATACTTCCTCACCCCGCAGACCAACCCGCCGACCCCCTGGCCGGCCGAGAAGTTCGCCGACCTCTTCGGCCGGGAGATCACCGAGGGCATGGTGGTCCCGCGCGTGGAGCGCCGCGCCCCGGCCGGACTGGTCACCACCGCGGTGACCCGCACCGGCATGACGGCCACCGACGAGAGCCTGCTGCGCGGCGCCGCCCGCGCGGCGCTCACCACCGGGACGGCCTTCTCCTTCCGGTACGGCGACGACGCCGCGGCCGAACTCGACGTCGTCCTGGACGAGAGGCTCCCGGCCGACCGGGTGGCCGTCGGCGGCCTGGACCGCGAGGACGCCGTCGCCGACGGCGCACCCGCGAAGGTCGCCGAGCGCGGCGCCCACGTCCTCCTCGACCACGTCGGCACCGAGGACGACGAGCACGTCACCGACGCCGAGCGCGCCGCACTGGTCGCCGGCCTCGTGCGCGCCGGTCACGCCGACCGGATCCTGCTCTCCGTCGGCGCGACCGGGGTGGCCAAGGGGCACCCCGCCAACGACCTGCCGTACAGCCACGTGCTGACGGCCTTCGTGCCGCTGCTGAAGGCGCACGGCGTCGGCGACGGCGACGTGCGGCGCATCCTCGGGGCCAACCCGGCCGCCCTGCTCGCGGTGCGCTGAGCACGCCGGCCCGACCGACCGTCAAGAACTCTTTCGAAGGTGAGTGTTGTGTCGCGAGTGAACACCGTCCTGGGCCCGATCCCCGCCGAGGAGCTGGGCTTCGTGGCGATCCACGAGCACATCGGCTACGGCATGCCCGGTTCCGAGCTGGACACGCGGTGGTGGAAGACGCCCGAACAGCGCTACGAGGAGACCGTCCCCAAGCTGCGCCGCTTCCACGAGCTGGGCGGCGGCACCTTCGTCGACGCGACCGGCATCTGCAACGGCCGCGACGTCGACTACTACAAGTCGCTGTCGGCGAAGACCGGAGTCCACATCGTCGCCTGCACCGGCTTCGTCGGCGGCGACACCGCCCTGCCGCACTTCGCCCGCGCCGACGTCGACTACCTGACACGGCAGTTCGTCCACGAGATCACCGTCGGCATCGGCGACACCGGCGGCCTCGCCGGCGTCATCAAGGTCGGCGTGAGCCGGGGCGGTCGCATGACCGACCTCGACAAGCGCATCTACCGCGCCGCCGCCCGCGCCGCGCTCGCCACGGGCGTCCCCGTCCTGACCCACCTCGCGATCGACGCCGAGAACGCCGTGGCGATCTTCAACGAAGAGGGCCTGCCACTGGACCGTGTCCTGTTCGGGCACGTGGACGACGGGGTGAACGCCGACAAGACCCGGGACGTCTGGATCGCCGAGCAGGGCGGCCGCGTCGGCTTCGACACCTTCGGCTACGAGACGGAGCTGCCCGACCCGCCGTTCTGGGCCCGCCCCCGCAAGGAGCGCCTGGACCACTTCCTGCGGTTCATCGACGAGGGCCGCCGCATCCGGCAGGTCCTCGCCTCGGCGGACGCCAACTGCTCCCCGCTGGGCTGGCCCGGGGTCAAGGGCCACACCATCAACTACCTCTTCGACGACCTCGTCCCGGACCTGCGCGCCGCCGGCCTCGACGAGGCAGCCGTCCAGACGATCTTCGTCGGCAACCCGGCCGACTTCCTGACCATCCAGAAGTAAGAGAGACCCACCATGCAGTCCTCCGACCTGAAAGACCTGAAGATCGCGATCGTCGGCGCGGGATACGGCGGTGCGGCGGCGGCCAAGGCCCTCAGCCTGCTCGGGGCGGACGTCACCGTCTACGAGCAGGCGAGCCTGACCCGGGAGGTCGGTGCCGGGATCGGCCTGCGCCCCGTCACCATGAACCGGTTCCGCGAGTGGGGGATCTTCGACGCGATCGCCCGCGTCAGCTCGCCCAGCGAGTACTTCGAGATCCTCAGCGCCACCGGCGGCCCGATCGTGAAGGAGGCGTGGCCGGCCGACGCCGGGCAGACCCACACGCACCTGATCCACCGCGGCGACTTCATCGAGGCCCTGCTCGGCGTGCTGCCCGAGGGCATGGTGCGCCTCGGCCACCGGCTGGAGACGATCGAGGACAAGGGCGACCGCTCGGTCCTGACCTTCACGGGCGGCACGACCGCCGAGGCGGACCTCGTCGTCGGCGCCGACGGCATCAAGTCGGTCGTGCGCCGGCAGCTGTTCAGC
Organism: Streptomyces sp. NPDC008150; assembly: GCF_042956945.1. Taxonomy (NCBI): domain Bacteria; kingdom Bacillati; phylum Actinomycetota; class Actinomycetes; order Kitasatosporales; family Streptomycetaceae; genus Streptomyces; species Streptomyces sp. NPDC008150. The sequence goes on along the minus strand of NZ_JBIBHJ010000025.1, from coordinate 32,143 downwards.
GACAAGGGCCCGGTGTTCTCCGGCGAGCACGCCTACCGCGCCGTCATCTCCGTGGACGACGCCCACGGCCTGGTCACCGACGACAACCTGCGCATGTACATCGGCCGCGGCACGAAGGTCTACCTGCTGCCGCTGCGCCACCGCGGCCAGGTGTCCTTCGACATCACCGCCCTGTGCCCGGACGGCACCTGGACCCCGCAGGTCACCAAGGAGGACCTGCTGCGCACCGTCGAGGGCTTCGACGAGCGACTGGTGGCCATCACGCGCGGCCTCGACATGGACACCGTGAACATCCGCGCCGTCTACGACATCGACCCGGTCGACACCTGGCACTCCGGCTCCGTCGTCCTCGTCGGCGACGCCGCGCACTCGATGCTCCACCACCAGGGCCAGGGTGCGAACTCCGCCATCGAGGACGCCGGCGCGCTCGCCGACGCCCTGCGCCGGGCGGACTCCCTGAAGCAGGGCCTCGCCCTGTACCAGGCCACCCGCAAGCCGGTCACCGACGAACTGCAGGCCATCTCGCGCCAGGGCTGGACCGAGGACGAGATCAACGACGTCTTCCCCGGCCAGAAGCCCGCGGCCGCCGCGACGAAGGAGCGCTGACCATGCCGCTGCACCCCGAGATCGCCACGTTCCTCGCCACCCTCCCGCCCCCGCCCGAGGGCCCTCTCGACCCGGTCGCGATGCGCGCCGGCGAAGAAGCACAGGTGCCGCCGGCCGAGGAACGGCTGCCGCTGCACGCGGTGGAGGACCTGACCGCGCGCACCGCCTCCGGTGACGTGCCGGTACGGGTCCACACGCCCACCGACGCGGACCGCCACGGCCTGCTCGTCTACTTCCACGGCGGCGCGTTCTTCCTCGGCAGCCTGGAGACCCACGACCACGTCGCCCGCTCGCTGGCGAGGGAGACCGGGCTGAAGGTCGTCTCCGTCGGCTACCGCCGGGCACCCGAGGCCCCCTTCCCGGCCGGTCTCGACGACTGCTACGCGGTCACGCGGTGGGCGGCCGAGCAGGGCGAGAGCCTGGGCTGGGACGGTACGACCCTCGCCCTCGCCGGCGACAGCTCCGGCGGCAATTTCGTCGCCGCCGTCGCGGCGCGGGCGCACGACGACGGCTTCGACCGGATCACCCACCAGATCCTCTACTACCCCTCGCTCGACCTGGACTTCGACGAGGACAGGTACGCCTCGCTGCGCGAGAACGCGGTCGGCCACGGCCTGGAGACCGCCGGTCTCAAGCCGTTCAACGCCTTCTACCTCGACAGCGGCGCCGACCCGGCGGACCCGCTGGTCTCCCCGGTCAGGCGGAAGGAGCTGAGCGGGCTCCCGCCGGCCCTGATCGTCACCGCCGAGTTCGACCCCCTGCGCGACGAGGGCGAACTCTACGGCCGGCGCCTGCGGGAGGCCGGCGTGCCGGCGACGGTGAGCCGGTACGAGGGCGCCGGCCACGGATTCGTCCAGCACTTCTCGTGGATCCCCGAGTACCACCGGGTCTTCACCGAGACCCGCGACTTCCTCACCCGCCGCTGAACCGGCCCCGGCCGCGCACAAGTTCGGAGAGAGGACCATGACACACGATGTCCCCGTCCACCCCCTGGTCTCGCCGTGGGGCAGGTTCGGTCTGTACAGCTTCTTCATCGACGCGCCCGAACCGGCGATCGTCGACACCGGGGTCGCCGGCTCGCCCGCCGAGGGAATGGCCCCCGCGCTGGCGGCGATCGGGCGCCGTGTCGAGGACGTGCGCTGGATTCTGCTGACGCACGGTCACATCGACCACGTCGGCGGCGCGTACGCCCTGTGGGAACTCACCGGCCGACGGGCCCGAGTGGTGATCCACGAGGCCGACGCACCGATGCTCCGCTCCCGGCGGGCACACGTGGACGAGTACCGGGCCGGCCGGGGCCAATACCTCCGCGCCCCCCGCGGCGAGGCCGAGGTGGCGGCGGCCGCGCACGCCGTCATCTCCGGGGAGATGGAACCCACCCTGCTCGTCAAGGGCGGGGAAACCCTCTCCCTGGGCGGCGACGTCACCGTTTCGGTGCACGCGGTCCCGGGGCACACCCCCGGGTCCGTCGCCTACGTCGTCGACGGACAGCGTTCCGTCTTCGTCGGCGACGCCGTACAGGCCCACGGCGCCGCCAACGGCTTCCCCGGCTACACCGACCCGGCCGCCTACCGCGCCGGCCTCCAGCACCTGCGCGACGAGGTCCGCCCGCGCCACCTCTACCTCGGGCACCCCTACCGGCGGGCCGACGGCACCCCGTACGGCGTCGAACTCGACGCGGCGCAGGCCCGGGACGCCATCGACCAGAGCCTCGCGGCGGAGAGCCGCGTCGCCGAGGCCGCCCGCCGCTGCCTGGAGGCCGGCCTCACGGAGACGGACTCCCCGTACTCGCCCTTCGCCGGGGCCGCCGAGGAACTCGGCTACACCGGCGACCCCACGCTCGAACCGTCGCCGTTCTTCACCTCGATGCACGGCTACCGCACGCGCGACCGGAACCCGCACCACAGGAGCTCCACACCATGACCGACCTTCACACGATCCAGGCGGGCGGGCAGACCATCGCCGTCCGCAAGGACCTCCGGGTGCCGATGCGCGACGGCGTCACACTGGCGGCCGACACCTACGGCCCCGCGGACGACACACCGCGGCCCGCGCTCGTCGCCCTGAGCCCCTACGGCAAGGAACTCCAGGCACTCGCCCTGACCACGCCCCCGCAGCGCCGGCCCAGCCCGATGTGGGACGGCTGCATCGAGGCCGGCGACATCGCGCGCGTCGTCAAGGAGGGCTACGCCCACGTCATCGGCGACCTGCGCGGCTCCGGCGCCTCCGAGGGCGAGCACATCGGCAACTACAACGCCGGCGGCGTCCCGCTCGGCCAGGACGCCCACGACTTCATCGAGTGGGTCGCCGCGCAGCCGTGGTGCGACGGCAACGTCGGCATGATCGGCATCTCCTACTTCGGCTCGATGCAGGTGCTGGCGGCGGCCGAGCGGCCGCCGAGCCTCAAGGCGATCTTCGTCAGCGGCGGGCACTTCGACTTCTACGAGACCACCTACCACGGCGGCGTCATGTGGTTCATGCCGCGCGCCGCCCGCGAGGGCCGCGGCGGCGACTCCGGCTGGGCGTTCACCGACGGTGTCAAGTCGCGCATGCTGGAGACGCACTCGCCCGAGGAGATCCGGAAGCGCGTCGCCGAGCGGCTGGCGGACCCGGACGTGGTCGCCTGGCCCAACCTCGTCCACGTGCTCAACTACCCGAAGAACCACGAGGCGTGGTTCGACATCGTCACGAACGAGGTCGACGGCGACTGGTACGAGGAGCGCAACCCGATCACCGTCGCGCCGAACATCGACATCCCCGTCTGGCTCCAGATCGACCAGGGCCGCGGCTGGACGATGGACGGCACCATCGAGCTGTACCAGGCGTTGAAGGGACCGAAGAAGCTCGACATCGGCCCGTACCCGCCGATGCAGTCGCGCCCCTTCGTCGAGGAGCACGACAAGATGTTCCGCTGGTACGAGTACTGGCTCAAGGGCATCGACAACGGAGTGATGGACGAGCCCGCCGTCACCGTCCACGTCGAGGGATCACGCGAGACCGCCACCGGCACGCAGTGGCCGCCGAAGGACGTCGAGTACCGGTCGCTCTACTTCCGCCCCCGCCGGGCGCTCTCCTTCGAGCCCGAGCCGATGGGCCCCGAGCACGCCGCTCCCGACGGTTTCTACCAGGCGCCGCTCACGGTGACCGACAAGGTGGAGATCCTCAGCTGGCGCACCGCCCCGTTCACCGAGCCCACCGAGATGATCGGACAGGGCGCGGCACACCTCTTCGCCGAGATCGACCAGCCCGACACCAACTTCATCCTGCGCATGTGGGACGAGGGACCGGGCGGTGACCGGCAGCTCGTCACCACGGCCTACCTCAAGGCGTCGCACCGCGAGCTCGACGAGGAACGCACGACCGAGGGCGACCCGCACCACCCGCACACCCGGGCGGTGCCGGTCGAACCGGGGAAGACCGAGGAGTACGTGCTGCGCGTCTACCCGTTCGCGGCGACCTTCCTGCCTGGGCACCGGCTGGTCGTGGAGCTGTCCAACGACGAGCCGTTGGCCGACGAGCACAACGCGCTGCTGCCGCCGGACGCCTTCCACCTGCCGGTGGGCCGCCCCGTCACCCACAAGATCTACCGGGACGCGGCACACCCCTCCCGCCTGGTGCTGCCCTTCACGACGCCGCCGGCAGGCGAAGCGCGTCGGTAGAGGTCGCGGGAGCCAGGCAGACCCGGGGAGCGGCGGCCGGAGCACCGGCACCGGGCACCGGCAGGAGCCCCGGCCTGGCCGCTCGCGTCCGCCGCCCCGGGGCACGGCGCGCCCGCATCGCGCGCCCGGGGCGGGTCCCCGCCGTGTGTTCCGGACGCCCCGGGCATCGCCCGCGTCTCCCGCGACGTCACTCGTGCGGGCCGCCCCGGCGTGCGGAGATCACCCGGACAGGCGTGCATGGAGGCAAGTGCTCGCACCCCGTCGGCTGGAGGTGGTCATGTCCGCGCACGTCACAGCTGTCCGTGGGCCGCTCGTCTGGTTCCGTGACGACCCGTTCCTGGTGGGACGGGACGACGCCTTCGTGTACGAGAGCGACGGCCTTCTGATCTGCGAGGACGGTGTCATCACCGCGGCCGGCGACCACGCTGCCCTGCGTGACCGGCTGCCAGAGGGCGTCCAGGTGGACCACTACCCGGGCCACGTGATCACGGCCGGTTTCATCGACACCCACATCCACTACGTGCAGACCGGCATCATCGCGGCGTTCGGCTCCCAGCTCATCGACTGGCTGAACCACTACACCTTCGTCGAGGAACAGCGTTTCTCCGACGCCGACTACGCCCGCCAGGTCGCCTCGTCCTTCTGCGACGAGCTGCTGCGCAACGGGACGACGACGGCCCTGACCTTCTGCGCGGTGTACCCGCAGTCCGTGGACGCGCTGTTCGAGGAGTCCTCCCGGCGCGGCATGCGGATGGCCGCGGGCAAGGTCCTGATGGACCGCAACGCTCCCGACGCCCTGCTCGACACCCCGCAGTCGGCCTACGACGACTCCAAGGCCCTGCTGGAGCGCTGGCACGGCAAGGACCGCAACCTCTACGCCATCACGCCGAGGTTCGCCCCGACCAGTACGCCCGAGCAGTTGGAGGCGGCGGGCACGCTGTGGCGCGAGCATCCCGAGGCGCTGGTGCACACCCACGTGTCCGAGAACACCGGGGAGATCTCCTGGGTCCGTTCGCTGTTCCCGGACCGGCAGGGCTACCTCGACGTCTACGACCACTTCGGACTGCTCGGCCGGGGCGCCGTGCTGGCCCACGGGGTGCATCTGACCGGCCGCGAACGCGACCGGTGCTCCGAGACCGGCACGGCGGTCTCGCACTGTCCCACCTCGAACCTGTTCCTGGGCAGCGGCCTGTTCCACGTCCACGACGCGAAGGACGCCAAACGCCCCATGCACGTGGGGCTGGGCACCGACATCGGCGCGGGCACGTCGTTCTCGCTGCTCGCCACGATGAACGAGGCGTACAAGGTCGCCGAGTTGAGCAACTACCCGCTCGACTCCGTCAAGGCGTTCTACCTCGCCACCCTCGGCAGCGCCCAGGCGATGGGCATCGAGGACAAGGTCGGATCGCTCGAACCGGGGCACGAGGCCGACTTCGTCGTCCTGGACCCCCGGGCCACCCCCCTGCTGGCCCAGCGCACGTCCCGCGTGAGCGACATCGACGAACTGCTCTTCGTCCTCGCCGTCATGGGCGACGACCGCACCGTGCGCGCCACCTACGTCAACGGCGCCCTGGCGCACGACCGCGACCGCGCGTCCGCCTGAGCCGACAGGAGTACGTCATGGCGACCATCACTCCCGCCCCGGGCCCCGCGCCCGTCGGCGAACCCGAGTACAAGAAGCACCCCGGCGCCCGCTTCCTGCACGGGCCGCACAAGACCATCGGCGGCGTCGAGGCCTGGGTGATCTGGGGCCTGTGCACCGTCTTCGTCGTCTGGCTGTTCTCGATCCAGACCGGCTACGCGGTGGTCTCCCCGGAGATCCAGAAGACCGCCTCGCTCACCGTCGCCCAGATCGGCCTCGCCGGATCCATCTACACCTGGGCCTTCGCGCTGTGCCAGTTCTTCTCCGGCGCCCTGCTGGACCGCTTCGGCTCCCGCCCGCTGCTCGCGATCGGCGTCGCCTTCGTCACCGCGGGCGCCTTCCTGTACGCGCAGACCACCAGCATGGGCACCCTGATCGCCGCGCAGATCGTCCTCGCGGTCGGTTCCTCCTTCGGGTTCGTCGGTGCCGGATACATCGGTGGCCAGTGGTTCCCGGCCGCCCGCTACGGCCTGATGTTCGGCCTGGTGCAGTCCCTCGCCTCGCTCGGCTCCGCCTTCGGCCAGCCGGCGATCTCCTGGCAGCTCCAGCACGTCGGCTGGCAGCAACTCCTCAACGGCTTCGGCGCCATGGGCGTCGCGCTGATCGTGCTCTTCGCCCTCCTCGTGCGGAACCCCTCGACCGGTTCCGACGCTTCCGAACAGCTGGCCCGGACCACGGGGACCACCGCCCGGCCGTCGCTCGTCTCCAGCATCTTCCACGACCTCGGCGCCTGCTTCCGCAACCGCAACGTCGTCCTCTCCTCGCTGCTGGCCGGTGTCTCCTTCGGCTCGATGCTCGCCATGGGCGTGCTGTGGGGCCCGCGGGTCATGGAGTCGCGCGGCGCCGGCACGTCGCTCGCCGCCGTCCTGACCGCCATGTCCTGGCTCGGCCTCGCCGTCGGCGCACCCCTGTTCAACCTGCTGTCCGACCACTGGAACAACCGCCGCGTCCCCGCCATCGTCGGCGTGCTGCTCCAGGCGGCGGCCGTGTGCCTGCTCATCTACCTGCCCAAGGAGACCAACGCCGTCTCCGTGGTCACCATGTTCTGCGTGGGCCTGTTCGCGGGCGCCCACATGCTCGGGTTCACCGTGGCGGGCGAGTCCGTGCCCGGCAAGCTCGTCGGCAGCTCGGCCGCCATCGTCAACGGCGTCTGCTTCATCATCGGCGGACTGCTCCAGGCCGTCCCCAGCAAGATCCTGCCCGACTCGCCCATGCTCAGCGACTACGGCCACGCGCTGCTCATGATGCCGATCCTGCTGGTCCTCGGGGCACTCGCCGGCTTCTTCATCAAGGAAACCGCGACCCCCGCCTCGTAGCGCCCGGAGAGCCGGACCCGCGAGCCGGGTCCGGCTCTCCCCGTCCGGCGTCCGGCGTCCGGCAAGGCTGCCGAAGCCTGCGGCCGGGGAACGCCCCGCCGCACAGGGGGCCCACCCGCACACGTGGCCCCCACGCTGTCCGCACGCGCCGCGCTCCCGGTACCGGCGGCCGCCCGGTCTCGTTGGCGCGGCAGGGCGGTAGCCTCGCGAGCATGACCGCCAAGACCCGCCGGGGACCGTACGCCAAGGGCATCGCACGGCGAGCCGAGATCCTGCGGATCGCGCTGGAGGCGTACCAGACGGCGGGGCGCCAGGGGCCGACGCTGCGCAGCATCGCGGAGCGGGCCGGGGTGACGGAGGCCGCGGTGCTCCACTACTTCGACAGCAAGGACGAGTTGCTCGTCGCGATCCTGGAGGAGCGGGACCGCGCGTACGCCGAGCGGTACGACCTGACCGACCCCGAGGACGTGTGGACCCTGATGGAACACACCATCCGGACACCGGGGTTGGTCAAACTGTTCGTCGACATGACCGCGGCCGCGGCCGACCCGGGCCACCCGGCGCACGGCTTCATGAAGCGGCGCGCCGAGGGGATCGCGGAGTTGATGACCCGCGCGGTGGGCCCGGGGCACGCGTGGCAGGCCCGGGTGCTGATGGCCGCCATGGACGGGCTTCAGGCCCAGTGGCTGCGTGATCCGTCCGTGGACGTGGTCGGTGACCTCCAGCGGCTCTACGCGACGTTCGCCCGCGCGGGGAGCGTGTAGCGGCCGACCGCCGACGTGCCCGTCACCGCGCCGCCGGGGCGAGCGCGCCGAGCCAGGCCAGTGAGGGCCTGGGCGTCCGGGCGAAGGTCGTACGGTCCACGGCGACCAGGCCGAACGTGGGTCCCCAGTGGCCCCACTCCCAGTTGTCGAGCAGGCTCCAGTGGAAGTAACCGCGCACGTCCACGCCGTCGTCCATCGCGGCCCGAAGCGACCGCAGGGCCCCGGTGACGTACCGGACGCGCTCGGTGTCGTCGGCGGTGGCGACTCCGTTCTCCGTGACGACGATGGGCACGCCGCCGACGACCCGGGCCACCCGCCGCACCGCACCGCCCAGCGCGGCGGGGTAGAACTCCCAGCCGGTCTGCGTGAGTTGGGCCCCCGCGACGCGAACTGCCCGGCCGTCGGCGCCGATCCGGCCGCGCGTGTACGTCTGCACGCCGATGAAGTCGTCGCCCTCGGCGGCCCGCAGGAACACCTGGTCGCGCGGCTCGCAGTACGTCTCGGTCACGTCCTCGGCCCCCGGCTCGGGCTGGTAGTCCTGCACGGAGACGCCCCAGCCCACGTCGAGCCCGGGGTGCCGGGCACGCAACCGTCCGACGGTGGCGCGGTGCACGCGGATCATGGCCCGGGTGAGAGCCTCGTCCGGCAGCGGGAGCCCGTCGGCGAGATCGGCCTGTCCTGTCGCCAACTGCGGCAGTACGGCGACGATGTTGGGCTCGTTGATGGTCTCGACCCGTACGGCGCCCGCGTCCAGCACGGGTGCCAGCGCGTCGACGTAGTGGAGGAAGCGCTCCACCGCGTCCTCGCGGGTCCAGCCGCCGCCGGCCGCGAACCACAGCGGCACGGTGAAGTGGTGCAGCGTCACCATCGGACGCAGCCCGCGGGCCACCGCTCCCTCCACGACGCGCCGGTAGTGCTCGACCGCGGCGAGCGAGATCCTGCCGTCCGCCGGTTCGACGCGGGACCACTCGATGCCGAAGCGGTGGTCGAGGAAGCCCGCCCCCGCGGCCAGGTCCAGGTCCTCCGGCCAGCGGTGGTAGCTGTCGATCGCGTCTCCGGAGCGTTCCGCCACGCGTGAGCCGGGCTGGTTCTCCGCGAACCACCAGTCACTTGCGAGGTTGTTGCCCTCGGACTGGTGTGCGCCGATGGCGGTGCCCCAGAGGAAGCCGGGCGGGAACGAGGGCAGGGATTCCGAGGTCGGTTCGCTGGTCAACGTACGCTCCTGATGGTGGTGATCACGGCCGCCGCGGCGACGGCCAGGACGAGTGAGACGACGAAGAGGACCGAGTAGCCCGCCGAGCCGATCAGCGCGCCGCCCACGACGGGCGCGACGACACCGGGCAGGGTCGAGCCGATCTGCAGCATGCCGAGGTCCCGCGCGGAGTTCTCCGCGTCCGGCAGTACGGCCACCATCAGCGCCTGGTCGACGGAGAGGTACGTACCGAGCGTCAGGCCGACGGCGGCGCAGAAGACGAACATGGTGGCCGTGCCGGGTGCGACGAGCACGGGCACCGCGCCGGCGGCGAGCAGCAGCGGCGCCCCGCCGACGAAGATCTTCGTCCGGCCGAGCCGGTCGCTGAGCAGACCTCCGCCGACGGTCGTGAGGGCGGCGAGCACCCCGACGAGCCCGGTCGCCGCGGCGGCGGCCCGCCCGGCGTCGTCCTTGGCCAGCCCGAGGTGGTCGGTGAACACGTAGAGCAGGTACTGCGTGACCAGGACGATCGCGAGGATGAACAGGAACCGTCCCGCGAAGGCCAGCCAGAAGTCCCGGGTGCCCGGCGGGCGCAGCTCGCTGCCGCGGAGCGGCGGCCGGGGCGCGTTCCGGTTGTCGGCCGCGGGCAGGCGGACGGCGACGAGCAGCGCGGCGAGCACCATCAGCCAGGGTGCCAGCGCCATCCCGCGGCCCGGATGCGGGACGAACAGTCCGCCCAGCACGCCGCCCGCGGTCTGCCCGAGCAGGTAGCCGATCCCCGCGAAGGCCGACGCGCGGCCCGTCGACCCCGGCGCGACATGGTCGGGCAGGAGCGCGGACAGCGCGGCGACCCAGGTGCCGATGCCCAGTTGGAAGACGGCGTAGAACGCGCCGACCGCCACCAGGTCCGTGGTCGTCCCGCAGGCCGCGAGTGCCGCCGCGGCCAGCAGGGCGGAACCGATCAGCCACGGCGACCTGCGGCCGAGCCTGCTGCGCGTCCGGTCCGAGAGCAGCCCGCCGCCGACGGTGCCGATCGCGCTGGTCACCGCTCCTGCGGTACCGATCAGGGCCACCACCCGCACCTTGTGCAGGGGGTCGACGTCGTCGGCCAGCGACTGGAGCAGCGTCACCGAGGCGGTCGCGGGCAGCGCCCAGGCCAACTGCCCGACCAGGAGAAGCAGCCCGACGCGGGAAAGCCGCACCGGCGAAGCCCCGGCCGCGGGGCGGTCGGTGGAGGGATCGGTGATGTCCGTCATGCTAAAACTAAGTATCACTTGGTTTTCGCGGACGGAAGGGGTGTGCGACGACTTCGTCGCCTCTCAGGTCGTGGCGGCGGTCGGTCCGGGGCCTGTGCCGGTGCCGGCGGGAGGAGGGCGCGGAAGGCGCCCGGGGGCGGCCCGGCCGGGCATCCCGCGCGACGATCCGCGCAGGGGGAGCGGCGCCTCGGCGTTCAAAAGGCGCACCGGCGTGTGCAGGCCGTTCCTTCAGGGGTACCCGCCGCGTGACTTCGGGGGAACGGTGTGGAGGCGGACTGCGTGAAGGCACGGCCGGGCGACCAGAGCGGCAGTCCGACGGACGGTGCGCCCGAAGTGACGTTCACCCTGCGGGACAACGCGGCGATCTCCGAGGCGCGCCACCGCGCCGCCGGCTTCCTGGCCCGCCTGCACGAGACGCACGGCATCACCGTGCCGTCGCCCGCTGTCGAGATCACCCTGCTCGTGGTCAGTGAGCTGGTGACCAACGCCCGCAAGTACGCCCCCGGCCTGGTCCTGCTGCATCTGAGGGTGGTGGACCGGACGGTGCAGGTGACCGTCTGGGACACCGCCCCGGACATGCCGCAGGTCAGCGCCGCCGACCCCCGCAGGATCGGACGGCACGGGCTGGAGATCGTCAAGGCCCTCGTCCAGCGCTTCGAGATCCGTCCCGAAGGCATGGGCAAACGGATCACCGGTCACATCGCCATGGCCTGAAAGCCCTGCCGCGCCCCTGCCGCGCCGTGTGCTCAGCCGCCGGGACCTTCCGCGGGCCCGGCGCCCGGCGTGCGGCGGGCGATCGCCGACCTCGTCGCGACCAGCAGTGCGTCCGGCAGGGACGCTCCCCGGGCGAACCCCAGCAGGTACTCGGCGACCTCCGACAACGCGGTACTCGTGCGCCGGGAGACCTCCCGCAGCACGGCGATGCCGTCGTCCGCGCTGACGCGCCCGAGGGCGACGACGACGCCGACAGCCTGGTCGACGACAGCGTGCGTGGCCAGTGCCTGGCGCAACTGCTGGTTCTCCGACCGCAGTTGGCCCGCCTCGGCGGCCAGTTCGTCGGAATCGCGCGGTCCGCCGAGGCTGGGCTCGGGCACCTTCGAGGAGGCCATCAGGTCACCGAGCCCGTCGACGAGAAGGAACAGCGAACCCCTCATGTCCGTCATTCCCTCCCGTACTCCCGGCGGAGGAGGGGCGAAATTCCCCGTCAGGCGGTGAGGGCCGCGGACACCGTCGGATAGACGGCGAGGACGGTGTCGAGGCCGACGAGTTCCAGGACGTGCCGCACGGGGGCGCTGGGAGCGGCGATCCTCATCCAGGTGTCGGGCCGGTCCCACAGGGACTGCGCGGTCGACAGCAGCGCGCGGACACCGGTGGAGTCCATGAAGGAGACGCCCGCGAAGTCGACGACGAGGCGGCCGGTGTTCTGCGCGTGGTCCTGAAGCACGTCGTGGAGGGGGCCGCTGACGTGGTAGTCGATCTCTCCGGTCAGGGTGACGACCTGGATCCCGTCGCGGGTGGCGGTGTGGATGCTGAGGTTGTCGGGAGAGATGCCGTTCTCGGCAGGGGGCACTGGGTCCTCGCAAGGTCGTTTTCGACTCCCGCACGGCCCCGGAACGGGGAGGACCCTCCCAAGTGCCGCACACAGAATGCTTCCGCCCGTCCCCGAGGGGGACGTGCGGGTCGGCCGCTGGGTCCGAACGGCCGACGGCGACAAGTCTATTGCCGTGGCCTGTGCGTCCGCGGGGCTTCTCCGCCCGGACGGTGCCTCGGAAGCCGTTCCCCGCCTGCCTGCCGGGGGCCCGGCACCCACCCGGCCCGGTTCACACGGTCGAGGGACAACGGGCGGTGGGTGCATGGCGCTCGGCGCGTGGCGTGTCGCTGTAGTGGGCGTGGGTGGGCACGGTCGCCTCGGTGAGGGGGCGTCCCGCGCGGGACCGGCTACCCGCCGTGCGGTGGCGGCGTTCCGCTCGCCGCTCCCAGGGTGGCTTCGAGGGCCGCTTCCAGGGTGGCGAACGGCGCGAAGACCGTGCCGAGCCCGGCGGCCCTGAGGATCCGCAGGTGCCAGGGCCGGACGCAGACGAGGGTCAGGTGGCCGCCCTGGTCGAGGGCCCGGCGGCGGGTCCGGCAGAGCAGGCCGAGGGTGGAACCGTCGAGGAATTCCACCGGTCGCAGGTCCATGACCACGCGGACGCCGGGCCGGGCGGTCACGGCATCGGCGAGTGCCCGGATCTCGGGGACGTTGCTCAGGTCGATGGCTCCGCGGAGTTCGATCACGGTGAGGCCGCGGACGTCGTAACTCCGCGCGTGCCGACCCGGGGCGGGCGGCTTCCCCGGCGCGGGCAGCCTCGCCGGTACCGGCGGCCTCCCCGGCACGGGCCGATCCCGTCGACCGTGATGCTGCCCCGCGGCACCGTTCGTCTCCCGAGCACTCATGGTGATTCCTGACCTGGTACCCCCGATGGAGGGGCGTGGTTGTCGGGCCGTCACCAGGGACAGGGGCAACTTCTCCACACCGTAGGAAACGCAGGCGTGCGCGTTGTCATCGCCAATCGATCATCCACCCGTGCGAGTGGAATTTATTGCACAACCTTGACATCCCGGCCCCTCGGGTGGAGGCCGGGCGGCGGGGCCCCCGGCGCCGGCCCGTGCCGTGCCGTGCGCCGGGTCGTGGCCGCCGTCCGGACCGCGGAAATGCGGTTTGCCCGGCGCCCCGCAATTTTGAAGCGTGTTTTCCCGGGGTTAACCGACGGGTCCGCCGTGTACGCGCATTCCGTAAGGATTTCTTACCGCATTCCCTACTGTGATGTGTGTCATAGGTTTGTGCGGGCCGTACAGGTGACGGCATGTCCACTAATTCGACATTCGCGTCCATGGACCACTCATCAATTTCTCACCTACATTTCGCTGGCTCTTCGATGATCAGCTTTCTGCGGCACCTGGGTGGGGGATTCATGGGGTGGGGCGAAGTGTGTCGCACGGTCGGCACACGCGGTGCAAGACCTGGGCGGGGAACGGCGGTTGCCCTGGCCGGCGTCGTCCTGGCGGCGGTGCTCCCGTTGCTCCCGGCGGCCGCGCCGGCGGCGGCGGACGACGGGACGGGAGCGCCCCTCCCGGCGGAGCGGGCGGCCGCGGCCGAGGCGCGGTCCACCGGGCAGCGGGTGGAGGTGGAGGCCGACCGGACGGAATACGACACGACGTATGCCGACCCGGACGGAACCTCCTTCACCCTGGAGCAGTCCGCGGTGCCCGTACGGGTGAGGACCGGTGACGGTGCCTGGACGGCACCGGACACGACGCTCGTCAGACGTTCCGACGGAACGGTGGGGCCGAAAGCGGCGGTCGTGCGGCTTTCCTTCTCCGGCGGCGGTGACGGCGCGGGCCTGGTCGACATCGGCCACGACGGCCGCTCGCTGGCGCTGGGGTGGTCCGGCACGCTGCCGGAACCCGTGCTGGACGGGGCGAACGCCACCTACCCCGATGTGCTGCCCGACGTGGACCTGCGGCTGACCGCGACCACGGAGGGCTACCGGGAACTGCTCGTCGTAAGGACACCGAAGGCGGCCGCCGACCCCGCGCTGGCGAGGGTCGAGTTCTCGGTGCGCGCCGACGGCCTCGCGGTCCGGCAGGCCGGCGGAGGCGGCATGACCGCCGTCGACTCCGACACCGCCGCGCCGGTCTTCTCCGCACCCGCGGCCCTCATGTGGGACTCCAGCGGTCCCGGCACGGCGGAGGGCGCGAGCGCGGCCACCGCGAAGGCCTCGGCGGCGACGCCCCGGGCCGCCGCGCGGGCCGCCGCCGCGGGCACCGGGGACGCCACGCCGACCGCCTCCGCCCCTGCCCCGGCCGGCGCGGCGGACCCCGCCGACGACGACCCGACCACGGGGCCCGGCGACGGTGACGCCTCCGCGGTACTCCCGGTGAAGGTCGACGCCGATTCGCTGGCCGTCGTGCCGGACGCCGCGATGCTGGCCCGGACCGACGCCGCCGCCTACCCGCTCTACATCGACCCCACCGTCGGCCTCAGCCAGACCGCCCGCACCCAGATCCGGTCGGACGGCGCCACCGACTTCGAGTTCACCAACGGCACCAACAACGAGGGCAAGGGCGTCGGCCACTGCTCGTCGTACGCCGGCTACTACTGCGGCACCGGGTACACGGAGCGGATCTACTACCAGTTCGCGCCCACCACTCTGGCCGGCAAGAAGGTGCTGGACGCGACGTTCCGGGACACCGAGTCATGGTCGTTCACCTGCGACGCCTCCTGGGTCGACGTCGAACGGACCAGCAACATCAGCTCCGCCACCACCTGGGCGGGCCGCCCCAGCAACCTGGGCACCGTCGCCAGCCGCGACGTGTCGGCCGGCCGCGGCTCGGAGTGCAGCCCCTCCCAGCCGGCCGCGCCCGTCGAGTTCCACGACTCGCGGCTGACGACGCAGGTCTCCGACTTCGCGGCGGGCAGGTTCTCCCGGCTGACGCTGCTGCTCAAGGCACGCGACGAGAGCGCGACCAGCGACTGGAAGCGGTTCCGCGACGACGCCGTCCTGTCGGTGACCTACGTGGGGCTGCCCGCGGTGCCGACCTCCGCCGGGCTCGTGTCGGGCAGTGGTGTGACCTGCGAGACCAGCGCCTCCGACCCGCAGATCACCGGTGACGCGACCCCGGACTTCACCGCGAAGGTCGCCGCCGTCTCCGGTGGCGGCAGCGGAGCCCAACTGCGCGCGTACTTCTACGTGGAGAAGCAGGCGGGCGACGGCAGTTGGGCGGTCGCCACCGAACCGGTGCGGCCCCTGAGCGGCTATCTGGGCAGCGGGACCACCGAGACCGACCCGTCCCCGATCACCCTCGCGGAGAACTCCCTCTACCGGCTGGCGGTCTTCACCCGGTCCTACTACGACGGCGGGTACGTGCAGTCGCACTCCACGCTGACCACCAAGGGCTGGTGCTACTTCAAGATCGACAAGACCGCGCCCAAGCCGCCCGTGGTGACGGTCGGCAGCCCGTACTCGGTGTGCACGGCGGACGCCTGCGCGGCGGCCGGCGGGCCGGGAACGCCCGGCACCTTCTCCTTCGGACCTGCCTCCGGCGACACCAACACCGCCTACGAGTACAAACTCGCCTCGTCCCCGGCCTGGTCGGCGGCGATCAAGGGCAACTCCGTACAGGCGAAGATCACTCCGCAGCTCGCCGGCACCCAGTTGCTGCTGGTGCGGGGCCAGGACGCGGCCGGCTGGGGGCAGACCCAGACGGTGAAGTTCAACGTCCAGGAGGGCCAGGGCCCCATCGGGCGCTGGCACTTCGACGACGCCGCGCCCGGCTCGGGGGTCGTCACGGCCGCCGACACGGCGACCGAGGGGACCCGTCACCCCGCCACGCTGTACACCGCCGGCACGGGCTGGTCGTCCTTCGCCCGCACCGGTTCCGGCGACCGTTCGCTGTGGCTCAACGACACCTCCGTGACCGCCAACCAGCAGGGGTACGCGGCCACTTCGCAGCCCGTGGTGAACACCGAGTCGTCGTTCACCGTCTCCGCGTGGGCCTACCTGACCGACGAGTCCGCCTTCCGGACGGTGCTCTCCGAGACCGGCAGCGACAGTTCGGGGTTCTCCCTCTACTACTCGCCGAACATCCAGCGCTGGGTCTTCCTCTGGAACTGGCAGGAGGGCGGCGCCCGCAAGTACCTGGGGGCCAACGGCACGGCGGGCGTACCGCTGAAGACCTGGACCCACCTCACCGGCGTCTACGACTCCGAGGCCGGCACCCTCGGCCTCTACGTCAACGGGCGGCTCCAGGGCGCGCCCGTCACGCTGCCCGCCGCGGCCGCCGCGCACGCCGCGGACGGACTCCTGGAGTTCGGCCGCAACAGCTCGACCTACGGCGTGTTCGACAACTACATGCGCGGCCGGGACGACGAAGTGGCCGTCTGGCAGCGGGCGTTGACCCCGGACGAGATCGCCACCGAGGACCGGCTGCCCGACGCCGACGGCGCGCCCGCCGTCGCCCTGGCGGCGGACTGGAACCCGGACGGCGCCACCGGCACCGTCCTCAACGACACCACCAGCCCGTACGCCCGGTCGCTCGCGCTGTCCGGCGGGGCCTCGCTCGACGGCTCCTCGCTCGTCCTCGACGGCGGCAGCGGCGCGGCCACCGCGGCCGGACCGGTGGTGGACGGCACGGCCTCGTTCACCGTGACCGCGACCGCCGACCCGGACCCGGCCGCGCTGGCGAAGAAACCGGTCGGCACCACCGTCCAGATCGCCGGGCAGCGCAGCGCGGACGGCTCCTCGTGGGGCTTCTGGTACAAGGTGGCCGGCACCGAGACCGTGCCGGACCCGGACGGCGGCGACGACCTGACCGTCCCCGTCGGCACCTGGTACTTCGGCAGGCTGACCGCGGACGGGAACTTCGACGGAGTGGTGTCCGACGAACCCGCCGACCTCGGCAGCCCCGTGCGGCTCACCGGCACCTACGACGGTCCGTCCGCCGCCGTCCACTTCTACCTCGGCGACAGCGAGAACGGTGCCGACGCCGTCCATCCCTACACCGCCGACGCGGGCAGCGGACTGTTCACCGTCGGCGAGGCCCAGGCCGCCGGGGAGACCGGTTGGGGCCACTGGATGCCCGGCCGGATCGACGACCTCCGCCTGTGGGTCGGCGCGATGAACGACAGCCAGGTCGGCGCCCTGGACGGCGACTGACCCCCGGGGTGGGGGGGGGGGGGGGCGGCCCCCCCCCCCCGCCCCCCCCCCCCCCCCCCCCCCCCCCCCCCCCCCCCCCCCCCCCCCCCCCCCCCCCCCGCCCG
>NZ_JBIBHJ010000025.1:0-14904 GCF_042956945.1 Streptomyces sp. NPDC008150 | reverse complement strand
CGGGGCGCCCCGCGGCGGGGGGGGCCGGGGGGGGGGGCCGGCCCCCCCCCGGGGCGGGGGGGGGGGCCGCGCCCCCCCCCCCCCCCACCCCCCGATTCCCGCACCCGTCACGGGGCTCCGCCGTCGCGGCCCCCCTTCTTCCGCGCGCCCGGAAACAGCACGGCGCGCGCCGTGTCCCCGCGCCCCGCCCCGGCTCGCGGAGTGCCGTACTCCGCGTGCTCCGGCCGGATGCCGAGCCGCCCTGCCCGCCGTCCGACCGTATGGAGGACAAGTCGTGAGTGTTCGCAGCAGAACCGCGTGGTGGAGGCGTCCCCTCCCGCGCGGTGCAGTCCCCACGCGCCGGGGGAACGGCCGCCGCCCGGCGCTGGTGGCCGTGTTGTGCCTGGCGCTGACCGGTTCGCTCGCCGCGGCCGTACCGGCCGCCGCCGGCACCGCGCCGCACGGACTCGGCGCACCCGCACTGCCCGCGGGCCACAACGACCCCACCACGGCGGTCACTTCACCGGGCGCCGCCGCCCAGCGCGCGGTCGTGGCCCACGCCGCGGCGAACGACAGGGCGCGGGCCGCCGCCGCCCGCGCCCAGCAGCACGCGGCCTGGCCCGTCGGGGGCACCGCCTCCGGCGCCCTCCCGGCGGCGGCCCGATCCCTGCGGGTCACCGCCGGCGGCGTACCGGTCACCGTGGTGCCCGCCCGCGACGGCGCGGCGGGCCGCCTCGACGTCCGTACCCTCGACCGCGCCCGGACGAAGGCCACCGGTGTCGACGGGGTCGTGCTGTCGGTCTCCTCCGAACGGGCCGGCAAGGCCGGCGTCGAGGTCGGCTACGCGGCGTTCGCCTCCGCCTACGGCGGCGGCTGGGCCGGCCGCCTGCGCCTGGCGGAACTGCCGTCCTGCGCGCTGACCACCCCGGCCGCCGCCGCGTGCCGCACTCTCACCCCGCTCGCCACGACCAACGACACCGCCGCGCAGACCCTCACCGCGAACGTGTCCCTGACCGCCGGTACCTCCTCGGCGCGGGTGCTCGCGGTGACGGCCGCAGCCACCGACGAGTCGCCCACCGGCGGCGGCGACTACGCCGCGACCCCGCTGTCGCCGTCGGCGACCTGGGCGGCCGGCACCTCGTCGGGCTCCTTCACCTGGTCGTACCCGATGGCGGTACCGCCGGCGGCGACCGGCCCGCAGCCCTCGCTGGAACTCGGCTACGACTCCGGCAGGGTGGACGGACGCACCGCCACCACCAACAACCAGGGCAGCCAGGTCGGCGAGGGCTTCGACCTCAGCTCCGACTCCTACGTCGAACGCTCCTACGGCTCCTGCGACGACGACGGGCAGAGCGGCAAGAACGACCTGTGCTGGAAGTACGACAACGCCAGCCTCGTCCTCAACGGGAGCGCCTCCCAGCTCGTCAAGGACGACGCGACCGGCCAGTGGCGGCTCAAGGACGACGACGCCTCCACCGTCACGCATTCCACCGGGGCGGACAACGGCGACCAGGGCGACAGCGGCAACGACGGCGCCGGCGAGTACTGGACGGTCACCACCGGCAACGGCACCAAGTACGTCTTCGGCCTGGACAAGCTGCCCGGCGCGGACACCCAGCGCACCGACTCGGTGTGGACCGTGCCGGTCTACGGCGACGACTCCGGGGAGCCCGGCTACGCCGGCGGCACCGCCTTCTCCGGCCGCGCCGAGGTCCAGGCCTGGCGGTGGAACCTCGACTACGTCGTCGACCCGCACGGCAACGCGATGTCGTACTGGTACAACCCGGAGACCAACTACTACGCGCAGAACGGCGCGACCACCGCCACGGCCGCCTACACCCGGGGCGGCACCCTCGACCACATCCTGTACGGGCAGCGCTCCGACACCCTCTTCAGCGCCAACGCCTCCGACAAGGCGCAGTTCACGTACGCCGAGCGGTGCACCGCGTCCGACTGCTCCTCGCTGACCAAGGACACCGCGTCCGACTGGCCCGACGTCCCGTTCGACGCGATCTGCGCCAAGGACGCGACCTGCCACGCGCACAGCCCGGAGTTCTTCACCCGCAAGCGGCTCACCGGGGTGGAGACCTCGGCGTGGAACGCGGCCGCGTCCCCGGCCGGCTTCGCCGCCGTGGACTCCTGGACGCTGGCGCAGCAGTACGAGGACCCCGGCGACATCGGCAACAGCACCGACCAGAGCCTGGTCCTGCACAGCATCCGGCACACCGGTGAGAGCGGCGGCACCGCGACGCTGCCGCCGGTGACGTTCACCTACCAGATGCGCCCCAACCGGGTCGACGGCGCCGAGGACGACGTCCTGCCGCTGAACCGGCCGCGCATCCAGTCGGTCACCTCGGAGACCGGCGCGATCACCACGGTGACGCTGTCCCAGCCGGAATGCGTGCGCGGTTCCGCCATGCCGGCCGCCGAGGACGACGACACGACGAGCTGCTACCCGGTGTACTGGCACGTCAACGGCGCCGACGAGGCGACCCTCGACTGGTTCAGCAAGTACCGGGTGCTCGACGTCCTCACCGCCGACCCCACGGGGCACGGCGAGACCATGTCGACGTCGTACACGTACTCCGGGCCGGCCTGGCACCACAACGACGACCCGATGACACCGGTCAAGGAGCGCACCTGGTCCGACTGGCGCGGCTACCGCACCGTCACCACCCTGAACGGGTCCGCCGCCGGCACGCAGTCCAGGAGCACCAGCGTCTACCTCCAGGGCATGGACGGCGACAGCCGCAAGGACGGCACCACCCGGTCGGTGACCGTGCCCGGTGTGAGCCTGGCGGGGCTGAGCGTGCCCGCGCAGACGGACAGCGACCAGTACGCCGGCTTCCGCCGCGAACAGGTCGACTACGACGGCCAGTCGGCGGTCTCCGCGACGGTCGACACACCGTGGTCGAAGGCCACCGCGACCCAGACGTCCGTCACCCCGCACGCCACGGCCTACTACGTGCGCACCGCGTCCACCGACTCCTCCACCCACCTGACCGCGTCCGACACCTGGCGCACCCGCACCACCTCCACCACCTACGACGGCTACGGCATGGCCGTCGCGGTCGACGACACCGGTGACACCTCCTACACCGGCGACGAGCAGTGCACCCGTACCTGGTACGCGCGCAACACGGCGGCCGGCCTCACCTCGCTGGTCTCCCGCACCCGCGTCACCGGCCGATCCTGCTCCACCGCGGAGAGCGCGCTCAGCCTGCCCGCCGGCAGCACCACCCGCGGCGACGTCCTCTCCGACACCGCGACCGTCTACGACAACACCACCGCCACCGCCTGGACCGCCTCCCAGACCCCCACCCTCGGTGAGGCCACCTGGACCGGGCGTGCCTCCGCCTACCCGGCCGCCGTCACCGGCGGGGAGCGGGCGCCCACGAGCTGGCAGACCCTCTCCACCACCACCTACGACGACGCCACCGCCAAGCTGGGCCGGGCCCTCACCCTCACCGACGCCGCCGGCGACACCACCCGGACCGCCTACGTCCCGGCCGCCGCCGGCCCCGTCACCCGCGTCCAGGTCACCAACCCCAAGTCCCAGATCTCCTACACCTACCTCGACTACGCGCGCGGCGGCACCGTCAAGGAGTACGACGCCAACGGCAGGACCACCGAAGCCGCCTTCGACCCCCTGGGCCGCGTCACCTCGGTCTGGTTGCCCAACGAGTCCCGGGGCGGCGGATACGACGCCAACTACACGTACGCCTACCACGTCAGCAACACCGAACCGACCTGGACGTCGTCGGCGTCACTCGTCGCGCCGGGCAGCTACACCACGACCTTCAGCATCTTCGACTCGCTGCTGCGGCCGTTGCAGACACAGTCGCCGTCGGTGAACGGCGGACGGCAGCTCACCGACACCCGCTACGACAGCCGCGGCCTCGCCTACGAGACCTACACCGACGTCCACGACGGCACCGCCCCCTCCGGCACCTACCAGCGCGCCGAGTCCGGGCGGGCACCCAAGCAGACCGACACCGTGTACGACGGCGCCGGGCGTGCCACGACGAACACCTTCTTCTCCTACGGGCAGCAGCGCTGGTCCACGACCACCACGTACACCGGCGACTCCACCGCCACCACCGCCGCCCAGGGCGGCAGCGCCACCCGCACCCTCGTCGACGCCCTCGGACGCACCACCGAGGAGCGCACCTACTCGGGCTCCAGTCCCGCCGACGTCCAGTACGGGGCCGGCCTCGGCGCCGCCTTCACCAGCACCCGGTACACGTACACCACCGACGGCAAGCCGCTGACGGTCACCGGCCCCGACGGTGCCAAGTGGGGCTACACCTACGACCTGTTCGGCCGACAGACCTCCGCCACCGACCCCGACGAGGGCAGCACCACCACCACCTGGACCAGCCTCGACCAGACCGACACCGCCAAGGACGCCAACGGCACCACGCTGCTCTACGGCTACGACACCCTGGGCCGCAGGACGGACGTGTGGAAGACGTCCCGCACCGACGCGAACAAGCTGGACCACTGGGCGTACGACACCCTGGCCAAGGGGCAGCTCGACTCCGCCACCAGCTACTCCGGCACCAGCGCGTACACCGAGAAGGTCACGGCCTACGACAGCCTCTACCACGCGACCTCGACCGAGCTGGACCTCCCGGCGACCGACCCGCTGGTCACCTCGGGCGCCGTCGCGAGCACCCTCACCACCAAGGCGTACTACAACACCGACGGCACCCGGCAGTACGTCGATGACCCGGCCGCCGGCGGCCTGGCAGCCGAGCACCTGACGACCCACCACGACAGCCTGGGCCTGACCACCGACGTGGAGGGCACCAGCGACTACCTGCTGTCCGCCGCCTACACCGACAACGGCCTCCCGCAGCAACTCACGCTCGGGACCTCCGACGCCGCCGGCACCCCCAAGGCGTACGTCACCGACGTGTACGACGAGGGCACCGACGCCCTCACCCAGTCCACCGTCACCGACCAGACGCACCCCTACGAACTCCAGGAACTGAATTACGGCTACGACGCCGCGGGCAACGTCACCCACCTCTTCGACCCGACCACGCTCGGCGGCACCGGCGCCGCCGACAACCAGTGCTTCACCTACGACGGTTACCGCAGACTGGCCGAGGCCTGGACCCCCGCCACGGCCGACTGCTCCGACTCCGGCCGCGCCGCCGCCAACCTGGGCGGAGCCGCCCCCTACTGGACCTCGTACACGTACACCGCCGGAGGGCTGCGCTCCACCGAGACCGACCGCACCGCCACGACCAGCACCGGCAGCACGTACTGCTACAGCACCACCCAGCAGCACGTACTGACCGCGGTCCTCACCACGGCGGGCGCGACGTGCGCCGGCGCCACCCCCGCCTACGGCTACGACAGCGCCGGCGAGACCACCGGCCGTCCGCACGGCACGGACACCCAGACCCTGACCTGGAACCCGCAGGGCCGTCTCGACACCCTCACCGAGAAGAACTCCTCGGGCACGGTGAAGAGCACCACCTCGCACGTGTACGACCCCGACGGCACCCTGATCATCAGCCGTGACAGCGGCGGCGACACGGTCCTCTACCTCGGTGACACCGAGGTCCATCTGAAGACCGGCACCACCTCCTACTGGGCGCGGCGCACCTACACGGCGGGCGCCACGACGATCGCGGAACGCAGCAACCGCGGCGGCGACACGGTCACCTGGTTCGCGGGAGACGCGCACGGCACCGCCACCCTCGCCATCGACGCGGCCACCCAGCAGGTGACCAAGCGTTACCTCACGGTCTTCGGCGGCGCCCGCACCGGCGGGACCGGTGCCTGGCCGGACGACAAGGGGTTCCTCGGCAAGACCGCCGACCCCGACAGCGGCCTGACCCACGTCGGCGCCCGTGAGTACGACCCGCTCACCGGCCGCTTCCTCAGCGTCGACCCGGTGCTCGACACCGCCGACCCGCAGTCCCTGAACGGGTACGTCTACGCCGCGGACAACCCGCTCGCCGGATTCGACCCCACCGGAACGGACAACTGGTGGGCCGACCCGACGATGAACAAGCCGGTGAAGAAGGGGGGTACGCCGATCTCCCAGAGCCTCGCCAACGCGCAGGGCTTCGGGGATCTGTGCAACAAGAACAACTGCTCCCACTACAACCCGAAGGCGAAGCCGAGCTATCTGGCCGCCGCCGGGAAGACGCTCCTCACCGCGGCGATCGGCTTCGGCACCAACAAGCACATCCTGGCGATCAGCGGCAAGAACACGGTGAGCGGCGCCATCGCCATCCAGAACCAGAAGTGGGAGACCCAGCAGTACCTGGACGCGTCCCGCCAGGTCCGGGCCGCGGTCATCGCGCGGCTCCAGGAGCTCCAGGAGTCCGGGCAGATCAGCAACCGCGCCCTGAAGCGGTTCGGCACCATCAGCGTGGCCTGGGACGAGAAGAGGAAAATGATCTACTGGGCCGCCTACCAGCAGAACAACAAGGGACGCGGCGCCTCCTGCGCCGAGGACTTCTGCGACACGGAGGCGGTCCGTAACGGATCGGCCAAGGAAGACCTCCAGTACGCCGAGACGCACAACGCCGCCAAGGACACGGAGGCCGAGATCTGCGTCCGCTGCCAGCAGACCAGGGAACTGGAACAGTTCGAGGCGTCCGGAGCGAGGCTGGCCAAGGACGGCCGGCTGGCCCTGCAGCAGATGGCGAGAGGCGGTGCCGGTGCCGACGGGGCCGAGGCGGAGGCGGAAGCGGAGGCGCAGGCCGAGGCGATGGCCACCGCCGAACTCGACGCCGAGGGTGAAGCCCTGGGATTCGCCATGGGAATGGAGGACGAGTAGGGGCCCGGCAGGGTGATCCGCAGGCGCACGAAGCGGTCGGTACGCGCCTCCTCAAGGGGGCGCGTACCGACCGACGGCGTCCGGCACCGGCACCGGCACCGTCAGCGTTCGGCGGGAGCGTTGCGGACCCAGCGGTCCCCGGGCGTCGGCCGGCCCGGGGTGGTGAAGGAGTACTCCGAGACGGACGGGGCGAGACTCCGGACGACCATCGGGCGGAGCATCACCTCGGTGAACCAGTCGGCGGCCAGGCGTCCGAGCTCCTCGGGAGTGCCGGTGGTCTCCAACGGTGTCACCTCCTGGCTCGGTACGGGCCGCAGAGTCCGCACGTCGCGTTCGCTGCACAGCATCCAGTCGCCCGCGACGGTGGCCCCGAGCACCTTGACGAGGAGGTTGTCCCGCTCGTCGACGATGTCCACCAGAAGGCTCACGACGGTCGTGCCCCTCGCCTCGCGTTCGTCGAAGGCCGCGTCGTAACGGGCGTAGCCGTCGTCCGGCCAGGGAGCGTCCTCGTCCTCCTCGTCCCCCTCGTCCAGTTCGGGGGGAAAGACCATCGCGGTCGTGCGGTCCGGCGGGCAGTCGGGCCACGTTCTGGCCGCTTCCCGCACGATCTCCACCAGCGTGGTCAGGGGCGGGTCCAACTCCCCGTCGTGGTCTTCGAACCAGTCCTCGTCCATGACCCGGATCCTAGGTCAGACACGGCACGGCCCGACCGGCCCGCCCGCGCCCCGGACACCGCCCGCCGGTCGGACCTGTCCCGTCCGGAGCTCCTAAGCTCGTCACGAGCACCCTTGCCCGTGACGGCGACTGTCGGAAAGCTGAGGGAACGCCATGGAACTCGTTGTGCTGGGGGCGACCGGCGGTACCGGTCGGCTCGTGGTCCGTCAGGCGCTCGACGCGGGGCACGGCGTCACCGCCGTCGTCCGCGATCCCGCGGCGCTCCGGCCGGACGGCGAGAGGCTGCGGGTCGTCACCGCCGACGTGACGGACGCGACGGCGCTGGCCGGGGCCGTCGAGGGGCGGGACGCGGTCGTCTCGGCGCTCGGACCGCGCGGCCGCGGGCCCACGACCGTCTGCTCGCGCGGAGTACGGGCGGCGACGGCGGCCATGAGCGCCGCGGGTGTGCGGCGCATCGTCGCCGTGAGTGCCGCGCCGGTGGGGCCGACGCCGCCGGGGGAGTCGCTGCCCGTGCGCGTTCTGGTGACCCCGCTGGTCCGCCGGGTCTTCGCGAACGTCTACAAGGACCTGGCGGTCATGGAGGACGAACTGCGGCGCGGCGACCGCGACTGGACGGTGCTGCGTCCGCCGCGGCTGACCGACCGGACGCCCGCCACCGGCGTGTACCGCACCGCGCGGGGAACGGGTGTGGTCCGCGGCACGAGCATCTCCCGCGCCGACCTGGCCCACGCGCTGCTGGCCGTTCTCCAGGACCCGGCCACGGTCGGTACCGCGATCGGGGTCGCCCACTGAGCCGGCGTCCGGGCCGCCCGCCGGGCCCGCGATGGGTTAGCGTGAACAGCCTTGACGACTGGGCGTGTTGGGCCCGGGGGACCGCTGTGCGAGAGGGAGGACCGGGGACGTGGCTGGGCCGGAACCGGTGGACGTGATCGTTGCCGGCGGCGGCCCCGTGGGCCTGCTGGCGGCCGCCGAACTCGCGCGGTTCGGGGCACGGGTGACCGTGGTAGAGCCGCTGGAGCGCGTCTCCCGCCGCCCCAAGGCCGGCACCGTGCACGCGCGCGCCGTGCAGTCGCTCGTGCGCCGCGGCTACCTCGACGGCGTCGCGGGACTGTGGGAGGGGCCGGATCCGGCGCCCTTCCACTACGCGGGCCTTCCGGTGCTGCGGATAGCGGTGCCGCCGGGCGAGCCGGTGGCGATCCTCAAGCGTTCCCAGGCCGATCTGGAGGACGAGTTCGAGGCCCGGCTGCGCGAGCGCGGCGGCGTGCTGCTGCGCGGCCACCGCGTCGTCGCCCTGGAGCAGTCCGGTGACGGCGTCCGGGTCGTCGTCCGGGGCCCCGGCGGCGACCGCGTGCTGCGGAGCGCCTACCTGGTCGGGGCGGACGGGGCCCGCGGCGTGGTCCGCGACCTCGCCGGGATCACCGCGGACGTGTCGCCGCCCACCGTCTCCGCGATGATGGGCCTCGTCCGGTCGGTGACCCCCGACGTGCTGCCGCGCGGCTGGCACCGCACCCCGCGCGGCTGGACCGTGGTGCGCGCGGCGGGGGAGGACGCCCTGCTGATCCGCACGCTGGAGACGTCGGGGCCGCCCCCGCAGGGGCGCGAAACACCGCCGGACGCCGCCGAGTTGGAGGCGCAGCTCGGCCGGATCACCGGCACGCGCGTGCGCCTCGGCGACGCCCCCTACGTGTCGCGGTTCAGCGACGTGACCCGCGTCGCCGACCACTACCGGCGGGGCCGGGTCCTGCTGGCCGGGGACGCGGCGCACCTGCACTTCCCGATCGGCGGGCAGGGGCTGAGCGCCGGTGTGCTCGACGCGCTCAACCTCGCCTGGAAACTGGCCCGCGTGGTCGCGGGCGCCGCCCCCGGAGAACTCCTCGACACCTACGAGGCGGAACGCCGGCCCGCCGCCCTGCACGTGGTGGAGTACACCCGCGCGCAGTTGGGCCTCATGCGCGAGGGGCGCGAACAGCTCGCGCTGTGCGGCCAGTTCACCGAGCTGATGGCCGTTCCCGAGGCGCAGGCCCAGGTGGCCGGCCGGATCAGCGGGCAGGACCTCGTCTGCCCGCCCCGCTGCGGACGCCCGTGCGGCGCCGAGGGTGTCTTCTGGCCCGAGCGGCGGCTGACCGTGTGCCACGAGGACGGCTCGCGGACCACGACGACGGTCGCCGGACTGCTGCGGTCCGGGGGGCCCGTGCTGATCGAGGGAGAGGGGACGTGGGGCACCGGCGCGCAGGCGAAGAGGTGGCCGGACGTGCGGACCGTCCGGGTCGCGACGCCGCTGGACACCGGCGCCCTGGTGCTGCGCCCGGACGGGCACGTGGCCTGGACCCCCGAGTGCGGCGAGCTGGACGCGGCCCTGGAACGCTGGTTCGGCCCGCCCGGCTGACCCGCCGGGCGGGGCGGTTCAGGACACCAGCGTGCCCGGCTGCTCGGACGGTGCCCTGCCGCTGAGGCGCGCGCCGCGCTCGGGTGCGAAGTCGAGCTGGGTGAGCAGGGCGGGAACGCAGATCGAGGGCATCAAGTGCCGTTGCAGAGAGGCGATCCGGATCTCCAGGTCGGCGTACCCGCTCAGGACCTGCGACATGGACTGGATGCCGGCGAAGGTGCCGACGTAGATGTCGGCCAGCTCCACCGGGTCGATGTGCGCGAGGAGTTCGTTCTGGTCCTTGGCGGCACGCAGCAGCCGCAGGGACGCCTCGCGCCAGCGCAGGAACGGACCGCTGCGGTCGATGCTCCGGGCGTGCTGGTCCAGCGAGAGGTGGACGGCGGCCCGGACGATCGGGTCGGTACGGATCTGGAAGGCGTGCACCAGGGCGGTGTCGATGAGTTCCTGGATCTTGACCGGGTGCGTCGGCACGACGATGTCGCGTGTGGGTTCGCTGAGCACGGCCTGGGCGAGGGCCTCCTTCGAGGTGAAGTGGAAGTACAGCGCGCCCTTGGTCACCTCGGCCTCCTTGAGGATCTCCGCGATGGTCGCGGCCTCCAGTCCCCGTCGGGTGAAGGTGTTGGCGGCCGCTTCGAGGATGGCCCGGCGGGTGCGGACGGCTCGTTCCTGGGCCACGGCATGACCTCCTGATCGCGCGGACTGGGCACGGTTGATCGTAGGGGGAGGCCCCGTTGAAAAGAAGCCGTCCGGTTTGTATTTTTATCGATGCTCGCCTTGCCGCCGATCGCCCGCCCTGCAGGAGGTTGCGCCCGCATGACAGCAAAAATGATCAGTGAACTCCCGTCCGACGTCATGAAGTTGACCCATCGAGCCAGGACGGAGGACATGTTCGTCGCCGGCTGGGCGTCGCCGTCAGCCGGTACCTACCTGGTCGAACTGCGGTTACCGTACGACCACGACTTCTACCCGCCCACCCCGCTCGGCGACCTCGACCCGTTGCTCCTGGTGGAGTCCATGCGGCACTCGTCGATCCTGGTCAGCCACGCGGCCCTGGGTGTCCCCCTCGACCACCACTTCATGCTCCAGGAGCTGGAGTTCCGCAGCCCGCCCGTCGGCCCTCCGCCGGGTCCGGGGCCCGTCCGCACGGTGCTGGAGATACGCGTCGGGGACGTGCGGAGCAGCGCCGGCCGGCCGTGCGCGATGAGCTACGAGTGGGTGCTGCGGCACGGCTCCGCCGTCGCGGCCACCGGCCGCGCCCGCACCCGGTTCTGCAGCCCGCGCGTCTACCGCCGGCTCAGGGAGGGACGCGCCGCGGTGGCGCACGTGACCCGGGCCGGCCCGCTGCTCGAACCGCGCCGCGTGGGGCGTGCCGAGGAGCGGGACGTCCTGCTGGCACCCGGTCCCGACGACCGCGCCTGGCTTCTGCGCGTCAACACCGAGCACCGGACGCTCTTCCAGCGGCCCGCCGACCACGTCCCCGGCATGCTCCTGCTGGAGGCCGCCCGACAGGCGGCCACGGCCGCCACCGCCCCCCACCGCCTCGCCGTGACCGGCGGGCACATCGTCTTCCACCGCTACGCCGAGCTGGACGAACCCTGCGTCCTGACGGCGGCCCCGGACACCCGCACGGACGGCCGGGCCGCCGGCACGGCGGAGACGGCGGTGCACGTCGTGGCGGCACAGGGCGGCGGCACGGTCTTCGACTGCGCCTTCGCCGGCACCGTCGTGCGCGGGGACACCGCGGCTCCCGCCCGGCCCGCCGCGGTGAGGTGACCCGGTGCCCTGCCCGACCACCGCCCCGGCACCCCGGCGGCGACCGACCCACCCGGACCCGGCGACGCGGAGGACGCGATGATGCTGGTCACCGGTGCCACCGGCACCGTCGGCGCCGAGGTGGCCCGGCTGCTCGCACCCCGGTTCCCGGTCCGCCTGATGTCGCGCCGCCCGGAGAGCGCCGGTGTCCCGCAGGCCGAACACGTGCGGGCCGACTACGAGGACGCCGCCTCGGTCGCCCGCGCGATGGCGGGCGTCCGCGCTGTCTTCCTGGTCACGGCGAACCCGCTGCGCGAGCACGACACGACGGTCCTGGAGGCCGCTCGCGCGGCCGGAGTGCGGCGGGTGGTGAAGCTGTCGGCGGCGGCCGTCACCGACCCCCTCGCGGTCGACCTCGTCACGTCCTGGCAGCGCCGCGCCGAGCGCGCCGTGCGCTCCGGCGGCATGGAGTGGACCCTGCTGAGACCGCGGGCGTTCATGTCCAACACCCTCTCCTGGGCGCGGTCCGTCGCCGAGGAGGACACCGTGCGGGTACCTCATCCCCACTCCCGCAACGCCTGCGTCGACCCGCGGGACGTGGCCGGCGCGGCGGTACGCGTGCTCACCGAACCGGGGCACGGGCAGCGTGCCTATGTGCTCACCGGGCCCGAAGCCCTCTCCGCCGCGGAGCAGACCGAGGTGCTGGCGCGGGTGCTGGGACGCGAACTGCGCTGCGAGCGGCAGGACGCGGCCGACGCCGTCGCGGCCCTGAACCGGCGTTACCCCGCCCCGGTCGCGGAGGCGCTGTGGGAGAGCGCGCGACGCCAGCGGGAGGGGGCGAAGCAGGACGTCGACCCGGCACTGGCACGGCTCCTGGGACGGCCCTGCGGGGACTACCGGAGCTGGGCCCTCGACCACGCGGAAGCGTTCAAGAAGTCCTAGAGCTTCCTGGAACTTCCTTACGGCGCAATCCTGTTGGCCGACGAGACGCCTCACGCGCAGGAGGCGGGAGAGATGCGCGGTCCGGCGCCCGCGCCGTCGGGGCCGCCCTCCTCGCGGCCCGGCGGGGTGCCGCCCGGATACAGGCGTGCCACCAGGTCGGGGTGGGCGAGGCGGGGCAGCAGGCAGTCCCAGAAGCCCGTGAGCGCCGCGCTGCTCAGCCACGCCTCCTCGCGCACGCCCAGCACCTGGTAGCCGGCGGTGGCGGCCACGATCACGTCGGCGGTGGGGTGGCGGGCGGCGTGGGCGCTCAGTTCGCCCGCGGCGGCCGCCCGGGTCATCAGGGCCCGTACCCGGCGCTCCCACGACAGGCGCAGGCTGGCGCAGGAGCGGTGGGCCGCGTCGCAGTTGAGGCGCAGGCCGCCGCGCACCACGTGATCGTCGCGGACGAGGCGGGCCAGGGCGTGCGTGGAGTCGACCAGGGCCTGGAGCGCGCTGTCGGGTTTCCGGCAGGCCGTCTCGACCGCCGCCGTCAGCGCCGCGACGGCCAACTCCTCGACCGCCTCGGCAACTTCGGCCTTGCCGGCGAAGTGGAACGACAGCGCGCCGCGGCTCACCCCGGCGGCGCGGCTGATGACGTCCAGCCTCGACTCCGTGTAGTCGGACGCTTCGAACACACGGGCCGCGGCCTCGATCAGGGCGTCACGCGTGCGTATGGCGCGGTCCTGCTTCGTGCTCATCGGGAGACTGTCCTCTCCGCCGGTGCGCGGTGCGCGGTGCGCGGTGCGCGGTGCGCGGGCCGGCACGGACGCGTGGCGACGACGGGCGGCCGCGGCCGACTGTTTCCTCGATAATAAAACCAACATGCCTGTTTTGGAGCCGTGTTGACGCGCGGATCGGCCGGAAGGCCGCCTTCCGGCCTGAAGCCGGGGTCGCCCCGCAGGGCTCCGGGCGGGCGGGGTGTGGCGGAGCGGGTGACGGTGCCGACGCGGCGAGAAGGAAACCGGAGGAGCCGTTTCCGAAAAGCGGGGTTAAGAGGACCACGTCTTCAGGTAAGCGGGGTGTTTCGTCATCTCTGCGCGCATGAATTGACCGCAAATCGGTTGCCGTACGCCGTTGTTGGCGACAGAGGCGCATTGCTGATCTACAAGTCGCCCAGAAACAGGGCATGTTGGGGACTTGATTTGCCCGGGACGGGGCATGCGCGGCAAGAGCCTCGTCTCAACAGGCGTGCGGCCTGCGGGTTTTCGCCCTCGGCGGCGGCCCCGTCCTCCCGTTCGTGCGGGTGGTGTGGTCGCGTCGTGCGGGTGATCGGCCGGCTCTGTTCCGACTGCCAGCGGCTTTGACAAACCGGCATGCTGGTTTGTAGATTGACGCCATTCGGATCCCACTCTGCGGTACTCACTGGACCAGCGAACGGGAAGAAGATGCGTTATGGCACGACAGAACTGATGGAGCCTCACATAGGTGAAGCGCCCGGCGACGACGTGTCCGTGGCGTCAGGGGGCGACCAACGGGACAGCGGTCCGTCGGAGGGCTGGCGGGTTCTCGTGGTCGAGAGTGCCGAGGGCGAGGCGGACACGCTGATCCGCGGCCTCAGCCGGAACGGCCACGGTGTCGCGCGGGTGGGGACCGGCGCCAAGGCGCTGAGCGCCTTCGAGGACAAGGACATGGTCCTCGTCAACCTCGAACTCCCGGACCTGGACGGTCTGGAGTTCTGCCGGAAGGTGCGGGCCGTGTGCGACGTCCCGATCATCGCCGTCACCGCTCAGGGCAGCGAACTCGACTGTGTCCTCGCCCTCCAGGCGGGTGCCGACGACTTCCTGGCCAAGCCCTACGGATTCCGCGAACTGATGGCCCGGATGGACGCGGTGATGCGGCGGCTGCGCCGCCAGGAGCAGCCGGTCGCCCGGACGATCTCCCAGGGACAGCTGCGCGTCGACGCCAGCACCCGGCAGGTCCACGTCGCCGACCGGCTGGTCGAGGTGACGCGCAAGGAGTTCGACCTGCTCTACCACCTCGCGCTTCACCGGGACACCGTGGTGTCGCGCAAGGAACTCATGGAGCGGGTCTGGCAGGACACCTGGTCCCGCCGCACCGTCGACACGCACATCAGCAGTCTGCGCGGCAAGCTCGGTTCCGCCGACTGGATCGTGACCGTCAGGGGCGTCGGGTTCCGCCTGGGCGACGTCTGAGCGTCCTGCGGGATCCTGGACGGGCGTCCGCGGTACCGCGGCGCGACGGGAAAGCGACGAACGAGGGAAGAGGCCGATTCGTGCGCAAGGTGCTCATCGCCAACCGTGGCGAAATCGCTGTCCGTGTGGCCCGGGCCTGCCGGGACGCGGGGATCGCGAGTGTTGCTGTGTAT
>NZ_JBIBHJ010000024.1:0-79908 GCF_042956945.1 Streptomyces sp. NPDC008150 | reverse complement strand
TTCGGCAACGTCGACAAGTCGTTCCCGAACGACGCCGTCTCCGACGTGAACCGATCCCCCGTCAACTGCATCCCGTCACCCGAGTCACCCGCGAAACGGATGACCACCTGGTGCAGGCGACGGCTCTCCTTCACTGTCACTGGTGCTCCCACGTAGGTGCCAACAGCTGTCGTTGCAGGGCGAGTTCGGTGCTCGTGAGGGCGACGTCCGGGCACAGGCGCTCGGGGTGGCCCTGCGGGGGCTGTTCCAGGCGGTGCGCCGGCCGGCCCAACGGCGAGACGTGCGTGGGCAGTCCGATCCAGAACCAGCCCGCCGCGGTGAGCGCGCCGTAGACCTCGCGCAGTGCCCTTCTGGTGAACCTGTTCACGAAGCCGCTGATGGATCTCATGCGCCCAGTGCTCCCGCCGGTATCCGCGAGGCCGCCGCCGTGACACGGTCCTCGGAGGTGTTCTCCTCGCTCCAGGTCCACAGGCGGGCCACGGCGTTGAGGTTCAGGTCGTGGCCCTCCGTCCAGATGCGGGCGGCGGCGGTGAGCACCGACTGCCGGTCGGCCTCGGGGGTGCCGGTGCGGGCCGGCAGCAGCGGGGAGACCGCGCCCGCGCCCAGGCGGACCGACCGGTGCCTGCGGGCGAAGGCGGTGAGCGTCTGGCGGGGGCCGGCCTCGACGAGCAGCACGTCGTCGGCGGCGAGCAGCTCGTCGAGGGCGTTGCGGAAGAAGACGGTGTCGGTGATCTGGCGGGCCCAGAAGCGCGGGGAGAGCGCGTCGTCGGGGCTCATCAGGCCGCCGGTGTAGCCGGAGTAGAGGGCCGACCTCGGTTCCCGGAAGGGGATGTCGCGGTAGTCGGCCTCGATCGCGTCCGACGCGGGCGCCATCGCCGGGGAGTGGAAGGGACTGGTGGCGGGGACGGTCACCACGGTCAGCCGGTCGGCCCTCAGGCGGTCCGCGACGGCGGTCAGGGGGCCGCTCGCGCCGGCCAGCATCACCTGCTGGTTGGCGTTGACGGCGGCGATGCCCACGCCGTCGACGAGGTAGGGCCGCAGTTGCTCCTCGCTCGCGGCGACGGCGAGCATGCCGCCCGCCGGGACCTTCACCGCCTCCCGCACCCGGGCCCGGACCATGGCGACGGCGTCGCGCAGGCCGACGACCCCGGCGAAGACGGCCGCGACGAGTTCGCCGGCACTGTGGCCGAGGAAGGCGACGGGGCGCACTCCCCAGCTCAGGATCATGCGGCCGAGGGCGTAGTCGATCGCGAAGAGCAGCGGCTGCGCGCGGCGCACGTCGTCGATGTCGATGGCGGCGTGCCGCGGGTCGAGCCAGTCGGCGCGGACGCGGGCCCCCTCCTCGCCCATGTGCGAGAGGACGGCGTCGACGGCCGCGGTGAAGACGGGTTCGCGGCGGTAGAGGCCGGCGGCCATGCCCGCGTGCTGCGAGCCCTGGCCGGGGAAGAGCAGGGCGACCGGGCGGGGGCGGGTGACCTCGACGGCGCGGGTGCGGTGGACGGTGGGCGCGGCGAGCGCGGACACGGCGACGGCGGCGCCGCGCACCGGTCCCGGCGGGGTGCCGCAGGGCACGGCCGTGGGCAGCGCGGGATAGGCCTCGCGGTGAAGGCCGTTGAGCATCGGGAGGAGTTCGCCGCGTACGCGGACCTCGTCGTCGGTGGTGCGGCCGGACCAGAGGATCAGGCGGTGCCGGTCGGGGTCGGTGCCGCGCGGGTTCTGCGCGAGGGGGCGCAGCGGCGGGGCGCTGTCGGGGGTGTGCGGGTCGGTGACGTCCAGGACACCGAGGACGGAGTCCGCGTCGGCGACGGCCTCGGCGGCGCGCTTGACGGCGTACACGGTGATGGTCTGGGCGTCGGGTTCGCCGAAGCCGGCGACCAGGGCCAGGTCGGCGGTGCCGTCGTGGAGTTCGTGGTGGGCGCGGCGCAGGGCCAGGCCGGGGGTGGCAGTGGTGCGGACGGCGAAACCCTCGTGCTCCGCGCCGAGGCCGGGGTCGACCGCGGCGGCGCCGATGAGCACGACGGTGCGGGCCGGCAGGTCCTCGGGGGAACGGCCGAAGGCGCGCAGGACGGCGGACACGGCGGTGGTGGACGCGACGACGGGTGCCGTCGACTGCGGGGCCGGACCGGGCCTGACGATCAGGCGGCGCACTACTGCGCTCTGGGACGTGAGTGACATGGTTCCCTCCTCGTGGACCGCGGATCCGGCCGCGTGGGTGTGCGGGGTGCGGGAGTGCGGAAACGCAGGGATCGACATCGGGGAAAAACGGCGGCCGTCCTGCCCCGCCGGGGGGGTACGGGAGCAGGACGGCCGCGGGTGTCTCCGGCTCAGGCGGCCTGCGCCGAGCCGGAGTTGATGAGGGCGAGCAGCGCGCGCGGGGTCTCCGCGTCGACGACGGCGTCGTCCGGGATGCTGATGCCGTACTCGCGCTGGATCTCGCCGATGACCTGGAGCAGGGCGAGGGAGTCGTAGCCGAGCTCCATGAACGGCGTGTCGATGACGTCGCCGTCGAGGTCGACGCCCTCCTCCTCGCCCGCGCTCTCGCGGAGCATGCGGGTCAGGTCGGCCAGGGTCACGGTGGCGGTGGTGGTGGTCATGGCTGCTGCCGTCCTCTCGGTTGTGCTCGGTGGTGGAGCGGGGCGAAAAAGGCGTACGGGACGAACGCGACGGACGCGTAGCGCACGCGCGGCCGGAAGGGGCCGGTGGTGCGGGACGTGCCGGAGGTGTCTCCGGCACCGGCACCCGGCGGTGCCGTCGTCCGGGCCGGGCGCGTGTTCACGCGGCGCGGCGCAGGACCAGGGCGGCGTTGAAGCCGCCGTGGCCGCGGGCGAGGACGAGGGCGGTGCGCAGGTTCGCCTCGCGGGCCTCGGTGACCAGGTCGATGCCGAGTTCGGGGGCCGGTGCGGCCACGTTGACGGTGGGCGGGACGACGCCGTCGCGCAGGGCCAGGAGCGCGGTGGCCGCGTCGAGCGCGGCGCCTCCGGCGAGGAGCCTGCCGGTCATCGTCTTGGGCGCGGTGACCGGGACGCCGGCCGGGCCGAACAGCCCGGTCAGGGCCTGGGCCTCGGCGCGGTCGAGTTCCGGCACGCCGGAGGCGTCCGCGAAGACCACGTCGACGTCGCCGGGTGCGACGCCCGCGTCGGCGAGGGCGTTCTCCGCGGCACGGCGCAGGCCGGGCGGGCGGCCGGTGCCGGGGTCCGGGTCGAGGGTGGCGGCGTATCCGGCGACCTCGCCGTAGACGTGCTCGGCGTCGCGGGCGGCGGCGGAGGCGGCGTCCTCGACAAGGAGGATCGCACCGCCCTCGCCGGGCACGTAGCCGGAGGCGTCGGCGGAGAAGGGCAGGTAGGCGCGGGCCGGGTCGTCGACGGTGCTCATCAGGCCGGAGGCGATCTGCGGCACCCAGCCCCAGGGGCACAGGGCCGCGTCGACACCGCCGGCGACGACGGCGGGGAAGCCCTTGCGGATGTGGCGGCGGGCGTGGCCCAACGCGTCGATCCCGCCCGCCTGTTCGGTCAGCAGGACACCGCTGGGTCCGCGCAGCTTGTGCCGGATGGAGATCTGTCCGGTGTTGACGGCGTAGAACCAGGCGAAGGACTGGTAGGCGCTGACGTACTCCTTGCCCTTGCTCCACAGGTTCTGGAGCTCGCGCTGGCCGAACTCGACGGCGCCGCCGGACGCGGAGGTGACCACGCCGATGCCGTACTCGGGGAGTTCGCCGGTGTCGAGGCCCGCGTCGGTGAGGGCCCAGTCGGCGGCGGTGAGCGCGAGGCGCGTCATGTGGTCGGTCTGCGGCATGAGCCGGCTGGGGATGTGGTCCTCGGCGGCGTAGCCGGGGACCTCTCCCGCGACGCTGGAGGGGTACTGGCCGGCGTCGAACCGGGTGACGGTGCCGAGGCCGGACTCACCGGCCAGGGTGGCCTTCCAGAACTCCTCGGTTCCCAGGCCGTTGGGGGCGGTGATGCCCAGGCCGGTCACCACTGCGGTGGTCATGCGGTCCTCCTGTCCGGGCGGGCCAGCACCATGGCGCTCTGGAACCCGCCGAAGCCGCTGCCCACGCTGAGCACGACGTCGGCCCGCTGCTCCCGCGCGACGAGCGGGATGTAGTCGAGGTCGAGCTCGGGGTCGGGCTCGTGCAGGTTCGCGGTGGGCGGCAGGACGCCGTGTTCCATCGCGAGGGCGCAGGCGGCGATCTCCAGGGAGCCGATGGCGCCCAGCGAGTGGCCGATCATCGATTTGATGGAGCTGACCGGGGTGCGGTAGGCGTGCGCGCCGAGGCTGCGCTTGAAGGCGCCGGTCTCGTGGCGGTCGTTCATCTTGGTGCCGGAGCCGTGGGCGTTGACGTAGTCCACGGTGTCCGGGGCGAGGCGGGACTCGGCGAGGGCGGCGTCGATGGCCTCGGCCATCTCGATGCCCTCGGGCTTGAGTCCGGTCATGTGGTAGGCGTTGCAGCGGGAGGCGAATCCGGCGATCTCGGCGTAGATGTGCGCGCCGCGCCGCTTCGCGCTCTCCAGCTCCTCCAGGACCAGGATGGCGGCGCCCTCGCCGAGGACGAGTCCGCTGCGGGTCCGGTCGAAGGGCCGGCAGGCGCTCTCCGGGGTGTCGTTGCGCGGGGTGGTGGCGAGGATCGCGTCGAAGCAGGCCGAGGTGATCGGGGAGATCGGTGCCTCGGTCGCGCCGGCGATCATCACGTCGGCGGTGCCCTCGCGGATGAGTTCCACCGCGTGGCCCAGCGAGTCGAGCCCGGAGGTGCAGCCGGTGGAGACGACCGCGGCGGGTCCCTCCGCACCGGCGGCCCTGCCTACCTCGGCGGCGATGGAGCTGGGCACGAAGTGCCGGTACAGCTCGGGCACCGCGTACTCGTGGTCGACGTTCCACTTGCGTCCGCTGTCGCTGACGACGGCGTACTCGCGCTCCAGGCTGGTGGTGCAGCCGACGGCGCTGCCGACCGCGGTGCCGATGCGGCCCGGGTCGAGGGCGCCGATCTCCAGGCCGCTGTCGGCGAGGGCCTCGCGGGTGGAGACGACCGCGAACTGCGCGGCCCGGTCGAGCCGGCGGGTCTCCTGCTGCGACAGGCCCGACGCCAGCGGGTCGAAGTCCGCCTCGGCGGCGACCTGGGAGCGGAAGGGCGAGGGATCGTAGAAGGAGATCCGCCGGGTCGCGGTGCGGCCCGCGGTGAGCAGGTCCCAGTACTCCTTGACACCGACCCCGCCCGGCGCCACGACGCCCAGGCCGGTGATGGCGACTCTGCGCATGGTCTACCTGGCCTTCGACGGGGCCGGACGCGCTGCGCTCCGGCCGGTTGGCACTGTGGGGGTCACTGTCGATCCCTTCGTCCGTGCTGTCGTGAGTCGGTATCGGCGGCCGGAGGGGGTCCGGGGGTGTGAACCCCCTCTCGGCCGGCCTGACCGGGCGGCGGCTCGTTCGTAACGGGTCGCCGTGACCGGTGAGGACATGGAACGGGCGGGCCCTAGAAGCGAACTCGCGTGTGCGTGGACCTGCCGTTCCGGGTGGTCATGTCGGCACATTTCCGTGCTTGCGGGCAGGGATTTCGGCCTTCTTCGCGCGGAGCATCGCGAGCGAGCGGATGAGGACGCGCCGGGTGTCGCCGGGGTCGATGACGTCGTCCACGAGCCCGCGCTCGGCCGCGAAGTACGGGTGCATCAGCTCGGTGCGGTACTCCTCGACGCGCTGGGCCCGCACGGCCGCGGGGTCGTCGGAGGCGGCGATCTCGCGCCGGAAGATGACGTTGGCGGCGCCCTCGGCGCCCATCACGGCGATCTCGTTGGTGGGCCAGGCGTACGACAGGTCGGCACCGATGGAACGGGAGTCCATGACGATGTACGCGCCGCCGTACGCCTTGCGCAGCACGAGGGAGATGCGGGGCACCGTCGCGTTGCAGTACGCGTACAGCAGCTTCGCGCCGTGCCGGATGATGCCGTTGTGCTCCTGGTCGACGCCGGGCAGGAAGCCGGGGACGTCGACGAGGGTGACGAGCGGGATGTTGAACGAGTCGCACGTCGAGACGAACCGGGCCGCCTTCTCGCTGGCGTGGATGTCGAGCACGCCGGCGAGGGCCGCGGGCTGGTTGGCGACGATGCCGACCGTCTGCCCGCCGAGCCGCGCCAGCGTGCACACGACGTTGGGCGCCCACGCCTCGTGCACCTCGAAGGTCTCGCCGTCGTCGACGATCTCCTCGATCACCGCGCGGATGTCGTAGCTGCGGCCGGGGTCGGCCGGCACCAGGTCGACGAGGCGGTCGGTGCGCCGCTCCGCGGGGTCCTCCGGGGCCACGGCGGGCGGCAGTTCACGGTTGTTGGCGGGCAGCAGGGCGAGCAGGAACCGTACGTCCTCCAGGCAGTCCGCCTCGTCGTCGTAGGCGAAGTGGCAGACGCCGGAGGCGGTGGCGTGCACGTCGGCGCCGCCGAGCCCGTTGTGGGTGATGCGCTCACCGGTCACTGCCTGCACCACGTCGGGTCCGGTGATGAACATCTGTGCCGTCTCGCGGACCATGAAGACGTAGTCGGTGAGGGCCGGCGAGTAGGCGGCACCGCCCGCGCACGGGCCCAGCATCACGCTGATCTGCGGGATCACACCGGAGGACGCGACGTTGCGGCTGAAGATGCCGCCGTAGCCGGCGAGCGCGGTGACGCCCTCCTGAATGCGGGCGCCGGCGCCGTCGTTGAGGCTGACGAGAGGTGCCCCCGCGTCCGCCGCGAGGTCCATCACCTTGTGCACCTTGGCGGCGTGCGCCTCGCCGAGTGCTCCGGCGAAGACGCGGAAGTCGTGCGCGTAGGCGAAGACGGTACGGCCGTGGACCAGGCCCCAGCCGATCACGACACCGTCGCCGTGCGGCTTGCGCTCCTCCAGGCCGAATCCGCTGGCGCGGTGCCGGCGCAGCGGCTCGATCTCGTTGAACGTGCCCTCGTCGAAGAGGAGTTCAAGGCGTTCGTGGGCGGTGAGCTTGTTCTTCTCGTGCTGGCGCCGGGTGGCCGCCGGATCGGGACCGCGGCTCACCTCCTCCTTGAGCCGCCGCAGTTCGTCGGTGGCCCGGCGCAGGTCGGGTGCCGCGGGGAGGGCCGGGGCGGGCGGGGCTTCCTGGCTGACGGTGAGGTCGTCGAGGATCGTCATCGGCCGAACGTAGGAACGCGGCCTTGAGACGTGCTGGAGGGACGTGCCCGCCGACACGCGGCGCCGTCGCCCGCGGGCCGGTCGGGAGCCCCGGCCGGGCGGGCGCGGTCAGCCGGCCTGCGGAACGGGCAGGTCGAGGGCCGGGTCGGCGGAGAGCACCGCCTGGTGCAGCCGCTGGAGGCGGGCGGAGGGTTCCAGGCCGAGCTCGTCGACGAGCGTGCCGCGCAGCCGCTGGTAGGCCTCGAGTGCCCGCCAGGCGCCGCCCGCCCGGTGCAGGGCGGTCATGAGCTGGGCGCAGAAGTTCTCGTGCATGGGGTGGCGGGCGACCAGCACCCGCAGTTCGGGCACGATCTCGGCGTGCCTGCCCAGGCGCAGGTCGGCGTCGATGCGGCGCTCCAGGGCCGCCATGCGGTCCTCCTCCATGCGCAGCACCTCCAGCTCCAGGACGGGGCCCACGCGGACGTCGACGAGGGCGGAGCCCTGCCACATCCGCAGTGCCTTGCCCAGGAGCTGGGACGCGGCGAGGTGGTCGCCCGCGTCGTGCGCGGCACGCCCCGAGGCGGTGATCCGGGTGAACTCGTGCGCGTCGACCTGGCCCGGCTGCACCTGGAGCAGGTAGCCGCCGTGCTGGGTGACCAGCACGTCCTTGGGCCGGCGGGACGGGTCGCCGTCGAGCGCCGCCGCGATCTTGCGGCGGAGCTGGAGGATGTACGTCTGGAGGGTGGTCGCCGCGCTGCGCGGGATGTCCTCGCCCCAGATCTCCTCCATCAGGGTCGCCACGGTCACGACGCGGTCGGCCTGCAGGGCGAGCAGCGAGAGGATCTGACGCGGCTTCGCCGCCGTAGGTACGACGGACACACCGTTCTCGCGGGCCGCCAGTGGTCCCAAAACCTTGATCTCCATGTTCGCGCCCTCCTTCATGCGGTGGTGCGGCGGGTCCCGGGCGGGACCGCACGGGCTGCGGAGTCTGCGGCGAGCCTGGCACCTGCGGCGTTCGAGTCCCAGTGAGGTGCTCACGTGGACGGGCATGAAAATGTCATGCCCCGGTGGTGACCCCGGCACTGTGCCGTGCCGCGCGGCGGGCCGCAGAATCCTGGCATTCGGAAAGCGAACACACCTCGTCAGTCCGACCCAGTAGGGGGATCACCATGAACACCGCCACGCACCTTCCCGCGTCCGGCGCCCCGGGCACCGGCGCGTCCGTCGTGCCCGGCACGGTCCCGCTCTCCTCCGACCACCAGTTCGCCCTGCTCACCGCACGGGCCGGCCTGGAGCCCGAACTGGCGCAGCGCTACACCAGCGACCCGGTGTCGGTGCTCGCCGAGTTCGGTCTGCCGGCGACGGAGCCGGTGTACGGCGACGGCTTCGCGGAGGTGTTCGCCGCGGTGTACGGGAACACCCCCGGCGACACGGGCCGCGCCGTGGTCATCGACCACCTGGACCGGCAGGGCGCCGTGATGCTGTACGGCTGCGCCACCGGGATGGCGCCGGTACCGGCCGAGACGGTGCTGTACGGCTGCGCGACCGGCATGGCCCCGCTGCCCGAGGAGGCCGTGCTGTACGGCTGCGCGACGGGCATGGCCCCGCTGCCGGACGAG
This sequence comes from Streptomyces sp. NPDC008150, assembly GCF_042956945.1. Classification (NCBI taxonomy): domain Bacteria; kingdom Bacillati; phylum Actinomycetota; class Actinomycetes; order Kitasatosporales; family Streptomycetaceae; genus Streptomyces; species Streptomyces sp. NPDC008150. The sequence goes on along the minus strand of NZ_JBIBHJ010000024.1, from coordinate 71,185 downwards.
ACGACGCTGTACGGCTGCGCCACCGGGATGGCGCCCCTGCCCGACGAGGCCGGGTCGGCGCTTGCATGACCGGGACCGGGGGGTCCGGCGTCGAACTGCCGGTGGGGTTCAAGAGACACCTGAGGGTGGAGGCGATCGAGGGGGACGCCGTCTACCTGTTGTCGGAGCGGGGCACAACCGCCTTGCAGGGCCGTGAGGTTCAGGAGCTCGCGGCACTGCTGGACGGCACCCGCACGCTGACGGGCGTGCTGCGGGAGGCGGCGGCGACGGTGCCGCCGGCCACCGCGGCCCGTGTGATCGCCGAGCTTGCCCGCGCCGACCTGGTCGGCTACCACGACCCGGCCACGGACGTCTCGACGGAGGCGTACTGGGAGTTCTCGGGGCTGCACGGCCCGAGCGCGTCGGCCTCGTTGAGCACCAGCACCGTGCGGGTGGTGAACCTGGGGCGCAGCGACACCGTGCTGGCGACGGCCGAGTGCCTGGCGGGAGGCCTCATGGTGGCCGACCCGGGCGAGGAGGACGAGGCCGTTCTCTCGCTCGTCCTGGTCGACGACTACCTCGACCCGCGGCTGGCCGAGGTGGACGCCGAGCACCGGGCGGCGGGCCGCCCGTGGATTCCGGCGAAACCGTGCGGGGTGGAGCCCTGGGTGGGTCCCGTGTTCGGTGTCGTGGACGGTGCCTGCTGGGAGTGTCTGGCGCACCGGCTGCGCGGACACCGCGCGTCAACCGCCCCCGTCATGCGCGCACTTGGGCTTGCCGGGACGATTCCGGTGCCGGAGGCCTCGTTCGCCACGGTGCGGGCGCTGGGTCTGCACGCCGCCGTGCTGGAGGCGACGAAGTGGGTCGCCGGCATGCGCTACGAGGGACAGCACGCGGTGTGCACGCTGGACACCCGCACCCTGGCCACGGCCCGGCACCCGGTGTCGCGGCGCCCGCAGTGCCGCGTCTGCGGTGATCCGGGGCTGGTGGGGCGGCAGGTACGAAGACCCTTCGTGGTGGTCTCCAGCCCCAAGTCCGGTGTGGTGGGCGGCAATCACCGCTCGATGAGCGCGGCGGCCGTGCTCGCCCGGTACCGGCACCTGGCCGACCCGGTCACCGGGATCGTGTCCGAGCTGCGGCCGGCCCCGGGGTGCCCGGACGGACTGAACCGCTATCTCGCCGGGCGCAACATGGCGCTGGGCGACAGCCGTTCGCTGGCCGGCCTGAAGGGCGGCCTGCGCGGTCAGAGCGGCGGCAAGGGCACCACGCCCGAGGAGGCGGAGGTCGGCGCGCTGTGCGAGGCGCTGGAGCGCTACAGCGGAAGCCGGCAGGGCGACGAGCCCACGGTGACCGACAGCCTCGCGGGTCTCGGCGACGACGCCCTGCACCCCAACGCCTGCCAGCTGTTCGCCGACCGGCAGTTCCGGGAGCGGGACCTGTGGAACCCCCTGCACTCGCGCTTCCAGCAGATCCCGGCGCCGTTCGACCCGAAGGCGCCGGTCGAGTGGACCCCCGTGTGGTCCCTCACCGCCCGGCGGCCGCGGCTGCTGCCGACGTCGATGCTGTACTTCGGGCCGGGTCCGGACGGGGTGACGCGGGCCCCGTGGGCGGACTCCAACGGCAACGCGGCGGGCAGCAGCCCGGAGGACGCCGTGGTGCAGGGCTTCCTGGAGCTGGTCGAGCGGGACGCGGTGGCGCTGTGGTGGTACAACCGCACCCGCCATCCCGCGGTGGACCTCGACGCGTTCGACGAACCGTGGCTGGCCCGCACCCGGCTCGCCTACGAGCGGCTCGGCCGGGAGCTGTGGGTGCTCGACCTGACCGCGGACTTCGGCATTCCGGTCATGGCGGCGGTGACGCGCCGCACGGCCGGCCCGGTCGAGGGCCTCTCGTTCGGGTTCGGGGCTCATTTCGATCCCCGGCTCGCCCTGCGCAGGGCGGTCACCGAGGCGGCCCAACTGCTGCCGCCGGAGGCGGACTCGGCGGAACTCGTCACGGCGGACCGCGACCTGTCTGCCTGGTGGCGGGGGGCGACGGTGGAGAATCAGCCATACCTTGGCCCTGATCCGGCCGAAGCCCCGCGCACTCCCGCGGACTATTGCCACACGGTCCGTCAAGATCTGCGCGACGACGTGGAGTTGGCCGAAACCCTCGTACGTGATCGCGGGATGGAACTTCTTCTACTGGACCAAACCCGTCCCGACGTGGGGCTTCCCGTTGTGAAGGTGATCATTCCGGGGATGCGTCACTTCTGGGCGCGTTTCGCCCCGGGACGGCTCTTCGACACACCGGTTAAGCTCGGACGGCTGACGCGGCCCACCCGGTACGAGGAAATCAACCCCGTACCCCTGTTCGTCTGACTCCAGCCGTCGGTTCGGTTCACTGGCTACCGGCCAGCGCAACGGCATAACATGCGTCCGCCATTACTGATCCTTCGCTAGGAGGCGGCGATGCCGACGAGGAACGTCGTTCCGTTCTCACCCCGGTCGCAGGCACCGGCTCCCCGGCTCGCCCACGCGATCATCGTCGTGGCACTGGTTCTCTACGGCACCATGACGGTGCTGAACGTCGTGCGCACCAGGCCCCCCGCGGGACAGCTCGCCGTCTGCGTCGGGCTCGTACTGGCGCTGTTCGGCGTGCAGTTGGCCGTCTCCTCGCCGGCGGCGCGACGCTGGACCACGTTCCGCAAGGCACTGCTGCTGGGTGTCCAGGCGGTGCTCACGTTCGCACCGATCGTCTGGTTCGGAGTGAGCTGGGGAAGCATGGAGGGGCCGCTCGCGGCCTCGCTGCTGCTGACACTGCCGTCCCGGTTCGCCTGGCCGAGCTACGCGGCGCTGATCGCCTTCGTCCCGGTCTACAACGTCCTGGCCGGGGCGACGGTCGACCTGGTGCTCTACTTCACCATCGCGGCAGCGCTCACGGGCCTGGTCATCTACGGGCTGACCCGGCTCACGGACCTGGTCCGCGAGGTGCACGAGACCCGGGAGGAACTGGCCCGCATGGCGGTGGCGCAGGAGCGGCTGCGGTTCGCCCGCGACCTGCACGACCTGCTGGGCTACAGCCTCTCCGCGATCACGCTCAAGGGCGAGCTGATCCAGCGGCTGATCACCACCCGGCCCGAGAAGGCCCGCCAGGAGACCGCGTCGGTGCTGCGGGTGGCGCGGCAGGCGCTGGCCGACGTGCGGCTGGTGTCGAGCGGCTACCGCGACATGTCGCTCTCCGAGGAGGCGGAGTCGGCGGGCACGGTGCTCTCGGCGGCCGACATCCGGGCGCAGGTCGACGTGGAGTGCGGCCGGCTGCACCCGGTCGTCGACACGGTGCTCGCCACGGCGCTGCGGGAGGGCGTCACCAACATCCTGCGGCACAGCAGGGTCCGGGTGTGCGTCATCAGGGCGCAGGTGGACGACGAAACGGTCCGCCTGGACCTGGTCAACGACCATCCGCACGAACAGGGCCACATCTTCTCGGACCACTCGGGCGGCAGCGGTCTGGACAATCTGCGGGGCCGGTTCGCCGCCATCGGCGGCGGGCTGTCCGCCGGGCTCCAGGACGACGGCAGGTTCCGGCTGGAGGTGTGGGCGCCGCTGCGGCCGCAGAGTCAGGAGGAGGCCGAGCCGCTGCTGTTCGAGCCCGCACGCATGGAGAGAACTGCCTTGGCCTGACAGGCCATCACAACGGGGGTACGGATGTTGTCCGTGAGAATCCTCCTCGCCGAGGATGTTCACATGGTCCGGGGCGCGCTCGTCGCGCTGCTCCAGCTGGAGCCGGATCTGCACGTGGTGTCCACCGTGGACCGGGGCGACACGATCGTCGCCGCGGCGCTCGCCTCGAAGCCGGACGTCGCGGTGATCGACATCGACCTGCCCGGGATCGACGGGCTGACGGCGGCCGCCGAGCTGCACGAGCGGCTGCCGAGCTGCCGCACGCTGATCCTGACGACGCTCGGGCGGCCGGGAACCCTGCGGCGCGCGCTGTCCGCACAGGTCACCGGATTCCTGCTCAAGGACTCGCCGCCCGACCAACTCGCCGTGGCGGTGCGGTCGGTGGCGACGGGGCGCCGGGTGGTGGACCCCCAACTCGCGCTGACGGCATGGGACTCACCCGAGAACCCCTTGTCGCCGCGCGAGTTGGAGGTACTACGCCTCGCGGCCCGGGGTGCCGACGCCGCCGAGATCGCCGGCTGCCTCTACCTGTCCAAGGGCACGGTCCGCAACTACCTCACCGCCATCGTCGGCAAGCTCGGCGCCCGCAACCGCATCGACGCCATCCGGATCGCGGAGGAGGCCGGCTGGCTGCCCTGAGACGTCACCGGTCCCCCGTCCCGGGCCGGTGACCGTGCCGGGCGTGCCGCGCGCGGCGCCGCCGGGAGCCCTCTCCCGCACCGGCGCCGCGGCGCCGAGCAGTGCGTCCAGCATGCCGTCGTCCAGGGTGGTGCCCACCGACAGGTCCGCCAGCTCGCCGAAGCCGGTGTCGCAGACGGCGACGCTGAGCACGTAGTCGGAGCCCGCGGGGAACGTCCCGAACTGCCACTCGCCGCCCGGCACCGGCGAGCCGTCGGGGCGCACCAGGCGGGGCGCCGCGCCGTCCAGCGCGAAGCCGAACTCGGTGAAACGGAACCGCAGTCCCTGCCCGAGCGCCTTGCTGTAGGCCTCCTTGAGCGTCCACAGCCGCACCATGGTGTCGTTGCGCGCGTCCTCGCCCCCCGCGTCCAGCTCCCCCTTCTCGTAGGGGGTGCAGGCCTGGCGCTCCGACCCGGTGTGCGCCAGGCGCCGGTCGGCGCGCTCCACGTCCACGCCGATGCGCCCGCGCCGCGTGATGCCGACGACCATCATGTCCTCGGTGTGGCTGAGGCTCACGTCGATCTGGTCGCAGCCGCGCACGTAGGGCCGCCCGCCCGGCTGGTAGGCCAGGTCCACCAGGTCGGGGGCGGTGCCGAGGACCGCGGCGGCGGAGTACCGCAGCATCAGCCGCGAGGCGACGAACCGCTCCCGGGAGCGGGGCCGGCCGAGGCTCTCGTAGCGCCGCCAGTCGCGGCCCAGCCTGCGCCGCAGTTCGCCCTCCGTGCCGGCGCGCGGCAGCCAGGGCGTCATCCGCGCGTACAGCACGACGGTGCCGGTGCGGCCGAGCTCGGCGCGGATGTCGTCCCAGGGGCCGTCCGGTCCCGCCACGAGCAGCGGGTGTCCCGTGCGTGCCCTCACCGCGTACCTCCCGACAGGGCCGCGGCCAGCGGCCCTGCGTCGAGGGCGGAGATCACCCCTGCCAGGTCGACGGCGTCGCTCCTCGGCCCCTGGCACACCGGGAGGCAGACGGGACCGCGCCGGCCGCCGCCCATGCGCCGCAGGTACGGGGTGAGGACGGCCTGCGGGCCGATCTCCACGACGTGGGTGGGCGCCTGCTGGGCGAGCAGCGCGCGTGCCGCGTCGGCGAACCGCACGGGTGCGGTGATGTGCTCGGTCCAGTAGGGGGCGTAGAGCGGCTCGGTGGCCAGCCGGCCGTACACCGTCGAGTAGTACGGCACCCGGGCGGCGCTGCCGGGCATCTTGCGCAGCACCGCCTCGAACTTGGGCACCACGGGCGCCATCAGGGGCGAGTGGAAGGCGTGCGAGACGCTCAAGTGGCGTACGCGGATGCCTCGTTCGTCGAGGCGGGCCTCGATGCGGCGCAGTGCCGCGCGGTCGCCGGAGAGCACGATCGCCTTCGCGGCGTTGATGGCGCTGATGCCCACCGCCGGTTCCTCGGCGACCAGTTCGGCGGCCTCGTAGGGGGTGACGCAGACGGCCATCATGCCGCCGCCGGGCGGCAGGTACTGCATGAAGGCGCCGCGCATGGAGACGAGCTTCGCGGCGTCGGCGAGGGTCAGAGAGCCGGCGATCGTCGCGGCGGCGAACTCCCCCACGCCGTGGCCCAGTACGGCGACCGGGCGCACCCCGGCCTCCTCCAGGGTCCGGGCGAGGGCGTACTCGACGGCGAACAGGGCGGGCTGGGTCAGCGCGGTGCGGTGCACGCGCGGGTCGCCGGTGAGGATCAGCTCGACGACGGACTGCCGGGTCCACGGCCGGACCGCCGCGTCGGCCTCGTCCAGGAAGGCCCGGTAGCCGGTGGAGTTCCGGTAGAGCCCCTCGGTCATGCCGGGGTGCTGGCTGCCCTGGCCGGTGAAGACGAACGCGGTCCTGACCCGGGTGCCGTCCCGGCCGACGTCGCGCATCGCGAGGAACTCGGCGAGCTGGCGCACGGTCGGGTACGCCCAGACGTCGTCCGGTTCGATCAGCGACCCGAACTCCTCCTCGATGTCGCCGTAGAGGCTGAGCGCGGCCACCGAGTCGAGGCCCTCCTCGACGAGCGGCACGGTGTCCTCGACCGGGTGCCCGATGTAGTGGGCGACCCGTTCGCTGAGCCATTCGCGGTGGGCGACGGCGAAGTCGTCCTGTTCTCCTGGGGGTTGTTCCTGCATGGCGTGCTCCCTGTCGTGCTCTGCGGGTGTGGGGGGCGGGCGGCGGCTGCCCGGGGTCAGGCGAGCCTGGAGGCGTAGAGGTCGTAGCTGCGGCGGTTGTGCAGCCGGGCGACGACCTCGTCGAGGACCAGCCGTTCCTGTCCGTCCGGCCGGTCGGGCAGCGGCAGCCCGAGCCGTTTGACCAGGCGGTACAGCACGGCGGTGACCCAGGCCGTCCCCGCGAGGAACGCGCTCGCGCCGCCCGCGGGGGCCAGGCGCTGTTCGCGCCACACGCCGAGGCAGGCCGCGCCCGCGAGCACGAGGGTGTACCGGTCGGCCAGGCCGAAGCTGCGCGGGCTGGACAGCGCCTCGCGGTCGCCCTCCGCGACGTCCTCGAACGCCTTCTTGAGTTCGGCGAGTTCACCCGTGAGGACCCGGGCCAGGAAGCGCAGGGCGGGCCCGCCCTCGTCGTACGGCGCGCCCTCGGCCTCCAGCAGGTCGGTGCAGGCGACGAGGGTGGCGGCGAGCGGGTCGCCGTCGCCGAGCAGCACGAGCTGGGACAGGTCGAGCGGGGGCAGTGCCTCGCCGGGCCGGAACAGGGACGGCGGCGGCTCGGGGTCGGCGAACCACGCGTACCGCGCGAAGTACGGCAGCTGGGGCAGGATGCTGACCTGCCGGCCCGCGCTGCCGGCGTGGCCCAGCGAGGTGACGGGCAGGTCGCGGCGCTGCTTCTGGAACATGCCGTACGCGCCGTCCTCGGCGAAGGTCTCCTCGCCGAGGACGGACGACATCTCGTCCATGCTCTCCGCCACGAGTTTGGGCGCGAGGTAGGCGGCGGCCGCCGCGTAGGCGCTCATCTGCCGGGGCAGCAGGTGCAGCGCACGGGTGGCGACCAGAGCCAGGCAGTCGATGACGAGCAGGTCCAGGAAGCCGCCGGTGAGGACGTCCCGCACGTGCCGCACGTCGAGCGAGGAACGGCCGTCGGCGCGGCTGCGGCTCGCGAACCGGGCGACGGTGCGCAGCGCGGTGTCGGCGCCCGCGAGGACGATGGACGGGATGAGGCCGCGGATCAACAGCGAGGAGCGCAGCGACAGTTCGTAGCCGTCGCCGATCTCCCCCAGCACCGCGCTCTCGGGCACCTCGCAGTCGGTGATCCGCAGTCCGCCGAACTCCGCGCTGCGCATGCCGGTCGTGGCGCGGCGGGCGAGGTCGCTGACCCGGTCGGCGGGCAGCTCGTCGCGGTCGAGCAGCAGGACGGTGTGGCTGCGGCCCCGGGCGGCGCCCTCGGTGCGGGCGAAGACGACGAGGCCGGTGGCGCGGGAGGCGTTGGCGATGGCGGACTTGCTGCCGTCGAGGACGAGCCCGCCGGGGACGACGCGTGCGGTGAACTCGTCGCGCACGAAGTCGTTGCCGTGCGCGACTTCGTGCCGCGCGACCGCGACGCGCCGTCCGGTGAGGAGCAACCGGGCGGCGTGCAGGCGCTGTTCGGTGTCGCCGGCGGTCCACACCGGGGCGGCCGCGAAGAAGCAGTTGAGGCCGTAGCCGAAGCCGAGGGAGGCGTCCCGACGGAACACCGGCCGCAGCAGGCGGCCGAGTTGGTCCATCCGCTCCAGCCGGCCCCCGACGTCGGCGGGCACGAACTCCGCGTTCAGACCGAACGCGTCGAGCACCTGCTCGGCCTCGGGCAGCATCTCGCCCGCGGCGTCGGCGGCGAGCAGCGCGTCGGCGCCCAGCGGGTTGCCGGGGTCGTCGAGTGCGCCGAACGCCAGCTCCAGGGCGTCGGCGCGCTCCTCCGCGGTCGTCGTCATCGGCTCCTCCCCGCCACCAGCAGCTCCTCGACCTCGGGTTCGACACGCTGATGCAGCGGCTTCAGCTCGCCGCGCAGGAACAGGCGGCGCATGGCGGCCCGTTCGACCTTGCCGCTCGTGGTGCGGCGGACCGTGCCGGGCCGCACCAGGACGACCCCGGCGGCCCGTACCTCGTACTCCTCGGTGATCCGCTGCTGGACGGCGGCGGCGAGACCGGCGAGGTCGATGTCGTAGCGGCTGCCGGTGCGCAACTCCTGGATGACGACGATGCGTTCGCGCGCACCGGGCACCGCGAAGGCGGTGGCGGCGCCGAAGAGTCCGCTGACCTGCTGGACCGTGCGCTCCAGGTCCTGCGGGTAGAGGTTGCGGCCCGCGATCACGATCATGTCCTTGAGCCGGCCGGTGACGTGCAGCAGGCCGTCCAGGAACGCCCCGAGGTCGCCGGTGCGCAGGTAGCCGCCGCCACCGCCGCTGATCCGGCAGCCGAACGCGGCGGCCGTCTCGGCGGGACGCGCCCAGTAGCCGGGACCGACGCTCTCGCCGCGCACCCAGATCTCCCCGATCCGGCCGTCGGGCACCTCCTCCCGGGTGTCCGGGTCGACGATCCGCACGTCCGCGGAGGCGGGCGGACCGCAGTGCGCCAACTCGCGTGCGGCGCCGAAGGGTTCGACGAGCAGGCCGCTCTCCAGGGCGGCGGCGTCGACGGCGCGGGTGGTGGGGCCCTCGGTGTCGCGGGCACCGGAGACCAGCAGGGTCGCCTCGGCCAGGCCGTAGCAGGGGGTCAGCGCCTCGGGGCGCAGCCCGGCCGGGGCGAACCGCTCGGCGAACGCGGCCAGGGTGGTGGCGTCGACGGGTTCGCCGCCGTCCACGGCGGTCTCCCAGCCGGACAGGTCGAGCCCGGCGAGCTGGCTGTCGTTGACGCGGTTCAGGCACATCTCGTACGCGAAGTCGGGGGCCGCGCTGACGGTCAGCCGGTAGCGGGAGACGGTCTCCAGCCAGTTCGCGGGCCGCTTCACGAAGGCCGCCGGGGACATCAGGACGGCGGTGCCGCCGAGCCACAGCGCGTGCAGCAACTGCCCGACCAGGCCCATGTCGTGGTGCAGCGGCAGCCAGCCGCCGAGCCGGGCGCCCTCGCGGGTGCCGAGCGCGCGCCGGATGGCCCGCTGGTTGGCGAGCAGCCCGCGGTGCGTGACGATCACGCCGCGCGGGTCGCGGGTGGAGCCGGAGGTGTACTGGAGGTACGCGACCGTGTCGGGGGTGGGCACGTACGGGACGAACGGGACGGCGTCGTTCGGGGCGGCGGTCGCCACCGGCCCGTCGGCGGGCAGGCAGACGACGTCGCCGTGCCCGGTGCGGGCGAGCAGCCGGGACACGTCGGCGGCCTCCGCGACGGAGGTCAGCACGCAGGCCGCGGCGGTCTCGCGGACGATGCCGGCGATCCGGTCGTCGTGGTGGCCGCGTCCGCCGGGCGGGGCGACCGGGACGGCGATCGCGCCCATGTACAGGCAGGCGAGGAAGCCGGTGACGAACAGCCCGCGGGAGCGGTTCGCGATCAGCACCCGGTCCCCCGGGCGGACGTGCCGGGCCAGCGCGGCGGCGAGGCCGCGGGCCGCGTGGTCGAGCCCGCCGTACGTGACGGTGTCGGGCCGCAGGCCGCCCTCCTGCTCGGTGAGGAGGATCAGGGCCTCCCGGTCCGGCGTCCCGGCCGCTCGGGCCTGGATGTGCTCCGTAAAGGTCTGGTGACCGTTCACGCCTCCCCCTCCCCCGCCGCGGGTCCGCCCTGCCGGGCGGCCGACGGCCGGCTCTGCTGTCGGCGGGCCGGAGGGGTGCCTCTCGTCGAGAGGGCCTCCGCCGCGCACGTGGATGTGCGGCCGTGCCGCGGGCGCCGGTTCACGGTGTGGTTCCCGTGGGCCGGGGCCACTGGCCGCCGCTCTTGACGGTCCAGCCGGCGTACGCCGCCTTGGTCTCGTCGTCCGGTTCGCCCGCGCGGCGCACCAGGGCGAGCAGCACGGTCGTGACCGCCGCCAGCTCGGCCGCGTCGGGCCGGCCGCGGACCACCTTGATACGCATCGGGTTCGCCATGGGGACAGCGTGCGCCCGGTCGCTCGAAGGGGGCTCGCGCCCCGGACGCGGCGGAGCCGAGGGCTCCCGGGCCGTGTCCGGCACGGTCCGAGTCCTCGGCTCCGAAGGGGAGTTCGCGTGCTCCCCCCTGGTCCTAGGCCAGGACCCGTTCGTAGGCGACGTGCCGGGTCCGCTCCACCTCCACGTCCGCGGTGTCCCGCATCCGTTCGAGCAGGGACGCCCAGCCGCGGCCGGCCAGCGCCTGTTCGCACTCCTCCGTCCCGCGCCACCAGTGCAGGCCGGTGTACGTGTCGGGGCGCAGCGTGGAGCGCAGCAGGTCGCTGCCGCCGAAGCCGTCGAGGCGGCCGAAGTACTCGGTCGCCTCGGCGAAGAGCCCCTCGAACGCGGCGGTGCCGCCGAAGGTCCTGGCCCGGGTCAGCACGACGTTCTGCGCTCCGACGACGGCGTTCTCCCGCAGCACGCGGGCCACGCTCACCGCCTGGTCCACCTCGGCGTCGACCATCGGGCCGAGCTTCCTGACGTAGGCCTGGAAGGTGTCGTCGTGGACCGTGTCGAGGAAGCCGCGCGTGGTCCGCCAGTGCCCGAGGTGGACGTACACCTCGGGGCGCTCGACGAGCTGGACGGTCACCAGGAAGGCGAAGTCCTCCCGTCCGCGCAGGTATTGGGAGTGGTCCCGGAACTCGCGCTCGAAGCGCCCGGTGTCCCCCTTGACCTCGAACCGGTTGATGACCGTGAGCGGTGTGTCCTGACTACGACTGTGCACGCGCTTCCTCCGCGAACTGCTTGGCGTGGCGCAAGGTGGTCGAGCTGTTGGTGCCCAGCGCCCGGCGCACCATGGCGCGGGCCTCGGCGAGGGTGGCCTCGGGGCCCAGCGCGGTGCGCACACCGCCGGGGTCCAGGGTCACGGTGTGCCACGACGTGGCGCGCACGGTGCCGTCGCCGAGCGACTCGATCACCCAGCGTCCGGTGTGGCCGCTCATCGCGACCGGCACCCTGAGCTGCTTGTAGACGATGACGTTGCGGTCCTCGAAGCAGACGCGCACCGACGTGGTGTTGTGGGTGGAGCCGTCCGGGCTCGCGGTGTCCATGTCCATGTGCTGGATGCCGTGCTCGTCCTCGGTGAGGTCGAGGCGGGCCACGTGCGGCAGCCGCTCCGGCCACAGGTCGGCGCGGTCCAGGAAGGCGAAGACGTCGCCGGCCGCTCCGAAGACGGTCTCGGAGTCGCTGAACGTGAAGTGCAACTCCTTGCGCGCGTCGCCGAGTTCGGCGGTGTTCTTCAGGGCCAGCAGCTCGGCGCGGCTGTTGCCGTCGACGGCCCGCTCGATGAGTTCCTCGGCGGCCGGGTCGTCGTTCACGGCACGGTAGTCGTGCAGCAGGGTGACCCGGGTGAGGCCGTCCTCCAGCTCCTGGACGCGCCATTCGCCGCCCATCGAGGCGACGGGGGCGGCGGTGACGACCTGGCGGAAGGTGATGCTGCGGGACGCCGGGTCCAGGACGCGGCGCGAGGTCCAGGTGCGGACCTTGTCGCCGGCGACGGCCCAGATGCGCAGGAGCTGCTCGCCGCCCTCGGCGGGTGCCTCCTCCAGTACCTCGACGTGCACGGTGGGCCCGAACACCTGCGGCCACTCGGCGACGTCGGCCACCAGCGCGTACACGGCGTCGGGCGCCGCGGCCACGGTGATGGAGTGCTCGGTGACGTGGAGAGCTTCGGTCTCGGACGTAGCGGTGGGCGCCACGGCAAACCTTCCCTTCGGACTGTCCGCAGCAGGGCGGACCACAAGGCTGGCATGAACTGCTGGAGCGGAACTTGAGAACGGCTGGACCGGTGCACGGTCCGTTACCACTGCGGGTCGTCGGCTCACTGCTCGGGCAACTCCGTTGCCCAGTGCGGCTGTTCGAGGATGTCGAGCACGGCGCAGCCCCAGCTGTAGCCGGCGCCGACGCTGACCAGGACGACGCGGTCGCCGGGCCTGGCGCGTCCCGAGACGGTGAGGTGGTCGAGGCCGGCGAACTGGTCGCCCGCGCCCAGGTGTCCGACCGTGCGGCTGTACTCCCAGGTGGTGCGGGCGGGGTCGATGCCGAACGGCTTGTAGTAGATGGACGTCAGCCGGCGCCGGCCGAAGTGCGGCAGCACCACCCAGTCGGCCTCGGCGAGTTCGGACCCGGCGTCGGCCAATGCCTGCTTGATGACGGTCTGCTGGCCGCCGTGGGCGCGGGTGATGGCGTACGAGATGCCGGCCCGGCCGACGAAGGACCGCTTGGCCGCCTCGAAGTCGACGGGCATCCGGTGGCCGAACGGGGCGGTGGTGAACGGGTCGTCGCCCCGGTGCAGCGGCTCCAGTTCGGGGTCGGCGTGCAGCGCGAGGGAGACCAGCCGGGCGTATCCGCCGCGCCGGGACAGGACGAGGGCGGTGGCGCCGTCGGCGTAGGGGGTGCCGGGGTCGGTGGTCCAGCGGTCGATGCCGGGGGCGCAGAAGCGGTCGGCGGTGGTGATCAGGGCGTCGCTGTGGCCGTGCCCGGCGGTGAGGTAGGCGGTCGCGAGGTCCAGGCCGGCGAGCCCGCCGTTGGACATCTGCCGGATCTCGACGGCCTGGCAGGCGTTGCCGAGCGTCTCGCGCTGGATGTACGAGGCGACCGGCCACAGGTCCTGGCCCTGGTGGTAGGTGTCGGCGTGCAGCAGCAGGTCCACGTCGCCGCCGTCGGTGCCGGCCCGGCGCAGGGCGGTGCGGGCCGCGGCGGCGGCCATCTCGGCGGCGGACTCGTCGGGCGAGTACGCCACCGACTCCATGCCGGTCTGCGTGGCGGTCGCCGGCGGGCACGCGCCGGAGGCGACGGCGTCGGCGATCGGGATGCGGGAGGGAAGCCGGGTGGAGGTCCCCCGTATGTAGACGTCTTCCAGACGCACGGTCTCTCCAACTCTCGGATGGCGGCGGGGTTCGGGCCGCTCGGGTCGGCGGGCGGCCGGCGGTCTCAGGGACGGAGCTGCTCCGGCGGTCCGGCCTTGACGGGGGCGGTGCTCGCCCGTACGGGCTCGGCGTCGAGCAGGACGTAGTGGACGGCGTCGAGCAGCGCGTGCCAGCTCGCCGCGGTCGTGTTGGCGTCCACGCCGACGGTGTTCCAGTGGCGGTCGCCGTCCCGGTAGGAGATGAGGACCCGGGCGGCGGCGCCGCTGCCGGCCTCGCCGTTGAGGACCCGGACCCGGTAGTCGACGAGCCGGAAGCGCGCGAGGACGGGGAAGCACGGGTCGAGCGCCGCGTGCAGCGCGGTGTCCAGGGCGTTGACCGGGCCGTTGCCCTGCCCGGTCGCGGTCACCGGCCGTCCCTCGACGACCAGGGACACGCTCGCCTCGGTGCGGACCTCGCCGCCGCCCACCCCGAGGACCCCGACGGACCACGACTCGACCTCGAACGGGCGGGGGCGCGGGACGCCCGACAGCTCCTCGCGCAGCAGGAGTTCGAAGGAGGCGTCGGCGGACTCGAAGCTGTAGCCGGTGTTCTCCAGCTCCTTCACCCGGGTCGCCGCGCGGGCCACCTCGGCGGAGCCGGCCTCGACGTCGTAGCCCAGCTCGCGGGCCTTGAGCTCGATGGAGGAGCGCCCGCCCATGTCGGAGACGAGCGTGCGCATCGCGTTGCCGACGAGGGCCGGGCGGGTGTGCTGGTACAGGTCGGGGTCGACGCGCAGCGCGGAGGCGTGCAGCCCCGCCTTGTGCGTGAACGCCGAGCCGCCGATGTACGGGGCCGCGGGGACGCCCGGCAGCTGGGTCAGCTCGGCGACCGCCCGCCCGACGGCGGCCAGTTGCGTCAGCCGTTCCAGCGGGACGACCTCCCGGCCGCGCTTGAGCACCAGGTTGGCGATGACGGTGAACAGGTCGGCGTTGCCGCACCGTTCGCCGTAGCCGTGGGCGGTGCCCTGCGCCTGCACGGCGCCCGCGTCGACGGCCGCCATGGTGTTGGCGACGGCGCAGCCGGTGTCGTTGTGGCAGTGGATGCCGAGCTGCACGCCCGTCATGGCGAGCGTCTCGGCGACGACGGCGGCCACCTCGTCGGGCAGCGAACCGCCGTTGGTGTCGCACAGCACGACGGTCTCCGCGCCGGCGTCGGCGGCGGTGCGGACGACGGCCAGGGCGTACTCGCGGTTGAGCTGGTAGCCGTCGAAGTAGTGCTCGGCGTCGACGAAGACCCGCCGTCCGGCGGCCACCAGGTGGCCCACGGTGTCGGCGATCATGGCGAGGTTCTCCGCGAGGCTGGTGCGCAGCGCGTCGCGGACATGGCCGGTGTGGCTCTTGGCGACGAGTGTGACCACGGGTGCCCCGGACGCCAGCAGCGCCTGCACCTGGGGGTCGTCGGCGGCCCGGCCGCCCGGCCTGCGGGTGGCGCCGAAGGCGGCCAGCACGGCGTGTTCCAGGGCGAGTTCGGTGCGGGCACGGCGGAAGAACTCCGTGTCCCTGGGCACGGCTCCGGGCCAGCCGCCCTCGATGAACCCGATGCCGAGCCCGTCCAGTTCACGTGCGACGGCCAGCTTGTCCTCGACCGTCAGCGCCATGCCTTCCTGCTGGGCGCCGTCGCGCAGGGTCGTGTCGTAGAGCTGGAAGCTCCGCTCGGCCATCGCCCCTCCCTCTTTCTCGGTGGTTCCTCGGTGTTCCTCGGGGTTCCTCGGTGGTTCCTCGGTGGTTCCTCGGATCCGCGGCGGTACCGGCCGCTTTCGGATGCTGTCCCCACCGTCGGGCGACCGGCCGGAGGGGGCGCGGAGGGGGGCCGGAGAGGAGCCGGAGAGGGCCTTGAGCGACGGGAGGGGCGCCGGGCGCACGAGTGCGCGGCGGGACCGCAGGACACGTGGCCCTGGCCGGTCCCGCCGCGCGGGAGGTGGTGCGGAGAGGGGTGCGGGCGGATCAGACGGCCGGGGCCGCCTCCGGCTCGCCGCCGGCCGGCGCCTGCTCCTCCTCCTCGGGTGCTTCCAGACGCATCTGCCGCGGGATCGCGAACATCAGCGCGAAGGCGAGCGCGACGACGCCGGCGAAGACCCACAGGGTCGTCTGGAGGCTCAGCGCGAACGAGTCGCCGGTCGCCTTCTTGGAGTAGTCGGCCAGCACGGGCGCCGCCTGCCGGTCCTGGAGTGCCGGGGCCGCGCAGCTCTTGGGCACGACCGCCGGGTCCTTCTCGTCCACCCGGTCCACGGCACACGCCCGGTACGCGGCCACGGTCGTGTCGGCCTGCCCCGGGGTGAGGTGCGCGGTGGCGACCAGGTCGCCGCGCAGGTGCGCGGTCTGGTCGTCGATGGTCGAGCCGGTGTTGCCGGCGAGCCCGGCGAAGAAGACGACGCTGACGAGCGCGCCGCCGATCGCGAAGCCGAGCTGCGCGTTGGTGTGGACGATGCCGGACGCGGAGCCCGCGTCCTTCTGCGGCACCTCGGAGATCACGATCTGCGGCAGCGGGGCGGCGATCAGGCCGAAGCCGAGGCCCACGAGAAGCATCGGGACGACGAGGTGCCAGGAGCTGATGCCGCTGCCGTAGTGGCCCGCCGCCCACAGGAACGTGAGCGCGCCGGTCACGGTGACGACCGCGCCGACCTGGAGCACCTTGCGCCCGAACTTGGGCACCAGGGCGACCATCGCCGCCGAGGAGGTCAGGAACGCTCCGATGCAGAAGGACAGGCTGGTCAGACCGGCCCGCATCGGGGACCAGCCCAGGCCGACCTGCATGTAGACGGTCC
Source organism: Streptomyces sp. NPDC008150 (assembly GCF_042956945.1). Lineage (NCBI taxonomy): Bacteria > Bacillati > Actinomycetota > Actinomycetes > Kitasatosporales > Streptomycetaceae > Streptomyces > Streptomyces sp. NPDC008150. Next base: position 55,177 of record NZ_JBIBHJ010000024.1, on the reverse strand, counting down.
AGCCGATGTTGAACATGCCGATGCCGATGTAGAAGGCGAGGTTGACGCCGAGGCCGGAGGAGAAGCTGCGGATGCGGAACAGCGCCAGCTCCACCAGCGGCGAGCCGTCGAGGCGGGTGCGCCGCTTCTGCCACGCCACGAACGCGGCGAGGACCGGGACCGAGGCGGCCATGGAGACGAATCCCCATACCGGCCAGCCCAGTTCGCGGCCCTGGAGCAGCGGGAAGATCAGCAGCAGCAGACCGGCGGTGGCCAGGACGACACCGCGCACGTCGAGTTTCAGGGCGTGGGGTGCCCGGGACTCGCGGATGACGCGGGGCGCGTAGATCATGCCGAGGATGCCGACGGGGATGTTGATGAGGAAGATCAGCCGCCAGCCGAGGCCGAAGAGGTCCCACTCGGCGAGCGGTCCGCCCGCGGCCATGCCGACGGCGGCGGCGAGACCCGCCACACCCCCGTACATGGCGAACGCGCCGGCCCGCTCCTTGGCGGAGAAGGTGACGTGGATGATGGCCAGGATCTGCGGCACCATGATGCCGGCGAAGGCACCCTGGACCATGCGGGAGGCCACGAGCTGCCAGGGCTCGTGGGCGGCGCCCGCGCCCAGCGACGCCAGGGTGAAGCCGACGACGCCGAGGAGGAACATCTTCTTGCGGCCGTAGATGTCGCCGAGCCGGCCGCCCAGGATCAGCAGCAGCGCGAAGCTGAGCTGGTAGCCGACCAGGACCCACTGGATGACCGAGTAGCCGCCGCCGATGCCCTTCTGGACGGCGGGCGCGGCCACGTTCGCGATGGTGCCGTCCAGCATGTCCATGAACGCCGCGACGAGCAGCACCAGGAGGGCCATCCAGCGCTTCGGGTCGGGTGCCGCGGCACCGCCGGCCGCCGTCGTGCCGTCGGGCGCCGCCGAGTCCTGGGGACCGGTCGACCCGGTCCCGGTTCCGTCCTCTAACACCTCCGTCTCCGTGGGCGGAGCCTGCTCGGAGGAAATAGCCATGGTGTACCTCTCAGATCTCGTGGGGGACGGTGGATGCTCTCGACAAACGCCTCGGGCGGCCGGACGGCCTCGTGTACCGGACGGCTACGGGCACTTGACGGCCTCGGAGCACCGGAGGGCAGGATGCCGGGTGTCAGTGGAGTCCCGCTCGAGCGGCGCTGGTGCCGGATCCGGCGGTGCCGAAACGCGGTGCCGCCGTGGCGGGGCCGCTCCCGCGGGCCCGTTGGTGCGGATGCGACGCCGCCTCGCCGGCGCTGAGCACCGGCGTCACGCAGGCCTCGGTGCCCTCGAACAGCGCGGCCCACTCGTCACGGCTGCGGCCCGCGAACCGGTTCGCGAACTCCCGCCGCAGAGCGGGCCAGTTGACGGGGTCGTCGCGGTCGGGCAGCGCCGCCGGGTCGAGGCCCAGGCCGTGCAGGAGCGCGGCGTAGAACCGCTCCTCCAGCGCTCCCACGGCGACGTAACCGCCGTCGGCGCAGGCGTAGCAGGTGTAGAACGGGGCGCCGCCGTCCAGCAGGTTCCCGCCGCGTTCGGGCCGCCACTGGCCGGCCGAGCGCATGCCGACGAGCATGCCGAGCATCGCGCCGACGCCGTCCACGATCGCGGCGTCGACGACCCGTCCCGCGCCCGTCGTCTCCCGTGCGTGGAGCGCGGCGAGGACGCCCGCGACCAGGAACATGGAGCCGCCGCCGAAGTCGCCCAGCAGGTTCAGCGGGACCACGGGCGGGCCGCCGGCCTCGCCGATCGCGTGCAACGCCCCTGTCAGGGCGAGGTAGTTGATGTCGTGACCGGGGGTCTGGGCGAGGGGTCCGTCCTGGCCCCAGCCGGTCATCCGGGCGTACACGAGGCGCGGGTTGCGGGCGAGGCACACGTCGGGCCCGATGCCCAGTCGTTCCGTGACACCAGGCCGGAAACCCTCGACGAGGACGTCGGAGTCCGCGACGAGGTCCAGGAGTTCCGCGACGTCGCCGGGACTCTTCAGATCCAGCGCCACGCGCCTTCTGCCGCGGTCGAGTTCGCGGTGCCACTGCTCGAACGACCTTTTTCCGTCGGCCCGTTCGACGCGGACCACGTCCGCGCCGAGGTCGGCCAGCACCATGCAGGCGAAGGGCACCGGCCCGATCGCCGCCAGTTCGACCACGCGCAGCCCGGCCAGCGGGCCGGTGCGGCCAAAAGTGCGCTCTGTCGTCGCGATGCCCATTCCGGGAGGCTGTGCCCGCGCGCCGGAGCGGCCCTCGGGGCCCTCTGGAGCGCCCGCGTCCGGACTCCACCTGTGCCCGAGGGGGCGCTGACACCGTGTCGCGGGAATTCCCGGGAATCCCAGAGGAAGGACTCACTGTGACCACCAGTGCCACGGAGCGGGACACCGCCGAGGCGGAGGCCGCCACCTTTCCGTACAAGCGGCAGTGCCCGTTCACGCCGCCGAAGGAGTACGCGGAGATCGTCCAGAAGGACGTCTCCCAGGTCACGCTGACCGGCTCCGGGCTGCGGATTTGGACGGTCGCCGGCTACGAGACCATCCGCACGCTGCTCACCGACCCGCGGGTGAGCGCGTCGCGTAAGCACGACAACTTCCCCTTCTACTTCATCGCGCCGCCGGAGTACCGCACCGAGACGTCGTTCATCGGCTACGACGGCAAGGCGCACAGCGACACCCGCCGCAAGGCCGCGCTGACGTTCACCAGCCGGCAGGTGAAGCGGCTGCGCCCGCGCATCGAGGAGATCGTCGACGACCACCTCGACAAACTGCTGGCGAGCACGCCCGTGGTCGACTTCCACCACGCGTTCTCCCTGCCGGTGCCGATGACGGTCATCTGCGAGCTGCTCGGCATCCCGCAGGACCGGCACGAGTTCTTCATCAAGCACGGCACCGCGCTGCTCGGCGGCCACAGCTCCACCGAGGAGCGGCAGGCCGCGATCGTCGAGGTGAACCAGTACGTCAGCGACCTGATCCAGCTCAAGAAGCGCGAGCCCGGCGAGGACCTGCTGTCGCGGGCCATGGCCGACTACGAGGAGTCCGGCGAGCCCTACACCGACCGGGACCTGTTCAACATGGTGCGGCTGCTGATGAACGGCGGCCACGAGACGACCGCGAGCCAGATATCGCTCGGCACCGCCTGCCTCCTGGAGAACCCCGACCAGCTCCAACTGCTGCTGTCCGACCCGTCGTTGGTGAAGCCGGCGGTGGAGGAGCTGGTGCGCTTCGCGACGATCGGCGACACCGCGGTGCCGCGCGTGGCGCTGGAGGACATCGAGATCGGCGGGCAGGTCATCCGCAAGGGCGACGGCATCCTCTGCCTCGGTCTCGCCGCCAACCGCGACCCGGAGGTCTTCCCGGAGCCGGAGAAGCTGGACATCACCCGCGGCAGCCGCAAGCACCTGGGCTTCGGCCACGGCGTGCACCACTGCATCGGCGCCGACCTCGCCCGGCTGGAGCTGGAGATCGTCTGGAGCAAGCTGTTCCAGCGCATCCCCACCCTCCAGCTCGCCAAGCCCTTCCTGGAGATCCCGCGGAAGGAGGGGGCGGTGATCTACGGGCTGTGGGAGCTGCCCGTGAAGTGGTGACCGGGGCCGACCACGTGTACGCACACCGCGCCGGGCACGGTCCGGCGCGGTCGACCGGCGCTCCAGCCGCCGTCCGTAGCGTGGGCCTCCGACGGCCGAAGTCCCGGCCGTGGCGGCCCACTTCGGCCCAGGAGGAAGACGCATGAGCACCGCACCGACGCCCTTCCGCGTCGCGTTCCCGGACCGGGACCTCGACGACCTCCGCGAACGCCTCGCCCGGACCCGCTGGCCCGACGACGAGACGGTGGACGACTGGTCGCAGGGCGTGCCCGCGGCCTACCTTCGCGAACTGGCCGCGTACTGGCGGGAGTCGTACGACTGGCGGGCCACGGAGGCGCGGCTCGACGCGCTGCCGCAGTTCCGCACCGAGATCGACGGGCTCGGCATCCACTACCTGCACGTCCGGTCCCGGCACGAGGGCGCCCGGCCGCTGCTGCTCAGCCACGGCTGGCCGGGTTCCGTCGTCGAGTTCCTCGACGTGATCGGCCCGTTGACCGACCCCGAGGACCCGGCGCAGGCCTTCCACGTCGTGGCGCCCTCGCTGCCCGGCTTCGGCTTCAGCGACAAGCCGCGCGGGACCGGCTGGACGATCGAGCGCACCGCCGCCGCCTGGGCGGAGCTGATGCGCCGGCTCGGCTACGACCGGTACGCCGCGCACGGCACCGACTGGGGCTCGTTCCTCACCGCGATCCTCGGCGAGAGCGACGCGGCGCACCTGACCGGCATCCACATCACGATGCCCTTCGCCAGGCCGCCCGAGGAGCAGGTCCAGCTCGACGCGCGCGACTACGCGGGCCTCGCCGCGCTCAAGGAGTTCCAGGCGAACGAGGGCGCGTACTCCGTGCTCCAGGCGACCCGGCCGCAGACGCTCGGGTACGGCCTGGCGGACTCCCCCGTCGGCCAGCTCGCCTGGATGATCGAGAAGTACTGGGCCTGGAGCGACCACGACGGCGACGTGGAGAAGGTCATCGCCCGTGACCGGCTGCTGGACGCGGTGACGCTGACCTGGCTGACCGGCACGGCCACCTCCTCCGCGCGGATCTACTGGGAGAGCCACAACAAGATGGCGCTCGGGCGGGTCGACGTGCCCACCGCCTGCTCGCTGTTCCCCAAGGACGGCAGGATGCCGCGCCCCTGGATCGAGCACCGCTTCACCGACCTGCGCCGCTGGCGGGACCACGAGCACGGCGGCCACTTCCCCGCGCTCGAACAGCCCGACCTGCTGGTCGACGAACTCCGTTCGTTCCTGGCTCCGTTGACCTGAGCGGACTGTCAACGCCGCGCCCCGCACGCGGCATTGGCGCCCGTCACTGCCCGACCCCTCGTTTCCCTGGCTCCCGACTCCGGAGGCACTGCCATGACCGCCCGAACAACCGGGGTGAGTGAAGAACTGCCCGAATTCCCCTTCCCGGACACGAGTTACCGCGGTCCGGACCCGATCTTCACGCGGCTGCGCGAGGAACGCCCCGTGGTGCGCGTGCGGTGGAGCGGCGGCGGCCACGCCTGGCTGGTGACGCGCCACGCGGACATCCGGGCCGTCCTCGACGACACCCGGTTCAGCCGTGCCGCCTCGTACGCGCCCGAGGCGCCGAAGTTCAGCGGTCTGTTCCAGGCGCCGCCCGGGATGATCATCTCGCTGGACCCGCCGGACCACACCCGGCTGCGCGTGCTGGCCGAGCAGGCGTTCTCCCCGGCCCGGATCCAGGGCATGCGCCCGCGGGTGCGGGAGCTGGCGGGACGGCTGCTCGACGCCCTGGAGAAGGAACCGCCCGGCGCGCCGGTCGACCTCGTCGAGGGCTTCTCGGCGCCGCTGGCCATGGGGGTCATCTGCGAGCTGCTCGGCGTGCCCGAGCAGGACCGGGACCAGTTCCTCACCTGGGTACGGCAGTTCGCCGACGTCTCGGGGCCCGAGGAGCTGGCGGTCGAGGGCCGCGAGAACCTCGGCGCGTACATCGCCGGTCTCGTCGGGGGCAAGCAGGCGGCGCCCGCGGACGACGTGCTGTCCGACCTGATCACCGCGCGCGACGGCGAGGACCGCCTCGACTTCGGCGAGCTGGTCGGCCTCGGCTACACCCTGCTGGGCGGTGGGTTCGACTCGGCCGCCGGGCAGATCTCCAACTTCGTCCTCACCCTGCTCGACCGCCACCAGGACGTCTGGCGCCGGCTCGGCGAGCACCCCGAGGACGTGCCGGCCGCCCTGGAGGAGCTGTTGCGCACGGTCAACCTGACCGGCAACGACACCTCCGGGCTGCCGCGGATCGCCACCGAGGACGTGGAGATCGGCGGGGCGACGATCCCGGCCGGTGACGCCGTCTTCCTCTCCTTCGCCTCCGCCAACCGCGACGGCGCGGTCTTCACCGACCCGGAGACCGTGGACTTCCACCGCGGCGACAACCCGCACCTGGCCTTCGGCCACGGCATCCACCACTGCCTGGGCGCACCGCTGGCCCGGGTCGAACTCGCCGTCGCGCTGGAGGAGTTGACCCGCCGCTTCCCCGACGCGCGGCTCGCCGTGCCGGAGGGCGAGCTCGTGTGGCGGGCCGGCGACGTGAACCACAACCTGGTCAGCCTCCCCGTTCACCTGAGAAGGAGCACCGTATGAGCAGCGTCGAGCTTCCCGCCGTCAGCAGGGAGGTCCGCCTGGCGGCCTACCCCGAGGGCGACGTCACCCTGGACACCTTCGAGTTCGGCGAGGCGGAGGTGGCGGCGCCCGCCGAGGGCGAGGTGGTCGTGCGCAACGACTGGATGACGCTCGGGTCCGTCGCGCGCGACCAGATGAACCCGGACACGAAGCTGCCGATCCCGGTCTTCCAGCCGGGCGTCGCGATGTGGGGCCGCACGATCGGCACGGTCGTCGCCTCCAACAGCGACACCCTCGCGGTCGGCGACCTGGTGGAGCACTTCCTGGGCTGGCGCGAGTACGCGACGGGGAACGCGCACGGGTTCTTCAAGCGCGACGCCGCGCTGCTGCCGGGTCCGGAGTACTTCCTGTCGCAGGGCCCCACCGCCTGGCACGGCATGGTCGGCACGGCGAACGTCGGCGAGGGCGACACGGTGTTCGTGTCGGGCGCCACCAACGGCGTCGGCGCGCTGGCGGGGCAGATCGCGAAGCTGCGGGGCGCGGGGCGCGTCATCGGCAGCACCGGCTCCAAGGAGAAGATCGACTTCCTGGTCGAGGAGCTGGGCTTCGACGCCGCCTTCGACTACCACGAGGGGCCGGTGGCCGAGCAGTTGGCGGAGCTGGCGCCCGACGGTCTGGACGTCGTCTTCGACAACGTGGGCGGCGAGCAGTTCGAGGCGGCCGTCCAGGTGGCGGCGCGCGGCGCCCGGTTCGCGCTGTGCGGGGCGCTGTCGGGGCAGCACGGCGGTGACGGCGGCAGCCCGCGGCTCCCGCTGATGTCGGCCATCACCAAGGACCTGACGCTGCGCGGCTTCGCGACGCTGCACACCCCCGACCAGATCGAGGAGTGGAACGCGCGCTTCGGCCCGTGGCTGCGCGAGGGCCGCATCGTCTTCCCGCACACGGTCGTCGAGGGCGGTGTCGCCGGGCTGCCGGCGGCGTTCGTCGCGCTCCAGGAGCGCAAGTACAGCGGCACGGTCCTGGTGAGGATGAGCTGACCGCGGTCGCGGTCACGGCGCTGTCGGTGGTGTCCCGGACACGGTCCGGGACACCACCGTGTTCTTTTGTGGGAGCTTTTCGTTCGGAGTCCGGGGCCGCCCCGCGGCTCTGTGCGGTCACGAGAAAGGAAGTCCCGTCGTGGTGACAGGGGACGAGCGCGTGCTGGACCGGCGGGCGCTCAACAGGGCATTACTCGCGCGGCAGTTGCTGCTGGAGCGGTCGTCGATGACGGCGGCGGGGGCGATCGGGCACCTGGTGGGCATGCAGTCGCAGGCGCCGAACCCGCCCTACATCGGCCTGTGGACGCGCCTGACCGGCTTCCGCACCGCGGACCTCGCCGACCTGATGCGCAGCCACGAGGCGGTCCGCCTGGTGCTGATGCGCGGCACGATCCACCTGGTCACCGCGGACGACTGCGTCGCGCTGCGGCCGGTGCTCGGGGCGGCGCTCAGGCAGGGCCTCAAGGGCACCTTCGGGCGCAAGCTCGACGGGCTCGACACGGACAAGGTCGCCGAGTTCGGCCGTGAGCTGGTCGAGCGCGAGCCGCTCACCCTGGGCGGCCTGGGCACGCTGCTGGCCGAACGGTGGCCGGACCGGGACCCGTTCGCCCTCGCCAACGCCGTGCGCAACCTGGTGCCGCTCGTGCAGGTGCCGCCGCGCGGGCTGTGGGGCGAGAGCGGACAGGCCGTGCACACCAGCGCCGAGGCGTGGCTCGGCCGGCCGCTCGCCGAGGAGACGGCGCCGGACCTCGTGGTCGAGCGGTATCTCGCGGCGTTCGGTCCCGCCACCGTCAAGGACGTCCAGGCGTGGTCCGGCATGACGCGGCTCGCGGACGCGGTGAAGCGGCTGCGGCCGCGGCTGCTGTCGTTCCGCGACGAGCACGGCAGGGAGCTGCTCGACCTGCCGGACGCCCCCCGGCCCGACGCGGACACCCCGGCCCCGGTGCGGTTCCTGCCGGACTTCGACAACATCCTGCTGTCGCACGCCGACCGCGCCCGCATCCTCACCGAGGAGCAGCGCATGCTCGTGTTCACGCGCAACGGGCTGATCCGCCCGACGTTCCTGGTGGACGGGTTCGTGGCCGGCCTGTGGCGGATCGAGCAGACCCGGGACGCCGCCGTCCTCGTCGTGGAGCCGTTCGCGAAGCTGGGCACGGCGGCACGGGCCGCGCTCGCCGAGGAGGGCGCGGCCCTGCTGGCGTTCGCCGCGGCGCCGGCCGCGAAGCGGGACGTCCGGTTCGCCTGACCCGCCGCCCGACCGTCGCCGCCCCCGGACATGGGCGGGGGAGGGACCGCCCCGGCCCCTCCCCCGCCCGCCCCGCGCACGGTCCGGTCGTCAGCCGGTCCAGTGCGGCGTCTCGAGGATCTCCAGGACCACCGTGGTCCACACGTAGCCGGCGCCGGCCGCCTGGAGGACCACCAGGTCCCCGGGCTTCGCCTCGCCCGACTCCAGCACCCGGTTGAGGCCGAGGACCGGGTCCGCGGTGCCGACCATGCCGGTCGACAGTCCCCACTCGTGGGTCGTGCGCTCCCGGTCGACGCCGAGCAGCCCGTACAGGCCGTGGGTGACGATGGACAGCGCCAGGTTCTGGTGCAGGAAGTACCGGACGTCGGCGAGGTCCACGTCCGCGTCGTGCAGGGCCTGCTTCATGGAGAGCTGGACGCTCGCGGAGATCTTCTCGATGGCGTCGTCGAAGTCCATGTCCTCGGCGAGGAGGTAGTCCGACTTGCGCTCGCTGACGCCGACCGGCGCGCCGCCCGAGAAGGGCGCGTCGGTCCAGCCGGCGCCGCTGCGGCCCATGGGTTCGAGCGACGGGTCGGCGTGCGAGTAGGTGGACAGCACGCGGGCGACGCCGGTGCGGCCCGACAGGACGAGGGCGGCGGCGCCGTCACCGTCGACGTTCTGCTCGTCGGAGCCCCACCGGTCGATGTACGGCATCCGGAACGCGTCGCCGCCCGTGATGAGCGCGGCGGTGACGTCGGGCCGGGCGCTCACGTAGGAGGCGGCCACCTCGAAGGAGGCGAGCATGCCGTTGCAGCCCTGCTTGATCTCGAAGGCCGGTCCGGTGCCGCCGACGGTCTCGCGCTGCACGAAGCTCGCCGGGGTCCAGAAGTCGAGGCCCTGGTGGCCGATGTAGCTGTGCAGGACGAGGCCGAACTCGTCGTGCTCGTGGCCCGACCGGGCGACCGCGCGGCGGCCGGCCTCGGCCGCCATCGTGGGGCCCGTCTCGCCGGGCGCCGCGACGTGGACCGAGCGGAACCCGTTCAGGGACCGCTTCTTCTCGGTGTACCTGCCGTCGGCGATCGCCTCCTCGGCGGTCTCGACCCGCTCGGGCAGGTAGCCGCCCACACCGGCGACGTACAGGTTGTTCCAGCGCATGTCGGTCTCTCCTTCAGGCCGCGTGCAGGTACGCGGCGAGGGTCGCGGGGGTGGGCACCTGGTAGATGCGGCGCACCGGGATCCTGATGCCGAACGCCTCCTGGACGCGCCGGGTCAGCTTCGAGGCGAGCAGCGAGTGGCCGCCCAGGTCGAAGAAGCTGTCGTCGGCGTCCACGTCCGGCAGGCCGAGCACCTCGCCGAACAGCAGGCGCAGTTCGTTCTCCCACTCCGTCTCGGTCACCGGGGCCTCCGTCGTCTTCCGCTTCTGGGTGGGTGGTTGGGCGTGCGCGGGGCCGTCCTGGGCGGTGGTCATGCCGCCGCCTCCTTCTCCAGCCGGTTGTGCAGTTCCTCGTCGTACAGCTCGTCGACGGACATGCCGCCGGCGGCGACCGCGAAGTAACGCTCGGTCAGGTCCTGGGACTTGGAGATCATGCGGAGCATCGCCAGGCGGTCGGGGGTGACTTCGAGGCGGCTCACGAACAGGGTGTTGCGGTAGCCCTCGAACAGGTCGTCCTGGAGCTGCTCGCCGTAGCGCCGCAGCCCCTCGTCGAGCCGGGCCGGGTCGTCCAGGACCCCGGCGACCGAGGCGGCCAGCAGGTCGGCCTGGAGGAACGCGTCGCTGATGCCGCGCGCGGTGATCGAGTCCTTGTGGTGGGCCGCGTCGCCGACCAGCGCCCAGCCGGGGCCGTTCGGCACCCGGAAGAAGTTCTGCTGGTCGCCGGTGCCGCGCAGCCGCTCGACGCGCTCGCCGCCGTCCATGGCGCGCTCGTACAGGTCCGGCGCGGTGGTGCGGATGTTGTCCAGGTAGTTGCCGAGCGAGTCGGCGCGCACCCGCTCGAACTCGGCCTGCGGGTGGTACGAGGCGATGAGGGTGGCACCGTCGTTGGTGGGGATGGCGCCGATCCAGCGGCCGGGGCGCTCGTACAGCTCGAACCCCGACCGCACGCCCTGCCAGTAGGTGAAGTAGATGCAGGACATCAGCGGGTCCTGCACCGTGTAGGGGGCGTCGACGGCGCGGGCGACGGCCGAGCGCATCCCGTCGGCGCCCACCACCAGGTGCGCCCGCTCCTCGACCGGTTTGCCGTCCTTGGAACGGCACTTGACGCCGACGACCCGGTCCCCGTCGAAGACGAGGCCGGACGCCGCGCAGCCGTCCCGGAACTCCGCGCCGGCGGCCACGGCCGCGTCCACGAGGATCTGGTCGAGCAGGAAGCGGCGCGGCGCGTACGCGGCGGACTGGCCGTCGTGGGGCACGGTGCCGCCGTCCAGGCGGACGTCCTCGACCTGGTAGACGGTGCGGTCGAGCGCGGGGCAGCCGGTGGCGCGGACGGCGTCCAGGACGCCCCAGCGGGCCAGGCGCGCGACGCCGGGCTGGTGGATGTAGTGCGTGGACAGGGTGTCGCTGGGGAACCGCGCCCGGTCGACGAGCAGCACCCGATGGCCCGCCCGCGCCAGGAGCAGAGCGGAGGCGGCACCCGCGACGCGAGCACCCACCACGATGACGTCGTACATTCCGGACCTCCAAGTCGCGGACCCGCCCCCGCGGTTCGGCGGCGGGCCGGGTTCGTTCGCCACCCGGCCCGCCGGCGGAGGGGGCAATCTCGGGGCACCATCGCAGCCGTCTCTTGAGACCCGCTCGACAGCGCCCCGGGCGCCGCTCCCCGCGCGGGTCAGTTCCGGGCGGCGAACGCGTCGAGGTGCTCGCGGGCCCACTGCTCGAAGGTGCGGGCGGGCCGGCCGGTGACGGCCTTCACGTCGTGCACCTCGGCCGGGCGGTCCACGGCGGCGGACCACTGGTCGAGCAGGGAGGCGAGGACCGGCGGCGGCATGAACCGGCCCATCTCCTCGACCGCCTGATCCCGCGTCAGTTCGTGCACCGCGACGTCACGCCCCAACAGCGCGCCGATCACGGCCAGTTGCTGCCGGAAGGTCAGCGACCGCGGCCCCGAGAAGGTGAGGGTGCGGCCGGCGTACGACCTGTCGCCGAGCGCGACCGCGGCGACGTCCGCGATGTCGTCCTCGTGGACGGGCGCGGTGTGCGCGTCGGGGAAGGGGATCCGCACGGGCTGTCCGGCGGCGATCGCGCGGCTCCAGCCGAGCGCGTTGCCCGCGAAGGCGCCGGGCCGCAGCACCGTGCCGGGCACGGCGGACGCGGCGAGGGCGTCCTCGACGGCCGCGTGGTGCAGGGCGAGCGGGTCGGTCCCGGCGGCCGGACCGGACACCGTGGCCGACGACAGCAGGACGACGTGCCGCACGCCCGCGCGGGCGACGGCCGCGAACAGGTCCCGCGCGGCGGCGGGTTCGGCGTAGAGGAACGCGCTGTCGACGCCCTTCAGCGCGGTGTCGAAGGTCTCGGGCCGGCCGAGGTCCAGCTCGACGGCGTCGACCCCGGCCGGGACGGTCAGGTCGTCCGGCGTGCGGGCGGAGGCGCGCAGGTCGTGGCCCGCGGCGTGCAGCCGGTCCAGGACGCGGCGTCCGACGTTGCCGCGGGCACCGGTTACGAGAATGGTCACGATGTACTCCTGTCGAGTGCGGTGCCGGTCCGGACGGTGGGGAGCCCGCGGCGGACCGAGGCGCTGTGGGGGGCCCCGGCCGGGGGCGGGCGCAAAGCGGAACCGGCTGCTCAAGGAAACAGAAGGCCGCTCGGGTACGCCTCGACCGGCCCGTGGGGAGGTGCGGCACCGCGGCCCGTTCCGGGCCCCTGCCGGTACCCGGTTCCACCGGCAGTCGAGCCGCCGGGCGGACCCTGCCCGCCGGACCTCGAAAGGAGTCGGCCGATGACATCGGTAGTCGCGGCGTTTCGCCGCCGGGTGGCCGAGGCCCCCGACACCGTGGCGGTCTCCGCCGGTGACGACACGGTCAGCTACGCCCAACTCGACGCCTGGGCACGGGAGGTGGCCCGTCTGCTCGCCACCGGGGCGGGCGCCGCACCCGGCGACCGGATCGCCGTGTGCCTGGAGCGCTCCCCCGAACTGATCGCGGCGCTGCTCGGCGTCCTCGGCGCGGGCGCGGCGTTCGTGCCCGTCGGCCTGACGGACCCGGCGACGCGGATCGCGGAGGTGTTCGGGGACGCCGGGGTACGGGCCGTCCTGTGCGAGCCGGACGACGCGGACCGCTTCGCCCCGCACGGCGCGGCGGTGCTGCACGTGCCGGCGCGGCCGGACACCGCTCAGGACCACGGGGCCGTCGACCCGTCGGCGTACACCGTGCGCCCCGACGACCTCGCGTACCTGATGTACACCTCGGGATCGACCGGCCGGCCGAAGGCCGTGATGGTGGAGCACCGCAACGTCGTCAACCTCGTCACCGAGCCCAACTACGTCGAACTCGGCCCCGATGACCGGGTGTTGCAGCTCGCGCCCGTCGCCTTCGACGCGGCCACGTTCGAGATCTGGGGCGCCCTGCTCAACGGCGCCCGGCTGGTGCTGGCGCCCGCCGGACAGGTCCAGGCCGAGGAGCTGGGGGCGCTGCTGCGCGACGAGGGCGTCACCGTGCTGTGGCTGACGGCGGCGCTCTTCCACCGGCAGATCGACACGGACGTGAAGGCGTTCGCGGGGCTGCGCACGGTTCTGGCGGGCGGTGACGTGCTGTCCGTGCCGCACATCGACGAACTGCGCGCGGCGGTGCCGTCCTGCGGCATCGTCAACGGCTACGGCCCCACCGAGACCACCACGTTCGCCGTGTGCCACCGGATCGGCGCGCGCGAGGACCTCGGCCGGTCGGTCCCGATCGGCACCCCGCTGCAGAACGTGGACGTGCGGATCGTCGGGGACGACGGCCGCCCCGTGCCGGACGGCACGCCCGGCGAGCTGTGGATCGGCGGCGCCGGGGTGTCCCGCGGCTACTGGCGGCGCCCGGACCTGACCGAACGGGCCTTCGTCACCGCGCCGTGGGACGCCTCCGCCGGCCGCTTCTACCGCAGCGGCGACCTGGCCCGGCGCCGGGCCGACGGTGTCGTGGAGTTCCTCGGGCGCAACGACGACCAGTTCAAGCTGCGCGGCTTCCGCATCGAGCCGGGCGAGCTGGAGAGCACGCTCGTCGGCCACCCCCAGGTGCGCGCGGCGGCCGTCGCCCTGCGCGAGAGCCACCTCGGGGACCGGCGCCTGGTGGCGTGGGTGGTGCCGGACGGCGACGCGCTGGACCGGCGCGGGCTGCGGAAGTACCTGCGCGAGCGGGTGCCCGAGCACATGATCCCGGCCGCCTTCGTCGCGGTCGGCGAACTGCCGGTCACCGGCAACGGCAAGACCGACCGCAAGGCACTCCCGGCCCCCGACTGGACGTCGAAGTCCATCTACGTCTGAGACCTCCCAAGCGCGAAAGGCAGGACGGAGCATGACCGATCAGCCGTTCACGAACACGACCGCCGTGGTCACGGGCGGTGCCACGGGCATCGGCCTGGCCGCCGCGCTCGACCTGGCCAAGCAGGGCGCGGCACAGGTGATCATCACGGGGCGCCGCGCCGGCCGGCTGACGGAGGCGGCGGCGCTGCACCCGGCGCTCGTCCCGGTCGTCGCCGACGTGAGCACCGAGGAGGGCGCCGACGCGGTCGCCGCGGCGGTCGCCGACAGCGGCGGCACACTCGACGTCCTGGTGCACAACGCCGGGGTGCACACCATCGGCGCCGTCGGCGAGATCGACCCGGCGAAGGCCCGCGAACTGTTCGACATCAACGTCGTCGGCACGATCATTCTCACCAACAGGCTTCTGCCGAGCCTTCGTTCGCCCGGCGGCAGCATCGTGTTCGTCACCAGCCCGGCGGGCCACAACCCGACGCCGCTGGCCTCGGTGTACGCGGCGAGCAAGGCCGCGGTGAACACGTTCACCCGCTCCTGGGCACTGGAGCTGGCCCCTCGCGGCATCCGCGTCAACGCGGTCGCCCCGGGGTGGGTGCGCACCGAGGTCTACGAGAGCAACGGCATGACGCCCGAGCAGGTGGACGCGCTCTTCGCGCACGCGGCGACGGGCGTGCCGCTGGGCGTGACCGGTGTCCCGGAGGACGTGTCGCAGTGGATCACGCTGCTGTCGGCGCCGAGCAGCGCGTGGGTGACCGGCCAGATCCTGACGATGGACGGCGGCGCGGACCTGGTGCGCGCCAAGCAGGTGTGACGCCCCGTCACTTCTGCTCAACTCCCCTCCCCCGCACAGAAAGGAAGCACCCATGCCGCACGACGAGCACGACGGTCAGGCCGCTGTACCGGCGCTCTCCCCCGACGCCCTGTTCCACACGGGCCTGGTCGTGGACGACCTCGACCTGGCGATGAAGACGTTCGGCGCGCTGGCGGGCTACCGCTTCACGACCGTGATGGAGCTGGAAGTGACGGCGCGCCTGGCGGACGGCCGGCTCCAGCACGCCTCGCAGCGGTTCGCACTGACCGTGGAGGAGCCGCGCCTCGAACTGGTGGAGGCGATCCCGGGCACCGTGTGGGTGTCCGACGGCAGCAACGGCGCCCACCACCTGGGGTATTGGGCGGACAGCGACCGCATCGGGGCGATGTCGGCGGAACTCGTCGCCCAGGGCTTCGCGGTGGAAGCCTCCAACGACCACGAGGCCGACGGCATCCTGATGTGGGTCTACCACCGGGGTCTGGGCGGCCTGCGCATCGAGCTGCTCAACAAGCTGATGAAGCCGTCGATGGACGCGTGGATCGCGGGCGCGGACCCGGCGGAGGTGGCCCAGGAGGCCCCCGGCAGCTGATCCGCCGACGCACGGCGGCACGGCGGCACAGCGGCACAGCGGCACAGCGGCACAGCGGCACAGCGGCACAGGACAGCACGACACAGGCACAGGCCACGGAGGCCGCCCCCTCAGCCCGCCTCCGTGGCCTGTGCCTGCGTCGGTGCGGGTGCCCGCGCCGGTTCCGCCCGGGCGCTCACCGTTCGTCCGCGACGTCGACGTAGCGGGGTTGCCGGACCGGCGTGGCGGCCACGATCCGGCCGTGGCCGAAGTGTGGCCGACGTTCGCCGTGGCTGGTGTCGGGGAGGGTGCTGACGGCGACCAGGCCGATCGTACGAGCCGGCGGCGGAGCACCACACTTGATTTGTTCCGGCACGTCCACGGCCCGGCCGGGGTGTCCCGGCCGGGCCGTGGGTGCGGGGTGTTCACGGCCGCAGCAGTACCGGCAGCTTCTCCAGCGCGTGGTTGATGCCTCCGAGGTGCCAGGGGATCTCCTCCTCCGGGACCGCGAGGGACAGGTCGGGGAAGCGGCGGACCAGGCCGTCGATCGCTATCTCCAGTTCCATGCGCGTCAGTTGCTTGCCCAGGCACAGGTGCATGCCGTGGCCGAAGGACAGGTGCGGGTTGTGGGTGCGCGCCAGGTCCATGCGGTCCGGGTCCGGGAAGACGCTGCCGTCCCGGTTGGCGGCCGAGATCGCGATGACCACCGCGTCGCCCTTGGCGATCCGCACCCCGCCCAGCTCCACGTCCTCCACCGCGATGCGCGGGTTGCCTGCGGAGTCGGTCGAGAACAGGTTGACGTGGCGCAGCAGTTCCTCCACCGCGCGCGGGATGCGGGAGCGGTCCTCGGCCAGCCACTTCCACTGGTCGCGGTGGTGCGCTATCAACGCCAGGACGGAGCTGGCCAGTTGGTTGGCCGTGGTGTCGAAGCCGGCGCCGATGAGCGTGAACGCGAAGGTGACCAGCTCCTGCTCGCTGAGCCGGTCCCCGCTGTCGCGCGCCTCGACGAGGTCGGACAGCAGGTCGCGGGTGGGGTGCGCGCGCTTCTCGGCGACGACGTCGACCATGTACTCGTTGAGCTTGGCGAGGCCGTTCAGCGAGTCGGAGCCCTCGCTCTGGTCGTCGACGGTGACGAAGTCCCGCGCGTTGGCCGCGAACAGCCGCAGCACCTTCATCGGGACGCCCAGCAGTTCGCCGATGACGGTGAGCGGCATCGGCACGGTGAACCGCTCGACCAGGTCCACCGGGCCCTCGGTGCCCGCCAGTTCGTCGAGCAGGGTGTCGGCGATGCGGTTGATGCCGGGCCGCATCTGCTCGATGCGGCGCGCGGTGAACGCGCCGGCCGCGAGCCTGCGCAGCCGGGAGTGCTCCGCGCCGTCCATCGAGATGATCATCTCGGGGGTCGAGGTCATCGCCCCGCCGATCCGCGGCGCGTCCGGCTTCACGGTCTCGGCCCGGCTGAGCCGGGGGTCGGCGAGCGCCTCCCTGGCCTCCTCGTACGCCGTGACCAGCCAGGCGTCCACACCGCCCTCCGTGCGCACCCGTACGACGGGCTGCTGGGCCCGCAGCCGGGCGTACTCCGGAGCCGGGCAGCGGTAGGACGAGCCGGCGAGGGGGAACACCTGCGTCTCCTGAACCTCATCGGTCACGTTCAAGACAGCACCTCCACGGTTGACACGGTTGTGCGGCGCCGGGTCAGCCGGCGTCGGCGGGGACGTCCGGGCGCGGGGTGCGGCCGGGGACGGAGGAACGCTCGGGCGGCAGGGTGCCGTCCACCAGGTAGGCGTGGACGACGGCGTCGACGTGGGGGTTGCCGCCCAGCGCGAACACCTCGTGCTCCCCCGAGTCCTCGACGGTGAGCAGGTGGTGGCCCAGCAGCTCCGCCATGGCCACGCCGCCGTCGTAGTGGTCCATCGGGTCGCCGTCGGCCTGCACGATCAGTCCCGCGGGGTAGCCGTCGCGGGTGAGCGCGGTCGGCTCCTCGGGGGCCTCGAACGCGCGGAAAGCGCCGACCCAGGGCGAGGCGCGCAGCACGCCGTACCCGTACGGGAACCGCTTCCGGAACTCGCGCATGTCCTGGTAGTAGACCTCCAGGTCTGCGGGCCAGGCGTGCTCCAGGGTGATGGCCTCCAGGACGCCGACGCGCAGGTCGCCCTCGCTGTCGGCGGGCCGCCAGGTGCCCTGTTCCGCGAGGAGTTCACGGCTCGCGCCGACGTCCTTCGCGGTGGCCGCGCGGCCCAGCTCGGCGACCAGGACGGCGAGGGTCGCCCACTGGCCGCGGTCGGCGGCCCTGTTGCCCACGGCGCCGTCGAACAGGGTGCGCAGCCGCACTCCGTCCTCGGGCAGCGCGTCCAGGGCGGCGACGGTCTCCTCGACGCCGGCGAGCACGGCCTGCGGCGAGGTGCCGATGCCGAAGGTCCCGTCGCGCTCCCCCGCCCACGCGGCCCACAGGTCGACGTTGCGCTGCACGGCGTCGCCCTGCTGGAGGAACTGCTCGCGCCAGGTCCACCCGGGGCCGACGCAGGAGTCGAGCACGAGCCGGTCCAGGCCCTCGGGGAAGAGGCTGCCGTAGACCGCGCCGACGTAGGCGCCGTACGCGTACCCGACGAAGCTGATGCGCTCCTCGTCGAGCACCCCGCGGATCACGTCCATGTCGCGGGCCGTGTTGCGGGTGCTGATGTGCGGGCGCAGCTCGCCGCCGGCCCGTGCGCAGGCCTCCTCGCGCAGCCGCATGTCCTCGGCGATGGCCGGGAACAGGTCGTCCGGCGGGCGGGAGTCGAACGGCACCTTGGGGACGGTGACCTCGGCGTACAGGTTGGTCGACGCGCCGATGCCGCGCGGGTCGAAGCCGATGAGGTCGTAGACCTCGGCCAGGGGTGTGCCGGCGTAGACGCCGGGCAGGTCGCGTCCCCGCCCCCAGTCGCCGCCGGGGCCGCCGTTGACGGCCAGCAGGACACCGCGGCGCCGCGCCGGGTCGGTGGCGCGGCGGCGGGTGAGGGCGAGGGTGATCCGTTCGCCCTCGGGTTCGGTGTAGTCGCGGGGGACCTCGATCGTCGCGTGCTCGACGTGGTCCGTACCGGGTGCGGGCGACCAGGTCGGCCGCTGTGTGTGGAACTCGCTCACCACCGCAAACCTCCGTTCTCGTCAGGCCGCCACCATCTCGGTGTCCCCTTGAGGGGAGGTGGACCGCTTCCGGACCGGGACGAAGAGCGCGGCGACCAGCCCGGCCACCGCGAAGAACGCGGCCCCGGTGAGCGCCAGCCGGTAGCCCGACGCGAGGGCGTCGGTGGTCGCGGCGCCCGCGCCGGTGCGGGCGTCGGCGCGGGAGACGGACAGCGCCGCCAGGGTCACCAGGCCCACCGCGCTGCCGAGTTGACGGGTGGTGTTCAGCAACCCGGAGGCCAGGCCCGCCTGGTGGGGCGCGAGTCCGGCGGTCGCCGCGTTGGTCGTGGCGTTCAGGACGGCGCCCATGCCGAAGCCGAGCAGGACGCACGGCACGAGCACGTCGCCGACGTAGCCGGAGTCGACGCCGACCCGGGAGAGGAGCAGCAGGCCCGTCGCGGTGAGCGTGAGGCCGCCGAGCAGGATCGGGCGAGGGCCGGTGCGCGGCACGAGGGGGGCGATGCCCCAGCCGCCGAGCGCCATGCCGAGGGAGAGCGGCAGATAGCTCAGTCCGGTGCGCAACGGGCTGTAGCCGAGCACCTGTTGGAGCACGAGCGTGAAGAAGTAGAAGGTGCTGAAGAGGGCGGCGACGCCGAAGAACGCCACCAGGTTCGCGGCGGCGACCGACCGGTTGCGGAAGATCCCGAGCGGCACCAGCGGGTGGCGGGCGAACCGGGCCTGGATCACCAGGAATCCGGCGAGCAGCGCCACGCCCGCGGCGAGCGGGACCAGCACCCGGGCCGAGCCCCAGCCGTACGCGGCCGACTGGGAGACGGCGTACACGGCGGACATCAGGCCGAGGGTGACGGTCACCGCGCCCGGCAGGTCCAGGCCGGCCGCCCCGCCGGAGCGGCGCGGGCGCGTCTCGGGCACCACCCAGCGCACCCCGGCGAACAGCAGCAGCCCGACGGGGACGTTGACCAGGAAGATCCAACGCCAGGAGAACCACTGGACGATGACACCGCCGGCCAGCACGCCGATCGCGCCGGCGGCGCCCGACACCGCGCTCCACCAGCCGAACGCCCGTGCCCTGGCGCCCGGTTCGGTGAACGTGGTGCCCAGCACGGTGAGCGTGGCCGGTGCCATGACGGCGGCGCCCAGGCCCTGGAAGGCACGGGCGAGCACCAGTGTCGCCGGGGAGCTGGCCGCTCCCCCGACCAGGCTCGCGAACGTGAACAGGCCGACGCCGCACAGGAAGACGCGACGCTGCCCGAACAGGTCCGCGAGCCGCCCGCCGAGCAGCAGGAACCCGCAGACGACCACCGTGTAGGCGTTGTTGACGAACTGGAGGTTGTGCCGGGTGAAGTCCAGGTCGGCGGCGATGACGGGCAGTGCCACGTTCACCACCGACGCGTCCAGGACGTTCATGAACTGGCCCAGGCAGCAGGCGGCGAGTACGAGGCCCAGCCGGTGGCCGGAACCGCCCCTGCCGGGACGGGCGGGCCTCTCGGTTGTCCGATCGGTCACAGTCATGGCCGCACGCTGCGCCGCCGCGATCGACCGGCGCTGGTGACCGGGTCGAGCGCGCCGCGACGGTCCAGATTCCCTCCACCGCCGCTGAAGGAACGGCCGCCACATTCGGTGCCGTACCCACCTCCGCACGGATGGCCGAAAAATCCCACGAGGAGACCTCGCATGGCCAAGATCACCTACAAGCATCCGAACGGAACCGTCACCGTCGTCGACGTCCAGGCGCCCAACACGGTCATGCGCGGGGCCAAGCTCAACAACGTCGACGGCATCGAGGCGCAGTGCGGCGGCTCCGCGCAGTGCGGCACCTGCCACGTGTTCGTCGACGCGGCGAACACCGTGCCGCTGCCGCCGATGCACGAGGTCGAGGACGACGTGCTGTACGGCACCGCGTGCGAGCGCACCGAACTGTCGCGGCTGAGCTGCCAGTTGCCGGTGTCCGAGGAGATGGACGGGCTGCTGGTCCACCTGCCCGAGGCGCAGAGCTGATGGCCCCGCACTCGGTGGTCGTCGTCGGCGCGGGCCAGGCCGGACTGGAGACCGCGGCCGCGCTGCGCGCCCGCGGCTTCGCCGGCCGGGTCACCCTCGTCGGCGACGAACCGCCCGGTCCCTGCCACCGGCCGCCGCTGTCGAAGGGCTACCTGACGGGCGCGGTGTCCGCCGAGGACGTCCCGCTGCGGCCGGCCGCCTTCTACGCCGAGCAGGACATCGAGCTGCTGACGGGCGACCGCGCGACGGTGGTCGACCGCGACCGGCGCACCGTCCTGCTGGAGTCGGGCCTGCGGCTGCCGTACGGCGCGCTGGTCCTGGCCACCGGCTGCCGCCCGCGCACGCTTCCGGTGCCCGGTTCCTCGCTGTCCGGGGTGCGGGTGCTGCGGGGCCTGGCGGACGCGGAGGACCTGCGGCTGCGGCTCGACGGGCCGCCGCTGCGGATCGTCGTCGCCGGGGCCGGGTTCATCGGCCTCGAAGTGGCGGCCACCGCCCGCGGTCTCGGCCACGAGGTGACCGTGGTCGAGCCGCAGTCCCGCGTGCTGACCCGCGCGCTGACCCCCGAGGTCGCGGACCACGTCGTCGCCGAGCACCGCGCGCACGGCGTCACGGTGCTGACGTCCCGTCACATCACCGTGCTGCACGGCGACGGGGAGCGCCGCGTCCGCGCGGTGGAGCTGTCGGGCGGCGAACGCCTCGACGCGGATCTCGTCGTGACCGGCATCGGCGTGCTGCCCAACACCGAACTCGCCGCCGCCGCGGGCCTCGCCGTCGAGAACGGCGTCGCCGTGGACGAACAACTGCGCACCGCGGACCCCGCCATCTGGGCGGTCGGCGACTGCGCCTCGTTCCCCGGCGTCCCCGGCCTCAACGGGGCGCACACGGGCGGCCGGACCCGGCTGGAGTCCGTGCAGAACGCGACCGACCAGGCCCGCTGCGCCGCCGCCGCGATCTGCGGCGAGCCGTACGCGTACACCGCCGTGCCCCGGTTCTGGTCCGACCAGTACGCGCTGCGCCTCCAGATGGCGGGCCTGACGGCCGGTGCCGACGAGACCGTGACGGCCGGCGACCCGGCGGGCGGGCGGTTCTCCGTCTTCTGCTTCCGCGCCGGCCGGCTGATCGGTGTCGAGTCCGTGAACCGCCCCGCCGACCACGGCATCGCGGCGCGGCTCCTCGCGAACGGCACCGCGCTGTCGGCGGCGACGGTCCGCGAGCCCGGCTTCGACCTCAAGAGGCTGCCCCGCACGCCCCCTTCGGCCACCCCGGCCGTCCCCGACTCCCCCACCACCCCCACGGCGTCACCGTCCGGTTCCACCCTCCAGGAAAGGCTCACCGTCCATGCCTGAGAACACGTCGGCCCCCGAGGGCACGACATCCTCCGTACCCGCGCCGTCCCGGCGTCCGGCGGCGCTGCGACTGCTCGGCGTGCTCCTCGCCGTGCTGGCCGTCCTGACCGGCGTCGGCACCGCGTCCGCGTCGCCTGCCGTGCACGCCCACGCGGTCCACCACCAGGTCAAGAACAAGCCGCTGACCGGGGTGTGGGACCTCATCGTGACGGTTCACCTGCCCGACGGCACGTCCTCGGTGACCGACCCGCGGTTCACGTTCACGCCGGACCACAAGCTGACGGCCGAGGGCCCCCCGGACGCCAGCGGCGACCCGCTGTACGCGGCCACGGGCTACTGGAACGAGAGCGCGGACGGCTCGATCGCCCTCTACATCACCCACGGCGGCGCGTCCGAGGGCGGCGCCATACCCGGCACCGTCCAGGCGGAGCACATCGGCAAGATCAAGGGCAAGCACTTCAGCACGGACGCCTACGCGTTCGTCTTCACCGCCCCGGGCGCCGCGCCGGAGGGCCCGATCCACGTCGACTCCACGGCCACCTGGGTCTCCCCCGTCCCGGCCGCCTGACCCGCCCGCACCAGCACGGCGCACCGCTACGCCCCCGCCCGTGTCCGGCTCCCAGAGCCGGGCGCGGGCGCGGCTGTTTCCGCCTGCGCGCCGGGAGTTGAAGCCCCAGCCGGAGAGCCGGCCCCGCCGGGCGCGGGCCGCACCGGTGCGTTCGGGAGCGTCCCGCTCCCGGCCGTCAGCGGGTCGCGCCGACGGCGTGCCCCACGGGTGGCCGGGCGCCCGGCCGCCGCGGGGAGGACCGGTCGGCGGGTCGATCGACTGCCTGCGTCCCCTGAACGCCCCAGGGACAGAGGGGCGTTGGGACAACGGACGCTGAGGCAGAGGGACGCAGAAGCGGAGGGACGCTGAGGCAGGGACGCCGCGACAAAAGGACGCCGGGGCAACGAAGAAGGTCCCGGCCCCCGGAGAAGGGGGGCCGGGACCTTCGCCGTGCCGCCGGCGTCGGACCCGCTCGCGGGGTCTCAACTCCCGCGTACCACCGGCAGGCTGGTCAGGGTGTGGTTGATCTCGCCCTCGTGCCAGGGCAGTTCGCCCTCCGGGACGGCGAGCCGCAGGTCGGGGAAGCGGCGCACCAGGCCCTCGATGGCGACCTCCATCTCCATGCGTCCCAGGTGCTTGCCCAGGCAGTAGTGCATGCCGTGGCCGAAGGAGATGTGCGGGTTGCGCTCACGGGCCAGGTCGAGCCGGTCCGGGTCGTCGAAGACGTCCGCGTCCCGGTTGGCGGAGGCGAGCGAGAGCAGGACGGCGTCGCCCTTGGGGATCGTCACGCCGCCGACCTCGATGTCCTCGGCGGCGATGCGCGGGAACCCGGACGTGTCGGTCGCGAACAGGTTGACGTGGCGCAGGAGTTCCTCGACCGCCCGCGGGATGCGGGAGGTGTCCTCGACCAGGTAGCGCCACTGGTCCTGGTGGTCGACGAGCAGCGCCAGCACGGAGTTGGCGAGCTGGTTGGCGGTGGTGTCGAAGCCCGCGCCGATCAGCGTGAAACCGAAGGTCACCAACTCGGGTTCGCTGAGGCGGTCGTTGTCGTCACGGGCGGCGATCAGCTCGGAGAGCATGTCGTCGGCCGGGTTGGCGCGCTTGTCCGCGATGAGCCCGACGATGTACTCGCTGAGCTTGCCGAGCGCGTGCAGCGACTCCTCGCCGCCCGCACGGTCGTCGACGGTGGCGAAGGCGCGCGCCCACTGCTCGAACTCCCGCAGGTCCTTGGCCGGTACGCCGAGCAGCTCACCGATGACGGTGAGCGGCAGCGGCACGGCGAGCTGCTGCACGAGGTCGACGACGCCGTCCTTCTTCTCCATGTCGTCGAGGAGTTCGTCGGTGACCCGCTGGACGTTCTCCCGCATCCGCTCCACGCGCCGCATGGTGAACGCGCCGGCCACCAGCTTGCGCAGCCGGGAGTGCTCGGGGGCGTCCAGGGAGATGATCATCTCGGGGGTGGTGTGCATGGTGCCGCCCACCCGGGGCGCCCCCTCGCCGCAGGCCTGGGCCCGGCTGAGACGGGGGTCGGCGGACAGCCGGCGCACGTCCTCGTACCGGGTGACCAGCCAGGCGTCCACGCCGCCCGCGGTGGGCACCTTCACCACCGGCTGCGCCGCGCGCAGCTGACCGTACGCCGGGGCGGGACCCCGGTAGCTCGAACCACTGAAGGGGAACACGCCCGCCACCGGGCAGCCGCCGCCCTGGGGCGCCGTCCGCGGGCTGGCGGGCTCCTGGGGAGCCGTCTCCTGGGTGACTGTCACGATAGATCCTCCGCTGGAAGCGTTACGGGGCGGGTCTCAACGTACGGACCGGCAATAGAGCCCAAGTCGCCCTGGACTGGAGCTGGTTGGGGCCGGGCGGCGGACCGGTCGGGCCGGCGGCCGCGGGCGGACGGCGGAGGGGGCGCCCCCGGGGTGGGACGCCCCCTCCGTCGTCCGGCCGGCCGCCGTCATCCCTCGGGGCCGAGCAGGACCGCCGAGTAGTTCTTGCGGGCGGCCGTGTCGTACTGGAGCGCGACGTGGCTCGTCGCGGACGTGATGTCGCGCCAGTACCGCTGGAGCGCGTGCTTCTCGCCGAGGCCGCCGGTGCCGGCGGCGCCGACCAGCAGCGTCACGGCCTCGCGCAGGATCTCCGCCGCGAACGTCGCGTTGCGCTCGTTGCGCGCCATGTGCTCGGGGGTGAACAGCCGCCCGTCGAGGACCTGGGCGTTCTGCTCGACGAGGTGGCGTGCCGCGTCGATGCGGCCGGAGGCGCGCACGACGGTGAGCTCGGCCCCCTGGTTGCGGCGGCGCCCGGTGATCGAGCCCGCGCACGCGGCCAGTGCCCCGGTGGCGGCACCGGCGACGGGCGCGATGAAGGTGAGGCCGCCGACGGCCTGGAAGGGCACGTTGTGGGACGACACGGCGGACGTGCCGTTGCGGCCGCTGAGCATGTCGGCCCGGTCGAAGGTGAGATGGTCCGGCACGAAGGCGTTCTCGACGACCACGGTGTGGCTTCCGGTGGCCCGCATGCCGACGCTGTCCCACGTCTCGCGCACGGTGTAGGCGCCGCGCGGCAGCGTGAAGAAGCGGAGCTGCGGCGGCCCTTCGGCGCCCGCGACCGCCGCGCACACCATCACCCAGTCGGCGAAGTCGACGGCGCTGACGTACGCCCACTGGCCGTTGACGCGCCAGCCGCCGCTCTCGGCGACGGCGCGGCCCGCGGGCATCAGGCCGGTCGCGACGACGGTGTCGGGCCCCGCGCCCCACAGTGCCTGGTGGCCGCCCTCGGGCAGGTGGGAGGCGAAGCGCGCCGAGTACGCGGCGAGCGAGGCGCACCACGCGGACGCCGCACAGCCCTCGCCGACGGTCATGACGGCCGAGGTCAGCTCCGCGAAGGTGCCCTCGGTGCCGCCGAAGCGGGTGGCTACGAAGTGCCGGGCGAACCCGGACTCCCTTATGGCGTCGGTGACTTCGCGGGACAGGCCGCGTGCCGCGTCCGCGTCGGCCGCGTGCGCGGCGGCCAGCGTGCGGAGCTGTTCGGCGGCGGCCGTGAGTCCGGAGCCCGCGGTGACGGACGCAACGGGCGCGACGGGGGCGGCGGAGACGCCGGTGTCGACGCTCACGCCGCAGGTCCGTTCGCGACGGCCGCCGCGAAACGCTCCAGCGTCTCGCCGGGGCTCGGTCCGTCGAGCGCCTTGAAGATGCGCTCGGCGCCGGGGCCGTGGTTGTCCAGCTTGACGTGGGCGAGCGACACGAGGGTGTGGGTGTCGTCCACGGCCTCGAAGTCGACCTCGATCTGGCTGGCGCCGTCGTCGGTCGGGATGGACTGCCAGTTGGGGTCGATCCGCCAGGTCATGACGACGCGGCGGCCCGGCACCCATTCCAGGACGCGGCCCCAGGCGATCTCGGTGCCCTCGACGTCCCACTCGTAGTAGCGTCCGCCCACGCCGGGTTCGAAGGCGAGGCCGGCCCGCTCCTTGCGCACCAGGATGTGGCTCGGCGGCCACCAGTCGGCCGGCCGCTCGGTGAAGATCTGGAAGCACTCGTCGGGAGTCGCCGCAACGGTCACCGACTTCCTGACATCAGGCAGGGTCTGCGTCTGCTCGGGCACGGGGCCTCCTCGCTCCGGCCGGGTGTCCGCCCGGCCACGGCATCGAATACGCCCAAACTGCCGCCCTTCGCTAGGCCCCTTGTCGAGCCCCGCTCGAACGCCCGTCCACGCGGCCCGGCCCGCCGCCCGGCCCGCGTCCCTCCGGCGCCCGCCCGGGTCCCGTCCGCGTCCGTCCTCCAGTCGCGCTCGAGGCCGCGCCGAGAACCCCGCAAGGCGACGGGCCCACCTTCGGTCCGACGTGGACCGACCGGTACGAGCGACGAGGAGAGCACGATGACAGACGCGGGACGACGGGTCGCCTTCGTCACCGGCGCGACCAGCGGGATCGGCCTTGCCGTGACCGAACTGCTGGCCTCGCAGGGTGTCGCGGTGTTCGGTGTGGCACGCGACGCGGAGAACGTGCGCACGATGGTCAAGGAGCAGCGCGAACTGGGCCGCGAGGTGGCCGGCACGGTGTGCGACGTGACGTCGCTGCCGCAGATCCAGGAGGCCGTGCGGGCCGCGGTCGCCGAGTACGGGCGCATTGACATCCTCGTGAACAACGCGGGCCGCGGCGGGGGCGGCGTGACCGCCGAACTCCCGGACGCCCTGTGGGACGACGTGATCGAGACCAACCTCAACGGCACCTTCCGGGTGACCCGCGAGGTGCTCAGCACCGGCCTGCTGCGCGAGGGTTCGTGGGGCCGGATCATCAACATCGCCTCCACGGGCGGCAAGCAGGGCGTCGAGCTCGCCGCGCCCTACTCCGCGTCCAAGCACGGCGTGATCGGCTTCACCAAGGCCGTCGGCAAGGAACTCGCCGCGACCGGCATCACCGTGAACGCCGTGTGCCCCGGCTACGTGGAGACCCCGATGGCCCAGAAGGTCCGCCAGGGCTACGCCGGCCACTACGGGGTGAGCGAGCAGGAGATCCAGCAGCGCTTCAACGCCAAGATCCCGCTGGGCCGTTACTCGACCCCGGAGGAGGTCGCCGGACTCGTCGGCTACCTCGCCTCGGACACGGCCGGCTCCATCACCGCGCAGGCCCTCAACGTCTGCGGCGGCCTCGGCAACTACTGACCGCCGCCCGGCCGGACACGACCGGGCCCCCGCGGCTCCCTCCGCGGGTGTCCGGCCCCGCCGCCACCGACGGTGCCGACGCCGACGACGGCCCCCCACGGACGAGTGCACGAGCAGAAACGGAGTACTGACATGACCGCCGCAGCGACCGCCGGCCCCCTGCTGGCCGCCGAACCCGACGTGACCGCCTTCCGTACCGCGATGGGCCGGTTCCCGACCGGCGTCACCCTGCTCACCCAGGGCAGTGGCGACGAGACGATCGTGATGACGCTCAACAGCCTGACCTCGGTCTCCCTCGACCCGATGCTGCTCCTGGTGTCGGTCAAGGCGGACGGCCGGATGCGCCCGCGCATCTCGCGCGCCGGCAGCTTCGCGGTGAACGTCCTCACGGACGCGCAGCGCGACCTGGCGCAGGAGTTCTGCCGACCCGACCGGCCGGAGGGGCACGCCGCGATGCGCCGGCTGTCCGCCGTGGAGGGCGTCACCGGCAACGCCGTGCTGCCCGCCTCGGAGACGTACGTCGAGTGCGTGCTGCACGCCGAGTACGAGGCCGGCGACCACACGCTGCTGATCGGCGGGGTCGTCGCCCTGTCCGGCGGCTCGGCCGCGCCGGACCCGCTCCTGTTCCACCAGGGCCGCTTCGCCGCCCTGCCGTCCGCCGCGCCGCGGGGGGCCGCCGCGTGACGGCGCCGGCCCCCCTCGCGCCCGCCGCGCCCGTCGTGGCGGCGCACGGCACCCTCGGACGGGTCGCCGACGACGTGTACGCGTTCGTCCAGCCGGAGGGCGGCTGGTGCCTGAACAACGCGGGTCTCGTCGTCGGCGGCAGCCGGGCGGTCCTGGTCGACACGGCCGCGACCGAGTCCCGTACCCGGCGGCTGCGCGAGGAGGTGGAGGGCGTCGTGCCCGGGGGTCCGGACTTCGTCGTCAACACCCACTTCCACGGCGACCACACCTTCGGCAACGGCCAGTTCGTGCCGCGGGCGACGGTCGTGTCCGCCGAGGGGACCCGCTCCGACGTGGCCGAGGCGGGCCTCGGGCTGCGCCACCTGTGGCCGGACGTGGAGTGGGGCGAGACCCCGCTCACGCCGCCGACACTCACCTTCCGGGACACGCTGACCCTGCACGGGGACGGCGGTCCGCGCACCGAACTGTTCGACGTGGGCCCGGCGCACACCCCGAACGACGTCGTCGCCTGGGTGCCGGAGCGCCGGGTGCTGTTCACCGGGGACGTCGTGTGGTCGGGGGTGACCCCGTACCTGCTGATGGGGTCGATCACCGGTTCGCTGAAGGCCCTCCAGCGGCTGCGCGCCCTCGGCGCCACGGTCGTCGTACCCGGTCACGGACCCGTCGGCGGGCCGGAGTTGATCGACGCGACGGCCGCGTACGTACGACGGATACAGGAGATCGCCCGCGACGGGCTGCGGCGGGGGCTGACCCCGCTGCGGGCCGCGCGGGAGGCGGACCTCGGCGCGTTCGCCGGCCTGCTCGACGCGGAGCGCCTGGTCGGCAACCTGCACCGCGCGTACGCCGAGGCGGAGGGGCTGGCGCCGGGTGCCCGGATCGACGTCGCGGCGTCCTTCGGGGAGATGGTCGAGCTGCACGGCGGCCTGCCCTCCTGCCACGCCTGACCGCACCACGCAGAGGCACGTTCCACCCACCGAAAGGAGTCGTCGATGGAGACGATTCTGCCGGACCGCGAGATACCCGTCGCACCGCTGCCGCACCTGGCCGGACTGCACGAAGTGCCGGACTGGGTACCGCTGTTGCTCGCCGGAGACCTCGACGACGACGGCACCGAACCGCACATCTGCCGGGGCATCGACTGACCCGGCGCACGACCGGCCGGCCGCCGGAACGGCCGGCCACGGCGGACAGCGACAACGACGGACGAGGGGCCCTCGGTGAAGAGGGCCCCTCGTCCGTCGTGCCGCCGCCGCGCGGTCCGTCAGGAGGCCGCGGGGGTGGACGGGGTGTCCCGGCGGATCACCCGGGAGCGGTTCAGCAGGCCGCCGTCGCGGCGCACGAGCACGTCGTCCACGGTGAACGTCGGCTGGAAGGACACCTTGCCCTCCCGGTCGGTCAGCGTGACCAGGGTGTAGTACGAGACGCGGACGGTGTCCTCGTCCGCCGGGTCGGGCTCGATGAGGAGGTGCCCGAACCAGTGCCGCGTCGCGATGTCCTTGTAGCGGGGCAGGGCCGCCCGCATGCCGGCGATCATCTCGTCCCGGCCGCTCTGCCGCTGGCCGCCGGCGTGCACGACCTCGCCGTCCTCCGTGAACGTCGCGGCGAAGCCCTCGATGTCCAGGCTGTCGACGCGGCGCATCTGCTGGGCGTAGAAGGTCTGCACCTCGGC
The DNA here is from genome assembly GCF_042956945.1 of Streptomyces sp. NPDC008150. Classification (NCBI taxonomy): domain Bacteria; kingdom Bacillati; phylum Actinomycetota; class Actinomycetes; order Kitasatosporales; family Streptomycetaceae; genus Streptomyces; species Streptomyces sp. NPDC008150. Next base: position 25,923 of record NZ_JBIBHJ010000024.1, on the reverse strand, counting down.
GTACAGGTCACCCGTGACCTGCTGACGGAGGGTCCCGACCGACTGAGACATGGTGAACTCCCTTCGCGGCGGCGCCCCTCACGGCCGCCCGCCATCTCTCACCACCCTGCCGGGCGCGGCTGCAGCACCGCTGGAGAGCCGGTCGCGGTGCGTCCGGCCCGGCCGGCGGCGCCGCCCGGCGGGAGCGGCACCGCCCGCGGTCCGGGACAATGTCGTGCGGGTGGGCCCGGCTCCCCCGCGAGGCCCGCGGCGTGCGGGCCCGCGTTACGACGGTGGGCGAGAGGGCATGGGCGGCACGTGAGCGAGAACAGCAGCCGGCCGGACTGGACCGCGATGTCGCAGGCCGAGTTCGACGCGGAGGCGCCCAACATGCTGCCCGTCTCCGTGGTGTCGCGGCGCGTCGTCGCGGTCTGCGACACGTACGGCACGACCGCGCTGTTCGGCGAGGAGCCGAACCGCCCGGCCCCCGCGCCCCGGCGGCCCCGGGCTCCGGCGCCGGGGGACGTCGAGGGGCAGGGCACGCTCTTCTGAGGGACACCGCCGCGGGGCCCCGTCGCCCCGTCAGCCGGCGGGACGCGGGTTCCTCACGGGACGAGGAGGCCGACGATGCTTCCCACGAGGTCCGACAGGACGCCCGTCGGCCTGTCCCCGGCGGCCGTGCCCGTCCCGGCGGTGGCGGACGGTGACGCGGCGGGCGCCGACGTGACCGGTGACGCGGGCGCCGGGTCCTGCGCGGTGCCGCCGGCCGGCGCGGACGTGACCGCGGCCGGACCGGTCGCCGTCCCGGTCGTCGTGCCGGTGCCACGCGCGGCCCCCGTCGCGGGCGCCGGTGTCCGGGCTCCCGCCCCGGCCGCGGCGGACGCGGACGTGCCGCCCGGCGCTCCCGCCGGTCCGGCCCCCGCGGCACCGTCCGGCGCGGACGGCGCGGAGGCCGGGCCCGTCGCCGGGCTCGCCGGCACCGGCCGTTCCCGTGTCTCCTTCCGGACGAGCGACGCGGCGGGCGCCGGAACCGCTCGGGCCGTCCCTCCCCCCGCCCCGGTCCCGTGCGCGGCACCCGGTATCGGCAGCCACGGCGCGCCGGGGCCGCCACCGACGAGCGCGGCGGCGAGCAGCCCCGTGTAGCAGAGGCACACCGCTCCGACGACGAGTGCGGCACGCCGCATCACGAGCAGCCGCCGCCCGCTGGAGTCCACGAACACGGGTGCGCCCTCGGAGGTCATGGGCTCGGCAGCTGCAGCGGCTTCTGGGGAGACCTGTGCGTCGGCTTCGGCCTCCGTGTCGGTGTCGGCCACGGTCCCGGTGCCGGCTTCACGTTCCGCGGCGGTACCGGTCCCGGTCCCGGTGCCGGCTTCGCGTTCCGCCGCGGTATCGGTCCCGTGCGGGGTCGTCGGGGCGTGGGTACGGGTCGGTGCTTGCATCGTCGTGTCCTCACGGCAGTCCGGTCCTCGGTCGGGTGCTGCCGCTCCCGGCTCCCGCGCGACGGCGCGGCACGAGAACGCGGCGCTCCCGACGAGTGGTCCGAAGCCGACGAGCCGGTCGGATTGGTGTGCTGAACCGATAAACAGCCCGATCGATGGCGAGCGCCTCCGACCAGCGCCGGAGGCGTCCGGTGCCGCGGATAAAGTGGCACCGACTTGTGAAGGGAACGTGCCGTCGTGCTCACTGCTTCGCCACCGGCGCTCGGTCCGCTGCTGCGCGGACTCCGGCACGCCGCCGGGATGACGCTGGAGGAGCTGGCCGCCGCCTCCGGTGTCAGCGACCGGGCCATCGGCGACATGGAGCGCGGGCACAGCCGCGGGCCCCAGGCGCGTACGGTCCGGGCCCTGGCCGACGCCCTGCGTCTCGGCCCCGAGGACGCCGACCGGCTGCTCGCCGCCGCGCGCGACGGACGTCGGCACGTCCACCGGGAGGCCGACCGGGGGCGGGGCCTGTGCGACCTGCCGCCCGCGGTGCCGGACATCGCCGGGCGCGCCCGTGAGCTGGCGTGGCTGGAGAGCGGGGCGGGCACGGACGACGGGTCGGGCCGGACCGTCACGATCGTCTCGGGCGGACCGGGGCTCGGCAAGACGACGCTGGTCGTGACGGCCGCGCACCGCGTCGCCGACCGGTTCGCCGACGGCTGCCACTACGTCAACCTGCGCGGCCTGGACGCCCGGCCGCTCGACCCGCACGACGTCCTGGGCCGGCTGCTGCGCGCGCTCGGGGTGCGGGAGCGGGACCTGCCCGCCGACCCCGACGAACGGCCCGTACTGCTGCGCCGGCTCGCCCGGGAGCGCGGCGCCCTGGTGATCCTCGACAACGCGGCCGACGAGGCGCAGTTGCGGCCCCTGCTGCCGGGCGAGGGCCGCAGTACCTTCTGGGTCACGAGCCGCCGCGCGCTGACCGGCATCGAGCACGCCCGACGGCTGACGCCCGGACCGCTGCCCACGCGGGCCGCGGCGGCACTGCTCGGCACCATCACCGCCCGGCGGCCGGCCGGTGCGCGCGAAGGGGAGGCACCGGCCGCCGACCTCGAACGGATCGCCGACCTGTGCGGCGGGCTGCCGCTCGCGCTGCGCATCGCGGGCAACCGGCTGGCGAGCCGCCCCGCCTGGAGCGCGGCCGACCTCGCCGACCGGCTCGCCGCCGAGGACCGGCGCCTGGACCGGCTGACCGCGGGCGACCTGCGCGTGCAGTCCGCGTTCACCCTCTCGTACGAGCAACTGACGCCCGCCGCACGGCTGTTGTTCCGCCGCCTGTCGCTGGTGCCGGGCCCCGACTTCGACCCCGCCCTCGGCGCGGTCCTCACCTCGCTGGACCTGGACCGGGCCGAGCAGATCATGGACGAGCTGGTGGAACTGGGCCTGCTCAACCCCGGTGCGGGCGACCGGGCGTCCTTCCACGACCTGGTACGGCTCTACGCCCACCAGCGGCTGCGGGAGGAGGAGTCCGCGGAGCGACGGGAGGCGGCGCGGGCCGCGATGAACACCTGGCTCCTCGGCACGGCGAGCACGGCCGGCCAGTGGTTCGAACCCGGCCCGGACCCGTCCGCCGACGACGCGCTCGTGCCGCTGCGCGACCAGCAGGCGGCGGAGGCGTGGCTGCGCGCGGAAAGCGTCAACTGGTTGGCCGCGCTGCGGGATTCGGCGGCGGCCGGGGAGCACCGGACCGTGGTCGACGTGGCCGAGTCGATGCACTGGTTCTCCGACCGGTGGGCGTTCTGGGGCCACTGGCACACGGTGTTCGAGCTGTCCCGGGCGGCGGCGCGCTCGCTCGGCGACCCCGCCCTCGAAGCCACGCACGCCAACTACCTCTCCTGGGCCTACCGTTACTGCCAGCGTCGGTTCGCCCTCGGCCGGGCGACCGCCCTGGAGGCGGCGGAGCTGGCGCGCCGGGCCGGCGACACCGTGCAGGAGGCCTGGTCGCTGGCCTACGCGACACACGCCGGGCAGACCCCCGAGGACCACGCGGAGTCGGTGCCCTGGAGCCGTCGGGCGATCGAGCTGTTCGCCGCGGCCGGCGACAAGGAGGCGCATCCGCAGGCGCTGATGGCGCTCGGCCGCGTCCTGCGGCACCTGGGCCGCAACGAGGAGGCCGTCGAGGTGTTCCGGACGACCGCGCGCGCCGTCTCCGACCCGCGCACCGCCCCGGCCCGGCACATCGCGGACTACACCGAGATGAACGCCCTGTCCGGCGAGGCCGCGGCGCTGCTGGAACTCGGCCGCCACGAGGAGGCCGTCGCCGCCGCCGACCGGGCCCTCTCCCTCGACTCCCGCGTCCAGGTGCCCGCGCTGCGGGGCTTCGCCTCGCTGCACAGGGCCCGTGCGCTGCGGGCGATCGGCCGGGACGCCGACGCGGTGCGACAACTCCGCGTCGGCGTCGCGGCGTTCACCGAGGGCGGGGACGCCGCCCAACTGGCCACGGTGGAAGACCTGTTGGCCGAGTGGACGGGTGGCGCGCGGCGGCCGGGGTGAGCGCGGCCCGGCCACGGGGGACGGCCCGCCGTGCGCCCACGGGCACAAACGGGTGCGCTGCGGGACAACTCGCGTGCCGGCGGCGGTCCTACCGTCCTCGTATGTCCACCACCGCTACGCATTCCGAGACCCCGGCTCCGGCCGCCGCCCCCTCCCCGCTGTCCGGCAGCCAGCCGCACCTGCACCAGAAGGGCGCCGTCATCCAGGAGTTCGGCCAGGTCAAGCAGTTCCCGATCGGGCTCTCCCACGAGGCGCGGATGTACTCGTGCCAGCGTCTGAACCGGGTGCTGGCCGACACCCAGATCCTGTACGGCCTCTACAAGAAGCACCACTGGCTCATGCGCGGCGCGACCTTCTACCAGCTCCACCTGGTGCTCGACAAGCACGCCGGGGAGCAGCTCGCCATCGTCGACGCGCTGGCCGAGCGGGTCCAGACGCTCGGCGGGGTGGCGGTCGGCGATCCCCGGCACGTCGCCGAGATCACGTCCGTCCCGCGCCCGCCGGACGGTGTGGAGGAGGTCCCGGCGATGCTGTCGCGGCTCCTGGAGGCGCACGAGATCATCCTGACCGCCGCCCACGACGCGGCGTCGCGCACGGCCGGGCTGGGCGACGACGGGACGAACGACCTGCTGGTGTCGCAGGTGATCAGGACCGGCGAGCTCCAGGCGTGGTTCCTCGCCGAGCATCTGGTGGACACGCCGCTGGTGCGCGTCTGAGGACGGGGGCCGCGGGCGGGCTCACGCCGCGGTCGCGCACACCCCCGTGCCGGCCCGTCCGCGCCCCGTCGGTCCCTCCGCGCCGGGCTCCTGCCGCCGTGCCGTCGCCTGCCACTCGCGCGGCGACATGCCGTAGGCGGCGCGGAAGACACGGCTGAAGTGGGCCGGGCTGACGAACCCCCACCGGTGCGCGACCGCCGCCACCGGCGGTGTGACGGGGGTGCGGGCCAGCTCGGCGCGGCACCGCTCCAGGCGCTGGTGCCGGATCCAGCGGGCGACGGTGACGCCCTCGTGCTCGAAGAGCTTGTGCAGGTAGCGCACGGAGACGTGGTGGGCCGCGGCGATCGTCTCGGGCGAGAGGGCGGGGTCGGCGAGGTGGCGCAGGACGTGGTCCTTGACGCGGGCCGTGACCGCGCGGGCGGCCTCGGGTGCCTGGGGCGCGAACCGGCCCCGCCGCTCCTGGAACAGCACCGCCAGCAGGTCGCTCGTCGTCCGGGCCAGCCGGTGGCGCACGGCCGCCGGGAAGTCGCCCCTGGCCAGCCGCTCCAGATAGGCGGCGACGACGCCCGCCCCGCCGCCGTCCCGGGAGAACACCGTGCAGGTGAACGCCCGCAGTTCGTCGTCGTCCACGTCGAGCGAGGTCCGGGGGAGGTGGAACGCCGTGAAGCTGAACGGCTCCGCGACCTCCTTGGTGAAGGGCCGCGCCGAGTCGGACAGCGCCAGCTCCCCCGGGCGCACGTTCACCCGGCGGCCGTCCTGCGCGAGCCGTGCGGTGCCGCGGTGCTGCATGGTCAGGGTCAGGTACTGGGCGCCGTCGCGGGCGATCGTGCGCCTGTCGCGGACGACGGTCTGCGGGCCGGCGGTGACCACGGAGACCTGGAGCGAGCCGAGGTGGTGACTGGTGATCGTCGCGGCGGACGGCGTCTCCTCGTGCAGGTCGACCTCCAGCGGAACGAACGTCCGGGACACGGCGTCGCGCCAGAACTCGGACCGCTCGGCGGTGGACAGGGACGACGTCGACAGAACGACGGGCACGGCGACTCCTCGGCGCACTCGTGCGGACGGGACGGCGCACGACGTGCGCGGACGTGGAGTCCGCCCGGGACCCGGCACGTCACCGGGCGCCCGGTCCGCCTGTTCCATCACACCGTCGTCCGGCCGCCTTCACCAGGAAGAACGACAGGAAGAACAACAGGAAGAGCGGCGGGGAGCACTCGGGGCGCGGCGCCGCCGGTGTCAGGAGGACACCGCGCAGGTGTGCCCGTTCAGGGTGAAGCCGTACGGCGCCGCGTTGGCGTCGTGCCAGGAGCCGAGGAAGCCGAAGGTGAGGGTTCCGCCGTCGGCGACGGAGGTGTCGTAGTCGGCGGCGGTGGCCGTGATCCGGGAGCCGTGCTGGGTGAAGTCGGCCGACCACATCTCCCCGACCGTCTGGCCGTCGCGGAAGGAGAACGCCACGCGCCAGGTGTCGAGGGCCTCGCCGGTGGTGACGGTGATCCCGGCCTGGAAACCGCCCGGCCACTCGTTGACGAGTTCGTACCTGACCGCGCACTCGCCGGCCCCGGCAGCCCCGGCGGTGTCGGCGGGACCGTCGGGAATCGTTGTCACCGGGGCCGACGGCGCGGCCGTGCCCCGTCCCGGGAGGGTCCCGCCGGAGGCCGACGCGCCCGCCGCGGCGCCGCCGCGGGCGGAACCGCGGTCGGCGGGCACGGCGGTCCAGGACCGGTCCGGGCGCGCGGTGGCCGACGGGGAGCCCGACGTGGCGGAGGTGTGGAGGTCGGCGACCGGCTTGCCGTCGGCGCCGGTGTCCGCGGCGGAGCGGTGGTCGTCGCCGAGCGGCACGAGCGACACGACGAGGGCCAGCAGCGACAGCAGGACGGCCGTGGCGAGCAGTCCCCCGAGCACCAGCCGCGCCCGGTGCCGGTCGAGCAGCGGTTCGGCGGCGTCCTGCTCCCGGGCCCCGGGGTGCGGGGCGCCGAGCCGTACGTCGGCGGCGCGGCGCCGGCGTTCGAGGTAGGCGAGGCCGCCCCAGCCGATCACACCGCCGGCGAGCGCGGCGGCCAGGCCCCCGCCGTGCAGACGCAGGCAGCCCGCGGCCTCCGCGCAGTCGGCGCAGCGGGCGAGGTGGCGGGAGAGGTCCTCGGGGGCGTCGGCGGGCGAGCGGGTCACCGCGTCCAGCAGCCGCGCGTAGCGGCGGCACTGCGCGTCCATCGGGGCGTCGAGGTGGCTGCGGTGGCAGCGGCCCCTGAACAGGCCGCGCACCTGGGCGAGTTCCTCGGCGGCGACGGCGGGGTCGAGCCCGAGCCGGCGGGCGACCACGGGCAGCGGCAGCGCCTCCACCTCGGCCAGCCACAGCAACGCCGCGTCGGCCTCCTGGAGTTCGACGAGACCGCGCAGCGCGAGCGGTCGGCGCGCGGGCTGGGCGTCGTAGCGGGCGGCGCGGTCGGAGGTCAGCCACAGCCGCAGGTCCGGGTCGAGGAGGTGGCCGAGGCCGTTCGCCTCCCAGGCGGCGGCCGTGGTGCGAACGGCGGTGAGCAGCAAGGGGATCGCGGGCAGCCGGCGCACGCGGCGGCCGGCGCTGCGGGCGCGGGCCTCCTCGGTGGCGCGCACCTCGCGCATGCCCAACGTGAAAGCCTCGGCGGCAAGTTGCTGGGCGGCGGCCGATCCGGCGGTGCACAGGTCCGCGTAGGACAGGACGGCGTCCCAGCACTCCGCGAACAGCGCGGCCTCGGCGGCGTCCTTCGGGGGCGGCAGGTCGGGCATGGGTCTCCTGCATCCACATGCGAGGTCAACTCGCCACAAGGACAGAAGAGTTGACGGCGACCTCGCGGCAGGACCAGAGCCTTTCACGGCTCCTGCACAACTGACAAGCGCTCTCGTCACATGCGGTGTCGGACGTCGCACGGCGAGTCGTCACGTCGACAAGGCGCCGAAGAGACCCGGGAGCCGGCGGGCCGGGACCGTGGAAAACCGGAGAGGCGGGAACCAGAGCGTGTTGGTTCCCGCCTCCCCGTCCGCTGCCGTCCGGCGGCCCGTGCGGTGCACGGCCTCCGGGCGACAAGTCCGCGCGCGCTAGTGGGCGTTGGACGGCTCCGCGGACGCCGCGGCCGTCGCGGGGGCCGCGGCGGGCTCGTCCACCGCCGGGAGGGAGTCCATGAACGAGCTGACGGAGAACACCGCGTTGCCGGGTCCGGGCGGGCCGTACCCGGGCGGGGAGGACAGACCGAAGTCGTCCATGGTGGCCCGGTAGGCCTCCAGGAGCCGGATGTGGTACTCCAGCGGCGCGCCCGACGGGTTGGCCTTGCCCAGCGGGGTCGTGGGCTCCGGGCACCAGGTGGTGAAGCGGGGCGTGATGCCGTTGGACATGAAGAAGCGCAGGCCCTCGGTGGTGGACGCGATCGCCTCGTCGACGGTCTTGAAGCCGAACGGCTCGGCCATCTCCACGCCGGCCACGAAGTTGGGGATCACGTTGCGCGCGCCGAAGACGTCCCGGGAGTCGAGGATGCGCCGGTGCCACTCGTCACGGCCGACGTAGCGCTCCTTGCCGGGGCAGTACATCTTGAACAGGTACTCGTCCCACACCTCGAAGTTGGGGTGGTAGATCTGCACGCCGTAGTCCTTGAAGCGCTGCACGTCGTCCTTGGGCAGCGCCTGGGCGACGACCTTGCCGATCCAGCGGCCGGGGAAGCGCTCCTCGATGGCCTTGGCGTAGTGGCCGTAGAAGTCGGCCTCGTCGCGGCCGGAGACCTTCGAGGTGATGGCGCCGCCGGTGAGGGTGTACGCGGTGGACGCCTTCTGCGTGTCGTACCGGTCGATGATCTCCAGCGCCTCCAGGACCTCTTCCACGTCCTTGACGCCGGTATACGGCCGGCCGGCCGCCTTGTGCTGGCGCCAGTTGTGGTTGATGTCGCAGTACTGGCACTCCTCCTTGGCGCCGAAGTACTGGCAGACCCGGAAGACGGTGAGGTAGATCAGGTAGCCCCACTGGATGGTGGGCGCCACCTCCATCACGGACTTCCCGTTGGAGAGCGTGTGCCGGTAGTACTCCGGCATCGGCGGCACGCCGACGTCGGCGATGCGCGCGCCGTCGAGGTAGAGCCCGAGGACGCCGTCCTCGTCGGCCGCGACCCGGTACGGCGACGCCGGGTTCACCCGTACGGAGACCACGGTGCGGCGCAGGTCGTAGGGGCCGCCGGTGAGGATGATCTCCTCGGGCGGGCGGCGCAGGGCGGCCTCGCCCAGCTCCGGCAGGGTGCCGTGGTCGAAGGAGAAGATGAAGTAGGACTTCGGCTTGACCTCGCCGTCCTCGTTGTCGCTGAGGGCGGACGGATCGAAGGCGACGCCGCCGCGGAGCAGGTCCTCCTTGAAGACCGCCTCCCGCGGGACGTGCGAGAACCGTTCCATCAGATCCTCGACCAGCGCGGTGCGGCTGCCCATCCCGTTCTCCTCGCTCCCGGCGTCCGTGCTCGACTCCTCACGGTATGCCCCTGCCTGCACGTCCGGCGTACCGGGTCCCCCGGCGTGGTGCGCGTACGCCCGGGATTCCGGGGCGTACGCGGCCCCGGCCGTGACCGGGATCACGGCCCGGCCCGGCCGCGGCGGGGCGGTCCGGCCGTGAGAGGGTCAAAGGAAAGCGAAAGGGACGAACGATGACCGGCTCCGGCACCGTGACCAACTGGGCGCGCAACATCACCTTCACCGCGGACGCACTGCGCCGGCCGGACTCCGTGACCGAGCTGCGCACGCTCGTCGCGGCCGGACCGCGCGTGCGGGTGCTGGGCAGCGGCCACTCCTTCAACACGGTCGCGGACCCGGGTCCCGGCGGCGTCCTGGTCTCGCTGGCCGGTCTGCCGGCCGAGGTGGACGTCGACACCGCGGCCCGGACGGTGCGGGTCGGCGGCGGCGTCCGGTACGCGGAACTGGCCCGCCGGGTGCACGAGCACGGGCTCGCGCTCGCCAACATGGCGTCCCTGCCGCACATTTCGGTGGCCGGCTCGGTCGCCACCGGCACCCACGGCTCGGGCGTCGCGAACGCGCCGCTCGCGTCGTCCGTGCGCGAGGTCGAACTCGTCGTCGGCGACGGCTCGTCGGTGACCGTCGGCCGCGGGGACCCGCGCTTCGACGGCGCGGTGACGTCGCTGGGCGCGCTCGGCGTGGTCACCGCGCTCACCCTCGACCTGGAGCCCGCCTACGACGTGGCGCAGACCGTGCACGTCGAACTTCCGCTGGAGGGGCTGGACTTCGAGACCGTCGCCGCGTCGGCGTACAGCGTCAGCCTGTTCACGGACTGGCGTGCGCCGGGCTTCCGCCAGGTCTGGCTCAAGCGGCGCACGGACCGCCCGAGGACGGAGTTCCCGTGGGCGGCCCCGGCCGGGGAGGCGCAGCACCCGGTGCCGGGCATGCCCGCGCGCAACTGCACCGAGCAGTTCGGGGTGCCGGGGCCCTGGCACGAGCGACTGCCGCACTTCCGGGCCGAGTTCACGCCGAGCAGCGGCGCGGAACTCCAGTCGGAGTACCTGCTGCCCCGCGAGCACGCCACGGCCGCGCTGCACGCGGTCGACGCGATCCGGACGACGGTGGCGCCGGTGCTCCAGACCTGCGAGGTGCGCACCATGGCCGCCGACACGCAGTGGCTCTCGCCCGCCTACGGCCGGGACACGGTGGCACTGCACTTCACCTGGGTCGAGGACACCGCGGCGGTGCTGCCGGTGGTGCGGCGCCTGGAGGAGGCGCTCGACCCGTTCGACGCGCGCCCGCACTGGGGCAAGGTGTTCACCGCCGAGCCGCGCACGCTGCGCGAACGCTACCCGCGCATGGGCGACTTCGCGGCGCTGGTGGACGAACTGGACCCGAGGGGAACGTTCACCAACGCGTTCGTGCGGGACGTGCTGGCCGGTTAGACCGGCCGCCGGGGTGGTCCGGTGCGGCGGCGGTGCGGGCGGGTCAGTCGCGCGCCCGCAGCCCCTCGATCGCGAGGTCCAGCGCGCGTTCGGTCCGCTCGCGGCCTGCGCCGTCCGGGCCCGCGCGCCACAGGAACCCCATGAGCAGCAGCACGTCCGCGGGGTCGAGGCCGGCCCTGACGGTGCCGTCCCGTTCGCCCGCGTCCAGCAGCCGGCCCACCGCGGCGGCGACCGGCGCGTACGTCTCGTGGACGGCCTCGCGCCCGGCGGCGGTGTGCAGCGCCTCGCCGAGGCCGTGCTTGACGCGGACGTCGTCGGCGAGGGTGCGGAACCAGCGCCGCAGCGCTTCGAGCGGCGGGTGGGCGGCGAGCGTCCGGGGCACCGCGTCGACCAGCCGCTGCACGTCGCGCCGGTAGACCGCGAGGACCAGGTCCTCCCGGGTCCCGAAGTGCCGGTAGAGGGTGCCGGCGCCGACTCCCGCGCGCTTGGCGATGGCGTTGAGCGAGGTCGTGCCCGACTCGGCGAACGCGTCGTGGGCGACCTGGAGGATGTGCTCCCGGTTCCGCAGCGCGTCGGCGCGGCGGATCCCGGGCGCCGGCCCGGACGCCCGCACCGGCACGTGCACGGGGGCGGACGCCGACGGTGTCGGCTGCGGGGTCGGGGGCGCGGTCTCGGACACGGCCAGGGACTCGGGCACGGCTCCTCCGGGGTGCTCGGCGGGGGGTCGAACTCGGGCTGACGGACGGTGGGCCGGGGGCGGCGGGGGTTACGCGCGCCCCTGCGGCGCCTCGGCACCGGGGAGCGGCTTCTTCGCGGACTCGGACATTTGCCCAGGCTAGAGGGTTGCCGCCCCGGATCCGCGCGTTTGCGGGCCCGCGCGCACGACGGCGGGGCGGCGGCCGCGCGGCGCCGCGTCGTGCGCGCCTCCCGGGTCCGGCCCGCCTCGGCTACCGTCGACCGCATGACCGGCACCCGCTCCCCCGCCGAGACCTCCCCCGGCGAGACGTTCGCCGAGGCGCTCGCCGCCCGGCCGCTCGTCCTCGACGGCGGGCTGTCCAACCAGCTCGAAGCCGCCGGGCACGATCTCGGCGACGGGCTGTGGTCGGCCCGGCTGCTCGCGGACGCGCCGGAGGCGGTGACCGGCGCGCACCTGCGCTACTACGAGGCAGGTGCCGACGTCGCGACCACCGCCAGCTACCAGGCCACCTTCGAGGGCTTCGCCCGGCACGGCACCGACGCCGCACGGACCGCCGAACTCCTGGCGCTGAGCGTCGAGTTGGCGAGGCAGGCGGCACGGACCGCCACGGCGGGCGGAGCCGGCAGGCCCCTGTGGGTGGCCGCCTCCGCGGGGCCCTACGGGGCGATGCTCGCCGACGGTTCGGAGTACCGGGGCCGCTACGGCCTGAGCATCGCCGAGCTGGAACGCTTCCACCGGCCGCGGCTGGAGACGCTCGCCGCGGCGGGCCCGGACGTCCTGGCGCTGGAGACGGTGCCCGACGCCGTGGAGGGCGCGGCCCTGATGCGCGCGGTGCGCGGGCTCGGCGTCCCGGCCTGGTTGTCCTACACGGTGGACGCCGGCCGCACGCGGGCGGGCGAGTCCCTGGAGGAGGCGTTCGCGCTCGCGGCGGACGTGGACGAGGTGGTCGCCGTGGGCGTCAACTGCTGCGCGCCCGAGGACGCGGCGGAGGCGGCCGCCGTGGCCACCCGGGTGACCGGGAAACCGGCCGTCGTCTACCCGAACAGCGGCGAGACCTGGGACGCCGACTCCCGCACGTGGCAGGGCGGTTCGACGTTCGGACCGGCACGGGTCACGCACTGGCGGGCAGCCGGGGCCCGACTCGTCGGGGGCTGCTGCCGAATCGGCCCCGACGCGATCCGCGCCATCACCGACGCCGTCCGAACCGGCTGACGGGACGGCCGGGCCGGCCGGTAAACCGGCCCTCGCCCACCCGAACAGCGGCGAGACCCGGGACGCCGACTCCCGCACACGACAGGGCAGTTCGACGCTCGGACCGGAACGGGTCACGCACTGGCGGGCAGCCGGGGCCCGACTCATCGGGGGCTGCTGCCGAATCGGCCCCGACGCGATCCGCGCCATCACCGAAGCCGTCCGCACCGGCTGACGGAACACCCCGCCGGCCGCGAAACCGCCCCTCACCCACCCGAACAACGGCGAGACCCGGGACGCCGACTCCCGGACACCGCAGGGCAGTTCGACGCTCGGACCGGAACGGGTCACGCACTGGCGGGCAGCCGGGGCCCGACTCGTCGGGGGCTGCTGCCGAATCGGCCCCGACGCGATCCGCGCCATCACCGACACCGTCCGAACCGGCTGACGGAACACCCCGCCGGCCGCGAAACCGCCCCTCACCCACCCGAACAACGGCGAGACCCGGGACGCCGACTCCCGCACACGACAGGGAGGTTCGACGCTCGGACCGGAACGGGTCACGCACTGGCGGGCGGCCGCCATCGCGGAAGCCGTCCGAACCGGCTGACGGGACGGCCGGCCCGGCCCGTCACGCCGTCCGGCGCCGCACTCCCCCCGGCCGCCGCAATCGCCGTACGACGGAACGGAGTTCCGTGCCGCGCAGGGACGTGCTCGCCGACGGCGGCGGGTCGGCACTGTGTTCGCGGGCGGTGATGTCGGCGGCCCACAGGGCGAGTTCGGCGTCGCGCGGTCCGTAGGCCGTGTGCGGTTCGCCCTCGCCGAACACGCGCACGGGGTGCGAGGCGTCCCAGGGCTGCCAGCCCGGGTCGCCGTCGGTGGCGAAGCCGACCCAGGCGGCGTGCATGGTGTCCGCGAGTTCCTGCGGCGCGCCGCTGCCCGCGAGTTGCTCGGACTCGGGGATCGCGCCGGTGTCGAAGACGAAGCCGAGTTCCAGGGCGTGGCAGGAGCCGAGGTCGGGCAGCCGGGAGGGCCACGCGAACTCGTACACGTACGACGAGCCGCGGCGCGCGTCCGCGAGGATCTGGAGCGGGTTGCGCAGCAGATGGTCGGTGACGAGCTGGCCGACGGTCTCCGCGACGCCCGCCCGCGGGTTCAGGGTGCGGTAGCCGCGCGGTACCTCGTGGCCGCAGTGGCAGCGCGCCATCGCCCCGGCGAGGGCGACCGGGCCGAGCCGGTCGATCCGTTCGAGCAGGCCGCCCGGCACCAGCCACAGCCGGTACTCGTCCCGGGTCCAGCCGGCCATGATGTCCACGCCGGGCGCCGCGCCGCCGTGCACCAGCGCCTCCAGCGGGTCGGCCGGCACCAGGTCGCCGTCGACGACGATGCCGAAGGCGGGGCCGCCGAGGACCGGGCTGCTGAGCCTGCCGACGTCGGCCTGGGTGCGCAGCAGCAGGTCGCGGTCGACCGCCGCGAAGGCCTCGGCGGTGGCGGGCACCTTGAGCCGGGTCGCCATGCGGCGCACCATGCGGCGGACCTTGTCGCGGTCGGACGCCTCCGGCGCGCCGCTCTGCAGCACGGCCCGGCGCACCAGTCCCCGTGTCTGCGGGGCGGCGATCAGGGCGCCCGTGCTGATGGCGCCGGCGGACTGCCCGAAGACGGTCACCCGGTCCGGGTCGCCGCCGAACGCGCCGACGGCTTCGTGCACCCACTGGAGCGCGGCCAGCTGGTCGCGCAGTCCCGCGTTGGCCGGGGCGTCCGGGAAGAGGCCGTAACCCTCCACGCCCAGGCGGTAGTTGACGGAGACGAGGACGACGCCGTCCCGGGCGAAGGACTGTCCGTCGTACACCGGTACCGAGGACGAGCCGCGGGTCAGGGCGCCGCCGTGCAGGAACACCATCACGGGCAGCCGGGCGCCGGGGCCGGGCTCGGGGGTCCAGACGTTGAGGTTGAGGCAGTCGTCGCCGGGGATCGTGGGGTCGGACAGCAGCTTGCCGAAGGCGTCCGAGTACGGGGGCTTCGGCGCGGTCGGCCCGAAGGCGCCCGCGTCGCGCTCGCCGTCCCAGGGTTCGTGCCGGACGGGGGGCCGGAAACGGTTGGCGCCGAAGGGGGGCGCCGCGTACGGGATGCCGCGGAACACCGCGACGCCGTTCTCGTACCTGCCGCGGACCGCGCCGTACGGCGTGGTCACCACCGGGTCCGTCCGCTCTGCCGTCATCCGCCACCAGCTCCTCACCGCGCTCTCGCGCCGCGCTCGCCACAGCGTGCGTGTGTACTACATCCAGACCATCACACCATCGGCTCGTATTCCGGTCGAGAGGGCGTGCGGGCGGGCGCGCGAGGGCCGTACGGGTGAGTGCGCGGGGTACTCTCCGCTGCGATGAGACCTCCTTCAGCGGTTCCCTCGCACCCGTTCCCGGCGCGGCTGGACCACCTCGTCCTCGCCACGCCCGACCTCGCGGCCACGGTCGCCGACTTCGAGCGCCGTACCGGGGTGCGCCCCGCGCCCGGCGGCGCGCACCCCGGGCTCGGGACCCGCAACCAGCTGGTCTCCCTGGGCGGCTCCGCCTATCTGGAGATCATCGGTCCGGATCCGGAGCAGCCCGGCCCGGAGGGCCCCCGCCCCTTCGGCGTCGACGGGCTGGCCGGGCCGCGCACGGTGACCTGGGCGATCAGGACACACGACCTGGACTCGGCGGTCGCCGAGGCCCGCGCCGGCGGCCACGACCCCGGTCCGGTGCGGTCGATGCGGCGGCGCAGGCCGGACGGGACGCTGCTGGAGTGGCGGCTGACGGACGGGGGCGCCCAAGCGTCGGGCCTGGTGCCCTTCCTCATCGACTGGGGTTCCTCCGCCCACCCGACGGCGGCGGGACTGCCCGTCACTCCCCTGCTGAGCCTGTCCGCGAGCGCCCCCGACCCCGGCGAGATCGCGCCGCGGCTGTCGGCCCTCGCCGCACCCCTGACGGTGGTGCCCGGCGAGACCGGCCTGACGTTCACGGTGGACAGTCCGCGCGGCCCCGTGACGTTCCGCTGAGCGGGGCGGGCGGGCGGGTGACGAGCGGGGGCGACCCGTCCGATTCGTTCAAGACCCGGCGGCGCGCCCGCTCCTACGGTGGACGCATGACATCGACTCCCCGGTTCAACGCCATCGGCCTCGTCGTCTCCGACATGGCCGCCTCCGTCTCCTTCTACGGCCGCCTCGGGCTCGACTTCGGCGAGGACGCCGAGAAGCAACCGCACGCCGAGGCCGAGCTGCCCGGCGGGCTGCGGCTGCTGCTCGACACCGAGGAGACCGTCCGGTCGTTCCACCCCGGGTGGCGCGCGCCGTCCGGTCCGGGCCGGGCCGCGCTCGCGTTCGCGTGCGGCGCTCCGGCGGACGTGGACACGGTGTACGCGGGCCTGGTCGGCGCCGGGTACCACGGCGAGCTGAAACCCTTCGACGCGTTCTGGGGGCAGCGGTACGCGGTGGTCCACGACCCCGACGGCAACGGCGTCGACCTGTTCGCACCGACGGCCGCCGACGCCCCCGAGGCGGGCGCCTGACCGGTCCGGGGCCGCGCGCGCGGAGCGTCCGCTACCGCGGCAGGGCGAGCAGTTCGCCGGGCGGCATGCCCGCGAGTTCCGTGACGTCGCGGGTCAGGTGGGCCTGGTCGGCGAAGCCGGCCCGTGCCGCGGTCTCCGCGAGCGGGACGCCCGCGCGGGCCAGCGCCAGTGCCCGTTGCAGCCGCAGGACGCGGGCCAGCGTCTTGGGCCCGTAGCCGAAGGCCGCCACCGAACGGCGGTGCAACTGCCGTGCCCCGAGGCCGAGTTCGTCGGCGGTTCCGGCGACCGGCCGGCCCGCGCCGAGTGCCGTCACCAGGACCCCGAGCAACGGGTCGGGCGGCCCCGCGTCGGCGGCACGGGCCAGCGCCTCGGCCTCCAGGGCCGCCGCCGGGTCGGCCGCCGCGTCGACCCGGCGGCGCAGGCGACGTACGTGCGCGGCGGGCCACAGGTCGGCCAGGTCGACCCGCCGGTCGCGCAGCTCGGCGGCGGGCACGCCCAGCAGGGCGGGCGCGGTGCCGGGCGCGAACCGGACCCCGGCCCAGCGCGCGGGCGGCCCGTCGGGCAGATGGCCGCGGGTGTCCGGCCCGGCGACCAGCAGCCGCCCCTCGTTCCACAGCAGGTCCATGCAGCCGTCGGGCAGGACCGGGCGGACGGTGTCGGCGGCGGGTGCCCCCGGCCCGACGGTGCGGCTCCACACCACCGCGCCGGACAGCCTCGACGCCCGCTCCGCGTACACGTGCACCAGGCTACGCCGGGCCCGCGGCCCCGGCCCGGCCCCGCGGAACCGGCCGGACTACGTACGCCGGTGCTTGTTCTGGTGCGGCTGCTGGGCGCCCTCGTCGCCGCTCTTCTGCGGGCCCTTCGTGCGCAGCCGGGACGTGACGTCCTCGGGGGGCAGGAACCGCGACCAGCGCTCGGGGTACTCGGAGGGCATGTCCGGGTCGTCGGGGTCGTCGAAGTCGTCGGCGTACTCGGCGGCGCGGGCGCGCGCGGCGGCTGCGCGGGCCGCGTACTGGGCGGCGTCCTGTTCGCGCTGCCGCTCGTTGGCGGCGCGCGCGGCGGCGGTCGCGGCGGCCGGCCAGACGCGGTCGATGGCCGCGTTGACGGCGGCGCCGACCAGAACGGCGAACGCGGCCACGCCGATCCACAGCAGCACCGCGACGGGCGCGGCCAGTGAGCCGTAAATGGTCGGCCCCTCGATGGTGCTGGTCAGGTAGATGCGGAGCAGGAAGCTGCCGATCACCCACATCCCGAGGGCGACCAGCGAGCCCGGCACGTCCTCGATCCACGGCGACCGCACCGGCACGGACACGTGGTAGAGCGTGGTCAGGAAGACGATGGACAGGACGATCACGACGGGCCAGTACAGGACCTGCACGACCGTCGTCGACCAGGGCACCACCCGCACCACCGCGTCCGGGCCGGCCACCATCAGCGGCAGTGCCACCGACCCGATCAGCAGGCCCACGACGAACAGGCCGAACGACAGCATCCGGGTGCTGACGATGCCGCGGGCGCCGTCGAGGCCGTACATCACGGTGATGGTGTCGATGAAGACGTTCACCGCGCGGGAGCCCGACCACAGGGCGAACAGGAAGCCGATGGAGATGACGTCGGGCCGGCCGCCCTTCATCACGTCGTGCAGGATCGGCTGCGCGATCTCGTTGACCCCCTTGTCGGACAGGACCGTCCGGGAGGCGTCGAGGATGTTCATCTCCAGGCTCTTGATGGTGTCCGCGCCGGTCCAGGCGTCGACGTACCCGAGCAGCCCGATGAGACTCAGCAGCAGCGGCGGCACCGAGAGCAGCGTGAAGAACGCGGCCTCGGCCGCCAGGCCCAGGATGCGGTACTCCATGCAGGAGTTGACGGTGTCCTTCAGCAGCAGCCAGGCGGTCCTGCGCTTGGAGACGTTCCGGTAGAGGGCTCGCGCCCGGTGGAAACGGCCTGCGGGCCTCGCGGGTTTCTCTCTTGCTGGCTGCACGGGCTAAAGGTATCCGGCGCGACGGCCTCCACTCATCCCGCGGGGGACGGGAGGGCCGCGGGAGCGGCACCGGGGTGGTGAGCGCCGCGCTACCCGGGGGTAGGTTCCCTGCATGGCTGCCAGTACGCACACCGTGACCAACCAGGCCCCGCCACTGGTCGGGTACGACGTCTTCGCCACCGACCGGGTGCTGACCGAGGCCGTCGGACGTCATCTCGATCCCGGTCTGCTGGAGGAGGCGTCCGACGAGCTGTCGACGCTCGGACGGGCCTCCGGTTCGGCCCAGGTGCAGGAGTGGGCCGCGCAGGCGAACGAGAACCCGCCGCGCCTGCGCACGCACGACCGGTACGGGAACCGGATCGACGAGATCGACTTCCATCCCTCGTGGCACCGGCTGCTCGGCAAGGGCGTCTCCTCCGGGCTCACCACGGCGTGGGTGCGGCCCGGCGGGCACGTGCGGCGGGCGGCCGGATTCATGGTGTGGACGCAGGCGGAGGCCGGCAACGGCTGCCCGCTGTCGATGACGCACGCGGCGGTGCCCGCCCTGCGCACCGACCCGGAGCTGGCCGCCGAGTGGGAACCGCGGCTGACGTCCACCGTCTACGACCGCGAGCTGCGGCCCGCCGCGGACAAGCCCGGCGCGGTCTTCGGCATGGGGATGACGGAGAAGCAGGGCGGCAGCGACGTACGCGCCAACACGACGGACGCCCGCCCCCTCGCCGAGGACGGGACGTACGCGCTGACCGGGCACAAGTGGTTCTGCTCGGCCCCGATGTCGGACGGCTTCCTGGTGCTGGCGCAGGCGCCCGAGGGGCTGACGTGCTTCCTGGTGCCGCGGGTGCTCGCGGACGGCACGCGCAACGTGTTCCGGATCCAGCGGCTCAAGGACAAGCTGGGCAACCGTTCGAACGCGTCCGGCGAGATCGAGTTCGACGGCACGTGGGCGCGCCGGGTCGGTGACGAGGGCCGCGGCGTGCGGACCATCATCGAGATGGTGGCGGCGACCCGGCTGGACTGCGTCCTCGGGTCGGCGGGCCTGATGCGGCAGGCCGTCGCGCAGGCGGTCCACCACTGCACGTACCGCGAGGCGTTCGGCGGGAAGCTCGTCGACAAGCCGCTGATGCGCAACGTCCTGGCGGACATCGCCCTGGAGTCGGAGGCGGCGACGGTCCTCGCGCTGCGGCTCGCGGCGGCCTACGACGACGGGGGCGAGCAGGAGCGGGCGCTGCTGCGGCTCGCGGTGCCGGCCGCCAAGTACTGGGTGACCAAGCGCTGCGCCCCGCTCGCGGTGGAGGCGTCCGAGTGCCTGGGCGGCAACGGCTACGTGGAGGAGTCGGGGATGCCGCGCCTGGTGCGCGAGTCGCCGCTCAACTCGGTCTGGGAGGGCGCCGGGAACGTCCAGGCGCTCGACGTGCTGCGGGCGATGCAGCGCGAGCCGCAGGCGCTGAACGCGTTCCTGGTGGAGGTGGGGAAGGCGCGCGGTGCCGACCACCGGCTGGACGGCGCGGTGAAGGACCTGCTGACCGAACTCGCCGATCTGGAGGGCGTGGAGGGCCGGGCGCGGATGCTGGTGGAACGGTTCGCGCTGGTGCTCCAGGGTTCGCTGCTGGTGCGGTACGCGCCGCCCGGGGTGGCCGACGCGTTCTGCGCGTCGCGCCTGGGCGGCGACTGGGGCTCGGCGTTCGGGACGCTGCCGCGCGGCCTCGACCTGGCGTCGGTGGTGGAGCGGGCACGCCCGGTGGCGTGAGCGCCGGGTGCCCGCCCGGGGCACCCGGCGCGGGAGTGGTGCCGCGCCGACGCGGCACCACCCTCGCCGCCGGGCCCGCAGCAGGCCGCGGGCACTCCGGACGGCAGGGCCGGCCGGGTGCGTCGCCCAAGTCTCGAACCGCGGGCGGCTTTGCACCAGGGTTGCGGAGGGTTGCAATTCGACGACGGCGCGCTGCGGAGTCCCGGGCTCCGCGGAGCCGGTCGCGCACACTCTGCTTGCGCACCGCTCAAGTCCCCTGCTCCGGGCGGCCGTTGGCATGATCCCGCCCGGCCGGCCTCGTGGTCCCCGGGACCCGTGGGGCCACCGGGGCGAACGCGTCGTGCGGGGCCCGGGTCGGTCCGGGTGACGGGCGGGGCCCGTGTGCCGTCAGGCTCCCGGCTCAAAGTGGTCCGGGAGGGGCATCTTCCGCATATTTGCAGGGTCTTCGGCCAAAGCGGCCCCCGTCTGCCGTAGAGTCCCCCTACCGGCCGCCCCAGTTGCTCTTCGCTCAACGCGCTGATCATGAGGAGCAGTTGGCCCGCCTCGGGAGGACGAATGATGCATCGCGGCAGACACCGCCGGCGCAGGCGGGGCAGGGCGCTGCGCGCGGTCCTCGGCGGCGCGGCGTTCGCGCTCACCGCGGCGGCGACCATGATCAGTGCCTCCCAGGCCACGAGCAGTGACGACCCCGGGGCGCTGAAGCCCCTCACCTCCGCGACGGCGCTCGACCGCTTCCAGCTCCAGGAGGACCTGGTCCCCGCCGCGACGCTGGACCGGCTCGCCTCGTCCATGGGCCGCCCGGTCGGCATCGCCACCGTCCTCGCCTCCCCCGACCACACCCTGCGCGACACCGCGGGCTGCACGGCCGCCGAGCGCGAGGCGCTGCCCGCCGAACCGGCCCCCGACCGCGCGTACTGCTGGGCCGACGGCGACGCCGCGACCTCCGCCTGGCTGCCGCGCGCGGTGACCACCTCGGGCGACGCGGACGGCGACGGGAGCTGGGGCGAGCACCGGGTGCTGCTGTCCGGCTGGACGCACAACGACCGTCTCGCCGGGACCACCGGCGCCGACCGGGGGCTCACCCGGGTCGCCGTGGTCGACGCGGACGACCCGTCCCGCCTGACGTACTCCTGGGTGCTGCTCGCGGTGCCCGTGGACGGCGGCCGCGACTACGCCGGGCTGGTGTCGCACGTGGCGGGCATGGTCTGGTACCAGGACAAGCTGCTGGTCACCACCACGAGCGGGTCCGGCGAGGCCCTGTACGTGTACGACGTGAACCGGGTGCAGCGCGCCGACGTGAACAGCGCGGCGGTGGGCCGGTCCGGCAAGGGCTGGTCGGCGCACGGGTACCGCTGGGTGATGCCCGCGGTCGGTGCCTACCGGATGACCGGCGGGACCTGTACCCCGGCGGCGGACGACGCGGTGCCCTGTCTCGGCGGCCTGTCCCTGGACCGCGGCACCTCACCCGACAGCCTCGTGGCGAGCGAGTCGGTCCCCGCGGGCAGCGGCCGGCACACCCGGCTGTGGCGCTACCCCTTCAGCACGGACCCGGCCCGCCCGGGGCTGCTGGCGGCGGACGGTACGGGGCAGGTGGACGCCGGCCAGGCGTACGAGACGAAGGCGTCCGGAGTGCGGGCGGTGCTCTCGCGCACGACGGGCACGGACACGGAGTGGTACGTCGGCCCCGCCTCCGACGGCGCGCGGCGCGGCACCCTGTGGCGCCAGGACACCGAGGGCGCGAAGGCCGCGAAGTGCGGTGCGCGGGACGGCCGCCGCTGCTGGAGCCCGGACGTGCGGTCCCTCTCCTACTGGACGGGCACGGGCGAGGTCTGGTCGCAGAGCGGCCGCACCCTGTTCGCGACGCCGCTCGCGGCGATCGACCGGGCGCTGCGGTAGGCCCCGCCGCGGGCGGGGCGGAGGCACCGCCGCGGGACCCGGTTCCGTGCCGCGCGCGTGCCGTGATTCCCTGACCCGCATGAGCACCGTCACCGTGACCACCTGGTCCCTCGAACAGACGTCCCCCGCCGACCTGCTGTCCTCCGCCGTCCCCGGCCCGGACGTCGAGGTCGTCCGGGCGGCCGTGCCCTCCCCCGAGTTCAGCCGCTTCCTGTACGCGTCGGTGGGCGGCGACATCCGGTGGACCGACCGCCTCGCGTGGCCGTACGCGCGCTGGCGGGAGCACCTGGAGCGGCCCGGCGTGGAGACGTGGGTCGCCCTCGACCGGGGCACGCCCGCCGGGTACGTCGAGCTGGAGGCGCAGGACGACGGGGTCGTGGAGATCGTCTACTTCGGCCTGATCCCCGCGTTCCGCGGCCGCCGCATCGGCGGGCACCTGCTGTCGTACGGGACGGCGCGGGCGTGGGACCTCGCGGACCGGTGGCCGGGGCGGGCGCCGACGAAGCGGGTGTGGCTGCATACGTGCAGCAAGGACGGGGCGCACGCCATGGACAACTACCGGCGGCGCGGGTTCCGGCTGTTCGACACGAAGGTGGAGGAGGAGCCCGAGGTCGCGACCCCCGGGCCCTGGCCGGGCGCCTGACCCGACCGCGCACCACGGCATGACCCAGGTCACACCGGTCCGCAATGCGAGACACCGGCGTCCGCCATATGGATGAAGGTGGACTGTCCGGAGATCCCCGTGACACGCTTTCGTCATGTACGGAACTGGAGTTGCCTTGGTGAGTCGACGGCACGTCGACCTCGGCCGCATGTCCAGCGCCATCTGTCCGGCGGCCTGAGGCACGGCCCGGAGCGACCCCTCGGGTCGCGGGCGCCCCGCCGGTTTTTTCCGCTACAGTCTCACGCCGCGCAGCGTCGCGCGCTTTTTTCGCGCGCGTACGCGCAGGTCAGAGCCGTATCCCCATCGGTCCGAAGGACGTAGAACCATGGCCGCCACCCCGCAGGACCCCGCTGCCGCGACTCCCCGCCGCAAGGTGAGCCGTCACCGTGGTGAGGGTCAGTGGGCAGCGGGGCACTTCACCCCCCTCAACGGCAACGAGCAGTTCAAGAAGGACGACGACGGTCTCAATGTGCGGACACGCATTGAGACGGTCTACTCCAAGCGCGGGTTCGACTCGATCGACCCCAACGACCTGCGCGGGCGCATGCGTTGGTGGGGTCTCTACACCCAGCGCAAGCAGGGCATCGACGGCGGCAAGACCGCGATCCTGGAGCCGGAGGAGCTGGACGACGAGTTCTTCATGCTCCGGGTCCGCATCGACGGCGGCCGGCTGACCACGGCACAGCTGCGGGTGGTCGGCGAGATCTCCCAGGAGTTCGCGCGCGGCACCGCCGACATCACCGACCGGCAGAACGTGCAGTACCACTGGATCCGGATCGAGGACGTGCCCACCATCTGGGAGCGGCTCGAAGCGGTGGGCCTGTCCACCACCGAGGCGTGCGGCGACACGCCGCGCGTGATCCTCGGTTCGCCCGTCGCCGGCATCGCCGAGGACGAGATCATCGACGGCACGCCCGCCATCGAGGAGATCAACCGCCGGGTCATCGGCAACAAGGCGTTCTCCAACCTGCCGCGCAAGTTCAAGACCGCGATCTCCGGCTCGCCGCTCCTCGACGTGGCGCACGAGATCAACGACGTCGCGTTCGTCGGGGTGGTGCACCCCGAGCACGGGCCCGGCTTCGACGTCTGGGTCGGCGGCGGCCTGTCCACCAACCCCAAGATCGGGCAGCGGCTCGGCGCGTGGGTCCCGCTGGACGAGGTGGCCGACGTCCACGAGGGCGTCATCTCGATCTTCCGCGACCACGGCTACCGCCGGCTGCGCACCCGCGCCCGGCTGAAGTTCCTGCTGGCCGACTGGGGCGTGGAGAAGTTCCGCCGGGTCCTGGAGGACGACTACCTGAAGCGGAAGCTCGTCGACGGCCCGGCGCCGGCCCAGCCGGTCGAGCGCTGGCGCGACCACGTCGGTGTGCACCGGCAGAAGGACGGCCTCTTCTACGTCGGCTTCGCGCCCCGCGTGGGCCGTGTCGACGGCGCGACCCTGACCAAGATCGCCGACCTCGCGGAGGCGCACGGCTCGGGCCGGGTGCGCACCACCGTCGAGCAGAAGATGATCGTGCTGGACGTCGCGGAGGACCAGGTCGAGTCCCTGGTGGCCGGGCTCCGGGCGATGGACCTGACCGCGACGCCGTCGGCGTTCCGGCGCGGCACCATGGCCTGCACCGGCATCGAGTACTGCAAGCTCGCGATCGTGGAGACGAAGGCCCGCGCCTCCTCGCTGATCGACGAACTGGAGCGCAGGCTCCCGGAGTTCGACGAGCCGCTCACCATCAACGTCAACGGCTGCCCGAACGCCTGCGCGCGTATCCAGGTGGCGGACATCGGTCTCAAGGGCCAGCTCGTCCTCGACGCCGACGGCGAGCAGGTCGAGGGCTTCCAGGTGCACCTCGGCGGTGCCCTGGGCCTGGAGGCCGGGTTCGGCCGCAAGGTGCGCGGCCTGAAGGTGACGTCGCAGGAGCTGCCCGACTACGTCGAGCGGGTGCTGAGGCGCTACCAGGACGAGCGCGAGGACGGCGAGCGCTTCGCGACCTGGGCCGCGAGGGCGTCGGAGGAGGCCCTGTCATGAGCGAGCGAGCGGCACCCTTCTACTGCCCCTACTGCGGCGACGAGGACCTGCGCCCCAGCGAGGAGGGGCACGGCGCGTGGGAGTGCGCGGCGTGCAACCGGGCGTTCCAGCTGAAGTTCCTCGGGCTGCTGGCCCGAGGAGTCCGGCACGACGACGTGGGAGGGGATCAGTGATGACGACAGTCCACGAAGAGCGCACGACCGACGGCCTGCGGGCCCTCGCCGAACAGGCGGGCCGCGACCTGGAGGACGCCTCCGCCCTGGAGATCCTGCGGTGGGCGGCGGACACGTTCGGCAAGGAGTTCTGCGTGACGTCCTCGATGGAGGACGCCGTGGTCTCCCACCTCGCCTCCCGGGTGCTGCCCGGTGTCGACGTCGTCTTCCTCGACACCGGCTACCACTTCCCGGAGACGATCGGCACCCGTGACGCCGTCGAGGCGGTGATGGACGTCAACGTCATCACGCTCACCCCGCGGCGGACGGTCGCCGAGCAGGACGCCGAGTACGGGCCCCGGCTGTACGAGCGGGACCCCGACCTGTGCTGCCGGATGCGCAAGGTGGAGCCGCTGGAGACGGGCCTCGACGGGTACGCGGCCTGGGCCACCGGGCTGCGCCGCGACGAGTCCCCGACCCGGGCCGGCACGCCCGTGGTCGGCTGGGACGAGAAGCGGCAGAAGGTCAAGGTGTCGCCCATCGCGCGCTGGACGCAGGACGACGTGGACGCGTACGTCGCGGAGCACGGCGTGCTGACCAACCCGCTGCTGCTGGACGGCTACGGGTCCGTCGGCTGCGCGCCCTGCACCCGCCGCCTCCTCGAGGGCGAGGACGCGCGCGCGGGCCGCTGGGCCGGCCGCGGCAAGACCGAGTGCGGTCTGCACGGCTGACGGCACCGGCGACCACGCAGACCACGATGACGACGACTCAGGAGAACCACGTGACCACCGGCGCCACCGTCTGGCTCACCGGTCTGCCCAGCGCGGGCAAGACCACCATCGCGTACGAGCTGGCCGAGCGGCTGCGGGCCGGGGGCCGCCTCGTCGAGGTGCTCGACGGCGACGAGATCCGCGAGTTCATCTCGGCGGGCCTCGGCTTCAGCCGCGAGGACCGCCACACCAACGTGCAGCGCATCGGCTTCGTCGCCGAACTCCTGGCCCGCAACGGCGTGCTGGCGCTGGTGCCGGTCATCGCGCCGTACGCGGACAGCCGCGACGCGGTGCGCAAGAGACACGACGCGGGAGGCACGGCGTACGTCGAGGTGCACGTGGCGACCCCGGTCGAGGTGTGCAGCGAGCGCGACGTGAAGGGCCTGTACGCGAAGCAGGCGGCCGGTGAGCTGACCGGGCTGACCGGTGTCGACGACCCGTACGAGGAGCCCGTCACGCCGGACCTGAGGATCGAGTCGCAGCACCAGACCGTGCGCGAGTCCGCCGCGGCGGTCCACGCGCTGCTCACCGAAAGGGGACTCGCATGACGACCGCCGCCACGGCCCGGCCGGGCACCGGCAGTCCGTACACCCTCTCCCACCTGGACGCCCTGGAGTCGGAGGCGGTGCACATCTTCCGCGAGGTCGCGGGCGAGTTCGAACGGCCGGTGATCCTCTTCTCCGGCGGCAAGGA
>NZ_JBIBHJ010000023.1:0-91684 GCF_042956945.1 Streptomyces sp. NPDC008150 | reverse complement strand
GTGCTGCTGGCGCCGCGGGTGCCGGCTCGGGGCGGTCCTCGTGGTGGGCTGGTTTGGGCGGCACGCCGGGCGGCAGGATTTTCAGGGCCCGGACAGGGCGGCCGGCGGGCGACGCCTGGACCCTGGTGAGGATGCCCGCCTGGTGCAGGCGTAACTGGGCGGCGTACGCGGGTGACACGGGCAGCAGGTGCAGGGTTCCGGTGTCGTGCTCGAAGCGCACGGCCGCGACCTTGTCGGCGAGCTGGGGGGCTATCTGCGGCCAGGTGTCGAGGATGCTCCCGCCAGGTTCTGGGGGTTCCCAGCCGCGTTCGCTCATCATGCGGGTGATGGCGAGTCCGAGGCCCATGGGGTCGCCGGGCTGCCGGTCGGTGCTGCGGGGGCGCCGTTTGCGGGGTGCCGGTTCGGGATGGGTCTTCGCTTTGGCTCGGGCGGCGGCGAGGGCAACTCGGGCCAGGTCGACCCCTGTGGGTTCTTGGCTCATGCGGGGCTCCCGTTGAGGAGGGCGAGGACGTCGGCTTCGGCGTCCCAGGTGTCGGCGTGGGTGTTGTCGCCGTCGGTGGACAGGTAGTCCAGGCCGCGGGCCTTGCAGTCGTCGCGGAAGGCGGCACGGCCCTGGTCCAGGGCGGCCATCACGCTCATCCGGACGCTGACGGGGGCGGTGAAGGCGCCTTCCGGGCAGTGCTCCCGCTCGAACCGGGCCGTGGCTTCGGCAAGGGACTTGGCGGCCTGGTCGCGGGTTGCGAGGGTGGTCCGGATGTACGAGGCCGGGGACCGCGGCGACCAGCGGACTCCGGAGCACAGGCCGTGGAGGTACTCGGCGATGGCGTACGAGTCGAGGCCCTGGTCGATCAGCGGGCGCAGCGAGTACGCGAGCCGGCGGAGCCCTTCGCGCTGGGTCCAGTTGACGAGGGCCCGGACGAGACGGGTGATGCGGATGTCCTCGGCAGCCTGGGTGGCGTCCCTGTTGGTGCTGCCCTTGAGGCTGGTCGGCCGTGCGCTGTTGCTGGTGGTGGGGAGGGGGGAATCGGCGTGGTCCCGGCTCGCGCGCTCGCGCGAGGTGTAGTTCTCTTCCCCCCCGTCTACCTTTTGCTTTCCCTCTTCTCTACTCACAGTGAGGGAAGGGGTCTCAAGCCCGTCTGAAGTCGGGTTGTCCACAGGGGAGTTATCCACAGGCTGGCCGGTGGTGGTGGGGGTCTGGCCGCGCTGGTCGATGACGATGCGCGCCGTGTATCCGGACCCGATGACCGTGTGGCCCATCGCGTGGTCGTAGGCGGCCGGGATGGTCGCGGCGTACACGGTGGCGGTGCCTGCGTACCCGCCGAGGCCGAGGGTGCGGCGGAGGTTGGTGCGGGTGCCGTGCTGGACCCAGGCGAGCGCGCCGAGTTCGCGGAGGTAGCCGATGTGGCGGCAGATGCTGGCGCGGGAGATCCCGAGGCGGGCGACCATCTCGTCGAGCCGGTAGAGGACGTGCCCGGTGCTGTAGTCCATGCGCACTGCGAGGTCTTCGGCGACGCGGAGGGTGGTGGCGTTCGCGCGGGGGTGAAGGCCGGCTGCGATCAGCCATTCCACCGCGCGACGCCACCGGCGCGGGCCGCTCGCACGCGACTTGGTGCGGTGCACCTCCTGGCAGTCGCCGCGTACGAGGGTGGCCCGGCTCCCACTGTATTCGATCACGTGTTCGGATTCGATGGTGGGGGTGTGCGTGTCGGGTGTGGTCGGGGTGGGGGTGGTGTCGCCCGTGCGGGGGGAGATAAGCCGCGAATCGCCCACCAGAAGGGCGTGAGGCTGACAAGTAGGGGTGCGCTCAGGCACTATGGATCCGTTCTCGTAAAAGAGGACGACGAAAGCCCCGGCTGGGACTTCGTGGGGTTCCGGGAAGAACCTGTTAGTCGCTCGAACCCTCGGGCCGGTCGCCAAACCGGATCGAGATTCGGGCCTTAGCTCGGTCGCCAAACCGAGCCGTGAAAGTCGGCCGCGCACGGTGCGCCAACACCAGCGGCCAGCGGTAGAGGAAGCGCCCCCGCCAAGGGGCTCAAGACCTCCCGCTCAGAACGTCACTACGTCACCTGATCTCCCTTACTGGGTGAGGTCTGCCGTGGCAGGGTCACCACGGAAATCTGAGCGCGCCGGGTAGCAGCGCGAAGGTTGGAACGGGCCACAGAAGCTCGGCCCGTCTCCGGTGAGGTCAACACCTCGGGGGCCCGCTCCGTCACGATGTCCCCGCCGGCCGCGACCAGGCGCAGCTTCGGGAACGCCTTCGGCTTCTCCTGGCCGGGCACCTCGGGCCACTCGTCAGCCGACAACCCGTACGACGGCGGCTCCCACGACGGGGTGTACCTGACCAGCTCCATCGCCTTGCGGTACTTCTCCTCCCACTCCCAGGAGAAGAACAAGGGCAGCAGGCCACCCGCGTTCGGAATCGGCTCCGGTGCTCGCTCGTGGCTGTCATTGGCGCGAGCTTCAACGGTCCGCATGTACTCACGGCACCGCGGCCGGTTACAGAAGCCCCAGGACCGCGCCCACCCCGTCGCCGGGTCGAACTCGGAGAAGCCGTGCATCGTCGTGCGACCGCAGGTGCGATCAACTCGAACCATCGGAGCGTCACAGCCCCGTACCGGCTCGCGCGGGAACTCGTAGCGGGGAACGTCGTCCACGACGAGACGCCACATCCGCTTGTTGTCGACGTTCATAGCTTCCCGCGCACGCACCCAAATCGGCTGGCGGTCTTGCTGGTTGCGGCGCGGGTCCCGCAAGGTGACCCAGCCGAGAGCGAGCAGGAGATCCCGGGTACCGGACGGCATGCGGGGCTCGGAGTAGACCCGGGCGGCGAGCTGGTCGTAGCGCAGGAGCGCCTGGTGGTCGCTGAGGCTGTTCGGCTTCATCGGTCGCCTCCCGTCCAGCCGTAGCTCTCCGCGATGCTCTGCACGACTAGGCAGACCTCGTGGTTGTAGAACCGCGCGAAGTCGTCCAGGTCACCGTCGTAGTCACGGGCAGGGCAGCCGTGCGCACGGCCACCGTGAAGCTCCAGCAGCACCCGGTCGGCAGCGCAGCGCCGTAGAGCCGACTCGGGGCTGTTGTACACGACGTGCTCAGCGATCTCGTCGCTCAGAGCCTGGAACCAGACGACACCGTCCTCTGAGACACGCACCACGTCGGTATCGACCGGGCGAACCCATCGTGGACCGTAGGAGCGAGCCGCGTCGCGGGCCGCCTGTTCGCGTGCTGCGATGGCGCTCTCCAGCCAGGCGAGGACGTCCTCGCCCTGGGCGCTCACGCGACGCGGTGGGTAGTGGTGACAGGACCCCGCTGGCTCGCCGGTGTGATCTTCACGGCGGTGGCTGGGGTTCCACTGTCTGATAGTCCCGGAGGACGGGTACTCTCTGCCATGTCGGCACCTTCATTCGCTTCGCGGCGGTTGGGTGTCGGCAGCCCTCGCGTCCTGGCTTCGCAAACCGGGACCGCCACGACAGTGGCAGCGGGGGCTTCCAACGTTTCGGGGCACTTTCCGACCGGCCTCGCAAATGACTGGTCGTCTGGCGCCAGGCTCAGCCTACCCGTTGACCCCACCATCTGTCCCCACTCTCCTCGCCCGTGTTGTTGATCGGACTTGTCGTCAGATATGCAGCTCATCGCACAGGGGTACGACCCGCCCCCGCACCCCACCGTGTCCTACATTTTTGGGACGCCAATAACCTGATCATGCTCGGGTCGGCCGGTACCCGATCACGACACCGCAGCAAGGGGCGGGATGCCCTCTCCGGGGCGGGTGTTGCTCCTGTTCAGCGGGATGATGGTGGTCTCCTTGGTACGGGTTCGGGTGCCGGATCGTGAGGGTGGCGGACCGGTGTCGGCCGGGGTCTTCGTCTTCTTCCGGGTGGGATCGGGTGGTGTGGTGCGCCGGTTTTGGCGGGCGGCGCTGGCGGCGGTGCGGCAGGTGGTGCAGCGGCATCCGCCGTGGATGTACCGGTACTCGCCGTGCGGTAGCAGGTTCGCCCGCACCTTGCGGCCGGCCGCCTTCGCCGCAGCGCGGGCGGTGGCGAACTCGGGGTCTGCGGCTGCGGCCCGGTTGATGGACCGGCGGTCGACCCCGATCTTCGCCGCGGCCTCGTCCAGGGGGACGCCGGCGGTGACGTGCGCCAGGTACTGGGCCTTCTCCTCCGGGCCGATGACCGTGTGTCCGCGGCCTCCGTGCCGGGTCACCAGTGCTCTCCGCGGGCCGGGACGGGGTCGGTGTCGTGGTCGGCGGGGTGCTCGGTGTGGGCGTGGGCGGCGGGTATCGCCGCGAGCCCGGCCATGGCCCGGTACCCGGCGTCTGCGAGTTCTCCTTGGAGGCGGGTGAGGGCGTCGCGGTGGAATCTCAGGTTGCGGGAGCGGGCCCCTGCCCACAGGCCGACCGTGAGGGCCGTGTCCCAGATCTCCTGTACCTGATCTGGGGTCAGGCCGAGGTGGGGGAAGAGGAGTCGGGGCAGGCGGTCGGGGCGGGCGGTGGTGGCGAGCATGCCGTCGGCGATGAGTCCGGCGATGTGGTCGCCGGCCCGGCTGGCGATCCGGGCGAGGGCCTCATCGGCACCGTGCTCAACCTCCTGGACGTCCTGGGCGTCCCGGACGTCGTGGCCGGTGTCGGCGGGGTTGCTGGGAGTCGTCATGCGGCAGCCTCCAGGACGTCCGCACGGTGCGGCAGCCGCCGTACCCGGCCCGCGGCCTGAGCGTCTGGGAGGTCCGGGGGTGGGCTGATGCCGGGGAGGGGGAGCTGCCCGCTGATGTGGGTGTAGTCGCCCCGCCGCGGTGCCCGAACCCGTACCGGCCGCAGCAGCATCGCCCCCTCCGCGACGGAGTCCGTACTACCGGTGGCGGCCGGCGGGGTCGTGGTGCCGGTGTTGTCCGGCAGATCCGTTGCCGCGGCGTTCAGGTTGCCCGGCCCGGCGTTCGCCTCGATGCCGGTGGCGGCGTCGGCGCAGACGCCGGCGTCGGCGGGGGCAACGGCGGTTGTGGTGGGGTCGAGCGGCAGGGCCTCCTGCCCGACACCCCCGTCCCCGGCCGTGGCTGGCTTGGGGCGGGGAGTCCGCGGCGCCGCAGGCACCGACCCGTCATCCCCCACCACCAGCACCCCCTCATCGAGGAGCCCGCGGCGGCGGGCGGCAGCCAGGAGCTCCATGCGGGACGCACCCCGCGGCAACCCCAACTGGCCCCGCAGGATCGACCGTTGCCAGTTCGCGGTGCGGACGTCGACACCGGCCGCGTCCGCGACCTCCTCCATGCCGCAGTGCCCGGCCAGGGCGTGCAGGACCGCGACCTTCTGCGAGGTGAGCGGCACCGGCGCTGACTTGCCCGACCGTGCCGGGGCGGATACGGGGGCTGCCTGACGCTCCGCCACCAGGGCCCGGGTGCGCTCCAGGGCGGTCTGGGCGCCGAGGATCGCGTACGGCTCCGCGAGACTCCCCTCCTCGTCCAGGGACGCCCCGTACGTACGGCACACCTCCAGCACCGGGCACGCACGGCAGACCGCTTTCGCGGCGGCCTGGCGGGCGATGCGGTCGGCGCGGGTCTCCCCGCCGTCGACGTCCGGGACCAGCCACGCGTCGACGGGCACGTCCAAGTTCCCGGCCGCTCGGGTCGGCTGGTCGGTGTCGGGGGCGCACCCGCGGTAGGCGAAGTGCCGGTGCCCGGTCAGCCGCTGGTAGGCGACCCCGGAGTCCAACCGGCCTCCAGCTCCCGAGGCCGGGTCTGAGCCGGGGCCCGGGTCGGGGGTGGGGGTGGTAGAGGACGGGGCGGTACGGGAGCTGTTGCGGGTCATTGCGGGTGTCCCCCTTCCGGGTACGGGCGATAGGAGCGGTAGGCGTCGTCCACGACCTGGTCGGCAGCGGCAAGAACGTGGGTGCCGGCGACGACCCGGCCCAGGCGGAGAGCGAACTCGGCTTCCAGGGCGGTCACATCGCGGTGATGGGCGGCATCGGTGAGGCGGCGGGCCGCCTGCTCCGCACAGAGCGCGGCGGCAAGACGCCGATGGCGGCGGCACAAGCACACCGCGGCGGTAACGGCCGTGGCGAGCACGGCGAGGACGATGACGGGACGTGCTGGCACAGTGCTCACCTCCAACCAGGGGACGTGCCAGACAGAAACGGATCAGGGTCAGGAGCTGGCGGGCGGCGGGGTGTGCGCCGGCTCCTCGTACAGGCCGCCCAGGCGGGCCCGCTCCGCGGCGACCACCCGCATCGCCGCCTCCACCGCATCACCGCAGGCAGCATCGTTCGCCGCCCGGATCGCCATGAACCGGGCCACGACCTCCTCCTCCGACCGGGTCCGCGGGCGCACCGGGTGCGCACCGCACCCCATCAGGTACTCCGGCGACACCGCCCGCGGAGCCGCCTCCGGCAGAGGCAGCGGCCTCAACCGCCAGGCATCGGCCGGACGGCGGCGGCCACGCCACCACAGACGCACCGATGCGAACCCCGACACCGCCATCAGCACCGAGAAGACCAAGCCGGGCCAGTCACTTGCGACAGCCATCACGAACCTCCAGACAGGGACAGGGGTAGGGCAGGGAACGACCGCGGCCCGCCACCAGGGCGGGCCGCACACGAACAAGGGGAATGGTCAGGCAGCGACGGCCAGTTCCTGACGGATCGGGATACCGCTCGCGGCAGAGACAACGTGCGCAGCCAGCAGCGGCGGAACAGCATCACCGATCTGCCGGGCCCGCTGGCTCTTGGTGCCCTGGAAGGGATAGTCCGCCTCGAACGTCTGAAGGACAGCACCCTCTTCCGGCTCCAGGTTCAGGTGCCCGCCAGACTGCTTACCGCCGACATGGCCGACTGTCCCGGAGACCGTGTGCGCAGGCCGGTGATGCGCCCAGTGCCGCGGGTCAGCCATCGCCGCCCTCATCGCCTTGCGGGAGCCGTTCCCGAACGGTTCCGCACCACCGGTCGCTGTACCCCCGCCAGTTACAGTCGGGGCGGGCCGCTGCGTGTATCCCCACCCCAGCGCCTGAGCCATCGTGACCTGGGGCAGGCGGCTGCCGCCGAACAAGTCATCGCCCCACACCTTGCCGTGGGTCTTCTCGGGCAGCCGCACCTCGCGCACAGACGATGCCACCAGAACCGCCCGCGGGCGTTCCTGCCCGCCGCCGTAGTCCGCCAGGTCCAAAACCCCGACTACCGCCGACCAGCCCAGCCGGCGCAGCTCGTACGCGTACACCTGCCACAGCGGTTCAGCCGCCGGAACCTGCTCGAACGCGCAGAACTCCAGCGGCTGGCCCCGCCCTTCACGCTGGCAGACCAGCGCGTACAG
This sequence comes from Streptomyces sp. NPDC008150, assembly GCF_042956945.1. Taxonomy (NCBI): domain Bacteria; kingdom Bacillati; phylum Actinomycetota; class Actinomycetes; order Kitasatosporales; family Streptomycetaceae; genus Streptomyces; species Streptomyces sp. NPDC008150. The sequence continues at coordinate 84,397 of NZ_JBIBHJ010000023.1, read as the reverse complement.
GAACCGGGCCGGCTCGAGCATCAGCGACGTCACGAACGCGTCATCACGCGCCGCCCGGACAAGCTGCTCCTCAGACCAACGCTTCGCCTCCGCACGGCGGCTGTTCCTCTTGCGCTGCTCCGCCAAGGCGCCAGGGAACACCGCGTCCCTGACGTCCTGCCGGCAGTCCTCGCCACGGAACATCCGCCGTATGCCGTCCGCCAGGAGGCTGATGTACTTGCGCCCGATGCCGCTTCCGGCAGCGGACAGCTTCGTGCAGGGCGGCGACATCAGCAGCCCCCAGACCCTGCCGATCAGCGGGGTGAGGACGAACGCGGACACGTCGACACGGATCGTGGTGTGCCCGGCCGTCTGACGGGTCCGGCATGCGGACTCGTCCCACTCCAGGCCGACGTCGTGCAGGCCGAGCCAGCGGCGAATGCCCTCCGACCAGCCACCAGGGCCGGCGAACCCGTCCAGGACGATGCCCTTCTGATGCGGCGCCCACGCCGTGGCGAACGCCATCAGGCCGCCTCCCTCTCCTGACTGTTCTTGCGCAGCTCCTCGATGCGGTCGTCCAGCACCAGACGCAACGTTGTTCGGGTTCCGTCCTTCGCGGTGAACTCCTCGTCCAGTACCTGGTGGGTGTCGCCGTCTGCCTTGATCTGCACGAGGGTCAGCGGGTTCTTCCAGCAGTCCGTGGCCTGGCGCATCAGCTTCGTCAGGTGGGCACTCGGTTCTGCAACCTCGGACGCTGTGGTGGTGGCAGCGGCCGGAACGCGGCCCGGCCCGGCATCGGCGGCCTCAGCGCGGGCCGCGGCGACTTCCGGCTCCGGTCCCACCTTGTCGTCCTGGAACTTCTCCGGCTCCTGCGTCTTCCAGTACGGCAACGCCGCCTGCACCACCGGCTTCAGGCTGCCCTTGTTGTAGAGGGACAGACCGAACTGGTCGCCCAGGTTCGTGGCTGCCCGCTTCAACGCCTGCGAGTCGGCGGTCTTCAGCGCCAGATCGTGAGCGTCCGCCCGGGACGGCTGGTTCGTGGCATCCCCTGTCGCGATGCCGTGCCAGTGCCCCAACTCCACCCCGCCAGCCGTCTTCACCGCCAGACGCACCGCGACACGGTAGATGACCGTCCACGCGTCGAACGGCGCCCCGTAGGGCTTCCCGTTCCGGTCCTTCTTCTGGTGGTTGGGCAGGCAGGTCTCGGCGATGAGCGTCGTCTCCAGCAGGTCCGTGTCGTGCCCGCCGAACCCGAAGATGCGGATCAGGTAGCGCCGGATGTCCCAGGCCTCCATGTGCGCGAAGCCCTTGCCGTCCGAACCCACCCGGTCCGGGTCAACGGGCCGCAGGAGCTGGGCGATCTGAAGGTCGGACAGGGCGCCTGCACGGCGGGGACCAGACTGGTTTTGGGTGTGCGAGGTGGGGCCCTCCGCCGTGATGCTGGCGGGGGCCTGCTGGGCGTCAGCCACAGAGGTCTCCTATATGGGGTTATGCGCTACAGGCGGTGGGCCCGGCCCGGTTGTCGGCGTCCAGGCCGGCCTCCGCCCGGCGGGCTACAGCCCGTACTCGTCTGCCAGGTAGGCGATGGCGACCTGCGAAGGCCGCAGCGTCCCGCCCTTCCGCTCACGGCCGGCTTCCTGAACGGCGTCGAACAGGTCGTCACGCGGGCGGACCTTGAGAATCACCAGGTCGTCTTGCTGCTCCGACGTCCACGGCGTCACCACCGGGTCGAACGAGCCCGCGAGGAACTCCTCGAAGCCGTGGTTGATGACGTCGTCCGCGGAGTCGCCGCTGCGGATCACGTCCCGCCACGCGGACGGGATCTCCAGGTTCCGCTGCTTGCCCCGCGGCGCCTTCGGCCGGGCGTCCGCCGCGTACGGGCCCAGCCCGTACCGGTGCATCAGGTAGTGCGCCGCGGTCTTCGACACGACCAGCCCGCGCGCCTTCACCTGCGCGGTGAGCTCCGGGTCGGGGCGCACGTTCAGGTTCACCCGGTCCGTGATGGTGATCCCGAGGCCGGCGCCCTCCGGCGGGGTGAAATGCCCCGCCAAGACTGCGGCGAAGCCGTCGTTGACGGCGGCGGTGATGGAGCGGACGGCCGGGTCCGCCGCCACAGCGGTCTCGATCGCGGCACGCAGGGCACGGTCCATGCCGATGGGCACGTTCGTGCCGAGGTTGGGGTCCTCGCGGCGCAGCCGGCTCCATCCGTTGGGGGCCAAGACGAGGTCGATGGCGCTGGCCTCGGCCTGGATGTCGGCGTCGCTGCTGGTGGGGTCGAGCTTGCGCAGGCGGCGTGCGGCTCCTGCGAGGTGGGTGCGCAGCTCGGCGTCCTTGGCCACGGTGTGGGGTCCTCTCGGCTTGCGCCGTTCGGACCGGGGCCGGCCGGGCGGGCGCGTGGGGGCGTTGTCCACGCCAGTGTCCTCCATTAGGTAGTGCGTACGCCATGAGGGTCACGGCGTCTTCCGGGGAGGGCCGGGTGCTCCCTCCACACAGGAAGATACGGCATTCGTATTGCGTACGCAATGGAGACTGGTTAGAGTTTCCTCATCACCGCACAGCGAGGGGAACCCACACCATGCGCCACACCCGGAACCAGACCACCACCCAAACCCTCGCCGACCTCTACCGCGCCATCGACCACCAGCACGCCGTCACCATCACCTACCTCAAGCCCGGCGAGACCGAACCCACCGTCCGCACGGTTGAGATCCACGAACTCCGCACCGCCAGCCTCAAGGTCGCCAACAAGCGCATCACCGGCGGCGGCATCATCGTCATCGCCATGTGCCGACTCCGCGGCGAGGCACGAGAGTTCCGCCTCTCCGGCATCCTGTCCTACACCGTCCACCGCACGGGCTACGTCCTCACGATGCCGGAGAACACCACCTACCAGCCCACCGCACCCGCCCCCACCGACGACGCCCAGGCCCTGTTCCTCTACGAGCTGTCCCGCGACAAGGACGACGCCGACTACCGCCCCCGCAAGCGCCTCGCCCTCGCCGCTTAGGAGACAACCATGACCGTCAACTACTACGCCTTCGGCCCGTTCCCCGGCGGCAGCCCCAACGGAGAGGGGCTCCACGTCGGCCAGTCCGCCGCAGGACTCCGCTTCCTGTTCCGCGCCCACCCCGACCTGGGCCTGACCACCCACGCCGAATGGCTCGCCTTCATCACCCGGCCCGACGTCGAGATCCGCACCGAAGCAGCCCGAGACGTCACAGCCGAAGAGATGCAGGACACCATGACCGAGACCACCGACGGACGAGGCCTGCCCCTCCGGCAACGCTTCCGGTTCGAGAACAAGGACCGGTACATCACCGCGGGTGGCCACGCCTTCTACCTCCGCGACTTCTACTGACCCCGGACACGACGAAGGCCACCGCCCCGAACTGGGGTAGGTGGCCTCTCGCGCACTGATCTCGCCGCGTAGGAGCGAACTATGGCTACCGCCAACCCAACCGACCTTCGTACCATCGCCACCGAACTGATCCGTAATGCCATCAAGCAGATCGATTCCGAAGTCGCCTGCAACCACGTCATCGCCACGCGAGGTGAGGAGGTCGATGTCGACGCGCTCGCATTCGGTTCCGAGGAAGCTGTCCGAACGGCGAACGTCGACATTTCCTGGGACGACGCTGCGGCTGACGCCTCCCGTCTCGCCCGCGTAGAACTGCTGGTAGAGCACGCCCGCGACAAGTGCAACACGAGCATCGATACGGATCTGCTGCTCGACGCGCTCGGCCTGTAGCCCTGATCAGGCCTGCTACAGCAGATGGCCACCGCCCTGTCGTGGGTGGTGGCCTCAAGTTCATACTGATCGCGCACGCGCAGCGTAGCCCAACTGCTCACCACACCGCCAGAGTTCGATCAAACCGGCTGCTCTTCCTCCTCCAGCGGCAGCACATCGACCGCCCGCCGGAGCTGCTCCATCCGCACCGGCAGCGGCTCCCACCCGTACTGACCGGCCATCACCCCATTCAACGCGGTCACCCCGCGCGCGTACGACTGGCCCAGCCCGTCCGCCTGAATCCGGATCCCCGCCGGCCCCGCCTTGCTCGGGGCGACGGTCACCCACAGCCCGGACCGCCCGCCCTCCAGGCCCCCGTCCAACCCGACCGGGTCCGCACCCGACACCAGGCCCTCCCGGACATCGAGCCACCGCGTCACCGCCACCCGGGTCCCCTCCCGCAGCGCGTACCGCTCCACCCGCGGCCCGGCCACGTCCTCGATCTCCCGGAGCACCTCGGTCCGCAACTGCTCCGACATCCTCCGGCCCCCGGACACGGCACGTCGCACCGTCGCCACCGACACCTCCAGCCGGGATGCCACCTCCGCGTACCGGGTACTGGCATGCTGTGGCCGGCGTACCACCCGCACCCACTCCAACTCGGGCCCCAGGTCGGCCACGTTCATCGCGGCGAGCTCCCCGACCCGTGCCCCCGTGTCCAGGACCACGGACACCAGCGCCAGGAGCCGGGCCCGCTCCTGCACCCCGATCCCCAGCCCGTCACCGTCCAGCGGGGCGTCCCCCGCAAGGGCCACCAACTCCCGGTACAAGGGAGGGAGCTGAGACCGCGGCACCGGCGGCTTCAGCTCGACGACGTCCAGCTCGGGCAGCAGCGCCTGCTTGCCCGCCGGCAGCACCAGCCCGGCCAGCATCTTCAGGCAGGTCCGGATGGTGCGCTGCGTCGCCACCGGCAACGGCTTCCCCAGGTCCTTCTCCCACCGCCGTAGTTCACCCGCCACCGTCAGCGACCAGAACGCCCGAAGGGCGGGCGGGGTGAACAACTGCGCCGCTGGCTCGCGAACCTCCTCGTCGGCATCGTCTCCCTCGGCTAGTGGGCCACCAACCTTCTCCCCATCCGCCTGAGCTGGCATCTCCTCCCGGCCCACCGCCCGGTCCAGCATCCCCAGCACCATCCACAACTGCCGGGCCTGCTCCTGCGACACCTGCACCATCACCCCACCGGCACCCCGCACCCGGTCCCGGCCCTCCCACGCCTCCGGATCATGCGGTGCCACCCGCTCCACCACCGCACCCAGTTGCCGCACCGACAGCGCACCGAAACCGCCCACCAGCCCACTCCCACCACACCAGTCCCGGACACGCCCACCGCCATGGATTGTCCGCCTCCAAGCAGGCTCACGCCAACGAATGCCACTACAAGGCCAGGCCACCGCCCCGCGGTGAGGTGACCGGCCAGTAACCCCGCGGACCGCCCACCACCGGCAGGAGAATGCGGCATGACCTGCGAACCCGAACCGACCCGCATCACCTGGGCGGTCGAGCAACTAGAACCGTACTCAGGGGTGATGATGCAGGCCGCCTACGGCCGCGCCACCACCCCCGCCGCCCTCGACGACATCGCACGGGCAGCCCTCGCCGCCTGGCTCGCCTACGCCCACCCCGACCCCGCAGCCACGAACCGCACCCGCATCACCGTCCACGACGACGCCGGCCACAAGACCACCCTCGGCGGGCAGGGCCTCACCGCCTGGCTGGCAGAGCAGGACCAGGGCCTGCCCGACGCCCTGGACGGCGAAGCCTGCCTGGTCCTGCCCGTCTACCTCCACAGGGCTCTCGGCTGCCCGGAACCCGCCGCGGTGCCCGGCGCCTAGCCGTTGTCCGTGTCTTCGTCGCCGTGTACGGGGAGCCGTTCAGCGATGCGCGCGGCGATGCGGTAGCCGGGGCTGTTGTCGAGCCGCCCACGCCGCCGGTCGTAACGCCGGGTGGTGCGCGGGTCCTTGTGGTCGGCGAAGTCCTGGACGTGGTGCAGCTTCGCGTCGGGGGCGTCCAGGGCGTGGGTGACCGCGTCGTGCTTGAGGACGTGCGGGTGGAACGTGGCCGCGTTGGAGATCCCCGCCTTCGCGGCCAGCCGCCGCACCAGCCTCCACACGTACGTCGGGTCCAACGGCTTCCCGGTCCTGGTCTGGAACAGGGGCCCCGTGGTCCTGCCGTCCAGGTACACGTCGATGGCGTGCCCGGCCGCCGGCGGCACGACCTTCGGCTTCCTCCGCCCGCCCTTGAGGCGGACGTTGAGGATGCGGTGCCCCTTGTCGTAGCCGAGGTCTTCGACCTGGGCGCCGAGCGCGGAGTCGAGACGCAGGGCGATGGAGTAGATGGCGAGGAGCAGGGCGTAGGAGCGGGGACCGTCCTCGTACGCCGCACCGAGGAGGAGCGCGGACTCTTCCTCAGTGCTGCCCTGGGTGTCGGAGCCGTCCTGGTCGAGTTCAGGGCGGGCAACGAGGTCGAAGGGGTCGATGCCGTCGCCGAGGGCGCGGACCGCGTACTTGTGGAAGCTGGAGCAGGCGGAGAGGAGGTTGGCGCGGGCGGCGTCGGAGCGCGGCGGCCCGGCGGGCTGTTTCTGCCCGCGGTGCCCTCCCTTGACGGGGACCAGGGTGGGCGCGGTCTCCAGGTAGCGGGAGAACGCCTCGGCGAGCGGGAAGCGGGCCTTGAGCGGGTGAGTGCCGTTCTCGCGGGCGTAGTTGTCCCAGACTCGGTACTGACGGACGTACGTGGTGCGGGTGTTGCGGGTCTTCTGCCGTGCGATCCACGCCCCGACAATGCCCGGGTAGGGGTCGCCTGCCGGGTAGTGGGCGGCCAACTCGGTTGCGAAGTCGAGGGCTTCGGGGGGCCAGTCGTCGGCGGCGCTGCGGGTGCGCGCGGCGAGCTGGCCCGGACGCGCGGCGGGTACGAGGTCGGTCACGGTCGCAACTCCGCCGGAAAGGCATGGTGCCCCACATACGAGGCGGCCACGTCGACAACGTCGGGGCAAGGCCACGCTCGTTGGCAGTGGTTGCAGATCAGTACGCCCCAGTGAGGTGCTTCGCATTTGGTGCACTGGCCCATGGAATGCGGCATGTGCCGACGCAGGACTCGGCGCTTGGCTGCCACTTCTACGAGGACGCGTTCAGCCTCTCCCGGGGCGCGGGTGCCTGTTCCGGTGAAGAGGACGAGGGCGGCAGCCGTGTCTGGGTCGTTCCGGACGACTTCTGTGAGAGCGAAGACGCCCTCCGTTGCTTCGGTGGAGGTGACGAAGGCGCCGCTCTCGCGAAGACGGATGGCGGCCTTCATGAACGCTTCGTCGTCGTTGAGTCTGTCTCGCAGGAAGTGCAGCGGGTCGTCCATCGGCTCCTCCACGGGCATTCGGAGCTCCACTCGGATGGGAGATCCACATAACAGTAATTATGTAGTAGGCGGAGGACGGATGCTGCCCAACGCGATACTGATCCCGTGACCGAAGCCTCCGCACCCAGACCCAACACCAACCGCGACGCCCCCGTCGGCTCCATCGACATGCGCGCCCTCCAGGACGACGGCACCCCGTACGAGATCTGGCCGTGCCACCACTGCCTGCCCTGGCACGCCGAAGTCGTGGTCGACGAAGGGGAGATCATCGTCCGCGAGTGGCACGCCTTCGACTGCGAACTGTTCCAGGAACTGCTCAGCGACGACTGAACGCCGGCCGATGGGCCCGGAGTAGGAACATTATCTAGAGCAAGGCGGGATTGCTGCCCCAGCAGGGGCATGGCGAAGGGCCGTCGCCCGTCGGCTCCGGCCCTCCTGTCCACTAGCCGCCCTGACGCAGCGGACGGTGGATGCGCCCGGCGCACCGCTTATCAGGCTGGCGACTGCCACCAGCTTAGTTCGCTCCCTGGGGCTGTGTGGAGCGACCAAGGAGCTTATCGCGCATCAGACGCCGCGCCGCAGCCTCCAGCGGACGACTCGTCAACCTCGTTGCGTCTAACGTGAATAGAGCCTTGACTGACATGACGACACCCCGCTACGGTCATCGCACCTTAAGCGAGCTTCCATCCACGTCAGTTACAAAGGGAGTGATCTTGCGGATCACCGTCACAGTCGACGAACCCACCAGCGTCTTCCAGCAGCGTCTCCTCGACCTCCTCGCCGAACACGCCGCCACCGTCGAACTCGACACCACCTGGACCGTCGCCCGCGCCGAGGACTACTACCGCTCCCTCCCCCCGCGCGCCGCCCGCATCGTCAAGGAAGCCGCCATCCGCACCGGCTACGTATCCGCCGACGACCTCCGCGACACCGAGGACGCCAGCCTCAAGGGCCACAGCGGCGCCCTCAAGCGAGCTCTCCAGCGAGGCGTGATGACCGGGAAGTGGCCCGAGGGAATGCAGCCGCCGATCGAAGCGCAGGGCCCCGGATTCGGGAAGGTCGTTGGTTACCGAATGCCGGACGCCCTGGTGGACATCTTCTTTACCGCCATTCAGAACACCGAGAAGTAGCGAGGACAGCATGAGCGCAGCCGCCATCTACGCCGACGCCGACACCCACGAGCACCATGCCCGCGAACTCCTCAACACCCTGGAGCACAACACCTCTTGGGAGCGCCGCTACCAGATCGAAGAGCAGGCCGAGGAACTCCGCGAGAACGCCCGGAACATCCGGACCCGCGTCGACAGCAGCATCGAGCACATCCGGAACTACTACGGCCTGAGCCTCCGCGTCGGCCTGGAGGTGAAGCACGAAGGCAGGCCGGGACGGATCGTCGGGTTCGCCGGCCAGTACGTGGCGGTCCACCTGGACGGCGACGACACGTACAGCGTCTGTCACGCCACGGCAGCAATGGAATACCCCGAAGGTGCGCAGGTGGGACCTGGCCCTGACGAGCGGTTCGCCCACCTCGTCCAAGCGCCGGGCACTGGCCGCACCACCGAGAAGTGAGGATCGGCCATGAAGATGGTCAGCGCGATGACCGACGAGGAGCTGCGGCAGGTAGGCGTCTCGCAGGACTGGGTGAGCGGTACGGCGCCCAGCGAGTGGCCCTACTACGACAACAACGGCGCGGCCGTCCCGCCGACCACCGAGAAGTGAGGACACCGACCATGTCCGAGGAGCGTTCCACGGCAGCCGAACAACTGGGCACCGTCCGTGCCGAGTTGGCAAACCTGTCGACACCGCGGGCTCTCACTCAGGAGAGGTACGAGGAGCAGCGGCGCCGCCTGGAGGCCGACGCCGAAGACGCTCGCAAGGCGTACAACAAGGCGAAGGCCCGCTACGACGGTGTCTGCGAGGAGATGCGCGAGCTGCGGATCGAGTGGCGGAAGCAGCAGTCCGCCGACCGCGACGACGAGGAGTGAGGACGCTCTGCCAAAACGCCCTACGACCTTACGGGCCGGCATCTCCCGCACGGGACGAGCCCCGCATCCAACGCCTCGTACAGGGTGATCTCCTCCGGCTCATGCGTTGGGAGGCATCGCCCGTCGAGGCCGGTGTGGTACACGCTGCCGCGCCCCATCGGGCCGCTCGGTGCCTGCCACCACTGCGACACGATCACCCGCGTATCGAGCTGGGCCAACTGCTGTCGCACGCGGTCCAGTTCGGCCGAGAGTTCCTGCTGACGGGCCTGGAGGCGTTCGCGTACGGCGGTGACGGTGCTCATCGCCCTGAACGTAGCAGCAGCCGTGGCCGCCGGCGGCCCGGTAACGGGATGGCCGCTCTTACGGGGCCGGTGGCTGACGCCGCTACTTGCCGCGGGAGGCTTCGAGGGCGGCCATGCACAGCACGCACAACGGGCAGCCACCGAGCCCGTACCGGTGCGTGGGATACCCGCAACCAGCACACGGGCCGATCTGAGCAGGCGCGCACACAGGCGCTGGCGGTGCAGATCGCTGCAACCTCGGAGTCGACGGGGACGGGCTACTCATACCGCCATCGTACGTCCGTGCGACACAACCGAAGCTAAGCGAAACTCCATGAACATCGTGGCGCTGCCGTCACACGAATTAGGGGTACAGCAGCCCTTCGGCGACCGCTCAAAAGAGTGGCCACAGTCACATCCGCATCCCATTTCAGCGCGGCTACGCACTCCTAAGTGCCCCTGAACTCCCTTGAGTTCCCCAATGCGCGACACCCTGAGCTACATCATGATTACCCTCGGCGAGATTTGTGGCGGGGGGTCCAGGGACTCAACTCCCGTCCGTAGACTGTGAAATGCGAAGGAGCCCATCCCCGACGCGAGTTCCTACGCCCAGTGTCGGGAGGGCCCCTAACGCGACGTCCCACCATCCAGAGAAAGACAGGGAAACGACTAATGCAGGCTAACAAAGAAGAGGGGCCGGGTGACACCCGGATCGCGCGGGCAATTCGCTACCTGCGGGAATGGCCCCACCGTCACGGACGATCCGTCCACGATCAGATGATCCGTGGCGCCTCATACGGGATGGGAAGTGGCGCGGTGAGCCTCCTGGTCCTGTGGCTCCAGACCCACCACTGACCAGCCCGTAAGCAACAGGTGGCCCTCACTCCGGTGAGGGCCACTGGCATGTCCACGGGGACCGCCCGGGAGGAGGCAGGCACAACGCCTGCTGGCGGCCCCACGAGATCCACCCTAGCCCCGTGCGCCGGCGAGAGAACCCGAGACCGCGTAATCCCCTAGATCTTTTCCAGGTGAGGAAGACAGCACCACGAGCCGACCGGGAAGGGACAAGGCTGCGTCAGCCCAGGCCCCGGACCACAGCCCCCAGGCGGCGACAAGGCTGGTCCGAGCATGATCAGGTTATTGGCGTCCCAAAAATGTAGGACAACAGGCCGTGCTCCACGGCCGGCCAACTCCCGCTCCAGCGCCGTCACAACATGGTCATCGTCCTTCACGGCGCCTTCACAAGGATCTACGGTGATGGATTCACAGCGCACCGATCCTGGGGGGAACCAGATCATGCACAGCCGCACCACCAGACCCGCCGTGGCAGTCCTCCTGCTCACGGCAGCTCTCGCCGCCTGCTCCGACTCCGCAGACACCACAGCGAGCAGCCCTGAAGCCACGACTGCACCAGCCCACAAGGCGGCCTCTCCGAAGGCCAGCCCGAGCGTGGACTGCTCGGACGACAACCTGAGCCAGGCCGACTGGATCGACCACTGCTCCGACAAGGCCGACGGGAAGTCCGCCGGCCTCACCTTCGGGCAGACGTACACCTGGGACGACGGACTCAAGGTCACCGTCGTCGAGGCCCGGAAGTTCACCGACTACGACAGCGAGTACGGCGAAGAGGCCACCCCGGGGGCCACGGACTTCCGCGTGAAGATCAAGCTCACCAACACCGGCAGGACGGCGGTCAACCTGTCTGACCTGTCGACCCTCGTTGACGGCGCCACCAACGGCGGCGAGGCCTCGAGCACCAGCTTCATGAAGGGGTCCGCCCCGCTCGAGGGCCGGCTCGCTCCCGGAGTGTCCACGGTGAAGACCGACGACAACGAGCTGGAGAGCAAGTACGGGAAGAAGGTCGTCATCACGGTGCAGCGCGTCAGTGACGATCTGACCCTGGACTTCCCCGAGTTCAACGGGGCGATCACCGGCTGACCCACCGGGCAGGGGCCCTAGATGATGCTCCAGCCGATGAGTTCGGCCGGGATGCTGACGGGCTCCTGCCCGCACGTGCACGCCGTGAGCCGGCGGTTCGCGGTGCGGACGATGTCGAGCGCCATCCGGAGCTTCTGCTCACGGTCGTCCCGCTCGTCGCGGAGCTTGTCCATGTCCCGCTTGAGGCGTCCCATCTCCTCGCGGAGGTCGTTGATCTGGGACTGGAGACCCTGCTGTATTGCCTGAAAGGCCTCCCGGTCCTGCTGCCGCTCGCTGGCGTGCACTTGCGGGGCAGCCTGCTCCTCCGCGGCGGCACGGGAGTTCCTCGCGGTGAAGACAACGCCAATGAGGCTGCCAAGAGAGACGATGGCCGTACCGACGACCGTCCACGCGCTATCCATTCACCGAGTCCTTCTGCTGCACGCCTGTGGACTCTGGCCAGCGAGAGACGACGATCAGCCGCAGTGCAGCGAACAGCCAGGTCGCCGCGGAGACCCAGGCGGAGGGGAAATCGCCGCTGATCATTGCGGCGACGTAGGCGCCCGCCCACATGAGGGTGGGGAGGACGGCGGCCATGAACCCGACCATGTCGCGGCCTGTGCGAGTGAACGCGAAGACGATCGCGGTCAGGCCGCACACCACCCAGATGACCCCCCAGAGTTCGAGGGGGGCGGCGTTGCGCAGCAGCAGCATGCCGCGCACCGTTCCGGGACGTGGGGTGATGATGATGCCGATGCCGTACATGGTCCATGCCATGCCGGCGCAGGCGAGATAGGAGCCGCGGCGGCCGAGCCGGTGGTCGATTCGCCGCAGGATCCGGCAAGGCGACAGGGCTGCCGCGGCCCTCATCAGGCGGTCTGCTTGGAGCCGAGGGCTTGCGCCTTCGCGGAGGCCCCGGTGGGCTTCCACAGGCCGAAGTGCGCGGCGACGCCGGTCCCGAACGACACCAGGGACAGGATCACCGCGGTTCCCCAGGACCAGCCCGAGGGGTGGTCGGCGGCCTCGGCGATGAACCCGTTGAGGGTGGACAGGGCCAGGAGGAGGACGGCCTTGACGCCGGAGTTGGTGACGCGGGTGGTGACGAGTCCGACGAGGAGCGGCAGGACGAAGGAGATGAGCAGGCCGAGCCAGTACGCCTGATCGAGAGTGGCGGTCACGGGAGGGTTCCTTTCGGGAGGGTCAGACGGGCTGTGCCAGGGAGCGGTAGCCGACGACGGTGCCGTCGGCTGTGGCCACGGGATCGGTGGTGACGATGACGTCCGCGCGACGCGGGGTCACGGCGAGGGCGATCTCCAGGGGGACGACGTACCAGACGTTGTCCTGGGCGGCGGGCAGGTTGTCGACGTGCCCGTACTCGGTCTGCTCGACCGGGATGTCGTCCTGAACTGCGGTGACGAGCAGCAGCGGCGACAACTTCGCGGGCGGCGAGGACGCGTTCAGGGTCTGCAGCAGACCCTGGTCCAGTTCGTCGACGCCGTCCGGGCGGTCCGGGCTGTAGATGCGGACCACCCGCCCGGTGAGGTTGACGATCACGACGAGGCGGGGCCGGTGACGTCGACGTCCACGTGCACGACTGCCTTCGCGATGGCGTCCTGGACTGCGGCGACGATGGTGGCCGTGTTCGCGCCGGAGCCGACGAGCTTGGCCAGGGCGGTGATCGCTGCGGTCTGTGCGGCCTCCGCGGTTTCCATGCGCCGCACGATCGTCTCGATGTTGTACAGCGAGGTCATCGGGGCGATGTAGGGGTTCGTCGGAGCGGTGGCGGTGTTCGGGTTCTTGATGATCCCGTCGGTCGTCCAGACCTTCTTCACGTCGTCGGCGGTCAGTCCTGCCACGTCGTCCTCCTCGGTTCCGGCCGCCCACGCGGCCATCGCTGAACGGCTGCTGAACGCGGCCACGTTGGTGTCGATCGGGTCGCTGGTGTACTGGTGGACGACCCACGGGGCCTCGATGTCGGGGGCGCCGGGCTTGCCGTTGTACTGGGCGATCCACAGGCCGTCCGCCCGGTACGAGGAGGTGTCCCGGTTCAGCCAGAAGTCCCGGTTGCAGTACAGGAGCACCCGGTGGCCCGGGGCCTTCTGCTGGAGGTACTTGAGCGCCTGGTCCTTCGCCGCGCCGGTGACCGCGGTCTCCTCCCAGTCCACGGCGAACACGTCGCCCGCCTTCGCGCCGGCCTGCTTCAGGAAGTAGTCGATCTGCGCGGTCACCGAGGTGCCGTTGAGGTAGTGGTAGTGCCCCACCACCCGGTCGTTGTTCCGTGCTCGGGTCACCTGCGCCGCGTGCCGCGGGTTCGTGTACGAGGTCCCCTCGGTCGCCTTGACGAACACGAAGTCGGCGCCGGTCAGGTCGTAGGTCTCCGACTGGTAGCCGGAGACGTCGATGCCGGTGATGGTCACGTCACAGCTCCTTCTCCGTCAGCCAGGTACGGACGGCCGCGGCGAGAACGGTGTCGGCGTCCCCGGCTGGCGCCGGTACAGGCGTGGGGTCCGGCGTCGGCGCCGGTTCCGGGGTGGGCTCCGGCTGCGGGACCGGGTTCGTCTCCCCCGTCAGCAGGGCGAACAGTTCCCCCAGCGCGTAGAAGGACGCCGAGCCGCTGAAGTACGCGCCCGCCCGGTTCAGGCCGTCGGCGTCGAGGACGACCCACGCCTCGTCGACGTACTTCTTCCAGAACGCCTCGGTCATCTCCGTCTCGGCACCCCAGGTGACGAGACCGAACTTGCGGTTGCCGTAGGCGCCGACGATGACGCAGTGGCCGCCCTCGTTGCGGGCGCCGTGGACGACGTCCCAGGTCTCGCCGGCGTTGAACTGGTCCATGGCCGAGTCGGGGAAGGTCAGCCCGACGTACACGGTGCCGAACGCGGCGATGGCCTGCTTGATCTCCGTGAGGTTGGAGACGTCGAGGCTCGCGTACGCGGCGATCTTGTGGCCTTCGATGCCGGTCTTCCGCCAGTAGGCGAGGACGTCCTGGCAGTAGGCGCCGGTGTCCGTGCTCGGGTCGCTGGGGGTGTAGCCGGTGATCGCCGAGTACATGCCGAGGACGCTGTCGTCGGTGGGCTGGATCTCGGTGCCGGTGCCGTAGAACGTGAGCTGGTTGACCATGTGGCCGACGCCGGCGCAGGTGCAGTCGCCGACCTGGTCGTTGCCGTACATGGGCCAGGTGATGGTGTCGGACTGCCAGTCGCACGAGGCGGGCGGTGCGGCGAATCGTTCACGCAGGACGGCGGAGAGCCGCAGTTGGGGGCGGGCGGGCTGGGCGGGGAGCTTGCCGAGCCGGAACCGGATGGGGGCGGACGAGGAAGCCACCTGCACTCCTAGCCTTCGAATAGCCTTTTGGTCACCGCATTTGCCTTCGTTTCAAAGGTTATCGGTTTTTGTGGTGCCTGTTCCCTCTCGCATCCCTGCCGCCTCACAGGCCGCCCGTTGCAGGGCAACGCAGGCGGGGCGGCGCGCCTACCCTCGCGATATGCCGAGCCCGACCGCCCGCATCGCCGTCCTGGCACAGGACCTGCAGCACTTCCACGCCTGGTGCCGGGAGACCGGCCACCGCCCCCGCGACCGCCGCCTCACCTACGTCGCAGGACCCCTCGCCCTGCGAGCCCTGTCCGGCGTCACCCTGGTCCGCTACGGCGCATGGACCGACCGGCTGGACGGCCGCGCCCTCGAGAGGGCCGTCGCCGAGTTCGAGGCCGACACCAACGCGCCCGTGCTCACGGCTGGTTAGCCCTGGGCCACGGACAGCCGGATGCCGGCGCCGTAGGCGGCCAGGAACTGATCCGGTGTCCACGTCCGCCCGTCCGCGAGGAACACCGGCTCGATACGCGCTCCGCCCGGCACTGCTGCGGCGATGACCTGAGCCCACGCCACCACCCGCCCCGGCACCGGGATTTGCGACGTGTCCGCGCCCTGGGCGACGGACGCCGTCACCCGCAGCCCAGGGCCTGCCGGGATGAGACCTTCGATGGCTCCTTCTTCCGCTTTCGCCAGGACGGGCATGCTGAGGCTCCTTCTGTCAGGCGGGGATGGCCGCGCACCAGGCCTGGTAGACGCGACGCGACAGGTAGACGTGACAGTTGTCGTTGGGGTGGATGGCGTCCGTGCCGATGTAGCCGGACGCGTTCGCTGCGGTGATCCAGGCGCCCTGGGTGACGATGGCGTTGCCTGCGGAGTCGTACACGGTGCCGGTGAGAGGCGACACGAAGGGCAGGCCGGCCGCCGCGGCCGCGGTCCGCAGGGTCGTGTCCGTGTTGGTGATGGACCCAGCCGGGGAGCCGGTCGGGGCGTAGCAGCCGATGACGAAGATGTCTCCGCCGGGGGCGATGACGGACTTCAGGGTGGTGTAGAGGGAGGCCGCGGCCGTCGCGATGTCGGACTGGGAGCCGCCGTTGTCGTTGTAGCCAGCCCAGACGATCAGCCGGTCGAACGCGTAGGGGGTGATGTCGGTGGCGACCCTGTTGGCGAGGGTCGCGAACGTTCCGGGGGTGATGTAGCCGGTTCCGCCGCGGGCCTGGTCCCAGGCGTCGGTGCAGCCCAGGAGGCGGGCCAGCCGGTAGAACCAGGTGCCGATGCCCGCGCCGGTGTTCTCTGCCGAACCGTCGCAGATGGAGTCGCCGAACACGCCGAGGCGCCCGCCCTCGGTGGCAGGCTTCCATGCGGTGGCGCCGGGCGGCAGGAACAGCCCGCCGAACGGCATCGTCGTGAAGTCGAAGCGGATCTTGCGGGGGGTGGCGGTGGAGAACACGAACTTCAGGACGTGGGAGGAGCCTGCGGCGGTCGCACCCGTGGCGACGGCCAGGTCAGTCATCTTCCGGTCGTCGACGCTGAGCCGGTACTTCGTGGCCGTCGTTGAGATCATCTTGAACTTGATCTCGAACTGGGCGGCGTCCGTCCAGAACTCCACCGCGTAGTTGCCCTGCCCGGACGCGTACGTGTTCGGGTACCGCGACAGCGGCAGGTAGTACGAGCTGTCCGGGGTGCCGGTGCCGTAGGAGAAGCTGCCGGCGCCGCAGTACAGGAACGGGCCGGTGTCCGGGGCGAGCAGGGCCTGCGCGGACGTGATCGTGGACGTCGCCTGCTGCGTCACGGTGATCGTCGGTGCTGTGATCGTGGAGACGGCGTCGGCAGTGGACAGGTGCGGCAGGGTGCGGCGGCGCCACGCGTTGGACCAGCGCACCCCGGTCGTCGCGGTGGCAGACGACACCAGCGTCTGTCCGACGGTGCCGGCCGGCACCCGGTCCACCGCGCCCGAGCCGGTGGCGGCGACGATGTCGCCCTTCGTCGTGACGAGGGACTTGGGGATGCTGCCGCTGGCGGGCCCGGACAGGGCGTCCACGGCTTCCTGGAGGTCGGAGAGCACGTCGCCTATATCGGTGGCGACGAGGATGAGACGCCGGCCGAACCCGAAGTCGACGTACAGGTGGGTGATGCCGTCCGGGCCGTAGAAGGTGACGCCTCCGACGCTGTCCGCGGTGACCTGGGTGATCGGGCTGAGGGTGGTGTCGGTGAGGTCGGTGTACTGATTGCCTTCGACGGCGGCGTCCCAGACCGTGCCGACGGCGCCGGGCCGCAGCACGAGTTGGGTGCCGGCCTTTTCCATGGCGTAGTCGGCGGGGCTCCCACCAAAGAGATGCCTGCTCACAGGGCTTTCTCGCTTTCTCGGGTCAGTCGATCCAGTAGGAGCCGTCGACGGAGAGGTAGTCGCCGGTGCGGATGTTGAACGGCTGGTTCGTCAGCAGGCTGAAGCTGTTCGGGACGGCTGCGCCGGTGGTGCCGGACGTCATCGAGTACCGGAACCGGGCGATCTTCGTCTGGGACTCGGTGGGGAACGTCATCGCGACACCGACGCAGGACCCCTCGTCGTTGGAGGAGGAGAAGTTCCAGGTGAACAGGGACCGCATCGCCGCGGTGCAGGGCAATCCCGGCGGCAGGGACACCCCGATCGGGTCGTCGGACGCGGCCGGGTTCCCGGACGGGGAGAGCTGGATCGTCACGTCGACGCGCTTGTTGACGACCTGGACCCGGCCGATGTTCGAACTGGTGGAGCCCCAGTTGAGGACTGTGGAGCCCGTGTACCAGGTCGGGGTGTACGTGAAGTCCTTCAGGCCGACGGAGGCGAGCCAGTTCCAGTTGGCGCCGTCCCCGACGTACAGGTCGGTGCCCTCGATGAGGAGCTGGTTCTTGATGCTGGTGCGCCGGCTGCTGGACGATCCGGTGACGACACCCCGGCCGGTGAAGTACCGCCGGTCGATGACGTTCGCCGCGGTGACGGCGGTCGATCCAGCGGCGACGGTGCACTGGGCGAGGGGGATCTCCCAGACTCCGTCCTCGACCTGGGTGAGGGCGGGCACGGTGCTGCCGCCGGACTTGTACTCCGCGGTGACCTTGTTCGCGGACTGGTCGGCGCGGAGCACGACCAGGTCGATGCGGGCGGCACCACCTCCGGCGTTCGACGGCACCGACAGCGTCTTCGTCGCGTCGAGGTTGTAGAAGAACCCGTTGACGAACGCCATGCCGACAGCGACGGACACAGTGCTGGTGCCGCTCCCGGAAACCTTGAGGGCGGTGGCGGCGGGGTCGCTGGAGTGGACGCCGTCGATGCCCCACCAGCGGGCCATGCGGGACCACTGGAGCTCCGTGGCGATGGAGGAGCCGTCGAACGGCGCACTGAACTCGGCCATCAGGCGGCCTTCCTTGTCTTGAGGCGGCCCACGTCCTTTTTGACCTGGGCGATGTAGGCGTAGATCCGGGCGATGGTGGAGGCGGACGACGTGCCGGAGGAATCTCCGCCGACGGTCGCGGTGACTTTCGGACCGTCAGAGGCCGTGCACGTCAGGGACACTTCGCGGCAGACGTCCGTGTACCAGTCGCCGCGGACGTCGGCGGCGACGGTGTCTCCGACCGCGTAGTCGCGGCCGTAGCGCAACTGGGGAATGTCGATCGGGGAGATGCTGAGGGAGCCCTGCCCTGCCCCGTTGGTGAGCGCCTCCTCGGCTCCCTGGTCCATCTGCGCGGTCAGGTCGGTGGACGCGGAGTCCACCGAGGTGAGGTCGACGAACTGCTCGATGACCAGGCCGGGGAACAAGGTGTCGGTGCGGTCGTACGTCTTGCAGACGCGGGGGCTGGTGCCTCCCCCGGCGACGACGACAGCACGGGTGCAGGTGGGCGGTGTCGTCGAGTAGGAGGCGTCGGTGAGGTTGCCCAGGCGGAACGAGAACCGGGCGGACTTGGACCGGTCGATCGGGGCGTACACCTGGAACTGCAGGCTGGTGCCGGACTGGACGACACGGAAGCCGAGACCTGCTGCGCCGGCGATGTCCTGGAGGGTGGTGAGGAGGTTGTCGAACTGGTTGACCTGCCGGGTGATGGTGCCGCCGCGGGCCCCGTCCGTAGCGAGGGTCAGGCGCGGGTTCTTACGGGTGGTGAGCGCGCCGGGCCCGGCGTTGAGGTTGACGAGAGCACGCATCGCGGTCTCCGCGACGGCGGCACTGATCTTGTAGACGGATGCGGTCTGCGAGCCGATCGCAGCGGTCGGGGAGGGCCAGCACGTGTACTGGGCGAGGAGCCCGGTGTCGTCGACGCCGCCAGCGGTGAGCTTGCCCGGCCCGCCGTCGGACGCGGACCGGGACCAGTCGACGGTGCGGATCGGCCCGGACATGACGGTGTCTCCGCCAGCGGTGCGGATGATGAGCCCGTTGCCCTCGGTGAGGAGGTCGGTCCGGGTGCTGCCCGCGGAGATCTCCAGGGTGTATGCGCCGACCGCGTTGTAGCGGGGCACCACGGTCAGGGCCGTGTAGTCGTCGATCTGGCCGAGGCGGGCGAGGGTCGTCTCGTCGCGTACGTACACGCGCAGGGTGGTGTCGTCCACGGGCTGGGTCCTCCTTCCTAGGCGGCGAGGTAGCGGGGCTGGTACGTCATCCGGACGCGGGTGTTGGAGGTGGAGCCGGCGACGGTCAGGGTGAGGTTGTTGATGCCGGTCTCCAGCGCCCACATGGTGGAGGCGTCGGAGATGTCGCCCCACAGGTTCGTGGTGCCGTTCAGGAGGGCGGTCTGCTGCCGTTCCCGGGTGTCGATGACGACGGTGTCGCCGACGGTGATGGTGTGGGTGAGGACGAGGACGTTGCCGGTGGTGACGTTCGTGAGGCTGATCGAGGTGGCCGGGCCGGTGACGGTCCATACCGGGTAGGCGTCGTCGTCGCCGTCGTTGTCGACGGTCACCGTTCCGAGCACCTGGGAGTTGCCGACGGTGAGCGGCAGCAGGGGGAAGAACGTGCCGGACACGGCGGCACGCCACTCGGTGGTGACCTCGGCGCCGAGCCAGAACGGGGACGGGCAGGCGAACGTGAGGGCGGTCATGCACCAGCGGGCGCCCGCCGCGTCCAGGGACTCGTCGCCCTCGAGGCCGGCGCTGTAGCAACTTGCGATAGTGCGGGAGGTGCCGTCGGACTGGGTGACCGTCAGCGTGCCGAGGCCGCGCTTCGGGTTGAGGGAGCGGATCAGGGTGCGGCGGCGCGCGAGGTAGGCGGCACGGGAGTCGTCGGCCCAGAACGCGATGGGCAAGGCGATCTCCTTGCCGCCGGCGCGGACCTGGCGGATGGCGTAGCCGTCGATGCCCGGCGATTCGTCCTGGGTGAACGCCCAGACGGGCATGTCGAGGCCCTTGGCGCCGGGCTGGAGAACCCACCCATTCTCCCAGTCGGAGAAGCTGGTGAGGACACCGGCCGGGTCGGTGAACGTCACGGTGGGCAGCTCGTTGACGCGGGTTGGCCAGGGGACTCCGACGTGGACGACTTCATCGTCGTCGGTGTTGCTGGAGCGTACGAGGATCGGCACGGTCAGCCTCCCACTACGACGGGCCGGTGGAGGGTGTCCTCGAGGGCGAGGGCAGCGAGGAGGGACTGGCGGGATGCCTGCTCGCGGACGGTGGCGTTGTAGTGCAGGTGCCGGTCCCCGACGACAGTGCTGTTCGTGGTGCTGGTGGCGCTGGAGACGCTCGTTGCGGCGGCTGCGGAGGATCTGACGGTGGAGGCCATGCCGGCGGTCGCGGCTGCGGCCTGGGGGGTGGCCTCTGTGACGCCCTGCGCGAAGCCTGCGACGGTGAACGCACCGAGTTCCGCGAACACCCGCGACGGCGACTTGATCTTCAACGCCTTTTTGATCGCCGCTTGGATCTTCTTCGCGAGGGTGCTCATCGCCTTGTCGATGGACGCCTCCTGCGCCTTCAGTCCGGTCAGGTAGCCCTGCCCGGACTGGGTGCCCGCGTCGTACATGGCGTCCGCTGCGGTCTTCCCGTAGCTGGTGGCTGCCGAAGCGATCTGCGACTCGGTCGAGTTGATCGACTTGAGTTGGGCGGGAGTGGCGTCAACGAGGGCCTGCGCGTACGCGGCACCCTGGTCGATGCCAGCGGCCTCGATCTGACTGAGGAGCGTCTTGTCGAGGCCGCGCGCACCGAGGATCTTCAGGTTCGCGGTGAACGCCTTGATCTGGGTGAGGCGGGTCTGCAGCCCGGAGAGGACGCCGCCCGCGTCGAACGCGTTGCCCGCGTTGGGCAGTCCGGTGAGGGCCGCGAATGACGTTGCCTGGCTGGTGGAGTCGGCGGCGAGCTGGTTCGCCGCGGTGATCTTCGAGGCGATGGCGTCGCGCTGCGTGGCAAGGGCCTGCAACTGCTTGTTCGTGGTGCTGATCTGGGTGAGGAGCTTGTTGTCCAGGGTCGTCTTGACGCCCTTGAACGCGTTCTTCACCGCGGTCGCCACCGACGTCATCGCGGAGGAGATCTGGGCCGCGGTCCCAGCGAGCTGCTTGAGGAAGGAAGCACCGACCGCCGAGGCAATCGGCCCGGTGTCGATGGACTTCCCGCCGACCTTGATGATGCCGCCGCCGGCGTACCCGCGGGGCGTGCCGCGGTGGATGCGGGTGCCGCCGACGAGGCCACCGCGGGCGTACCCGCCGGGCCGGTTGTAGGCGGCCGACAGGGACCCGTAGCGGGACAGGGCGTACCGCATGGAGGCGTAGATGTTCGCCAGCGGGTCCGTGCTGACGCCGTACAGCTTGGGCCCGGTGTTCTTGTACGGGCCCGCGTACGCCCGGAACGTGCCCTCGATGAGCTGCATAAGCCCGACGGAGGGGTGCCCCGCCTTCCAGTTCGAGTCGGTGCGGTTGACCGCGGTGGGGTTGCCGCCGGACTCCTGGTTCATGCGGCGCAGGGTGGTGTTGACGAGGCTGAGGGACTGGTGGACCTGGCCGAGGGCCTGGGTGACGACGCCCTTCCACCGCTGCACCCCGCTGCCGCCGTCCCCGCCTCCGGTCAGGTACGGCATCGGGTCGACGGACTTGCCGTGGACGCGGGCTTCGAGGTGGAGGTGGGGGCCGGTGACGTTGCCGGTCGCGCCGACGGACCCGACCCGGGCGCCCTGCTTGATGCCGGTGCCGACCCGGGCCGCGATGGCCGACATGTGCGCGTACAGGGATTCGAGGCCGCCACCGTGGGAGATCATGACGTGCTTGCCGTACGGGCCGCCGGACACCGCGGACTCGACGGTGCCGTTGTCGACGGCGACGACCTTCGTGCCGACTGCGGCGGGGAAGTCGAGGCCGGTGTGCCGGCCGGAGGACCACATGGAGCCCTTGGCGCCGAACTTCGTGCCGAACGGCACGTTCACCGGCTTGATCCACTGCCCGGACGCATCGGGGACGTCCTTGTTGCGGATGTAGTCGATGGCCTTGTCGATCAGGTACAGCGGCGCCTGGGCGGCGACGCCGGGCCACGTGTTCTTGCTGGCGCCGAGGGCCTTGGTGATGCCGGCCTTGACGGGCTTGAGGGCGGTCGCGGCGACGTCGGCGAGGCCACCGCGGACGGCGTTGGCGCCCTTCTTCAGGACGGAGCCGACGGTGTCCGCGATGCCGGAGCCGATGCTCGTCAGGCCGCCGAAGATGCCGCCCTCGGAGAACCCGTACTGCATGCGCGCCATCGACGGGTTGGTACCGCGGATCGCGGCGGCGTTCATGGCGTGGAGGCGTGCCCGCTCGTAAGGGTCGCGCATCACCTCGGACACGTAGACGCCCTCGCCGCGGCGCATGGGCACGAGCTGGTCGTCGCCCTGCCTCCAGGTGGACCAGCCGGGCAGGACACCACCGCGGGCCATGCCCTTCGGCACGGCGATCGTCTTCATGTTGCTGATGCCGGGGATGTGCGCGGCGGTGGCGTTCCAGACCTTGGCGATGCCGTTGTTGTAGACCGTCTGGATCCAGAACTTGATGGGGTTGGAGACGAGTTGCTGGAGGCCCTTCCACACGGCGCCGATGCCGTCGCGGGCGTCCTTGAACGCGGACTTGAGGCCGGCGGCGAACTTGTCGAACCCGGCTCGGGCCTTGGTCTGGGAGGTGGAGGCGACCGAGCGGACGTTGTCCCAGAAGCTGTCCCAGGTTTTGAGGGCGTCCTTTTTGAGGTTGCTGAAGATCCCGGTGACGTTCTTCCACATGGTCGTGAACCAGCGGGTGGCGCCGTTGACGATGTCGGGGATGACGGAGTGGCCGAGGAGGTGGTCGTACAGCCACTCGAACCATTTCGCGATGTTCTTCGTCAGCCACGTCACCGCGTCCAGGGCGGGCTGGAAAGCCTTGCGGAACCCGGCGAGGAACGAGACGAGGAGCTTCAGCGCGGGGATGACGACCTTCAGGGTCACCATCGTGGAGAACTGGATCCACAGCAGCATCAGTTGGGTGAGCGGCGGAATGAGCGGTATCAGCGCCGGGAGGAGCTGCACGAGCATTTGCGATGCCAGCAGCGTGATCTGCGGGATCAGCGGTGCGACCGCGGTGAGGATCTGCCCGATCGACGTCGCCAGGAGCAGGACCACGGGCACCAGTTGCGGAATGACGGGCAGCAGGAGCTGCAGGATCTTCAGGAACTGCGTCGCGGACTGGGTGACGATCGTCTGGAGGACCTTCGACAGGCCCTGGATGACGGGCAGGAGGATCGGGCCGATCTGCTGGGCGACCTGCGCGATGACCGGGGCGAGCGCCGTGAACACGGTGGTGAGGGTCTGCAGGAGCGGCGTGAACGCCGGGAGGAGCGCGGCGACGATCTCCCCGAGCGGCTGCAGCAGCGGGATCAGCGCGACCACCAGGGTTGCCACCGCCTTGGCTGCGACGACCAGTACCGGGCCCAGGGCCTGCGCGATCGGCATGAGTGCGTCGCCGAGGGCGGCGATGACCTGGCCGAGGGCCGGGCCTAGGATCTTCGCGACCTCGGTGACGGCGGGGGCCAGCGCGGCGAGGACGGGAAGGACCGCTGTGATGGCCTGCCCGAGGGCGCCGGCGATGAGCCGGGCGATGGCGTTGATCGCGGTGAACACCGCGGTGAGGGCCTTTTGGACCTCCGGCATCTCGACGACCTTGCGGATCTCCGCGATGGCCGCGCCGATCACGCCGAAGAAGTCGCCCCCGGCGGCACCGGCCGCCTTGAACACGGCGGCGATGATCCCGCCGAGGTTGCCGAGGACTTTCCCGAACTGGATGGCCACGTCGAGGGCGGTGTTGATGGCGTCTGTCAGCCCGCCGCTCTTCAGGCCGGCCGCCAGCTTGACCATGACCTTGTCCATGACGGATCCGAAACCGGTGGTGATCCGGTCGAACGCGGGCTGTGCTGCCACGGACAGCTGGGCGAACGCGGTGACGAGTTGTCCGGGGATACGGGACAGGTTCCGCAGGCTGGTGCGGACCCCGTCGAAGACGCCCTTGAGGGTGCCGGCCTTGTCGAGGTTGGAGACTGCGGTGAGCGCGTTGCGGCCCATGGTGTTCAGCTCGGTTGCTGCGCCGACCAGGCCCTTGCGGACGGTGGGCAGGATCTGTGCGCCTACCTGTCCCAGGCGGGTGCCGATCCCGGCGAACAGGGCGTCCTGGACGTCGAGTTTCATGCTGCGCCAGGCGGGCGCCATGGCCTGGAGCTGGGTGACGAACGCCTTCGCGTTCGGCGACAACTTCGCCATCGCCGTATCCAGGGCGGATGTCTGTTCGGCCGCAGCCTGCTGGGCTTCGGCAACACCCTTGACGGCGTCGGCGACGTTGGCCTGCGCGTCGGCTATCTGACGCTGCCCGTCGACCTGCGCCTTGACGACGGCGGCCTGGGCGTCGGCGAGGGCCTTCTGCTGGTCGATGACCTTCTGGTTGGCATCGGACACCTGCTGCCGGGCCTGCACCACCGTCTTGGAGCCGTCGACGCCGGCCTTGTTCGCGGCCGCGGTGTCCTTCTGCAGGCGCTGCGTCTGGAGCTGCTGCTCGCTGAGGGACTGCACCGCCTGGTCCCGGGCGAGGGTGGCCTGCTGGATCTGGAGCTGGGTGGCGGTGGGGTCGGAGCGGACCGCGGCGAGGTCTTCCTCGGCCTGCTGCACAGCCAGGGTTGCCGCACGCTGGTCGAGCTGGGCGTCCTCCAGGCTGTTGTTCATGTCCTGGAGGTCACGGACGGCCTGCCGGCGGGCCTCGGTGAGATCCTGCTGCGCCTGCCGGGCATCGCGCTGCGCCTCGGTCAGGTCCCGTTCGGCGGAGGCGACTTGCGCGTTGGCCTGCTTGACCTGCTCGGCCGCCTGGACCTGGGCGTCCTTGAGCTGCCGGGTCGCGGTCGCCAGCGACTTCTGGGCGGTTTCCACGGCCTTCGTCGCGGACGCCGCCTTGGTGGCCTCCCCGGTCGCGGGCTGGAATGCGGCTTTGATGGCGTCGCCGACACCGGACAGACCGACCTTGATAGCGGCGAACGCGGACACGAGTGTCGCTACTGCCGGGGCGGCGGTCGCGGCGAGCGGCCCCATCTGCACGAGGGCGGAGGACAGTGACGCGATCGACGGGAACGCGGCGAGGGCCGCGGCAGCGATTTTCGCGATGCGACCGGACAGGATCCCGAGGCCGGCGGAGGAGTTCCCGCTGCTCCCGAGCCCGGTCAGGCCTGCGGTGAGGGCGGACAGGCCGGTGGCGCGGACCCGGATGTTCGCGGTGCGGTCTCGGGATGCCAGGCGTATCGCGGCGTCCGCGGATGTGGTGTCCGCGCGGGCCTGGATCGTCATCTGCCGGCGCCTGGTGAGGTTCGCGAGGGAGTCCGCGGCGACACGGGTGTCGACGTCCGTCCCGATGCGGACGGTGCGCCGCCGGATGAGGTTCTGGATGTCGTTGGCGCCGACCCGGGTGTCCACGGAGGCGCGGATGTTGACGGTGCGGTCCGCGGTCAGGCGGTCCAGTTGCCGCATCGCCGTCTGGTAGGCGGCCTGTTGGATCTTCGGGAGGATGTCGACGGTCTGCTGCCCCGACAGGGTGCCGAGCTTGGTCTTCGCCGCGGTGTCGTCGATTTCTGCGGTGATGGTGACCTTGCGGTCCTTGGTGAGCTTCGTCAGGGCGGTGGTGGCCGCCTTGCCGTCAAGCTCGGCGACGACCTTGACCTTGCGGTCCTTGGTCAGCTTGGCCAGGTCGGCTGTCGCGGTCTTCCCGTCCAGGACGGCAACAATCTTGACCTTGCGGTCCTTGGTGAGCTTCGCGAGGCCAGCGGTGGCCGTCTTCCCGTCCAGGGCGACGACCACTTTGACCTTGCGGTCCTTGGCGAGTGTCTTCAGGGATGCTTTCGCCGCGGCATCGTCGAGGCTTGCCTGGACCTTCACCCCGATCGGCTTGGCGAGCTTCTTGGTGATCGCGTTGCGGATCAGGTCGCCCGCGGTGTCGCCGGCGGTCTTGGCGGGTTCGCGGATGGCGGAGGGCAGTTCGATACGGAGCCGGTCGCCGAACTGGCTCATGTCCGGGATCAGACTGACCTTGGTCGATCCGACGAGTGTGGCTTCCGCCATGACTGCCCTCCCCTCCTACTGCTGGCGTGCGGTTTCGAGATCGCGGATCTTCGCCATCCACTGGGCGAGGTCTCCCTGCGTTTCCTCACTGGCCGGGGTGCGGCCGGGGGCGAGGCTGTCGAGGACCGCCCTGTTGCGGGCGTTCTTCGCCTCTTCGAGGGCTTGCCGCTGTTCGTCGGCGGCGAGCTTCGGCGGCTCGATCGCGGTCATCTCCGGCGGGTCGCCCTTGAGGTGGGCTTTCCAGAGGGTCGTGGCGATGAGCTGCAGCAGGTTGACCGTGGCCGCGTCCAGGTAGGTGTCCTGGCTCCAGCGGCGTCCGTCTTCGTCGCCTGCGGCGGCGGCCTTCGTGGCGGAGTCCTCGGGGAGGGCGACGACGAGGTCGCGGAGCTCGGCCCACGTCATCGTTCCCTCCCCCCAGGACAAGGCCCAGAACTCGGCTAGGCGGCGGCCGGGGTAGTAGCGCTGGATGTCGGCTCGGAGGCTCCCTGCGTGCTCCCGGAGGAGGTGGAGGAGCCATTGGATTCCCCCTCGTCGACGCCCGCCTCCTTCGTCAGTTCGTCGACGAGGTCGACGAGTTCACCGACGGTGAGCCGGCCGACCTTGACCAACTCGTCGAACGCTTCCGGGGGCGAGGCGACCTGGCGCAGGATGCTGATGTTCTTGTTGCCGGAGGCGTCGTCGATGGCCTCGACGACCTCGACCGGCCAGTAGTTCTGGGTGAGGAGCGAGCACGTCTTCTCGATGTAGCAGGCCTCGTCGTCGGGGTCGGGGATCTCGTAGACGACGTCGACGTACTTGATGCCAGCGGCCTCCGCCCTCTGGGCACGCATCTGCTGGAGCCGGACGACTTTGCGGTTGGGCTTGGACACGGCGGGTTCTCATTCCTTGGGCAGGGGCCGGGCGGGGGTCGATCCAGGTGGCCTGCCGTGCCGCCCCCGCCCAGGGATGTGAGCGCGGCAGGCCACCAGTTGGTGGGGTCAGGCGGGAAGGGTGATGTTGGTGATGAACCGCTGAACGGCCTGGCCGCCTCCCGGGGCGGCGAGCGGCTTGAACGTCAGCTCGAACGACGAGGCGTCGTCTGCGGACCGCTTGCGGTTGCCGCGGTCGGACACGTCGACGCGGGCGATCATGATGCGTTCGATCTCGTCGTCCTCGATGATGTCGATGCCGAGGGCCCGCTCGATGCCGGGCGACGCCTGCCCGGTCCCGAAGGAGAGGTACTGCGGGTCGTCGTCGCTGGAGGGGACCGAGGTCATGTCGTCGGCGAGGACCGCGTAGTAGAGCTGCAGGAGCGCGGCGGACGTCTCCAGGAACGTCAACTTGAAGCTGCCGTCCCTCGACTTGACGCGGGTCTTCACCGCGGCCTCTTCACCCCACGCCTGGATCTCCGTGCGGTCCTCCCCGAGGCCCTCTTCGAGGCCGTCGGGGTGGATGTAGCCGAGGTCGACCCATCCGGTCGCCCACACGGCGAACGGACTGGTGGGGAAAGTGGTGCCGACGGGCGCGACGTAGGCGCGGCCCTTGACGCCAATCTTGATGTTGTCTGCGTTGCCCACGACGGGCCTCCTAGCTGGTGGGTCGGGGTGGGCGCACGCTCATCCCCAGGGTCATGCCGACCCGTCGGACCCCTGTGTTGGGTTCCTCCGGGCGGTCTTGCGGGCCGGTCTCCTCGGTGGTGGCGGTGACGATGCCGTCGGCGGTGCCCTGGCCGGGCAGGAGCTCCCACTCGCCGCGCACCCGCAGTGCGAGGCGCATCGCCGCACCCAGGGCGGGTGTTGTGGGGGCGTAGCAGTCGACGGAGAACCGGGGCCGGTCGATGGCGCTGCTGTCGGCCCAGCCGCGGAGGGCGGCGGTGCCACCGATGCGGAGCAGGCGGACGATGCCGCCGTACTGGGCGAGGCGGGCGGTGAACTCGGCCGGTTCGGGGAGCTCCCCCACGATGAGCGCGGACGTGCCGAGGGCGGCCTGCAGGAGGTCGATACCGACCTGCTTGCCGTCCGGGAGCGCCACCGCGGCTGTCATCGGGGGCTACTTGGCCGTGCTCGTCTTGGCGGCCGGCTTCGCCGTGTCGTCGGCCTTGTCCGGGGTCTTCTGGGCGCCGGTGTCCGCGGTGGTGTCGGCCTTCGCGGGCGGCACGTCGTTGACGAGTTCGGCGTACCCGTACCAGGAGCGGACCTCGTCGCGGCGGACGGTGACGGTGTCGCCGGGCTTCTTCCCCTTGTGCCAGAAGATCAGCTTGAGGGTGACCTGGTCTGCCGGGTCTTCAGCGGCCATGGTGGGTTCCTCTTTCATCAGTGGTCGCCCCCAGCGGCGTCGAGAGCGGTGGAGAGGGTGTAGTGGGGCGGGTGGATGGAGCGGCCGTTGCGGTCGGTCTGCCGGGTGCCGTGCTCGACGTAGATCGCGTAGGGGGTGTTGGCCTCTACGGACACCTCGCCGTTGGGGCCGGGCTCCGGCACGCGGTGGATGGACGCCTTGTAGCGGCCGGTGTCGACCGGGGCGATGGACTGGGCTGTTTCCACGACGCGGTCCATGCGTGCGGCCAGGTCGTCCTGCACGGGCCGGGAGAACGCCAGTTCGCGGATGGCGTCTTCGTCGACGTCGACGGTGATGGTGACCTCGGTGGTCATCCGCCCTGCACCTCCAGCAGGGCAACGGTCTGCCCGGACAGGGGGCCTGCGCCCGCGGCGTGGGCGGGGACTCCGTCGATGTCCCAGGTGCGGCCGTCCCACTGGACGCGCATCCCGGTGGTGACCGTCATGGCACGGGGCGGCATGAGGAGTTGCGCGCGGGTGGTGGTCTGGTCGCCGGCCTGCCGGGTGCGCCCGTTGGACGTGTAGTCGATGGTGCAGCCCGGCACGACGGTGCTGGTCGGGTTCGACCAGTCCCGGACGCGCGTGTTGTAGTCGCCTGTGGTCTCGGCGGCCTGGAGGACGGTGACGGACTGGCGTCCGATGGGGCCCGGCATCAGCCCACCACCATCGGCCACATGGTGAGCAGCCCGGAGTTGCGGAGCACGAGTGCGGCCTGCGGGCCGACTTTCGGTGCTGCGCCCGCCCCGTCGCCGACGGTGCGGCGGGTGAAGGACCGGGAGCCGGCGGACATGGACTGCAGGTCGTTCTGGGCGCCGGTCTCGTCGTCGCGGTCCATCATCCAGTGGACCTGCCGCACGCACGCCTTGGTGAGGACGGCGGCGACGTCGGGGTCGGCGGGGTCGTAGTACGCGCCGGTCAGGGCACCGTCGATCGCGTCGGACGCCTCGTCCAGGAGGCGTGCGGCGTTGGCGGGGGCGGGCTCAGGGGTGAGCCACTCCTCGAGTTGTTCGACCGTCGCGTACGCCACTGCTACTCCCCTGCCTGGCGGGTGTCTTCGACGACCTGCGCGTAGTCCTGGCAGTCGGCCTTGGTGGCTTCCTTGGCCTGGTCGGGGTCCATGCCGAGAGCGATGGCGTACTGCCGCCACTCGGCGACCGCCGCGTTCTTGGCGGGGCGCTCGGGGAGCGGCTCCACCGGGCTGGCGGGGTCGGTGTCCGGGACAGGGGCGGGCTCGCCCTGGCCGAGGGCGTCCTCGTGCGCGGTCACCCATTCCTGGAGCTGGGTGGCGGTGAGGGTGCACGCCTGGTTGGAGTTCAGGCCGAGCGCGACCGCGTAGGTGGCCCAGTCGCGGGCCGGGGCGGTCGGGGCCGGACGCTGGCCGGGGGCGGGCAGGTGCCGGCCGACCCGGTTCACGGTGTCCGCCTCGCTGCCGTGCTGCACGACCAGGGACTTGTTCCCGGCGTCGACGTCGGCGGGCTTCCCGTCGACGGGGCGCAGGGTGCCGTTGGCGACCTGACGGGCCATCTGCGGGGACAGGGGGTCGTCCAGCGTGAGCCGGAGTCCGCCTGTCCCCTCGTACTCGCGGGACGCCACGTCAGTTCCACGCCTTCGGGACGCGGATGGCGGTGATCGTGCCGGTGAACCCGGACTCGAAGTCGACGTACATCGAGCTGCCGTCCTGCTGGAAGCGGGCGGACGTGAACGGGCCGACGAACTCGTTGCCGGTGTTCGCGCCGACGGCGACGACGAGGTCGCCCTGCCCGGCCATCCACGACTGGGTGCCGGATCCGGTGCGGACGGTGACGTTCTTCGCGCCGGTCGCGGTGTTCGTGACGCGGAGGATGGTGTGCTCGGGGTCGACGCCGTTGATGACGACGCCGTTGGTGACGAGGGTCGAGTCGATGGTCGTGCCGGCGGGGCTGGTGGTGTGCCCATTCGGGGTGAGGCTGGTGTAGCTGAGGGCGGTGCGCGCCATGGTGGGGCTCCCGGGGTCTGAAGTGGCGACGAGGATCACTGCGCTGGGCAGGGAAGGTGGTTACGCCGGGTCGATGAAGGCGACGGCGATACCGGTGGGGCGCAGGAGCTTGCCGCCGTAGACGTGGAGGCCGCGGATGGCGTCGGCGATCGTGGACTGCAGGCGCAGGGCCTCGGTCTCGAGGATCTGCTCGGCGTAGGTGATCGCGCCGGGGTAGCCGGCCTGCACGACCTGGGTGTCCCCGGACGGGTTCGGGGTGTTGTTCGACTCGAGGATGTCGAAGCCCGCGGCGCGGCCGATCATGCCGTTGCGCAGTCCCTGCCCGCCGTCGCCGGACTCGTTGACCTTGATGAAGCGGCCGTCCTTGAGGAGGCTGCCGGAGAACTCGGGGGACACGACGACGTAGCGGCCCTCCCTGGGGACGTTCGACCGGTTCAGCTTGGTCCGCAGGGGGACCAGCACCTTGTCGTAGGCGTCCGTTGCGGTGGTGTGCGTGTCGATCGGGGAGCCGGTGGAGCCGAGCACGTTCGCGGAGGCCGCGCCGGTGTACAGGGAGGCGACGTAGGCGTCGGCCTTGTCGCGGAGCCCGTAGGCGGCGTTCTGCGCCATCTGCGCCATCGGGTTGAGGAGGGCCTGCGCCTTGTCCACGTCGTCGATCTTGAACGCGAAGGCCTTGCCCTGGTCGATGACCAGGTCCGTGCCCGCGGTCTCGACGTCCTCGTAGTTGATGGTGTCGCCCGCGTCGTAGTCGAAGATCGTCGGGTCGCCGACGGTCGTGATGTGGACGGACTGCCCGTGAGAGGTGATCTCACCCTCGTAGTTCCGGTTGACCAGGTCGGGCTGGGCGTAGACCAGGCTGTTGCGGAGGGCGACGAGGAGCTGGGCGCTCCAGACTTCCGGCTTGAAGTTGTTGATCGACAACGGAGGCTCCTAATGCCTACCGGCCGCGCCCCAGGTAGTCGTTGAGACGACCCTCGTTGACGGCCATGGTGATCTCTTCGGGTTTCATCCGCGCCACGTCCGCTGCGCCCAACTGCCGCTTAGAACCCGGGGCCCCGCCCATCGGCGCCCCGCCCGCGGGGACTGCGGGCTTGGGCTCGGCCTGCTTGACCGTGCCGAGCTTGGGGTTCGCCTCCACCGCCTGCTTGACGGCCTGCTCCACGCTGGCAGCGAAGTCCGGAGCGGACGGGTCGAGCTTGGCGATGGCCTGGGCGAAGCCCCGGGAGTCGAGGAGTGCGTCGGGGTCGCCGCCGTGCTTCCCGGCCGTCTTGTAGACGGCGAGTTCGACCTGCGTCTGGCGGGCCTGGTCGCGGGACGCCTTGGTCTCTCCGCGGGCCTCGTCCAGTTGCTGGGCGAGCTCTTCGGGTGTCGGCGGCTTCGCTTCGTCGGTCTGGAGACCGAAGGCGGCGGCGACCTTCTTCATGAAGGCTGCCTGGTCATCCTTGGCCTTCTGCTCTGCGGCTTCGCGTTTGGCCTTCTCGGCTGTGACGTCTCCGCGGAGGTTCTCGACGAGGCGCTCGAACTTCGCCGGGTCGAACTCACCCTCGAACTTCGGGGCCTTCCCCTTGGGTTCGGCGGGCGACTCGGTGGCCGGGTCCGGTACGGCGGGAGTTGCGGGCTGTGCGGGTGCGGCCGGCTCTGGCGGAGTCGGTGCGGTGCCTGCGGGCTGCTGAAGGACGGCGGGCTGGGTGCTCGGGTCCGTGGGCGTGCTCGTGGGCTGGGCGGGGGTCGTCATCAGAGCCTCCTTGGGCTGCCGGACGTGGTGTGGTGCGGCGCCTTGTCCGCCCACGTCTGGCGTGGATGCTAACCCAATCCCACGCACTATGCTGCACAATCAAAGGCCAGATTGCAAGATAGCCTTTGATTACAAGGAAGTGGGGTGGTTGGGGTGGCAGCGTCCGCAACGACGATCGCCAACATGGCGCAGCGTCAGCCCGCCCATCTGCGGGCCCTCGAGCACCGCCACGGCGCCACCGCAGCCAGGCCCCTCGCTCAGGCCCTCCGCGACACCGAGGCCGACGCCGCACACCGCTGGCTCCTCGCCACCACGCCCACCCGGCCCGTCCCCGGCGACCAGGAACTCCGGGCGCTCATCAGGCACATCACCGTGCAGCTCGACGCCGCGTTCCACGGCCAGGGCGCCCACGCCACGCGGGAGGCACAGTTCGCCGCGTACAACGCCGCCTCCTACGCCCTCGCCCAGGCATCCCTCCTGACCACCCACCTCCGGGGCATCGCACCGCCCGAGAACGTCCCCGTAGAGACCGGTCCCGTCGCCGGGCGGGCGGCCACCGGCATCCCGGCCGCCATAGAGGAGGAACACCAGCGGGCCCTGGCCCTCCTCACGACCGCGGGGCTGACAGCGGGCGGCATGTCCGGCCTGCGGACCGTGTTCAGCCGGGCCCGCCGTGCCGTGTCCCGGATCACCGCCGGGGTCGCCGTAGCCGTCACCGCGGCCGCAGCGAACGCAGCTCTCGCGCTGGCACGGCATCTGGGGCCGGGGATGCGGATGCTGTGGGTCGCGGAGCCAGGCGCCTGCCCCGCGTGCGCCGCCTACGCCGGCCGGTCCATCCCCGTGGGCGGGCACTTCCCCGGCGGGGTGTCCCTGGACTCGACCAGAGCGGTGTTCCTGACGTCGATACCGGGCCCTCCCCGCCACCCGCACTGCCGGTGTGTCCTCATCCCCTGGCACTACCGATGGGCGACAACCGGCGGGACCTCCCTGCCCGTTCTGCTGCAGCAGCGCGCACGAGCCGGCACGGCCGCAGGTGCGCTGGCGTCGGCCGGGAGGACGGCCTGATGCCCGGAGGAACCATGGGGCCCGAACGGTTCGACAAGCTCCGGGCCCTGCACGCGGAGGGGCTCGGCAGGAACGCCATCGCCCGGGAGATGGGGATCGCCCCCGTCGTGGTGTCCCGTACCGCGGAGCACCTTGGGCTGACCTTCGACCGGTCGCGGATCGAGGCGGCAACGAAGGCCCGGCTGGCAGACCTTGCCGAACGGCGGGCGTTGCTCGCCGAGGACTTGATGGGGGACGCCGAGCGGCTGCGGGCCCAGTTGTGGGCGCCGACGACCGTGTACTCGTTCGGCGGGAAGGACAACACGTACGAGGAGCACGAGTTCGACGAGGCGCCGGCGGCGGAGAAGCGGGCGTTGATGTCGACGGCCGCGACGGCGATCGACCGGGTGCTGAAGCTGGTGCCGCCGGAGGTCGGCTCGGACCTGGACGGCGCCAAGTCGATGCTGGGGTCGCTGGGTGAGGCGTTGGCCCGGTACTCCCGGGAGGAAGACGACCGCGAGGTCGCCGCGGATGCCGCCGGTGGCGGGGACGGCGGGGCGTAGCCCGGTGTCCGCCACGCTGGAGGCGTTGCCCCTGTCCCGGAAGCAGATCAGGTCCGTTGCCGACGCGACGGTGAAGATCTGCTGCTGGGAGGGTGCGATCCGGTCGGGGAAGACGATCGCGTCACTGTTGAAGTGGCTGATCTTTGTGTCGCAGGCGCCGTCCACCGGCGAGCTGGTGATCATCGGGAAGACCTCCCAGACGATCCACCGCAACCTGTTCCTCCCGCTGCAGGACCCGGCCCTGTTCGGGGAGGCCGCGAAGCACATCCACTACACGCCGGGTGCGCCGACCGCGGTGATCCTGGGGCGCACCGTGCACGTGATCGGGGCGAACGACGCCAAGTCGGAGCCGAAGATCCGCGGCATGACCCTGTGCGGGGCGTACGTCGACGAAGTCACCCTGGTCCCGCAGGTCTTCTTCGAACAGCTCCTCGGCCGCATGTCGGTGCGTGGTGCACAACTGTTCTGCACCACCAACCCCGACAACCCGGCGCACTGGTTCATGCGGGACTGGCTGTCGCAGGAGGGCAAGAAGCCGCTGCGCCGCTTCTCCTTCACCATCGACGACAACCCGTTCCTCGACCCGGACTACGTCGCCGACATCAAGGCCATGCACGAGGGCCTCTTCTACCGGCGGTTCATCCTCGGGGAGTGGGTCGCCGCGGAGGGTGCGATCTACGACGTGTGGGACCGGGACCGGCACATCGTCAACGATCTGCCGCGGGAGGGCATTCACCGGTGGATCAGCCTGGGCGTCGATTACGGCACCAGCAACCCGTTCCACGCGGTGCTCCTCGGTCTGGGGCGCGACCGGCGCCTGTACGCGGCGGCGGAGTGGCGCTACGAGGCCAGGCAGACTCGCAGGCAGCTCACGGACACCGAGTACTCCGAGCGGCTGCGGGCCTGGCTGCAGGACGTACCCACGATCGGTGCGGTGCGCCCCCAGTTCGTGACGGTCGACCCGTCCGCCGCGTCGTTCTCGGCGCAGTTGCGGCGGGACAAGTTGACGCCGACGCCGGCGAAGAACGACGTCATGGACGGCATCCGCACCGTGTCGTCGCTCCTCGCGGCGAACAAGTTGCTGGTGCACGAGTCGTGCAAGGCGCTGATCCAGGAGATCGGCGGCTACTCGTGGGACGACAAGGCTGCCCTTCGCGGTGTCGAGCAGCCGTTGAAGGTCGCCGACCACGGTGTCGACGCGATGCGCTACGGCATCTTCACCACCCGAGCGTTGTGGCAGCGGCATCTCGCCCTCGCCGCCTAACCCCCAGTCAGAGGAGACCGTAATGACCAAGCGAACCCCCGCACAGAAGCTCGCCCGACAACTCCAGGCGCAGACCGGTAAGCCCTACACGGCCTGCCTGGCCGTGGCCAAGGAACGGCTTGCGGCCTGCAACCCCAACGGCACGACACCTCAGCCGGGCAGCACGTCCTGCTAGCCATCCACCCATCCGTTAGAAGGAGAGTTGTCATGACGTTGCCGCTGTCCGGGAAGACCCCGTGGCCGCCTGTCCAGTTCGAGGAGCCGTTCCATGACATGGAGGTGTGGCGTGCCTGGTACGGGGGCGACACAGCGCATTTGGCGCAGGTGTACGGGGGCCCGGAGTCGTACGCGCAGAACCCGCGGGCTCGGGAGTTCTTCGACCTGAACAAGCCGTCCCAGTTCCGGGGTGGTCTGGTGGGCGGGCTGGCGCGGATGTTCTGGGGGGAGCCGATCACCCCCGGGCAGCCGGCCGCGAAGCTGCACGTGCCGTTGGCTGCGGACATTGCGGAGTTGTCGGCGAACCTGTTGTGGGCGGATGTCCCGTCGGTGACCGTCGACTCGGACTCCGCTACGGACAAGACGACCGCGACTGCAACGACGGCTCAGATCAAACGCTACTTGGACGACCGTGGGCACGCCACGATGCGGGAGGGGTCGGAACGGGCTGCCGCGCAGTCCGGGGTGTACGTGCGGGTGGTGTGGGACACGGCGCTGCGCCCGCGCCCGTGGTGGGACCTGCTGGGTCCGGACGCGGTGATCCCGGAGTGGCGGTGGGGGATCCTCACCGCGGCGACGGTGTGGCGGGAGGTGCCGTCCCCGACGGGGGGTGCGGAGGTGTGGCGGCTGCTGGAGCGGCACGAGTCGGGGAGTATCGAGTACGGGCTGTACAAGGGCAGTCCGGACGTCCTGGGCATGATGATGGGCCTGGCCGACCACCCGGACACCGCGGGGCTGGTGGGCCGTGTCGACGCGAAGGGCCGTCAGGCGACGAGGGTGAACCGGCTGTTGGTGCACTACGTGCCGAACATTCGGCCGCAGCGCATGTGGGACCACATCGAGGACGCCCAGCCGTTCGGGCGCTCCGATTTCGCGGGCATCGAGCCGATGATGGGCGCCCTGGACGAGGCGTGGACGTCGTGGATGCGGGATCTCCGCCTGGGCAAGGCGCGGATCATGCTGCCGCAGTCGATGCTGGAGACCGACGGCCCGGGGTCGGGCGGCATGTTCGACCTGGACCGGGAGGTGTTCGTCCAGCTCAACATGCTCGACGAGGGCACCGGGGCGTCGGCGCTTGCGATGAACCAGTTCGCGATCCGGGTTGACGAGCACGAGCGGACGACCGCGGCGCTGCGCCGTCAGATCCTGTCGTCCGCCGGGTACTCGGCGCAGTCGTTCGGTGAGGAGGGCACTGTTGCGGCGACGGCGACGGAGGTTGTTGCCCGGAAGGAGGAGTCCCTCACGACCCGGGGCACGAAGATCCTGTACCAGCGGCCGGCGCTCCTGGACCTGATCACGACGACGATGCACGTCGACGTCACCCACTGCAAAGCGAAGGGCATCGACCCCGCGGCGGAACTGACCGCGGTGTGGCCGCAGGCGGTACAGCCGGACCCGGAGGCGGTGGGCCGCACCCTGTCGTTCCTGGAGACGGCGGGGGCGATCTCCACGTACATGAAGGTGAAGACGTTGCGCCCGGAGTGGGACGAGGAGGACGTCCAGGCGGAGGTGGCCCGGATCCGCGGGGACCAGGCGGCGAAGAACCCGCTCCCGGTCGGCGACCCCTTCGGCGCCCACGGCGGCGGACCGGCCGAGGGCGAGGACCCGGCAGCCGGCGAAGCCCCGGACGGCGCCAAGGACGGCCAGGGCGACGACCCGAAGACCGCCGATGCGGGTGAGGGGAAGCAGCCCCGGCAGAAGGCGGCCTGAGCGGGACAATGGCGGGCATGACTGCAGACCCCATGGACGGCTTCATCGCGTGGCTCGGGCAGCAGCTCGACGAGGACGAGCGGATCGCGAGGGCGGCGACGCAAGGTGAGTGGGTGTGGAGTCGGGAATTTGTGACACCGCCCGGCTACCACCACCGGACCGTCGGCCCGCTGGAGCCGGGTGACGCGGCGTTCATCGCCGCGCATGATCCGGCGCGCGCGCTGCGGGAAATCGACGCCAAGCGGCAGTTGCTCGATGAGCACCACGACACGAACGACGGGGACTGCGCGGCCTGCGTCGATGGCCAGTGGGGGTACCCGACGCACGGCGGCAGTACGCCGCAACGGCTTCCCTGCCGGACACTGCGCCTGCTGGCTCTGCCGTACGCTGGCCGGCCCGGCTACCGCAAGGAGTGGCGGCCGTGAGCCACCGCCGGAAGCGTGTCTCCCTTGTGGTGCAGGTCGAGGTCGACGGCAGCGAGGACCGGGAGGAGTCGCTCCACCGGGTTGTTGCTCTGGTCCGGGGCGCTGTCGCCGATCAGACTGGTGTGGTGGGCTGCGGCATCGAGGGAACCGCTGACTTCATCCCTGGTGGGTTGTGCGGCGCGAAGCTGACACACGCGCACGGTACCGCTGTATGCGGTCTGCCGTCGGGGCATGACCC
Source organism: Streptomyces sp. NPDC008150 (assembly GCF_042956945.1). NCBI lineage: Bacteria > Bacillati > Actinomycetota > Actinomycetes > Kitasatosporales > Streptomycetaceae > Streptomyces > Streptomyces sp. NPDC008150. The sequence continues at coordinate 46,787 of NZ_JBIBHJ010000023.1, read as the reverse complement.
TGCTGAGCAGCATGCCGCCTTGTGCGATCTCTGCCAGGAGAACGATCCCGAGTACGGGGATCCGAGCGACCGGCTGCACTGGGACCGCGACGGGGAGAGCTGGCGGCCGTGAAGCGTCTCCCCCGGCTACAGGGTCGGGCTGCTGGCGGTGCAGTGCAGCCGTCCCATCTGGGGCCTGATGAGCGGCTCGTGGCTGTCTGCACGTGCGGGCACATCGCCATGGCGCACGCGTCCCCTGGGCCGTGCATGGGGCTCGACTCGTACGATCTGCCGTGCGAGTGCCCAGGGTTCGACGTGGACGGTGGGTAGGGCGGGCGGGGGCTCGCAGGGGCTGTCAGCGTCGGCGGACGCCCTTACGCACGGGGAGTGTTCTGTAGCCCGTCTTGGGCCCGTAGGTGCGCTTCCTGGAGCGGGCCCACCGATGGGCGAAGGGCTTCTTGGCCGCGAACATCCAGCGCCACTGCTTCTGGCTCCGGACCTTTCCCCGTTTGCTCGGCATGTGATCACCTCCCCTCCCCCTCAGGATGCCCGTCCGGCCTGAGCCGACGCATGGGTGGCTGGCGTGAGCTACGCCTGTTCGGTCGGAAGGTGTCGTGTTTCCGCAGGTCGTACCCGAACCAGCCGGTAACTTACGGCTCAGTTGCGCACCCAGCCCCCCGGGCGCCGGCCGCATCAACAAGCCCAGCGGCGGAACGCCCACGCCACGTCAACCGGTACAGCCGGGCCCCCTCACGAACCGGATGCGGCTCCGACGCCACCCACCCCGCCTCCGCGAACCGCGCCAGCAACGGGTACACGACACCAACCTCGTACCCGGACGCAGCACAGATCGTGACGCCCCACGGATCCGGGTGCGCGGCGATAGCGAGCAGGACCGTACGGGCCCGCCGCGAGATCGGCATGACGTGCTCCCTACCTGCGCTTCACGCGCGCGAGTTGCCCCCGGACCGGTCCCCAGCTGGTGCGGCGTGGTTGGGGAGGTTGAGTTCGTTGCGGAGGCGTTGGAGGCGTTCCCAGGGATGGCAGCCGTGGTGACCTGCGCTGAGTGCCTGCTGTATTGCTGGTTCGTCGGATTGGTAGGCGGCTGCGAGGAGGATCAGCCACTTCGTGTCGGTCCAGATGGTGGTGCCGTGGCAGCAGGGGAGGTCGGCGGGTTGGTCGCGTGATGGGGGGCAGCCGAGTTCGACGAGGGGGTAGCTGTAGCGGCCGATGGCGAGGTCGCAGGTGGTGTGGCCTTCGATGCCGTTGTGTATGGCGTCTTCGGCTTGTTCGGGGCGGTGGTATTCGGGGGTGTCGGGGGTTTCGGTGGCGACGGCGGGGTCGTGGGAGAGGCAGAGGATGCGGTAGGTGCTGCTCATGGGCGGGGCGGCTTCCTGGGCGGTGGGAGGGGGTGGGTTTGATGCTGGCAGGGGGTGCGGGGTCTGTCTGGGCTGCTATCCCCTGTCCCCTGGTACGGCGTTGGGCCCGGTCTCCGTGTGGGGAGGCCGGGCCCAACGCGTTGTGCGGGGGTCAGTGGTTGTGGGTGCTGCGTGCCCAGACGGCTCGGGTCTCGGTTCGGGCAGTCCGGTTGTCCTGGTAGAGGGTTGCGCCGTCGTAGTGGTGGTGGACGGGCTGTATGGCGTGGAGTGCGTCGCGGCTGTGGCGGGCCAGTCGGGCCAGAGCGAGGGCGAGGACGGCGGGGGCGCCGCAGATCATGGCGACGACGGTGGGGTCGGCGTGGCCGGAGGCCCAGAGGATGGCGCTGGTGGCGCCGCCTGCGGCGATGGTGAGGACGCTGCCGGAGAGCATGAGGGCGCTGGCGTCGGTGGCTTTCTGGCTCATCGGGGGCCGGCCGGGCTGGGTGACGGGCGGGGTGGGGCCGACGGTGGGGGTCGGGTTGGGGTCGCGGTAGGAGGTCGGTGCGTAGATCTCTTCGACGGCGTTGATGATGGCGGCGGCGTGTTCGGTGGGCTGCCCGGCCTGGGGGGCGTGGGGCTGCCGCGCGGGGGTTCCGGGCAGGTGGTTCATGGTCGTCGGTCTCCTGGGGTTAGTTGGCGAGTTGGTAGGTGCCGCGGTTGACGGGGGTGACGTGGCCAGCCTGGTTGAGTTCGGCCATGGCGTTGTTGACGCTGCCGGGGGCGACGTCGGGCATGCGGTGGCGGATGTCCTTGAGTGCCTGGGGGCCGTCGGCGAGGAGGTCGAGGATGCGGTCCTTGATGCTGCCGGGGGTGGGCTCGTCGTCTTCGTCGTCGAGGCCGGCCGTTTCGTAGTCGGGTTCGTCGTCGGTGTCTCCGGCGAGGAGGGCTTCGGCGTGCGGGAGCCAGCGGGCGTAGGCGTCCTGGAAGACCTGGTCCTCTTCGGGGGTGAGGACGGTCATGGGCTTGGCTTCCATGAGGGCGATGAGGTGGGGGTAGGTCTTGTTCTCCTTGCGGGCGCGGAAGACGCGGGAGAGGAAGAGGGCGCCGCCCTGGATGATGTTGGCCATGCCGGCGGTGATGGGCCCGTTCTGTGCTTCCTGGCCGCTGAAGGCGGCGTCGATGTCGCTGCCGGTTTTGAAGTAGCGCTGGATGGGGTCGAGGGTGACGCCGGGCGGGAGGACACCGTCGGTGGCCATGTGCTGGGTGGTGCTGCTGTTGGTTCGGCCGAGCCAGACGGTGCCGTTCTTGGCGTTGGCGCGGATCTTGTCCTTGTCGCCGAGTTCGGCGAGGTGAATGTTCTGGGCGGCGAAGCGGATGCCCTTGCCGAGCTTCCGGCCGGTGGCCTGACCGTCGGAGACGAGGCCGGAGACCCAGGCGCGGAAGGGGCGGGGGACGTCGGCGTCGGAGGACAGGATGCGGTTGAGTTCGTCGAAGGTGCCGTTGACGAGGGCCCACGGTTGTCCGATTTCGAAGGATCCCCATCCGTTGGCGGCGGAGATCTTCTCGCGGTAGGCGCCGAGTTCGTTGAACGCGGCGAGGGTGGCGCCGGTGGCGGCGATGCCCTTGCCGAAGTGGTAGACCCTGCCGTCGGCTTCGGGGAGGGACATGCCGTTCTGGGCGTCCGCGACGATGGAGACGACTCCGGAGAGGCGTTCCGCGACGAGGACGGTGAGGAGGGCGACGGACTTCCCGGCGCCGGGTGCTCCGACGAACAGGTCGGTGACGGCGCCCATTTCGGGGTCGTAGAGGGGCATGCGCGCGGGCCGGCCGTCGTGGCGGACACCGATCTGGACGGTGCCGTCCGGACGCATGGTGAGGTCGTCGACGGTGGCTTCGCGGACGTCCTGGAGAGGGTGGTTCTTGTAGATGGAGACGATGCCGTCGCCGAGGCCGTCGGTTTCGACCATGACGAGGCTGTGGTCCTTGTAGCCGAGTGAGCGGGCGATCTGCTTTTGGTTGAGGCGGATCATCTGGGCGTCGGGGGCTGTGACGCGGAGGGCGATGCGGTTGCGTTCGGTGCGGTGGGCGGTGAGGTGCATGCCGTCGGCGCCGCCGCCGGGGCGGGCGAGCTTCTCGGTGAACAGGCGGTGGATGGGGTCCTGCTGGGTGGCCGCCTCGGTGTCGAGGGTGGGGCGGGCCTGGAGGAGTTTGCGGCCGGGGCCGGAGCCGTCGATGAGGTGGAGGGTGACGGTGCCGACGGGCAGGTCGAAGATCCCGGCGAGGGTGGTGGGGTTGAGGTCGGGGACGGTCTCGCCTGCTTCGGCGACGACGATGCCCCAGAAGTCGGGGGCGTTGTCCTGGTACTGGTGGACGGTGGTGAGCTGGGTGGTGCCGGTGGGGCGGGCGGTGGCCCACTGGTGGGTGCGGTGTTCGGCGTACGTGGTGGGCACGCTGGCGGCGGGTGCGGTGGTGGGGGCTTCCTGGAGGGCGGGGATGGCCTGGTCGCCGTCGCTGGTGGGGTGGAGGGTGTGGAGGTTCGCGGCGTGGGTGAGGGGGGTGATCGCGGCCATGGTGATGGCCCATCCGGCGGGGAGGAGGTACTCCCACCAGGTGGTGCCGGGGTGGAACGTGTTGGTGAGGTAGACGCCGGTGCCGGTGAGGGCGGGCAGGGCCTTCTGTGCGGACTTGATGAGCCCGAGGGTGTCGCTGGCCTTGGTGTAGAGGCGGTAGAGGGTGCCGGCGGCGATGACGCCGGCGGTGAGGGTGAGGGGTGCGGGCTGGCCGGCCAGGTGGGGGGTGATGGTCATGCCGAGGGCGGTGGCCCCGTACACGGTCTGTTCGAGGCGGGCCCGTCGTCGGATGCTCGCGGCGGGCAGGTAGCGGGGGCCGTCGGGGGCGGCGACGGTGGTGGGCTGGGTGACGGCCATCGGGTTCCCTTTCGTGTCGGGTCAGTGCCGGGTCGCGGGTGCGACCGAGGCAGGTGGGGTCAGCGGACTTGGTTGAAGCCGGGCCTGGGCTGGGCGTACGGGGAGGCTTGGCGGACTTCGTAGATGCCGGCGTACTCGGCCTGGTGGGCGTCGCGGACCGCGCTGGCGTTGGCTTCCATGCCGTCGGCGGCGTCGGCGAGTTCACCGGAGGCGGCGGCGACGCGTTCGAACGCCGCGGCGACCTCGAGGGTCTGGGCCTGGAAGTGCTCGTCGACGCGGGCCTGGCGGAGGTGGTCGGCGAGGCGGCGGCCGCGTTCGGCGTCGTGGTGCATGCGCGCCTTGAGGAGGTGGAGCTGTTCCTTGAGGAGGGCGGCGGCCACGGCGAGGGCGGTGATCCGGGCGGTGAGGGTGACGAAGTTGATGATCCCGGCGATGACACCGCCCCAACTGGGCTTCTCCGGCTTCGGGTTGCTGCCGGTGGCCGGGGTGGGGGTGGTGGAGGCTTCGGCGCCGGTCTGGACAGTGGTGGGCTCGATCGCGTTGTCGGCCATGGAGGTCAGCCTTCGTTGTGGATGGGGGCGGACGGGGTGCTGAGGCCTGCGTCGGCGGTCGCGGTGTTGTACGGCCGGTAGGCGTCGTTGAGGTCGTTGTCGGCGCTCTCGGCCTGTTCCGCGGCTTGGAGGGAGGCGGTCTCCATCTCGTCGGCCATGCGGGCGACGAGGTCCATGGACTCGGACATGCGTGCCATCGCCGCGGAGAAGAGGGGGCCGATGAGGTTGTGGTTGATGGCGAGGTCTTCGGCGAAGTCGGCGAGGACGTCGCGGAGTTTGCGGGCCCGGCCGGCGAGTTTGTGGGACTGGGCGTTCGTGGCGAACGCGTCGGCGGTGAAGTCCCCGTACTCGTCGAGGGCGTCGTCGAGGGTGATCTCGGTGGCGTGCTGGGCGTCCATGTGGCGGCCCGTGTGCTGCTGGGCGACGTGCGCGGCCATGGTGCGGGCCTCCTGGATGCGGGTGGTGCCGGGGCGGGCGGTGTGCGGGACGGGTGCGGGGCCGAGGGCGGGGCGCCTGGTGGGGATAGCGGCCGAGGAATGGCCGGGGGTGGGCTGGTCATCGCGGGTGATGGTGACGGTGTAGCCGCCGCTGGTGGCCTGGCCGGCGTTCTGGAAGGGGCTGCGCCGCTGCCGGGACCCTGCTCCCGTACCAGGGCCTGGGCCGGGGCCGGGGTTGGGGGTGTTGCCTGCGGCCGGGCCGGTGGTGCCGCTCGTTCCGGAGCTCCCTGCGGTGTTGTTGCCGCCCGGGGTGGTGCTGGCGGGGTTCGGGCCGGTGGTGCCGGCGTTCCGGCGGGCGTAGGCGCGGGCTTTGGACCACCGGCTGTGCTTGCCGGTCTTGCCGCCGTTGGTCTTGGTGCCGTTGGTCTTGGTGCTGCCCGTGGGCGGGGTCTTCGGAGTGGCGCCTGTGCTGGTCTTGGCTGCGCCCGGGGTGCCGTTGGGGCCGGACGGCTTCGCTGTACCGGTGTTCTTGCCGGCCGCGGGACCGGAGGCGGGCTTGGTGTTCTGGCCGCTGGGTGCGGGCTTCTGCTTGGGCTTCCGCGCCGCCTTGGACAGGACGGGCGGCTGGAGGTTCTTGCGGCGCTTCTTCAGCCGGCGGCGGGCCTCCTTCACCGTGGCCTGGGACAGGGTGTGACCGTTCCGGGCCTTCTTCTGCTGCTCCTTCTCCAGGCGGGCGGTCTTCCGGGCCTTCTGCTTGGTGTTGAAGCGGTCGGCGCGGACCTTCTCCTTGCGGGCGGCCTTCGCCTTGATGCGGGCGTCGCGGGCCTTGTCCTTGACGGTGCGGGGGACGCTCGGGGCCTTGCCGGGCTTGGGCGCGGGGTGGGGGTTCTTCCGGTTGCGGATGCGGTCGAGGGCGGTGCGGGCGGTGCTCGGCTGCTTGCCGCCCTTTCCGCCCTTGCCTGCCGGGGTGTTGGGGCTGCCCTTGGAGTGCCGGCGGGAGGCGTCCTGAGACTTCGGCTGCTGCTTCTTCGCGGAGGTGGTCTTCGGGCCGGTGTTCTTCCGCCCGCTGCTGGTGGTCCTGGACGTGTGGGAGGCGCCCGGCTTACCGGAGGAGCGCGAGGCCGGCTTGCTGGGGGCGGGCTTCTTGGCGGCCGGGGTGCCGGTGCTCTTCGATCCGGGGCCCGAGCCGGTGGAGGGCTTGCGGTTCTTGCTGACGGTCTTGCTGCCCCACTCGGTGCTGGAGGGGACCCGCCGGTTTTTGCCCGGTGGGGTGCTGCCGGCGGCGAGGGCGGCCTGCTGCTTGAGGCGGGCCTTGCGGAGTGGTGCGTTCTCGGCGTCCTGGGCGAGGCGGCGCTGGCGGCGGTCCTGGAGGGTGCGGGCGGTGCCGTTGAGGGCTGCGACGGCGACGGCGAGGACGGCGGCCAGGGACAGGGCTCCGAGGCGCCGTCCGGCCATCTGCCCGTGGTCGGGGGCGGGTTCGTTGCGGAACGCGGCGGGGACGTGGCCGGGCTGGAGGCTGCCGGGGGTGGTGGTGAGGGGTTGGGTGATGCCGAGGTCGGGGAGCGCTGCGATCGTGTCGAGGGGGCTGCGGCGAACCCTCTGGGCGGGCAGCGTGAGTGTCGCCGGGTCGGACGCCGGCGCCGTGGCTGGGGCCGGGGCCGGGGCCGGGGTGGTGTTGGGGGCTTGGGTGGCGGCCGGACGGAAGCCGATGCGGGGGAAGTTGAAGACCCGGGCCCCGGGGCCGTCGCCGCTGTTGCTGGTGGTGTTGTCGCTCATTTCGCCCCCTCCCGGGGTTGACAGTGGGTAGTCGGATCGGTGATCCTCGCGCGTGCGCGTTGCGCACGCGCGTTGGGCCTCTCATCACCCCGGATTCGGCGGGTGATGATGACAACGCCGGTCACTGTGCGTGGCGTTGGTAGAAGTCGTTGAGGTGGGATGCCAGCGCGTTCGCAACGGTCGGGTCGCCGTTGGTGAGGGCGTCCTTGGCGAGCTTGCGGCACACGTTCTGCCAGAAGGTGATCAGGTGCAGGGGGCCTCGTTCCGCGGCCTTGGCCTGCTCGGTGTTGTAGTGCTCGGCCTGGTTCGCGGCGCGGACCTGGGCGGCACGGGTCTGGGCCGCGTTCACATGGCCTCCTGGTCAAAGAGGTCGGTGATGCTGGGGAAGGACTGCCCGCCGGCCTGGGGGGCGGGGAAGTTCATCGGGTGGACGTACTGCGGCTGCGGTGCGGTCGTGACCTGCGGGTTTCCGACGGGGGTGGTGCCGTGGAGGCCGTGCACGGACTTCGTGAGGGAGTTCGTGACCAGGGTTTCCGTGGTGGCGGCGATCCCGAGACGGTTCTTGCGGGCGGCCTTCGCCTCGAGCTGGCGGGCACGGCGTTCGGGGAGCTCGACGATGTCGTGGACGTAGGCGGCGTTGAGGGCCTCGGCCTGGGCGGCGGCCTTCTCCACGGAAGCGGCGATCCTGCCGAGCTTGCGGGCGATCCTGCGGGCGCGGCGGCCGGCGGCGCCGGGGCGGTCGCCGTCGACGGTGAGCTGGGCGAGACGGGCCTGCACGATCTGTTCCATCTGCCGGAGTTCCCGACCGTCGTTCATGAACAGGTCGCGCTGTTCGGCGGTGAAGGCTCGCATCCCGTCCTTGGTGAACAGGGCGTTGATGTCCATGGGGCTGGTCCTTGTCTCGGGTCCGGTCAGGCGTTGTTGCCGGTGACCTTGGTGTGGATTTCCTTGTAGAGGGCGCGGATGTCGTCGGTCTTCAGCCCGTAGCCGGCGTCGCGCCAGGCCCTCTCGAACGCGTTCTGGGAGGGGGCGGAGCCGGTGCCGCGGAGGTCGAAGTAGAGGTCGAAGGCGAGCCTGCGGCGGTCGGTGTCGCCCCCGTCGCGCCTGTTGTTCGCCTGCGCCTCGCCGGGGGTCGCCTCGAGCGCGCCCGGGACGGGCCCTGTGGTGCGCCCTGCTGCGCCCTCGCTGGTCAGAGCGCTTATGTCGTCGGGGGCGGTCGCCGGTGCGCCCTGGGGGCCGGTGGTGGGGCGCAGGGACCGCAGGGTGTAGTTCTCGGTGCGGGCCGGGAGGTTCTTGAAGGCGCCCATGCGGTCGATGCGGGTGGTGATCTGCATCTCGGTGCCGAGTTCGTCGAGGGAGTCGTCGAGGCCGTGGAACGCTGCGTCGCCGGCGCGCATGAGGGCCCGCTTGTAGGAGCGGGTGCTGAGGTACCAGGGCTTGCCGAGGGTGGCGAGGGAGACGACCTTGTCCTGGGCGTTGCGGCGGCTGATGGCCTGGACGTCGGCGCCGCGGGAGCCGATGCCGAGCTGGCTCTCCAGGCGCTTGAGGCGGTCGCGCCACCAGCGGGCGAGGATCCCGTCGGACCGGATCTCGATCTTGCCGAGTTTCGCTTCGAGGCCGAGGAGCTTGTGGAGGCCGTAGGCGAGCATGACGGGGCCGACGATCCGGACGAGGGCGGTGCCGATGTCCTCGTGTTCCTGGCGGACGACCTCGATGGCGCCGATTGCCTGGGCGAAGACGAGGAGGTAGGCGGTGCGGGTGGCGCCCTTGTCGTTGAACGCCCAGGCGTAGAGGGACAGGCCGAGGACGATCGCTTCGAGGACGAGGCCGACGGTCATGTTCAACGGCGCTTCCATGTGGAGGCGCTTCTCGGCGAAGCGGGCCGAGGTGTTGGTGGAGAGGGCGAGGCCGGCGACGGCGACGAGGCCCATGCCGAGGAAGCCGGTGAGGGTGCGGCGCTTCTGCTTGTCGGCGGGCTGGCGTTCGGGGCGGGTGCTGCGGGTCTTGGCGATGAGGTAGCCGGTGGCGAGGGCGAGCACGGCGAGGAGGGCGGCCCATGCCTGTACGGGCACCTGTGCGACCGCGTTCTGCGTGTGGGTGAGCATGGGCGGGTCCTTCCTGATGTGAGGCGGGCGGCGAGGGCGGGTCAGGCGGCGGGCGTGTGGTCGGCCTGGGTGGGCGGGGTCTTGGCGAGGCGGGCGAGGACATCGCGGGCACGGGTCGGGTCGCCGGTGGTGGCGACCTGCTCGAAGTCCTCGAACTCGCGGTCGGTCCAGGCGGCGGGGTCGCCGTGGAGGGTGAGGAACTCGCGGCCGGTCATCAGGTGGTCTTCCTTCCGCGGGTGCCGCCGCGCCAGGGGGAGACCTTGGCGGCGGCCTGGTTGGCGGCGGTGTTGAGGCGCTGGTACTCGGGGGTCTCGTCGTGGATGCCGGCGGCGTGCTCCTGGCGGGAGTGGTTGTGGAGGGCCGTGTCGGCGGCGCGGAGGGCGGCGATGTCGGCCTTCTCCTGGTCGGTGAGCTTGAACGGGTTCCGCACGAGGTTTCCTTTCTGGTCGGTGGGCGGGCGGTTGGGTGCTGGTCGTTCTCCAGGGCCCGCGTCCGGGGACGTGGGCCGAGGGCTACGGCCAGAGCCGGGCTGGGCTACTTGGGGCGGTTGGCGGACTGCTTGTTCGCCTTGCTGACCTTGTCGCTGAGCTCCTTCCTGTCGGTTTCGGTCACCGTGCTGCACCCCCTTCCAGCGGTCGGGGTGTGCTCGAAGATCAGGCCGGCGGCCTCGTTGGGCTGGTCGCGGGGGGCGTACTCCGCGGTCTCGTAGGCGTGGGCCTCACCGCAGTGCTGGACGGTCTTACGGACGTCGTCGGGCAGGGCTCCGAGGGACGGGTTGGCGGGGCTGGTCACGTGCTGCACAAGATGCGCGAGGGCGGTGAGCAGGTCGGGGCCGTTGGGGTTCCCGAGGAGGGACAGCAGGGTCTGGGTGGCGTCGAGGCTCAACTGGCCGGCCGCGACCGCGTGCTGGGCAGAACGGATCCCGTCGACGATCTGCGTTACGCCCGGAATCCAGTCGTAGCCGGACAGGTCGTCGAGGGTGTCCTGGAGCGGGGTCGCGCTGTTCACAGTTCGCCGTCCCATTCGCCGGTGACGATCTGCTCGTAGGCCGCGGCTGCGGCTTCGGGGTCGGCGGAGGCGAGGACGTCGTCGAGGTAGGACCACGGGTCGACGTCGTGGAAGAGGTCGGTGACGTCGGCGTAGAGGTCGGGCTCGTTCTGGGCGACGGCGGCGTCGGAGTAGAGCCCGGAGGGGATCGCCTCGAGGGCGGGCTGCTGGATCATGCCGCCGCCTCCCCCGCGGTGAGGTGGCGGACGGCGGGGCGGCCGGCGGTACGCCAGTCCTCCTTGCAGCTCCGGCACATGAGTGCCGTGTCCCCGTCCTGGTCGATGGCGACGGACAGGAGCGAGTGCTGGGAGAAGGCCCGGTGGCACTGCATGCAAGCCGGTCCGTGTTCGCGGACCAGGGCCCGGCGGAGGTCCTTCCGGGCGGCGATGACGAACCAGGCGGGGCCGTCGAGGCTGGCGAAGCGGACCTGGTCGGCGCCGGTCCCCCACTGCTGCGGGGTCGCTGCCGCAACGCCCTGGAACACCCACACTCCGTCCGGGCGTTGGGCTGCGTTCGCGACGGTCGCGGCTCCCTCGAACAGGTCGTCGAGGATGTCCACGAACGTTGCCGAGGTGACCCACTCGATCTGCTCGCCGGAGGGGTGCAGGGTGAACGTGCCGCGGACCTTCGTCAGGTCCGTGAGGCGGTGCCGGGAGGTGACCCGGCCGAGGAGGGTGACGTACTGGGGCTGCTCGGTGAACTTCTTCGACACCACGACCTGGAGCGCTTGCACTTCCTTCTCCGCGGCGGCGACCCAGTCGAGGTCGGGCTGCTCCTTGCACGGGGAGGACGGCAGGCTCAGGGCGGTCCGCGCCTGGTTGAGGCGGGTGAGGGCCTGGTTGTACTCGCGGGTGAGGTTGTCGAGTTCGCGGGCCGTGCGGAGCACTGCGGCTTCCGCGACGGCCACCATCCCGAGGCGCCCCTGGTCGACTCCGGAGAGCCGGCGCTCGCCGGGGTGCGCGGCGAACGGGTTGGCGAGGTAGGTGGGCTGGAATCCGTTCGGCATCAGGCACCTGCCTTCACGACGTACTCGTCGGAGGCGAGGTTCATGATCACGGTGGCGGGCTGGCCGGCGGCGCGGTAGGCGTTCGCGGCCTCCTCCGCCGGGCGGGAGCCCCGGGGGTGGCCGGCGGTGAACGTCGCGAGGACGGTGCCCTGCGGCTGGGGGGTCGTCTGGTGGGCCATCACAGGTTCACCACCCGGATACCGAGGGCGTCGATCCCGGCGGGCTGCACCGTCGTCGTCCGGGTCACGGTGCCGCGGACGGTCATCCGGGCTCCCGTGCGGAGGGCGTGGCCGACCGTGCGGGCGATGTCGGGGTCGAGGGAGACGTGCGCGCTGTCGCCGTGGTCGTCGGTGATGACGACCATGACGCGTCCGGCGAACGGGTCGAGGTGGCGGACCGTGGTGATGGTGCCGGCCGCGGTGACGACGGTGTCGGTGGGCACGTCGGCGAGGGGCACGTCCGTGTGGGAGATACGGGCGGCGGCGTCGCGGTAGGCGACGGGCAACCTGCCCGGCATCGGGATGACCGCGACGGTGGAACCGTCCAGGGATGCTTGGCGTGTGCTACCAGCACTTGCGGTATTAGGCTTCATTCAGGATCACTCCTCCTGGGCTTACAGGTGGGATCCGAGGCCCTGGGCTTGGTGCTGACACACCTTGCTCAGGGCCGTTGTCATTCGGACTACAGGAACGGTAGCACAGCCCACCACTGGTGGAATAGGCTACGATGGAAGGAAGTTCATGAGCCATACCCGTGAGGAGGTCAGATGGCAGGCGCGACCCAAGACCGCGTGACGGACGCCCTCCGCCGCGCGATTGACGCGGGCGAATACCCGCCGGGAGCGCGCTTGCCGTCCAGCGAGGAGCTGGCGAGGGAGTACGACGTCCACCGGAACACCGCCCAGAAGGCGGTGCGCCAACTGGCCGCCGAGGGCTACGTGTCCATCACTCGCCGGCATCCGCCAGTCGTCAGGGAGCGCCCACGGCACTTGACGGTCGTTCGCGACCGCAGCGTCTACCGGGACGACATCGGCTACTTCTTCGACAAGAACGCCCAGGACTGGAGGGCGCTTGCGCCCCCCACCCGCGGTCTCGCCGTGCCCCCTGAGCACGTCGCCGACCTGCTTGAGGTCCCGAGAGACCAGGACGTTTTTGCGCGCGTCCGCAAGATGGGGCCACCTTCAGCGAAGGTGGCCCATCAACTTGCCACCAGCTACATCCCGATGGCCCTCGTCGCTGAGATCCCTTCGTTGGGTGCCGCAGACACCGGCCCCGGTGGGATCTACGACCGCCTGGAGGAGCACTTCCGCGCCCCTCTGGAGTGGCACGAGACCGTGTCGGCCCGGCAGTCGAATGCCGAGGAGCAGTCAGCACTTGGGGTGCCAGCTTCAAGCCCCGTGCTTGTCGTGACTCGGGAGGCCCGGATCCGACGCGGTGACGAGGTAGTGGTCGCGGAGGTTAACGAGACGCGTATGGCCGCAGCCCAGTTCGCGGTCTCGTACGTTGTGCGACGAGATCAATCCGCCGAGTGGCACGGGGAGGAGGGCGCAGCCTAGAACGCCAGTACGGCCGACCAGTCCCGAGGGACCAGCCGGCCGCCCCTATCGGCGATGACCTGCGAAATCGGCGCCGGTAGGGAGAACCTCTCGAAGGAGATTCGCCATGAGCCTATCGCTACTTCCCTTGAGCGGAAGTAGTCACTTGGGAGCGCGCCGATGACTCAGCGCGTACCCGACTACGTCTCGTTCACCACTGCCGCCGCCCTGATCGTTGAGCACGGGATCGCCAGCAGCATGACCTCGCACGGCCTGCGCTACATGGCGCGCGCCCGTACAAGTCTCGAGATGCCCGAAAGGGAACGTTGGCCTTTCGGCGATGCTCCCTACCAGGAGCCGTACCTTTCCGCAGGGCGCACCAGGATGATGCGCACAGAACTCCTGCTGGCGTACCTGCGCAAGCACCCTCCTCGTGGGCGCGGGCCTGCGAGGAAGCCCGGCGCAACCGAAGCGCCAGAGCAATGAGCGGCACGGCGTTACGCCTGGGATCGCAGCCCCGGACCGGAAACGCAGAACGGCCGGATCATCGAGGTCGCAGCACCTCTACCGGCCGTTCCATGCAGGTCACAGCGGGTTCCCGCCCGCTGATGAGCTGAGCTTCACTACCCGTCAAAGGAAGTAGCTCATGTTGAGCGTACCCGCACACCCCGGTAGCAAGACAAGCAGCCCCGGCATGATCCTCCACGCGGAGGTGCCCGCGCGGTGAGCTACGGGCGGATCGAACGTGGGCCGATGGCGGCCGACAATTTCACGCAAATCAGCAACGCCCTCTTCCGTGACCCCCGACTGTCAGCGAAGGCGAAGGGCATCTTCGGGTTCATCTCAACGCACCGCGACGGCTGGGGGCTTACCCCTGAGTCGATCGCCGCAGCCATGAGAGACGGGGTGTCTGCCGTCAAGGCCGGCCTGCGAGAGCTGGAAGCGTTCGGCTATCTGGTGCGGTCCCAGGCCCGGAGGGCCAGCGGAACGATGGGGCCCGTGGTGTACCGAATCACAGATATTCCCAGCTCAGAGCCGGTGGACGGTTTCCACCCACCGGCCATGACCTGCGAAAACGCTTCGCGAGGTGTCCTTGAAGGGTCTTCCCGCAGGTCGGAACCGGTGGATGAAAATCCGCCAGCGGCTAATCCGCCAGCGGCTAATCACCCGCATAAGAAGACCAGTTCCAATGACACCAAGGGTGAGAACACCACCTCCCCCTCCCGTCCCCTGCTGGAGCTGGTGTCGCCGGGGGCTGAGCGCCAGGGAGGAGGGGGAGGGAATGCTCCGCAGCAGGCATCCCCGGAAGGTGCTGCTGCCGCCTTCGTTGACCAGCTTCCGTACCGAGGTCGCGTCCCGGGCCCACGGCAGCGCAACCATCTGGTTTCCAGCGTCGCCAGCGCCCTGGCAGCCGGTTGGACGGAAGTTGCGTTGCGGGCGCAGTTGACGTCGGAGACGGATTCGGCGAAGTCATTGGCCGCCGTGTACCGGCATCGTTTGGATCCGTCCGAGCTTCCGTCGGCCCCGCAGTTGCCCAGCCCGCGGTCTTCCGAGATCAAGCGTGGGCAGTGCCCCGAGTGTCACAGGCCGCTGCGAAACTCCGCCGAGGACATCCTCTGCACCGACTGCCGAGAGGACGCCAGCGCATGAGCCACCGGCCCAACGACGAACCGACAGCCCTGTACCGCCTCTACGACGCAGACGACAACCTTCTGTACCTGGGCATCTCCTTCAACCCTGATGTCCGTTGGGAACAGCACCGGAACGACAAGCACTGGGCCCATCAGGTGGCTCGCCGGACTGTCGAGTGGTACCCAACGCGGGTCAAAGCGCTAGCGGCGGAAGAGGCGGCGACGGCGGCAGAGAAGCCGCGGCATGACAGCTCCTGGCGGAAAACGGGGACTGGCGAGAAGCCTGCTTGGCTTGACCCAGTTGGCCAACAGTCAGTGGTGGACCAGCTCGCGGCGGAGATCGAACAGGGTCAGCACTGGATGGGGCGGGTGCTGATGTCTGGAGCAGTGGCAAAACGCTTCAACGTTTCTCGGGCTACAGCAGCGAACGCCATGGGTCTCCTTCAAGAGCGTGGCCTGCTTGAATACCGGCACTTCGGTAGGTACGGCGTCTCCAGGGGGCCGTCCAAGGAGGAGTTCGACCGACTGCGCACGGAGCAGCAGGAGAGCCGGACCCTCCGAAGGGCGTATCTGGTTTGGACGGTGGCGGAACTCCGGGAAGCGATGAAAGACCTTCCGGACGACGCTCTGATCAGCGCCCGCCTGGCCAACCAGCCTTCAAGCAGGGGAAAGGTGACCGCAGAAGAATAGGGGCAGGTAACCACCCCATTCGTGCGTAAGTTCGCCAGACTCGACCCGGCCCGGCTGCCACCCACCGGCAGCCGGGCTTTCGAACGTCCGTCAGTCGAGCGCGCTGATGCCCTGAGGGGTGGCTTCCATCCGGTCCGGGTTAGCGCCATCCGCCGGCACCACCACTCGGATCAGCCCCAGATCGTGCAGGCGCAGCATCGCCCCGTACAGGCCGAGTTGGAGCTCCGTCCACGCCTCACGGGTGGGATCGTCCTCACCGGCATTGGCGTCGAAGTTCGGCGGGTGGATGGTGTGGAAGAAGTCGGATGGTGCGACTGGCTCCTTGGCCTGGGAGATCAGCTTAAGGAGTTGGCGTTCGTCGGTCGACAGCATGCGAGAAGGGTACGGCCCGCCCTCTTCACCCCCAGACAATCCTCGATAGGTATTGCGTAGCCATACTTACCGGGGTTATCTTCTTGTTGGCGCCGGACTCCACAGCACCTGCGAAGCCCTACGGAGTCCGGCCCACCCAACCTTCTATAGGGCGGTAGTGCGCTCACAGCCTGCACCAACTCCCCACTACCGCCCGGAAGGTAGCCCCGTCATGTCCGAAATCCCGTCCACCAACGACCAGAACCCGCCCAGCCCTCACCACAAGCTCCTCGCCCTCCTCGCCGCCCTCTACCTCACCTTCCACCTCACCCCCGACCAGACCGAAACCCTGACCGTCCTCTACCCCAGCGTCCTCTTCTACTTCACGGGGAGGTGACCTCACCCCGTCCTCCGCCCGCCGGCCCGGCCGCCAACCCCCTTGGCGGGCCGGGCCTTGCCGTACTTCCCTCCCGTTGTCACCCCGGTCTGAAAGACTTCGCCCATGCCAGGCACTCCCAAGGCGCTCCAGACCTGGAACGATCTCAACGACCGTCAGCAGGGAACCCTCGCCGTCATCTACGACCTGGACCAGGCCGCCGACACCGGCAGACGGAAGGCCGCCGCCAGCGGGGTGTACGACAACCGTCCGGCAGACGCGTGGCGGAGCATCGACTTCGCGCACGAGCCCGCACTGCGGGACGTGTTCGGCTGGACGACGTTGCAGGAACGGCTGATGTGGCGAGGCTGGGACAACCAGGGCAACGGCTCCACCATGTCGGCCCTGGAGCGACGCGGCCTGATCACACGGGACAGCCGGCCCACCCAGTTCGGCTTCATGCGGACCGTTCGGCTGACCCGGGAAGGGCGTGCTGCGGCTAAAGCAGGCACCAGCCTGAACCCTGGCGGCCCCCGCAAAGCAGCGCTCGGTCTGCGGTCGTGGGAGGTTCTGGCACTGCTGTGGTCGGCCGACCAGCGGGGGGAGTACCTGAAGTGGGGGTACTCCGTGACGATCGAGCGGTCGCTGATCGACAAGCACGTGCCCCCTCTCGCCCAGGCCCGTGAACACGGCGGTTACGAGATCACCGACAGGGGTCGCGACTTCTACCGTGAGCACTACGCCGCCCAGACAGCCGCGCACCCCGACGTCCAAGCCCCTCACCCCGACGGGACCACCGCGGAGCCGTGGCCGCCCGCAGCGGATCAACTCCTCGCAGAGCACCAGCACCTGTACCGGGCCCTGCTGACCGCCTGGAAGACCGCGGACGGGGCCCGGAAGACCGCTGCGGCGGAAGCGTCCGCCGCCGCACCCAAAGTCCCGGCCGGCCTTCCTGCTCCGGTCGTCGCGCAGTACGAGGCGCGACACAAACTGTGGTGCGAGACAGCGCAGCAGCGGGCTGTGCTCGCCGCTGAGCACACCGACGGCCTCCGTATCCGGGCCGAGCACGCTGCACGCGCCTACGCCGTCACAGCGCTCGCCGCCTTCCGTGCGGCCGTCACCGGCACCAACCCTCTCGAGGACATGGCTTCGCCCGATGTTGAGCCGAACACCTGGGACGAGCCGCCCCTGGCGGCTCCCGTGGAGACCGGTATCAACGCCATCGACGCCGAGTCCGTGAAGCTGCACGCGGCTGCCGTGGGAACCCCCCTCAAGCGTCGCGGGCCTGCCCCAACCCGCCGCGGCCGCCGTGGCAACGTCCGTATCGTGGAGGCACCCCCCAAAGAGCCTGGCATGGTCCTGTACGCGCTCGCCGAACACCTGCGCGGGCATCTCCAGGGCGGAGCACTTGTTCGCCGGGTCCACCACGCAGACTGACGGCTTCGCGACCAGCCCGCCCCGCAGGCGTAGAAAAGGCGCCCCGCAGACGGAGGACGGGCTACAGCAGCCCGTCCTCCGTCGACACCGCGGGCGGGGTCCGCAGCACCCGCATCGCCGCCTCGCGGAACACAGTCCGTGCACGTTCCGACTCCCGCCGCGCATTCGTCCACCGTGCTTCCGCACTCATGTTCTCAATCTCCGTTGAGAGCGCCGCCGGCCTTGGGATGGCGAAGAACACGGCGTCCATGATCTCGCGCAGGCCACCAGCCTTGACCACCATCGGCTGCGGGCCGAGCAGCATCGCCGTTTCCAGTGCTTCCTGCGCCTCACTCCTGGGGCCCTGCAGCTCGGTCCAGTGCTGCACGACGTCACGCAAGGTCATGCCTTCCGGGATGCCGTACTCGTACCGGCGCCGGTAGTCGTCTGCCGCGTCGAAGAAGACGTCCCACTTGGTGAGGACGTCGGCGTATGCCTGTTGCCGCTGCCCGCGGAGCCACTGCCCGTGCTCCACGGTGGCCTGGTCGACGGTCTGGCGCCGGCCGACGACGATGCCGAGGAGGATGCCGGCGATCCCGAACACTCCTGCGGCGACTGCGGCGATGATCGCGGCCCACGCTTCGTTCATGGCGCTGATCCTGCCGGGACTGCCTTGCTGGTGTGGCGGGTTCGACGGGACTGACGGGGCGTAAGAGGCGCGGGAACCGACGCGGGCCCATTTCAACCCCAAATACGTATGGCTTCGCCATACTTAAAAGGGTTAGAATGAGCCCTCTCGGGACGCCACGCACGCAGGGGAACAGCACCCCAGCAGACCCCCCACAACCACGTAATCCTGACCTCCGACCACTGGCAGCCCACCCCACCGCCGCCTGACCACCCGCCAGCCAACTGACTTGGAGTCAACATGACCGACCAGACCAGCCAGCCCCTCACCGAGCAGCAGCTCAAGGAGATCGAAGCGCGCCAGAAGGCCGCCAGCAAGGGGCCGTGGGGTCTGTCCTACAAGTACTGCGACTGCTCCGAGAACTGCGGCCACGGCATGTACGTGTCGCGGATCAACACGGGGGCCGGACCGGCTACGGAACTCGTTGACCTTCCCCGTGGGGATTGGGAGTTGATGGTCCACGCCCGCGAGGACGGGGACGCGCTCCTCGCCGAGGTCCGCCGACTGCGCTTCCGTCTGGCCGAGTTGGGAGAGCAGGGCCCCGACGACCGCGAGACCGTCTCCGAGGCCGCGCAGATGTACCGCAGCCTCCGGACGGCCATCGAGCAGACGATGACCGAGCCCGACCGCTGGGACGGCGACGAGGACGAGTCGGTCCACCTCGCCCGCTACGTCGAATGGCTCGCCGCTGGACAGCCGGGCTACGACGAGCCCGAGCAGCCGGCCGCCGAGGGGGCGCAGTCATGACCGACCCGACCGAGACCGCCCGTGCGCTGCTGTACCGGTACGGCCTGCCCGAGGACGTCATCGACGGCGCGCTCTGCCTGCACGCGCAGGAGCTGGCCGCCGGGCAGGCAGGGCTGCGGTCCGCCGTGCTCCGCGAGGCCGATCAACGTCCCTTGACGCTCGCCACGCCGTGCGTCGTATGCAAGCACCCGTACAACTGGCACACCGCCGAGGGCTGCCAGGTCGAGATCTGCGGGTGCATCGCCTTCGCCGTTCCCGCCAAGCCGACTGCCGCCGTGTCGCAGCCCGTGCCGTCGCTCGTGCACGTCGGCTGGTGGTGCTGGCGCGGCACTGGTGAAGGCCACCTCGCGGCGACTGCCTGCCGCAGCGACAACGTGCCCCTGCACGTCCCCGCTGAGTGGGCGGCCGACATGCGGGCGATGTTGGCGCGGCTGGAGGACGACGACGAACACGCCGCCGGGGCGCAGCCCGTGCCCGCCGACCGGGCCGCACTCCGCGACCGTGTTGAGGTCTGGCCTCTTGCCCGCCTCCTGGCCGAGGTGCGCTGCGGGTCCGAGGATTGGTCGTGGGAGGAGGAGTGGGCCGATCTCGACCGGCGCCACGCGGGGGACGGCTACCTGGAGACCCTGGAACGGCAGATCAGGGCTCGGGGCATCACCACACCGGTGCTGGTCGGGTCGGACGGGCGCCTGTGGGATGGACACCATCGGCTACGCATCGCAGTCCGAGTAGGAATCGGCTACGTGCCGGTAGAACTGCCCGGCACCACCACGACGGACGAGACCGAGGCGTACCGGCTCGCCCTGTCGCAGGCCCTCGGGCTCGGCACCGGGGCGAACTGGGAGGCCATCCGCGACAGGGCCGAAGACTTGGTGGCCGAGGAGTTGGCCCAGGTTCGCGGGCACGCTGCCGTCCCGTCTGACGCGGCGGTGTCCGGTGTGCTGGCCGCCCTGCCCGGTGCGGCCGGGATGGCACAGGCGGCACAGCAGGCCGAGGCGGCCGAGGAGAAGCCGCTGACTCCGGAACAGATCGTGCGCGAGCACGTGACGACGCTGCACCTCCTCGGCGAGCAGCTCGCGGGGGTCGAGTCCTGGATGTGGCAGCACCTCGGCGCCATCCGCGCCGCCTCCTCGTCCGCGCCCACCGAGGAGGCGCAGGCATGAGCATCAGCGGCGGCTTCACCGGAATCAGCCTGGCCGGCCAATGGGAGTGCGGCAGTTGCGGTGCCACCGGCGACGGCTGGTACGACGAAGACGACGGCCTGGTCCTGCACGACGAGCACGGGCGGCCCTTCGAGCCCGACGAGCACGAGTGCGACGCATGACCGCCGCCCTGTTCATTGACACCCTCGACGCGGGGTCCGCGCTGTGCAACGCGTTCGGCTGGTGGCTCGTGCTCGGCCCCGCCGCGCTCGCGATCGTCCTCGAACTCGGCGCCATCGTCGCCGTGTTGCTGCTGCGGCTGGCGTGGCGTGCCGCACGACGGGCGCTCCGTGCCGTCTCCGTGGCCGTCTCCCGGCCCCACAGCCCCACGCGGGACTCCCACGCCACCGACACCACTCCCGAGCCCGCAGACGGGCGTACAACGCCACGCGATTGGAAGGCAGCCGCATGACCACCACCCGCATCCCCGACGACATCGCCGCCGAGATCTACGAAGCCAGCAACAGCCCCACCGACTGGCCCCGTTACGAAGACCGCGACACCGACGTCTGGTGGCTCACCGACTACACCCACGACGGCGACCGCGTGATGCTCCCCGGGCCGGGCGACCTGCCCCTCATGCTCCGCCGCGACGCCGAACGCCTCTACGGCCCACTCACCCCCGCCTGACCCCACCCCACCCACGGAGAACCTGATGCCCGACCACACCCCCGCCGACGAACTCCGTGCCGCAGCCGACCGGTTGCGCAACCTCGCCACCGCAGCCACCCCCGGCCCCTGGACCCAGACCGGCATCGGCGACTACGGATGGACCGTCTCCAGCAGCACCAGCGCCCTCGTAGACACCGTCGACAGCGAAGAGGGGCGTGCTGACGCCGATTACATCGCCACCATGCACCCCGGCGTCGGCCTCGCCCTCGCCGACTGGCTCGACACCGCAGCCGCCAACGCCGCCGTGCTCACATGGCCCAACGAATTCGTCGAGCGCGCCCTCGTCACCGCCCGGCAGTTCCTCCGCAGCCGGCCGGACCCCTCGTGACCGCAGCCGGATGGTCGGTGTGCCGGGACTGTCATCGGCCTCTCACGGACCCCGAGTCCCAGGCCATCGGATACGGGCGTGACTGCGCCCGCAAGCGCGGCATCCGCCGCCCCCGCGCCCGCCGGCGGGCACCGCGGCCTCGACCCGTGACTGTCCCGCACCCGCCCGACACCGTCCCGGGGCAGGACGCCCTGCCCCTGTTCGAGCACCAGCCGACCCTCTGGAGCCTGTGATGCCCGATCCCACCCCGTACCGCGTGCTCGTCACCGGAAGCCGCGACTGGGACGACGTCGTCACCATCGCTGCCGCGATCGAGCAGGCCGTCATCGACGCTGGCGACCGCACCGTCCTCGTCGTCCACGGAGCCTGCCCCAGCGGCGCCGACCGGCACGCCGACCACTACGCCCGCTGGATGCGCAGCAAGGGCTGCGGAGTCGACGTAGAGAGCCACCGCCCGGAGCGGTTCGGGCCGTGGCCTTCCTGCGGGCCGATCCGCAACCGGCACATGGTCGATCTCGGCGCGGACCTCTGCCTCGCTTTCATCGGCCCATGCACGTCGTCCCGCTGCCGGAAGCCGGGCCCGCATCCGTCGCACGGGGCGAGCGGCTGCGCCGACCTCGCCGAGCAGGCCGGCATCCCCGTCCGCCGCTACACCGCCTGAATGAGGCCACAGTGACCGAACAGCCCTGCCCCTTCTGCGAGATCATCGCCGGACGCGCCCCCGCCGAGATCATCGAGGCGTGGCCCGAAGCCATCGCGATCACCCCGCTCAACCCCGTGGTGCGTGGCCACATCCTCGTGATCCCCCGCGAGCACGTCACCGACTTCGTCGACGACCCGGCCGTGTCCGCGCACACCATGTACCGCGCTTCCGAACTCGTCCTCGGCATGGGCTCCTACAACCTGATCACCAGCAAGGGGAGGCCCGCCACGCAGTCCGTGTTTCACCTCCACCTGCACCTGGTGCCCCGCGCCGAGAACGACGGCCTCGCCTTGCCCTGGTACAGCGGGCGCAGCAGGAAGACCACCGGACAGCAGGGTTGACCTCAGGCATGACGAAGGGCGCACCCCGGGGGCCCTGGCAGGCCGGCGGGACACGCCCCACGTCACAGCACGCACAGGGGTTGCCGGCTGCGATTCCCGACCTGACCAGGGCCGGGTGACGGCCTCCCCCTGTGAGTGCATTCCCCCGGACGAAATCCGGGCGACCGACCACAAACCGTATGGATGTGGCCGGTGCACGCACGCTGAGGATGCCCCACCCGCACGAGCGATTTCTACGTTCGATCTTTCAGTAGAAAACAAATCCAGGTAGACACGAGTCACCGACGACGTGTGCACTCTGCACAGAGTCAGAAAGTCACGGGGGACATGCAGCACCAAACCGCCTTGAAAGCCCTGCTCGTCGACCGCCGCGGGCGAATAGACCCGGCAGCGCACGGCCTGCCCCGCCCCACCCGGCAGGGCCGGCGTGCCCCCGGCCTCACCCAGCACAACGTCGACAAGCTCACCTCCCGCGCCCCGGGCACCTACGAGCGCCTCGAGTCGGGCCGCTGGTCGAACCCCCCGGTCGACTACCTCCGCGACATCGCCCGACTTTTCGCCCTGTCCGAGCAGGAGTGGGTGACCCTGTGCCGGTACACGCGTGACGAGGAGCCCCCCGGCCCGCTGTGGGACTCCAGCGGGCGGGCCGTGCCCGGGGCGTGGGAGGACGCCGTCCACGGTGTCCTGCACCCCGCGTACGTCACGGACGCGTCCTGGCAACTCCTCACCCACAACACCGCGTTCGCCGAAATGTTCAAGGACGGCCGCCCGCCGTCGAACACCATGCGGTGGATGCTGTTCGACGGCCGGGACCAGCTCACCGACTGGGAACGCGCCTGGGCCCCGTTCGTGATCCCCCAGTTGCGGATTGCGTGCGGGCGCCGCCCCGGCGACCCGATCCTCACCCAGCTCGAGCAGGAAGTCCGCGCCGACCCCTGCGCCCGCACCCTCTACCGGGAGGGCACCGTCGCCGACATCCACCCCGACGGAGACGAACGCCCCATCCACCACGCCGCGTTGGGGGCCGGGTGGGTCACGATGTGCGTGGCGCAGCCCCTCGCCGCCCCCGGCGCCCGCTTCATGATGCTGATCTTTCGGCCAGGACCGCGGCAGACCGGCCGGCACCGGCCGATGCTCCAGGCGGGATGACATTCCCCCACCAGCACAGGCAATGTGGATCTCCTAGACGCAGGTATGAGCCCGCCCACCAGGGCAACAATCAGCCACCCTTTGCCATACGGTGACCGGCAACGACCGTATGGCCAGGGGGGACCCACATGCCTGCTCACATCGCCCAGCCCGTCACCGTCCTCGCCGCCCACAAGATCACCACGGCGGAGATAGCCGACGACATCCGTACCCACCACCCCGACCACCCGCGCCTCGCCGCGATCCTCCGCGTCATCAACAACTGCGGCGTCGACAGCCGATACTTCACCCAGCCCCTCGACTCACCCACCATCAACGGCACCGCCCCCGTCGAAGACCGGGTCCGCACCGCGTTCGCCCACGCCCTCGACATGGCAGAAACCGCCGCCCGCCAAGCCCTCACCCTCCACGACCTGGCCCCTGCGGACATCACCGGCATCGTCACCACCCACGCCACCGGCTGGGCCGTCCCCAACCTGGACGTCCACCTCACCGGCCGCCTCGGACTCCCCGCCACCGTGCAGCGCACCGCCCTGACCACCGCGGCCTGCGCCGGCGGAGCCCACGCCCTCATCCGCGCCGCCGAGCAGGCCCTCCTACGGCCCGGGTCCCGCATCCTCGTCATCGCCGCCGAAGTCCTCTCCACCAGCTACCAGCACGAGGACACCGGCATCGAGCACATGATCTACAAAGCCCTGTTCGGCGACTCCGCCGCGGCAACGATCGTGTCGTCCGACCCGATCGGCCCCGGCATCACCATCACCGGCCCCGGCAGCCTGTTCGAGTACGTCCTCCCCGACAGCACCGACTACTACTGGGGCCGCATCGACACCGCCGGCCTGCACTTCGACTCCACGAAGCAGGCCGCCCGCGGCGCCCGAACCGCAATGCCCGCCATCGTCGACTGGCTCGACGGGCGTGACGTCACCGTCCCCGTCATCCATCCCGGGTCCCGGCCGATCATCCACGACACCGCGAACGCCCTCGGCCTCACCGAGCAGGACGCCCGGCACTCCCTCGACACCCTCACCGAAGAGGGCAACCTCGGCGGCCCGTCTGTTCTCCGGGTCCTCGAGCGCACCTACGGGACACCGCCCGCCGACGGCGCAGGCGCCCTGATCGTCGCGTACGGACCCGGGTTCACCGCCTCCGCCTTGCACGGGCAGTGGCACGCCTGACCCCACAGGCACGGGCCGCAGCCCCGCCTGCGGCCCACCGCCCGTGCAGGGCAGCAGCCGCCCCGATCCTGCGACACCGTGGAGACCATGCCCACCATCGACAAGGCACTCACATGACCGAGCCGGCTGTCATCCACCGCGTCGAACTCCCCATCGACGACCGCCCCCACGGCATCGACCTCACCGGAGTCATCCTCCACGTCGCCTCCCGCCGCCACGGCTACCTGGACGTCTGGTACCAGGCACGCCCCGCAGACGTCGACCACATGCGGCGCGCATTCCAAGTCGTCGGTACCGGACAACCCATCCCCGCCCACCTCGGAGCCCATATCGCCGGCGGCCACAAGGGCACGGCCATCACCCCGGACGGGCAGCTCGTGTGGCACCTACTCGAAAGCTACTGCTCGCACCAGAACGTCATCGAGGCCGCGGAGTTCGGTGACCAGCCGGGTACCGGGGCAGGGATCTGTCAGGACTGCCCGACGGCTCTCCGTGGTGACGGTGAGGGCGGCTGGCTGCCCGTCTGATGTCAGTGCCAGGTGGCACGCTGGCAGAGCGCGCGCAGGGCCCGTCACCCTTCGGTGGGAGACGGGCCCACCCGACACCCCGGCAACGCCGCCCTCATTGACCGGAAACGTCCCCAGGGCGCAGCCTGAACCCCAACACACCGGGGAGGCACCATGCCCGACAACACCATCCGCGTCGTACGACACGACGCCGAGGACGACAGCAGCACCATCCTCGTCGTGAACCGCACTCCGGAGACCGACGCGATGAGCGACGATCAACTCATCACCAGGTACGAGCAGTGGCAGGACCAGCGTCCGCCTCTCCGCCCGGTCGACGAACCCGAGTAGACCCCACCGGCACCGCCCGGGTGACACCGCGCGAACTCCTCCCCCGCCAGGGGCCGGACTCCTACGATGGGTAGCCGAACAGCCACGAGGCGGGGAGGCCCTATGGACCCGGAGAGCAGCCCAGACTCCGAGGACGTCAAGCCGTACCCCAGCTACCCGCCCAAGACCCCGCCACCGCCGAAGAAACCGCCGTCCCCGCCCCCACCGCAGACCCAGGCGCCGGCCCTGCCCGTACGCATCGACGCACGCCGCGGCCGCACCGTCATGGCCAACCGGGCCGGAGCCACCTGGTCGCTGGAAGCACAGCCGTGGGCGGCAGGGAAAGCCGTCACCCTGGTCAGCGGGCGGCTCACCAAGTGGGGCTGGATGATTCCCGCCCGCCTGGACGAAGTGGTGCGGCTCCTCGTCGACACCGTCACCGCCGATGGCGGCCGCCACCTCTCCCTGCACCTTGCCGAGCAGGACCGGCAGGCCCTCATCCTCGCCCTCAGCCACCAGCCCACCAGCGCGGCCCCCGACAGCCCGGTCCTGGCACAGCTCCAGGAGCTGGGGGCGGTGTCCTGCGGCACGGAGCTCACCCAGGACGGCCGGCAGGTGTGGGCGATCCTCGACCTGGCGGCCACCCCGCAGCCACGGAAGACCGCCTGACCGGACCGGGGCGGTTCAGTCCCAGGTCTCAGGGCCGCCGCCCCGCCACTGGATCAGCGAGGACCGGACGACATCCATCTCGTCGAAGCCCTGGAGGCCGGCCTCCTGCATGAACCTGGCGACGTCCCGCACGGAGAACGCCCGCCCGGAGATTGTGCCGTCGATACGGACACGGCGCGCGTTGTCCTCATCAGGCGGGTACACAGTCACGGGCTGATCACTGGCCATACGCCCACTCTCACCCGCAGACCGGGCCAGCGCACGCGGGGCATGCCGCCCCGGCGACACCGCGCAACCGCTACCCGGCCGGCTCCGGATCGCACGCCTCGCAGCGCTCAACACCCTCGTCGATCGCCTGCCGCGCCTCTGCCTCCGTCACCGCCCGGGTGTACCGGGGTGAGGTCCAGCAGTCCCCGGCGTGCACGGTGTGCGGGCGCTGGTCGGGCGGCCAGTACTCCAGCAACCAGTCCGGGGCCGGGCGCGCGGGCTCCGGTGCAGGCGGGGCGGGGGCGGGTGTCGGGGCCGGCCGTTCGAGGTCCGCGATCCACCGGCGGGTCCGTTCGAGGTCGCGGATCTGCACGCGCTCCAGGAAACGGAGTGCGGCGAGACGATCGGCGACATCGGACATGTGTTCGAGTCTACGATCCGGGTCCGGGACCGCCACCCGCAGGGTGAAGTGCGCCGAACCCCGCACCTGACCGGGCCGCCATCGGTATGTTCGCCACGTGTCCCGACCGGCCTCCCGCCGGCCGGGACGGACCGTTCCTGGCGCATAAGTGGCGCCAGGAGCGACGGTGGGGTCCGCCCTGGTGCCTCTCCAGGGCGGGCCCCACTTGTCTCGGGTCAGCGCCGCAGCACGTTCACCAGCTTCTCCGGGTCCAGGACCGGCGCCCCGTCCGGGCCCTTCCAGTGCGGGCTGATCCATACTGGGCGGTGAGCCTGCCGCGACGGGTACCAGGCGTTGCGCCAGTGCCCGCGCACCAGCCACCGGTACTGGTACGACCGCCCCGCCCCCTCCGGGGCCGCCTCCCGGCCCACCGGCACACTGCGCCGCAGCCGCACGTACCGGGCGGACAGCAGCAGCGAGGAGTCCAGTCGGCGGATCGCCTTCACCGCCGACTTCGGCGCGGGCACGTCCTCACCCCAGGACAGGGTCTGCCCCATCAGGAGCCACGTCACGATCAGCGCCCGTTCCGCCTGCTGCTGCCTCCCGGCGGAGCGGGCGTAGTCCTCCAGCTCGGCGAGCGTCATCTCGCTGGTGTCGTCCGGCATGTCCGACAGCCAGCCCGGGACCTTCCCGAACGGCAGGAACCCGCGCGACATGCACACGATCTGCTGCGGGTACTGCGCATACAGCGCCCGGACCTGTGCCGCCGTCAAGTCGGCGAGTCCGGCCCGCTGGTCCCCCTGAGCCATGAACGTCACCCAGTCGTCCCGCAGGCACCAGGTCCGGATCTGCACGCCGCGGCTTCGCTGCGCCCAGGAGACGCCGATGATCGGGCAGCCCGTGAACTCGCCGCCCTCGTAGGAGTCCGTCGCCGGGGTCTCCCACAACAGCAGCCCGTGCTGCGCAGGCAGATCCTCCGGGTGCAGCCGGTAGGCGGGCAGGGCCAGGCCCGCGGACACCGCGAGCTCTGTCATGTCCTTCGACGCGAAGAACAGTTCCGCGGCCCGCAGGGACACCGCCCAGTCCTTCGCGGCCCGCCGTTCGTTCTGCGCGGTCGCCGGGTCGAAGGTCTCGAACCCTTTCGACCAGGCGGCCGGACCGCCGTCGGGCCCGTTGTCGTCCAGCCACGCGGCGAGTTCCGCTCTGATCTCGGGCAGGTGCCGGGCGGTGAGCTGCTGCGCCATCAGCCCTCCTGCCCGGTCGCCCTGTCGGTGCGGGCGCCCTGGCCGAGCATGCCGGCCCTGGCCGCTTTCACATCGGTCAGCCGGTAGCGGGACTTCCCGCCGCGGCCGGGCTCCCGGTCCACTGCGGTCACCCCGAGCCGGGACAGGGTCTTGCGGGCGCTGCCGGTGCGGGAGGCCCCTTGGTAGCCGAACAGGTCGGCTACCTCGTCGATCGTGCACAGCGTCTCGTCGGTATCGTCGCCCATGGTGAGGGCTCCTTCCTCGCCGCAGCGCCCCACGACCGGGGGACCATCCCGTTCGTGGGGCGCTGCATGATCGGATGCGGGTCTCAGTCGTCGAGCTCGGCGGCCTCGTCGATGACTTCCTGCCGCTTCTCCTTGAGGTAGGGCAGCAGGCCGTCGCAGACCGCGACGTCGCTCTCGGCGCAGTCGGCGAGGTTGGAGAGGATGTCGTTGGCGATCTCCTCCAGGCGCTCGTCGGTCGTGTCCGGGGTGATGTCGTAGTCGTCGGCCTCGGAGCCGTTGACGGCGCCGTCGATGTCCCACACGGCCACGACGTCCGACTCCGAGAAGACCGAAGCGCCGCGGGAGCTGGGTCCGTTGCCGAGGGCCTCTTCGAGCTCCTCCTCCGCGGCGATGGCGTCGTCGTCCATGACGGCGACGTGGTTGTTGCCGTCCCACTCGGTGGTGGTGCCGGCGACGATCCGGTCGGCGAGCGGGGCGATCTCCTCCATGACGCGGTTCGCGGCGTCGGCGGTGAGGATCGGGATGCGGTAGCGGCGGTCGATGCCGTGCCAGACGGAGGCGGGGACGGCGTTGCCGATCTCCGCGTCGTAGTCGGCGTGGAGGGTGCCGGCCTCGGTGTCGAGCTGGATGTAGGCGGGCTGGGGTTCGTTCTGGCCGTGGTACTGGCGGAAGAGTTCGGTGGGCTCGGTGCAGAGGGTGATGTTGACCATTTGGAGGCTCCTTCTCCGGTGGCGATGACTTAACTATGCCTCACAGTGAGGCAAGGTTGCAAGGGGTTCAGCCCAACTCCCGTGCCGAAAAAGGGAGAAGGGCCCGCCGCCTGCACGAATGCAGACAACGGGCCCCACGCCTCCCCGGGTGTCCGATCACCCTAGCCCCGCTCACCGGTACACCGGGAGCAGTTCCTCCAACCTCCCCGCCAACGAGACACTCCCCCAACCGCCACGCGCGGGAACGGAACCCGCCAGGACCGGCACCAGGCACTCCGCGCCGACCACAAGAACCTCCCGGCCGGCCGCCCGCACCATGAACGCACCGCCCACCACAGGGGACCCGTGAATCACCAGCACCGGCGCGACCACCCCCGCGGGAAGCCCCGCCAAGGCGGCTATCCGGTCCGCGTACCCGACCACCGCCACCGCCTCACGGTCCTTGGGCCGGGTCCCGCAGCACAACCTGCCGCCCACCAGCCCAGTCGGGAAGCCGGCGTGCCACCGTTTCGTGTCCAGCACCACAACCCCCACCCCGCCCGGCGCCACCGCCACATGGTCGACATTGGCCCGGGAGCGGGGTAACGCCCGGTCGTGCAACACCAGCCACCCCTGCGCCTCCAGCGGGGCCAGGATGCGCGCCGTCTCCATCTCCGCACGCCCCCCCAGCTCCCACCGGGCCGCCTCCTGATCCGCACGCCGTGCCACAGCGCTCCAGCCGAGCGCGGCAAGGAGCCGCCGCCACGGCCCCTTCCGGGCGGCGGCACGGATCGCTGCGGCCTGCCGGAACGCCGACGCTCCCGCCGTACTCACTTCGAATCTCCAGTCGCTTCGGTAACTTGCCGGGCGTGGGCGCGGTGGCGTGGCGCGCCTCGGATCCTCCGGCGCCGCCACAGCACGTACTGCACGGCTTCCACCAGCAGTTGCGCCACTACCTCGACCACGGCGATGAACAGGACCGCTGTCCATGGGGTCATGTCCGGGCTGCCGGTGATCCACCACCAGACCAGGCCCAGGCTGAGGCCGGCCAAGAGGAACGGCACGGTTTCAGTGACGAGGTGCTCTGTAAGACGGGACACAGGGACTCCTTCAACGTGTTGTGACGGTGAGTAGGCTCCGGCCCGTGGGAACCGGAGCCTTTCGTGACGCTGCGTGCATCAAATGAGGTGATGGCGGCGGGCTTCCTCCACCGCCGCACGACGTCGGGCACCCGGCGGAACCCCGTCCGTAACCCCCAGCCGCCGGTACACGTGCGACAGATGCGACGCGACCGCCTGCGTCCGCAACCCCACCCGGACCGCTACCTCGGACAACGGGCACCCGTCCGCCGCGGCCGCGAGGACTTCCGCCTGCCGGCCCGTCAACGACGGCCGCCGCACCGGCGCCACCCACTGCCGGGACAACAGGTGCCCCAGGTCCACGCCGAGGACGTGAGCGGCCACCGCCATGTTCCGCAGCCGGAGTTGGGGGCTGCCGGCCTCGAGGCGTTTCACCTGGTCGACGTGCCAGCCTGCCAGGGTGGCGAACGTGGTCTGGGACCAGCCCCGGGCCTGCCGTTCGGCACGGACACGGTCGCCGAGGTCGGCGAGGTAGTCATCCCAGTCCGTGTACGGGTCGGGCCCGCCACCAGCCGGCGACGGGCCCGCATGCATCGGGGCGTTCACGAGGCCAGTCCCTCGTACGGCACCAGTGCAGCGTCCTTCCGCAGGTACAACGGATGCCGCGGCTGCCCCGTCGCCGTCACCCCCAGGCACGACACCGGTATCCTCATCCCGCCCAGCATCTCCAACACCCGCTCGGCACGGCCTCCTTGGAACCCGCCGCCGCCCCAGGCTGCTATCACCCGGTGTGCGCCGGCCGCAGCACGGCGGAGGAACGCGTCGTTGTACGGGCCGACCGGGTCCGAATGCCGGGTCAGGGCGCGCGGGTCGGTGGACCGCAGGGCGAACAGGTTCGCGATGACGATCCCGCCCGCCTGCTCCCGGACCGCGTAGCTGAGGCAGCGGCGGATCGTGGGGTCGTTGCTGGACGCGTCCGCGGTTGACGGGTTCAGCATCACGAACACCGCGGGCGGCATGGCCGGGTTCCAGATCCGGGTCAGGAGGTACCGGTACGTGCGGCGCTGGCTGTCGAACACCGCCGCGGCCAGGTCACCGGTCGCCCCGGTCTCCTCCTCCACGTGAACGGACAGCTCGGTATCGGCGGGCAACAGTGCAAGAACGTTCGCCGTCATCGGCTGATCTCCCTTCAGATCGGCAGGTGGTAGACGTGGACGGCTTGGTCGTCGTCCTTGCTGGCGTCGAGCTGAACCGTCCAGGAGAGGTCGGCGTCTTCCGGCCCCCACTCGAAGACCGCCCACAGCGGGCGCATGGCCGTCAGGTCGACCGCCTCCATGTCCCAGCCGATCTCCTCCCCGTAGGAGAGGACGGCCGCCTCCGCCGCTTGCTGGTCCGTGGTGAGCACGACCGGGTCGCCTTCCTCCCCGATCGTGGCGAAGAGGACGCCGGCCTGCTCCCAGAACCCGTTCTGGTGGTCCACGGCGGGTGTGAAGGACCCCATCGGCAGGTCCGGGACGGGCCCGACCTCGTCGAGGTAGCGCAGGCCCTCGTAGTCGACCCTGCTGTGGAACCGGTACCGCCTCCCGTCCAGACGGATCCAGGGGGTGCAGGACCCTTCGGGGGTGGGGTCGACGCTCCTGATGACGCCCGGGTGCCATACCGGGGCGGCCAGGTCCCGGTGGTAGCAGAACTCGACGCGGCGGCCGACAACGGCCTTGTCCAGGTTGGCCGGGGTGCTGGTGGTCATGCGGTGGTCTCCTTCGTACGTCGGGCGAACAAGCTCCGGCGTCGGGTCGGCAGCGGCGCGGAAGGCCCGACCGGGCGCACCTTCGCCGTCAGGGCCGCCCTACGGGCCGTAGGACGGACGGCGGGCGTCTCCGGCCGGTCGTCAGCCCACAACTCCAGCCACACCCCGTGCGACAGCCACACGCAGGCGACACGCCCCGGCTGGGTGTAGTCCAACTGGGCCTGCTCAGCCCGCAGGTTCGAGTCACCGCCGGAGGACAAGCTGGCCGCGAAGCCCTCCAGTGCCTGGATCGGCTTCGGGATGTGGATCTGGCAGGACAGCAGGGGCCCCGCCGGGCTGTCCTCGCGCAGCCAGGAACTCTTGCTGGTGGGGAGGTTGTTGAGGCGGGCGTAGTCGGACCACACGCGGTCCGCGGTCATGCGTTCGAGGGCGATGTCGGATGCCAGGACGGGCACAGGGGTCTCCAAGAGGGAGGGAACGGGGGTTGGGGGCGGGTCAGTTGTTGCTGTACTTCTCGGAGCCCTGCGGGACGTAGCCGTTGCCGTCGCAGTGGTGGCACGCGGCGACGGAGATCTCCTCCACGACACCGGTCCAGTACGCGGCCTGCTCGTGCCACGAGGACAGGGCCTCCTCGTAGGTGGCGCCGGGAACCCGGTCGGGGATCGGGAGGGTGACGGTGCGGGACACGGTCACGGGCACAGTCCGCCCGGACTTCAACTTCTTCCCGGTGCGCCAGCTCGTGTCGTGCCGGAACTCGGTGCGCGGCTCGTCGTACGGCACGCTGACGTCGACGTAGATCCCGGGCCGGTTCTGGAAGTTGAGGAAGACATGCTTGACGCGCGGCATCGCCTCGAAGGCCCGCATCATGTGGACGACGAGGCCGGGGATGTGACCGGGGAACAGGTGCCGGTACTCGGGGCGCTGCGTCAGGAAGTGCGGCAGGTCTGCCACCCACTGCGGCTCCCCGGGCTGTGGGGGCTCCCGTCCCTCCAGGACCACGATGGGGCCCTCGAAGACGTGCTCGACGGGCGGCTGGTCCTCCGTCACGGAGGTGTACAGCTCCCACAGGGTGTCGTGGTCGTCGTCCCGGTCGTTGAACTCGGTCACGGTGAGGGTCGCGGGGTAGCGCACGGACTCCGTTGCGATGTCGCGGAGCTTGTAGCTGACCGTCTTCGGGGCGGGCTGCACGACGGCGGTCAGCCGGCTTGCCTCCGCGGGGGCCGACCACCAGTCAGCGGGGAGCGCCCCCATGGGCTGGCCGTCCGCGAGCATGCCGGTGGTCTTGGCCTGCCAGTCGCGGCCGGCCAGCTTGGGCAGGTGGTAGAGCCAGCGGCCGTCGGGGTGGTGCAGGGCGTACACGGTCACGTGCTGGGCCTTTCAGTCTGAGCTGGGCGGGTGATGGGGTGAGGCCCGCACCCGGGGGTGGGTGCGGGCCTCGTGGCCGCGTCGCGGGGCGCGGCCGGGGATGGCCCTGGGGGTGGGCCATGGTCAGAACGCGGTGGTCTGCACCCGGTGCCGGGACGGCACCCACCGGTGCCCGTACATGCGGGCCCACTTCGGGCCGTCCACGGTCATCAGCTCCGTGCGCGCCTTCTCCACCCGGTCGGCGGGGAGGTTGGTGCGGACCGCGCCGGGGACCGTGTAGCCGTTCTCGTCGATCAAGCGGACCTCGTAGAGCGGCGCGACGGGCAGGGCCTTGGGCCCGTACACGATGTAGGCGAGGACTCCGAGGTCGAGGTCGCCGGCCTGGTGGACGGCGGTGGCGAGGCGGTGCAGGCGCTGGTCCTCCATGGCGGCCTCGCGGACGAGGACGGGCCTGCGGCGGAGGAGGGTCTGCTGGGTGTCGTAGGCGCGGGTGCGGGCGATCTGGGCGTCGAGGGCGGTGAGTTCGGCGCGGAGGTCCCGGGTGTCGTGGTATCCGAGTTGGTCGATCACGGGTTCCTCCGCGGGGTGGTGGGATGCGATACGGAAACTCTAACCCCGTAAGTATGGCTTAGCAATACTTACGGGGGTCATGGAATGAGAAGAGGGGCCCAGCCACAGGCCAGACCCCTAACCCCACCAACCGCCACCTCAGAACGGCGGCTCCTCACCACCACCCTGCGGCCCCCACCCGCCAGCACGCCCACCACCCGACGCTGGCACACCCGCCCACGGGTCCTCCAACCCCTCCCGCGAGGACGCCTGCCGCGCCTGCACGTACGCCTGCTGGCCACCACCCGCCGGGATGTTCTTCGTGACCTTCGCCGTCGTGGTCCGCAACGACGGGCCTATCGCGTCGATACGCACGGCGATCTTCGACCGCTTCTGCCCGGTCTGCTTGTCCTCCCACGACTCCTGTACCGCCCGCCCCACCGCGATCACCTCCATCCCCTTGTCGAGGGACTCGCAGACGTTCTGGGCAAGCTGCTTGAACGCCTTGCAGTCCCAGAACGTCGTGTCCGCATCTGCCCACTCGTTCGTGGCCGGGTCCTTCACCCGCCGGGACGTGACGATCGTGAATGCCGCAACCGCTACGCCCGACGGGCTGTACCGCAGCTCAGGCACCCCGGTCAGGCGGCCCGTCAACGTCATCGTGCTACTCATGCCGCTTCTCCCATCTCGTTCTGCTGCAAGGTCCGTTCACGCGGCACGTACACCCGCCGCCACAAGCGCCGGCCGTCCGCCTTCGCCTGCGCCTTGATCCGATGCCACTGCCGGTCCGCGTTCTCCGGTGTCATCTCCAACCGGGCTGCGATCTCCGCCGTCGTGGATGTCGTCCACTCGAACAGGTACTGAAGGGCCTCACGGCGGTCTTCACGACCGAGGATCACGGACTCCCCCAGCAACCACCGGGCGACCGCGTTGTCCCCGTCCGTCTGGAGGGGCGGCACAGCGTCTGTCTGTGGGACAGCGTTCGGGTCGTCGATCGTGTCGTCGTCCCACGCCAACGGACCGTGAAAACCGGATCGTGCAGCGTCCGCACGCACCCTGCCGACCGAGTTCCGTGACACCCCGAACTCCAGCGGATCCAGGTTCCACCAGCGGTCGTACAGGTCGGCAACCGTCCGGGCCAGCCGAGCTGTCACCCGCTCCTTGTGGAGCGCCTTCTTGAACGATGTCTCGCCCATACCGATCTCCGCGGCCATGACGTGCCGAGACCAGCCGCGAACTGCCAACGCCTGCACCCGCCGGCGCGTGCCCGTCGGGTCAATTCGGGCAGCGTCGGGGAAGTCGGCCAGGCTGGGCCAGTACGACAGGACCGCCTCGGCGGTCTCCCGGCGTACCTGCTGTCCGGGCCCGTACTTTCCTCGCCCGTACATCACGTGCTGGAGCGACGAGCCGTGCGCGAAGCCCAGTTGCTCGCACACCGAACGCAGCGGCATCCCTGCGGCAAGCAGGGCTTTCAGGTGCTCGCGGACGGGTGCCGCGTCCACGAACGGTTCCCACTCCCCTGCCCGGATCAGGCGCCGCCTGCGGCTCTGCCAGCGAGCGGACGCCGCCTGAACCGAGGTGCTCATGCCGTCACCGCCATGTCCTGCTGCGCCAAGCGCTCCTCGACCTTCTTCACCGTGATCACGTTCGTGCCCAGCAGCTTCGCGATCCCGGCCGAGTCCAGGCCCGCACCGGCCGCGGCACGGAACTCCTCCAGCCGGGACGTCAGGATCTGATCCACCACCGAGGACCGCCTCGTGTATCCGCCGAGTTGGTTCGCCCGCCGGTGGATGCTGCGCCGCTCCCCCTCGGAGAGGCCTCCCCACACGCCGATGTCCTGACGGGTGTCCAGCGCCCACTGCAAGCAGGCCTCCCGGACGGGGCAGCGCGCGCAGACGCTCGTTGCCTGGTTGATCTGGTGCTGGGAGGAGGCGCCTTCACCTGGTGGGAAGAACAGTTCCGGGTCCTCGTTCTGGCAGGCGGCGAGGTCGCGCCAGGTGTGGTCGCTCGCGGCGGGATTCGTGGCGCGGCGGGTCATGGCGGTCATGCGTTCGCTCCGGTGAGGGTCGGCGGGTTGAGGTGCACGAGGTGGTCGGGGGTGGCCTCGTCGAGGTCGGTGATGACCAGGACCAGTTGGGATCCCTTGACGGGTTCTCCGATGCGGGGGTCGGGGCCGAGGAGGTGGTGGTGGTTGTCGTCGGGGAGGACTCCGGCATCGACGAGTCCGTCGACTGCCGCCTTGGCGGACGGGGACCAGTTCCCGGGGTCGCGGCGGCGTTCCTTCGTGTCGGGGTGGACGACGTAGAAGATGTGGGCGCGCTGGAGGGCGGGGACCTTGTTGTAGCGGGCCATGGCCCAGGCCGCTTGGCGGATGACCTTGATGAAGGAAGCGCGGCGGGCGGGGTGCATGCGGTCGTTCGCGTTGATCAGCGTGGTTTCGGCGGGGAGTTCGACACGCCAGGTACGGGGGGTGTCAGCCATGGGTGGTCTCCGGGCTGGGGCGGGTGGGGGCAGGAAGGCCGAGTTCGCGGGCGAGGGCTTCGCGGGCGGTGTGGTCCCAGCGAGGGTTGTTGATCCAGGTGCCGACGATGGCGAATTGGGCGCGGCGTAGGACGAGTTCGTTTTCGGCGTTGTTGAGGAGGGCGGCTAGGTCGGGGCGTTGCTGGAGGAGCTGGTCGGCGAGTTGGTGCACGTAGGCGGGGTCGTGGTCAGGCATCGGCGACCGCCGTCCGCGGGTACTCCCGGACCCGGAGGTGCGTGGGCCAGTAGGTGGGGTCGCCGCCCTTGGTGTCGCCGTGTGCGGCGATGGTCTTCCCGCCCCAGGTGGTGTCGCGGGCCCAGACGGTGCCGAGTTGTTTCACGAACGGTGCGGTCTCGGCCTGGCGGGCGTCGTCGAGGAGGTCGGCGGCCCAGGCCGGGTTGAAGGGGCGGGCGCCGGGCCCGGATTCCCCGCCGGGGATCAGCCAGTTGATTCCGGCGAGGTCGAGGGACGGGAGGGCTTCGAGGAGGGGTTCGGCGGAGAGGAACCGGACCGCGGCCGGGGTGTTGCGGAGGTGGTCGGCACGCCTCGCGTACTTGTCGGACTCGATGCTGGTGCCGATCCACACGTTGGGCAGGGGCCAGCCGGCCCGGTGGTAGATGCCGTGCTCCAGGCCGGGCACGTAGGTGGGGCTGTGGGGGGTGGCGGCCCATTCCATGTCGGAGCGGAAGTGGACACCGGGCGTGTGGCCGGCACCGCAGGTGCACAGGTCGGTGAGGATGCGGGCGGCACGCTGCGGGCGCTTGGTCAGGATCTGGTAGGTGTGCTGCGGGGTGGCGGCCATGACGGCGAACACGCGGGCGAGGAACTCCCGGGGGACCCGGGCGTGGAAGAGGTCGCTCATGGAGTTCACGAAGACCTTGCGGGGCTTCTTCCACCGCAGGGGCTCGGTGAGGGTGTCCGGGTGGGTGGTGAGGGCGAAGCCGGGCCCGCTGGTGCGGGGGTCGCCGTCGTTCTGGTACTTGGCCTGGCCCATGCCCTTGAGGCGCTTGGCCATGGTCAGGGCGTAGCAGTGGTCGCATCCGGGGCTGATGCGGTCGCAGCCGGTTGTTGGGTTCCAGGTCTGGCCGGGGGCTCCGTCGTCCCCCTGGGTCCATTCGATCTTCGTTCGGCTAGACACTGCGGTTCCTCCGTGCGGTGATGGCGTCGGTGACGGTGTGGCCGTTGACGGTGACGAGGGGGGCGTGTTCGCGGGCGAGGCGGAGGGCGGTGTCGAGGTCGAAGCGGTGTGCGTTCAGCCAGGCGTCGCCGCGGTCGTACTCCTTGACGCCGTAGTCCCAGGTGCCGTCCACGCCGAGGCACATGTCGCCGCCCCTGATGACGGCGTAGCGGTCGTTGCCGCGGTACTGGACACGGAGTTCGAAGAGGTGCTGGTCGAGGTCGTCGCCGGGGACGCAGTTCACGGTGAACTCGACGGCGCGGACGGTGGCCGAGGGCACAGCGGACGCTTCGATGCGGGAGCGTTCGATGACGGCTCGGTGCCAGTCGGGCGGTGTCTTGGTCACGGCGCGGGGTGCTCCTTCGCGGTGTCGGTGTCGTCGGGGCGGGCCCAGCCGGGGCGGCGGGCGTTGAGGCCGGCCGCGATGTCGGCGGTGGACAGGGGCTGGGTTTCGGCGGTGGCTGCGCGGGCCTTGGCGAGGCCGTCCTGGAGGGGCACGGGGCCGGTGACCCGGGCGTCTGCGGGGCGTATCCCGGTGGTGGGCCAGTCCATGGCGTCGACGGGCTGGGTGTGCTGCTGGGTGCAGGTTGCGGTGCGGCGGATGACGGTGTGCCACTGGCGGGCGGTGCGCACGGTGGCGGTGTGGGGGCCGCCATGCGGGCAGCGGGCCTGAACGGTGAACTCGGGGCGGGTGGTGTGGGGGTAGAGGTGGGTGATGGTGGTGCCGTCCACGACGGCGGTGGGTCCGCGCCAGAGGCGGACGGGGACGGGGATGCCGATGCTGACGGCGGCCATCGCGGCCCGGCAGGCGGCTTGCTCGGAGAGGGTGAGGGTGCCGACGGGGGTTCGGGTGGGGAGCGGGTGGCGGAGGTCGACCCGGGGGCGGGTCGGGTCAGCGGGCTTGGCCGACGGCTTCGCGGTGGTCTTCTTGGCTGTGGTCTTCTTCGC
This sequence comes from Streptomyces sp. NPDC008150, assembly GCF_042956945.1. Classification (NCBI taxonomy): domain Bacteria; kingdom Bacillati; phylum Actinomycetota; class Actinomycetes; order Kitasatosporales; family Streptomycetaceae; genus Streptomyces; species Streptomyces sp. NPDC008150. The sequence continues at coordinate 8,919 of NZ_JBIBHJ010000023.1, read as the reverse complement.
GGTGCGGGTTCGGGTGGCCATGGGTGCTCCCCTGGTGGTGGGTTCGTGAGTGGTGCTCCGTGCTGTTCGGGGGTGGGCGCCCCGTTGGGGGGCGGGACGCCCGGGTGCGGCCGGTGGGGGGTGGCCGCGCGGTGGCGGGTCTCAGTCGCGGGATCCGGCGTGGGCGGGGCAGAAGTCGCTGCCGAACTCGTCGTGCTCCCAGCCCTCGTTGTTCACGAGGTGGTTGCGAGCGACGGCGAGCCGTTCGCGGCTGGTCATGCCCTCGCGGACCATGTACTCGCCGGTGTTCTCGACACCGCAGCGGTCGCAGAAGACGGTGATCCGGGACGGGTAGCGGGGGTCGTCCATGTCGCGGACGATCGCGTTGACCTCGTCGGGGGTCAGGGGCTGAGGGGCAGTGACCGGCATGGAGGCGAGGGTCTCGGTACAGCGGTCCGGATCGTTCTGCGGCAGGTGCTCGGCGACCGCGGCGAGCAGGTCGCTCAGGCCGTTCGGGCGGGGCGTGTTCGGCTGGTCGGTCATGGGGTTCTCCGGTTCGGTGCTGGATCAGGAGGTCGGTTCCTGGCGGGCGGGGTGGACGGTCCAGGTGCCGTCGGGGTGGCGGATGAGGTGGTCGCCGTAGCGGGCGACGATGCGGGACTCGCCTGTGCCGATCCGCAGGCCGACGCAGATGGTCTTCTCGGTCGTGAGGTCCCAGGCGTAGTAGCCCTTGGCGTAGTGCCCGTCGCGGTCGACTTCGTTGTCGATGCGGGCGATGTTGCGTGGGGTGAGCTGCCAGGTCTTGCAGCCGGCGTTCTCGGCTTCGACGAGGGGCTGGCAGTGGTCGCATTCGACGCGGACGTCGGTGAGGTTGCCGTGCTGGTCGACGTCTCGGTCGTTGATGTCGCCGAGGAGGGTTCCGCAGCCGTTGCAGGCGCGCTTGAGCTTCCCGGTGGTGATCTTGCGGCCGTCGGCCTTGACGGTGACGAGGTCCGGGGTGTTGGTCCGCGGGGGCAGGTTGTTCATGCGGGCCGCCGGGGCTGGTTCCGCTGGTGGCGGGTGGAGAGTTCGCGGCCCTGCTTGCGGGCGTGCGACGTCTGGGCGACCTCGGCCTGGGCGCGGATCTGCGCCATGTGGTTGTTGAAGATGCCGATCACGGTGTTGCCGTAGCCGGCGGCGTACAGGTTCATCGGTTCGGTGCGCGGGGCGTTGTCGAGGAGGAGTTCGGCGCGGGCCCGGAGGTCGTGGACGCTGACGCCGTCCTTGTGCTCGTCGTAGGCGTCGGCGCGGCCGAGGCAGTAGAACGGGTCGGTCATGTAGTCGTCGGTGGTGACGGTGGGAGAGGTCATGGTGTGGGGGGCCTTTCAGGCGGCGGACGTGTGGATGGTGGGGGTGTCGGCGGCGCGGAGGATGCGGCCGATGACCTCGCTGGCGGTGGGGGGCTGCGTGGCGAACACGGCCGGGGTGCGGGCCCAGTTGGAGACGTGCTCGATGGGGTCGGGTCGGCCGTTGGTGGTGCAGGGCGGGGTCGGGTCGGTGGGGTCGGGGTCGAGGCTGGTGCTGATGGCGCGGATCGCGTCCATGGCGCCGGTGCTGGCCTCGATGAGGGCGAGGGAGGCTGCCTCGTCGGTGTAGAAGGCGGCGGGAACGCGTCCTTCGGCGGCGAGGTAGGCGTGGGCGCAGATGTCCAGGAGCGGGGCCTGGTAGCTGTGGGCGGCGAACTGTTCGCCGGTGTGGAGGCCGTACTCGTCGATGAGGCCGGCCATGGTGGTGAGGATCTGTGCGGTGGTGGGCATCGGCTGCTCCTGACGGGGTTGTTCACCCGGCCGCGCAGAGCGGTTGTCGTGCGCGGCCGGGGAGTTGGAGGGGGTCAGGCGGTTTCGGGGTGCTGGTCGGCGCACCAGGGGCACTGGATGCGGGCGAGGTTGTAACCGGCGTCGGCGTTCTCGATGACGCGGGTGCCGGGGGCCGTGGCGTCGAACCAGGTCTCGCAGCGGGCGGCGCCGTAGCAGGAGCAGGCGCAGTGGGCGAGGTAGCCGGAGGCGGGGAGGGGCTGTCCGACGAGTCCGGCGATGCGGGTCATGGCGGCGAGGAACGCGTCGTCGTTGGGGGCCTCGTCGGCGGCTTCGAGGAGCTGGTCGAGGCGGGTGTCGTAGTGGGCGGGGGTGGTGGCCGGGCGGTTTTGGGTGTGGGTGAGCACGGCCACGGGGGCTCCTTGGGGTGGTGGCGGGGACCGGTGGTCTCCCCTGCCCCATCAAACTAACCCCTCAGGTATGGCGATGCAATACTTACGAGGGTCTGGAATGCAAAAGGCCCCGCCCCGGGGTCTCGGGGGCAGGGCTCATGGGAGGCCCGGCAGGCGGGCGGTACGGCTACCAGGCGGCGGAGGCGCGCAACTTCACCGCGGTCCGGTCACGGTGAACACGGACCACGTCGGTCCACGACACCCGGGACCCGTAGACGTGCGATCCCGCCTCACGGATCCAGCGGCGCAGTGTCGTGTCCGCTACGGGGTGCCCGGTGGGCTGGAGGAGCGCCACGGCCTCGGCGAACGTCACGAGGTCGTCGGGGACCGGACGTTGGGCCGCGGCGGGTGCGGCCGGCCTGGCTGCTGTCGTGGTGGACGGGTGGGCGGCGTACGCGGCCATGTGGCCTCCCATGACGGCGGCCACAGTTCGCAGCTCCGGCGGCCGATACGGGTCTGGTGGTGCGGGTGCCGGGGTCAGTCGGTACCCATGTGTAGCGGTGGTGATGGAGTTGTGTTGCTGGTGTGTAGACCCGCGGGATCGGGATCAGGTTGCGTTGCGGCGCCAGATTTCTGTGCCGCGGATTTTCTGGGCGGCGAGCCGTCCCAGGGTCCAGGTGGAGGCGAGGCCGCGGTCGTCCTTGCATCCCCGGTCGGTGCACCGGGCTTTGGTGCTGCTGGTGTCCCACATCAGGGACCAGGAGCCGCAGGCGGGGCAGGGGTGCCGGCGGACCACGTTGATGTCGCCGAGCCGGATGGCGTGCTCGAGGCCCTGCCGCTCGATGAGGATGTCGCGTTCGACCTGGACGGCGTGGCTCGCGCCTTCGGTGTTCTTGAGTGCCCAGTCGTACACCTGGTGGGGGCGGGCGGGGACCGGGGTGGTCGTGTCGACCGCGGCCCGGGTGTGCTCGATCATCTCGTCAACCTGGGTGCTGAGGTAGTCGACGAGGCTGATGTCGAGGGGGGCCGCGGGGGTGCTGCCGGTGGTGCGGATGCCGTCCGAGGGGCGGCGGCCGGGAATGCGCATGTCCGGGTGGTCCAGCATCCGCAGGGCTCGTGCGGCGGCGTCTGCCTGGTTGATGCCCATGATGTCCCCGTCCCTCGTGGGCTGTCCCGGGGGCGTACGGGAGCCGTCAAGGGGCGTTCGTGCGCGCCGGGTTGGCCGGATGTCACTACCCGGTGGTCTCCGGACGCCCCATAGTGGCATGGATGTGACGGGCGATGAACGGTATGCGACAAAGGATCATTGTCACTTGCAGACTGTTGCCTGAGCGTCACATTACGAAGTCGACAAGTCGCCGGGCATATGCCGTATCCGGGTCAGGCGAGCATCGCCGGAGCCGACAGCATCCCCTCGAGCATGGCGTCGAGTTCCGTATGTTGCTGGTCAGTAATGATGCTGCGGGCGCGGGCCCCGTCGACCATGGTGCGCACGACACCGATCGTCGCCCGGAAGTCCGTCGCCGTGCGGTCGTCACGCAGGGTGCGGTCCACCCCGTTGAACGCGGCCTCGATCAGTGCGGCGAGTTGCTGATGCGGCGACAGCTCCGGCGCGGGGGCGGCGGCTTTGCGGGGCTGCGGGCCGACACCGCGCCGCGGGCGCCGGCGGAAGGGCAGCACGGAACCCGGCGCTTCCTGTGAAGCACCTGTGCGGTCCTGGTCCTGGTGGACAGGCTCTGCGGACATGGGGCGTCTCCGCTCCTCCGGCAGATCGGGAAGGTTCCTCGTGCAGTTGGTGTTCGCAGCACCAGCCCGGCCCCGCGTCCGGCTGCCAGTCCGAGGCACGGGATGCCACTGTGACACCCCGCCCTGTCCGTGGGATAGGCATGTCAGGAATCTGAGCGGCCTTCGTCACCGCATCGCGACCATTTCTGGCCACGAAATCACACACCGTGTGAAATACGTGCGCAGGGAGTGAAACCCCTGTTCGGGCGGCGCCCGTGGGACGGAATGGGCATGAGAAAACCCCCGGGCGGGGTGGACGGGCGGTGTTGCCGACAACACGCGTCCACGAGCCAGGGGGCCTCGAGACCTCGGGGCATGGTGCCCGTCAGATGACGGGAGTCTAGCCCGCAGGGTCACCACGCGGGAGGGGTTCAACGGAACGCATCCGCGGGGCTGTTGTCCACGGAAGAGTGGGCGGTGCGGAGCATGGACCGGGGTGAGGGTCCGGCGGTCTGGGCTGCGATCCAGAGGCCGCCGGCCCCCACTGGCTGTCCGCCTATCCCGAGGCGGCCAGCACCGCCAGCCAACCCCCGCCCGTTTACTGGCGGTAGGGGTCCGGGAGGGGATCACCCGTGCGGGTGACGCGGAAACCCCGGCAATCTCCACAATTTGACCGATGTTCAGGTTCGGGCCGTCACCCCGGGCCGGACACGGGAAGGGCCCCGCACCTGGCGAGGTGCGGGGCCCAACTGCCGTATGGCGGCTCTACTTCGCGGCCGGTACGTCCACTCCGAGGAAGGCGCCGATGCCGCGGAACGTCTCCACGAGGACATCGCGCGGCATCTTCCCGGTGAGCAAAAGCGTGGCACCGGTGGAGTCCTCGTACGGGAACCTCTTCAACCCCTTCAGTTCCTCACTCCCTGAGGGTGCCGCTTGGCCTCTCGGGTCTGGGATTGCAGCAGGGGACTCCGGAGGGGCCTGTTGCCCCGTCTCCGCAGTCCGAGAAGCCGGCTCAGCGGTAGGTACGAGAGCCTCCGGTTCGGGCTGCTGGGGCGCCTCCGTGATTATCACGGCGTGATAATTCGCAGGACCCGATGAGCGGTCGGGCGCCGCCTCCGAAGCTGGCGAGTCCCCTGTCTTGTCCGATCGGGCCGCTGCGGCACGCTGGTCGGCTTTCGCCTTCTGCTCGTCAGGCGAAAGCTTCCCCAGGTTCCGAACGTGCTCCACGCTCCTCGCGCCAGTCTGGAGATCCTTCTGGAGTTGCGGCGACAACTTCAGCAGAGACAGCTTGCTGGAGATCGTGGCTTGTGGGATTCCGAGCTTCTTCGCAACCTTGGTCTGCGAACCGTAGTGCTCCACGAGCTGCTGGATCGCGTGGGCTTCTTCAAGGTCCGTCATGTCATCGCGGTGGTAGTTCGCGATGAACGCAGCCTCAAGCAGTGTCTCGTCGTCGGTGAGGCGCCGGTCGTCGACGTAAACAGGGATCGTAGCCAGGCCCAACCTGCGGGACGCCTCGAGCCGGCGGTGACCGTCAACAACGACGTACTGTGCGCCGCGGTCCAGATCGTCGCTGCGGTCGGCGCGCTCGCGAAGGTACGCCTCAACGGTACCGACGGTAATGGGCTGGATGACGCCGACACCGCGAATGGTTTCGACGAAGTCCTCCAGGTTGCGCATGTGGTTGCGCGGGTTGTCGGGGTTCTCGCTGATGAGGGTGACAGGAAGAACGGTGGGTGCAGGTCCGCCTTGGCCGCCACTGATCGCGTCCTCGATGGCTGCCCGACGAGAGCTGAGCGCGGTAGCTGCCGCACCGAAGGATGAGCTCTTCCTGAGTTCGTCTGCCTTGCTCATGATCCTGCCCTTGCAGCGATGAGCCGCATGGTGTTGGCCTGCTTACTGTGAGGGGCGTACGCAAGGAGGGGTCGCTTGGTCCGGACGGCTTCCCGCTGTTCCTTGAGGTCGTCGAGGACAGCAAGGACCGTTTGCCCCTCAATGTCGTTCCAACTGTCCAGGGACGACGTTGCGACGTAGCCGCGACGCGCGTCGTACTGGTTGACGACGATTCCGAGGTAGTCGATCTCCAGGGCGAGGTCTTTACACAGAACATCGATCTGCTCGATGAGCATCTCGTAGGCGTCGGCGGAGGAGTCCTCGGCCTGCACCGGGATGATGACACCGGACCGGTTGGGGAGTTCGTTGCGACGGCGTCGGGCGTAGTAGAGAGCCGCGTCCATCGCGAGGCCCAGACTGGGAGGGCAGTCAATGAGGACAACGTCGTAGTCGTCTTCGACGGTGCGCAGGGCACGTTCGAGAGCGACTTCCTTCTGGAACCCGCGGGATTGCGAGGCTGTGATGGCGAGCCGTGAGTCGAGGAGGAACCCGTCGTGGGCTCCAGGCAGGACGTCGAGCCGACCAGTGAAGCCCGGGACGTCGACGTTGACGATGACCTCTCGTAGCGTCTTCTCACCGTCCCCGACCATGTGCTTGATGAGGCTCTCCTGACCGGGACGGATCTGGTCCAGGCCGAGTTGCTTGGTGAGGTGGCTCTGCGGGTCGTAGTCGACAACTAGGACACGAAGACCGCCCAGCTCGGCTCCTTCTAGTTCCTGGAGAAGGGTTGCCTTTATGGCGCCGATCCGCTTCAGGTCGCTGAAGGGCAGGTTCTCGATGAAGCCTCGGAGGTTGGCTTCGGCTGAAGCCGGGTCTTCGGCCAATACCTGGCCCATTCCAAGGGTGATCGTGGTTTTGCCTACCCCGCCCTTCTGGTTGGCGATGATGACGCGGCGAACTTCGTGTGCGTGGCGGTCCTTCGGCGAAGGGTTGGTGGTGAGCCAGAGACGGATGCTCTGGGCCAGGCCCTGGGTGTAGGAGACGTTGCGATCGGCGCAGGTGGTCTTGAAGTCGTCGTAGAAGCCTGGAGGAAGCCAGGTTGAGAACGACTTGGCTCCTGCGGTGTCGATCTCGTCTGACGGCCGGTTGCTGGCCCGCCAGATGGTGATGGCTGCTTCGACGGCTTCCTGGATGTCCAGTCCGAGTTCGGCGGCGCGGACCTTGAGCTGCTGTTGGAGCCCGGAGGGCAGCTTGGACGCCACCTTTTCCCGGTCTCCGTCGGGGTATGGAGAGGCCATGGCGTCACCTTACTGACTCCTGTGGTCGGAGCGGTGAGGTGGTGGGCATGTTCTGACCCAGTTTCATCCTTCCGTGGGCGGCAGGGGATTATCACGCCGTGATAATCACGGGCGAGGGTCGCCTACCTAGACGGGCAGGTGCTGGATTATCACGCCGTGATAATCCACCGGCTCAGTCGTCCGTGTCGTCGCTGTCGTCCTCGAGCTGGTAGGGCTGCCCGTCCGTGTAGACCGGCTCAACGAACAGTCCCTGCCACGGCACTTGCGGACGTACCGACGGCGCCGGCCGGAGAGTGCGGGCGGACTGAGTGCCGATGGCGGCAGCCTGGCGGGGGTTGCCGGTGAGGGTGGCGGTGGCGGTCATGAGGCACATCCTGCGGTGGCGAGCTCGGGGCCCGGGACAGGCACGGGCGGTTCGGTGTTGGGGATGAGGTGGAGTTGCGCCCACTGGTCCAGCCACGCCCGTTCCTCGGCCTCTTCGTGTGCGTGCCAGGCGGGCGTGTACTGCATGGTTGCGGCTCCGTTCCGTGGTGCGGGTGATCGCGTACACGGTGCCCCAGGAACGTCGAGCCCGCTGCCCTGCACGGTTGACGGCGCTGCCAATCATCAGTCGGTGGGAGTTGAAGCCGTCTCGGCTGCGGGAACAGGCTCGGTGGCAGCCTTGGCCCGTACGTCGGCGGCGATGGCCGCGTATATGGTCCGGTGTTCGGTGCGGAGGGCGCTCTCCGCGTACTCGTTGAGGCGGTCCGCGAACGCCCGGACCCGGTCGAGCGCGGCTTCAGCGCGGGCGGCCCGACGGTCGAGCCCGGTGACCCGTTCGTTGAGCTCGCCGACCATCTCCTCGTCTGCGGCTGCGACCTGTCGGATGACGTCTGCCAGGTCGGCGTGCCCGTACGGGTCGTCGTCCTGCATGGAGCCGGCGTTGCAGAGTGCCCGTCGGATGTCGTCGAGGTGGCGCTCCTTCTCCCGGCGGGCCTCATGGGCGAGACGGAGCCGATTCTGAAGGGCGCCGATTTGGTCCGGTGCTTCGGCGGTCATCTTCGCCTTCGCCGCCCGCACGAGGGCCGTCAGCGCTTCCTGGTCCTCCTCGGCGAGGTCGCCGCTTCCTCGGACGCGGATCGTCTCGCCGTCGATGGTGACGGGGCGGCATGTGTCTTCGGGGTCGGCCTGGTTGGGGTCGGTCATCGTTCCTCGTCGGGTTGGGTGCGGAGTTCGAGGCGGTGCCCGGCGAGGCCGAGGATGCCCTCGGCCCAGGTCAGGGTGAGGGTTGCGCCGCCCATGAGCATTTGGTTCAGGTGCTTGGTGGAGCAACCGAGTTGGCGTGCAACCTCGGCCTGAGAAAGTCCGGCAGCTTTGAGCGCAGCGCGGGTGTGGGCTCGGAGGTCGTCTTCGGCAGTCATGCTTGCGCTCCGGTGGGGCGACGCTGGGCTGTGGTGGTTTACCGCGGTAAACCGTCCTACGGATCGGACGGGTCTGCTGCCCTGCACGGTTCAGGCGACGTCGGAGGCACGGCGTGCAGGCATCGGGCCGTTGGCACGCTCCATGCGGGCTCGCCGGCGGGCGGCCTGCAACGACGCTTCCACCGGGTCCAGGGCGGGGCCGGTCAGCCGGTCGACTTCCCACTGGGCGTCCCGGTGTTCGGTCTCCGGGGGCCGTGACCGGCGTAGGGCTGCTTCCTGGCGGGCGATGGCTTCCTCGACGTAGGGATTGTCGGGGCGCCCTGGGCTCGGCCGGTTGTTGCGTACTGCATCGAGGGTTGCCCGGTAGCCGGGGTGCGCGGTCTCCCGGGTCCGTACGGGAGGCGGTGGTGCTGCTGGCGCCGCGGGTGCCGGCTCGGGGCGGTCCTCGTGGTGGGCTGGTTTGGGCGGCACGCCGGGCGGCAGGATTTTCAGGGCCCGGACA
>NZ_JBIBHJ010000022.1:0-104247 GCF_042956945.1 Streptomyces sp. NPDC008150 | reverse complement strand
GGGGGGGCCCCCGGGGGGGGCGGGGGGGAATCCGGGGGGGGGGGGGGGGGGGGGGGGGGGGGTGGCGGGCCCCGGGGGGGCGGGGGGGGGGGGGGCGGGCCCCCCGCCCACCCCGGTCCCTCGTGTCGGCAGGGTTCACCACACCCGCAGGCACGGCCAGGTGTTCGGGCCGACCTCGCCGTCCCACTCCGACGAGTCGGAGAAGCACACCTTCTGCGCGTTGATCACCGCGGCCTTGGTGTTGGCGCCGAACTCGCCGTCGATCCCCTTCGGGCTGAACTTGCTGTCCCCGACGCGGTTGGCCCAGTAGGTCAGCAGGCACTGCACCTCGACCACGCGGCTGCCGGTCTGGCCCGACTTGGTGTTGATCGTGTTGGTGTTGCTGTATCCGGCGTACAGGTACGACACGCTGCCGCTGGTCGTCCAGGAGTAGTGACAGGTGTACGCCGTGGCCGACGCCGGAGCGGCGGCCGGCACCGCCGCCGAGGCGGCGGGCGCGAGGGCGACGAGCGCGGTGCCGACGACACCGGCCGTCGCGAACGCCGCCAGCCTCACCGCCGTCTTCCTGGTCCTGCTGTCGGTCGTGTTCCTGGTCATGAACGCTTCCCCCTTCGAGCGGCTTCCGTCCGGGCGGGACAACGATGCCAACGCGTCGAACAGAGGGCCAGGTCTTTCGAACGAGGTGGGAAGACGCAGGCCGCAGGGGTGGCGGGCAGGATCGGGCAGGCGCGGGAGGCTACGCCGCCGTGCCGCCGTGGCGGGTACGCAGGCGGGCCAGGTAGCCGTCCTTGTCCGGGTGCGGGGCGTCCTGCGCGCCCGGCCGGTGCAGTTCGAGCCGGCCGCCGCGGCGCAGCCGGACCGTCGTGGTCGCCCTGCGCGGAACCTCCGGCGTGGGCCGCCCGTCCCGGGCGAGGTGGTCGAGGCCGAGGACGGGCACGCTCGCCGGGAACATCGACAGTGCCTCGGCGGCGGTGGCCGCGGGCGGGTGTCCTGTGCGGTTCGCGCTGCTCACGTACAGCACCGGCCGGTCGGCGAGGAGCGGCCGCAGAGGCTCCCAGCGCGCGCCGAAGAGGAGCACCCAGCCGTCCTTGGCGGCGGGCACGAGCCAGTGCGGCAGATCGGCACCGGCGCGCAGGGGAGCGAGCAGCGTCAGGTGCTCGTCGCGCAGGAGGGCGTGCGCCAGCGGGATGTCCTCGGCGTTCAGGTCCCACAGCTCGTCGAGGGCCCGCAGCGTCCCGGGGTGATGGGCCCACAGGGCGACCGCCTGGCCGGAGGGCCGCCCCTTGGCCTCGTTCACGGCGTGCGGTTCGGCCGCGGTGACGACATGGGTGAGCGGCGCGGCGTTCGGCAGCACGACGGCCCGGCCCTCGTCGAGAACCAGCCCCGCCCGCACGAGGTCGACGGTCTTCCGGTGCGACGGGCCGGCGGGTGAGGTGATCATGGTGGTGCTCCGGTGAGGGGGGCGGGACAGGACGGGACGGGTGCGGGTGCGGCGGCGCGAAGTGCGGAGGGGGAAGTCGAACCGTACGGAACGAAGCCGAACCGTACGGAACTTCCCGATCCCCTTCCGCGCCGCCCCGACCCTACGGCCCGACGCGCCCTCCGCGCGGGCCGGTGTCCTCCCCGAGCCGGTCCCCGCCGCCGGACTCCCCGGCCGAGGAGCCGTGTCGTGCGGCCAGTCGGAGGATCTCGTCGACCGACCACTGGTCGTAGACGTGCTCCCCGTACTTGGCCGCGAGCACCCGTCCGCCGGGGGCGACGAGGAAGTCCGCGGGCAGGCCGAGGCGTCCTCCGTGCGGTCGGCCGGAGGGCAGGTGCTCCCGGCCGCGCGCGACGTGGGGCAGTGCGCTCAGGACCGACCGGACGACCGGCCACCACGCGCGCGGGGCGAGCAGGGACCGCCACGACCGCTGGACGCCGAACTCCGTGTACAGGCGCTTGTGCGGGTCCGCGACCACCGCGAACGGAAGTCCCTCGGCGTGGGGCAGCAGTTCGGCCGCCGGCGAGTGGAAGAGGACCACCTCGCGCACACCGGCCGCCTCGATCTCGGCGTGCCGGCGCGTGACGGACCGCAGGTGGAGGTTGCAGACGGGGCAGCCCGCGAAGCGCCGGAACTGGAGGTGGGTGAGCCGGTCCCGGCCGGGCACGGTGATCTCGTCGCCCCCGATCGCGACAAGCACGCGTTCTTTCACGGTGGAGCCCGGTGCCACCGGGCCGGAAGTCGTGCGCATGGTGATCCCCCTTGTAGGCGTACGGTGTACTCCTAACTGCTGCAACCAACATAGGCGTATCCCGTACGCTGTCAACCGTCATGCCACGTCCTCGTTCTCTCACCGGCGCCCGACTGGCCGCGGCCGCGCTCGCCGTCATCGACCGCGACGGTCTCGCCGGGCTGTCGATGCGTGCCGTCGCCAAGGAGCTGGGCACCAGCACCATGGCGCTCTACCGGTACGTGCGCGACCGCGAGGAGTTGGAGCGGCTGGTGGTGGAGCTCGTGCTGGGCTCCGTCGACACCCGCCTGCCGGACGACGCGGCGCCCTGGCGGGAGCGGATCGAGATCCTGGTGCGCCGGCTGCGCGACACCGTCGCCGCCCACCCGGAGGCCGTCCCGCTGACCGTCACGCACCGGCACCACTCGCGCGGGGCGTTGCTCTGGTCGGAGGCCGTGCTCGCGGTTCTCGCGGACGCCGGCGCCGGTGACGAACGACGGGTCGTCGCGCTGCGTGGTCTGCTCGGCTACGTCATCGGGGCGATCCAGCTGGAGCACCTCGGCGCGCTGTCCGGCGCCGGCACGGCGGCCATCGCCGAGCTGCCCGAGGCGGAGTTCCCGCACCTGAGGCGGATCGGGCGCGAGGCACAAGGCGTGGGCGTGGAGCGGGAGTTCATGGGCGGACTGACGCTGCTCCTGGACGGGCTCGCCGCGCAGGCCGGGTCCTGACGGCGCCACGGCCGCGAGGGCGGACGGGCCGGAAGGCCCCGAAGGGGGCGGACAGGCCGGGGGTCCGGCGGTGGCGGATCGTCCCCCACCGCCGAACCCCCGTTCCGCCAGGGGACGTTGATCAGCCGAGGTAGTCGGCGACCAGTTCCCCGAACTCGTCCGGCGTCGCCAGGCGGATGCCCAGCGACTCGGCCTTCTCGCGCTTGGAACCCGCGCCCTCGCCCGCGACCACCAGCGACGTCTTCTTCGAGACACTGGACGACGAACGGCCGCCGGCCCGTTCCACCAGTTCGTTCATCTGGTTGCGGCTGAGCTTTTCCAGCGGGCCGGTCATGGAGCCCGTGACCACCACTGTCATCCCGGCCAGCGGTCCGGCGTCCCGGTTCTCGCCCGCGGTGGCGTCGGCCGCGGCCCCCTCACCGTCGGGTCCCTCCTCGGTGACCGGCGGCGGAGGGGTGGCGCCCGGCTCGGTCATGTTCACCCCGGCCGCCGCCAACCTGTCGATGAGCGGGCCGAGTTCGGCCAGTTCCCCGACGATGGACGGCGCCTTCTCCGGTCCGATGCCCTCCACCCGCTGGAGCGACGTGGCGTCCGCCGCGCGGATGTTGTCCATGGTGGCGAAGTACCGGGCGATCCTGCGGGACATGGAACGGCCGGTCCCGCGCACTCCCAGCGCGCACAGCACTCTGGACAGCGGCTTGCCCCTGGCCGTGTCGATCGCCGCGAGCAGGTTGTCGGTGCTGGTCTCGCCCATCCGATCGAGGGCGAGCAACTGGTCCCGGGTCAGGGCGAACAGGTCGGCGAGATCGGCGACCAGGCCCGCGTCGACGAGTTGGACGACCCGGGTGCCGCCCAGGCCCTCGACGTCGAGCTGGTCGCGTCCCGCGGCGTAGGAGAGCGAGGCGACCAGGTGACAGTTGCGGCCCTGCTCGCACCGCCAGCGTTCCTGGCTGGTGTCGATGGCGGAGCCGCAGCGCGGGCACACCGAGGGGAACACGATCGGCTGCTCCGCCCCCGTGCGCAGGTGCGCCACCGGCGCCTCGATGCGGGGGATGACGTCACCGGCGCGGTGCACCATCACGTGGTCGCCGAGACGCAGGTCGCGGCGGGTGATGTCGGCCGGGTTGTGCAGGGTGGCGTACGTGATTTTGGAGCCGTCGATCTCCACGGGCTCCAGCACCGCGCGGGGCGCGATGATGCCGGTGCGGCCGACGTTCCACTCGACCTCCAGGAGGCGGGTGATCTTCTCGACCGCCGGCAGCTTGTAGGCGATCGCCCAGCGCGGTGCCCGGGTGCCCGCACCGGCGGTGCGCTGGTCGGCGGCCGCGTCCGCCTTGATCACGATCCCGTCGATGCCGAACGGCAGTTGGGCGCGCAGACCGGCGATCTCCTGCACCCGGGCGAGGACTTCGTCGACGCTCGTGGCGACCAGCCCCGGCACGGCCGTCCCGGCGGTGGTGTTGACCCCGAGGCCGGCCGCCCGCGCCATCAGCTCGCTGTGCGCCAGTTCGTCCAGCAGCCCGGCCAGCTCGGAGTCGGTGCCCGGCAACGGCAGCAGGCCGTAAGCGAAGAACGTCATCGGCACCGTGTACGCGCGGTCCTTCGCGCGCAGGGTGCCCGCGGCGGCGTTGCGCGGATTGGCGAACGGCGCCCCGCCGTGCTCGGTACGCACCTCGTTGGCGTGCTCGAACTGCGCCGTCGTCATGAGGACTTCACCGCGGACCTCCACGGTGACCGGCTCGGCCAGCTCGGCGGGCAGCCCCTCCACGATGGCCGCGGCGTGGGTGACGTCCTCGCCGGCCGTTCCGTCGCCGCGGGTGACGAGACGGGTCAGCCGGCCGCGCGTGTAGCGGGCGGCGATCGCGAGCCCGTCGAGCTTGGGCTCGACGCTGAACGCCGCCACGTCGTGACCGATCCGCCGGGTCAGCGACGCCGTCCAGGCGGTGAACTGCTCCGGGGAGAAGACGTTGTCCAGGCTCAGCATGACCACCGTGTGCGGGACGTCCCCCTCGACGGCGCCGCCGGCCACCTTGCCTGTCGGCGACTCGGGCAGCACCTCGTCCGGATGGCCGGCCTCCCACGCCGCGATGCCGCGCACGAGCCGGTCGTAGGTGTCGTCGTCCAGGGACGAGGTGCCACCCTCGTAGTAGGCGGCGGATGCCCGCACGGCGTCCTCGACCGCCTGCGCGTAGGCGGCGGCATCCATGATCTGTGCGGCTGGAGTCGTCATGCGCTCATCCTGCCTCCCACCACTGACAACGCACTCGCGCGACGCCTGTGCGCGGGCCGGGCGAGGACGCCGGAGCACCCCGCCGGAGTGGACGCCGCGCGCCGCCGTCCCGCCGTCGTCGGGGACGGCGGGACGGGGGCACGCGGCCGACGGCCGCCCGGAGCGCTCGGGCGGTGGGTGGTGTCAGTGCTTCCAGTCGAAGCGGTAGGCCCGGTAGCTCACGACGCCGGCCGGGAACGACGCGTTGAACAGGAGCCTGCCCGACGGACCGAACTCCGAGACCGCCCCCAGCGACCCCCAGCCCACCACCTGGTTGCCGTTGGCCAGGGTCTGCGCGTTGCCCTGCGAGGAGGCGAGGCCGGCCGACGGCTGGTCGAGGGCGCGGACCAGCGTCGCCGTCTTCGCGCGGGTGTCGACGCGGACGGTGACCGTGCGGCTGTAGGACAGCTCCGCGGTGGCGTCCTGGCCGGTGTTCGCGACACCGGCCGACTCGTTGTCGAAGATCGTGTAGAGGCCGTTGCCCAGCGGCTCCGGGTCGTGCTGCCACGCGAAGATGCGGTCGGCGTCGTTCAGCGTCAGCCCGTTGGCGGCCTTCAGCTTGAACGAGCTCTTCTTGCCGCCCAGTTGCCAGCGGATGTCACCGCTCCGGCGGTCGATCTGGTAAGTGGTCCAGGTGTTGCGCGCGTCCACGAGCAGCGCGCCGTTCCCGTCCTGTTTCACGGCGTTGACGTGGAACCAGTCCCACGGGGTGTCCGCGGAGGCCGGCAGCGGCTGCTCGCTCTGCGAGTAGGGCACGTGCTGGGCCGCGTCCCACTCGAAGAGCACCTTGCCGGTCCTGACGTCGACCTCCTGGACGATCCCGTCGATCACCTGCTGGTGGTCGGAACCGCCCAGCGCCGTCAGGTCGGCGGTCTTCTTCGCGTACGACACGATCAGCGCGGTGCCGCGCGAGGTGAGCTGGAACTCGTGGCCGTCGGCGCTGTAGCCGTTGCCCGCCCGCACCTCGGCGACCTCGTGCCCCTCGGTGTCGTAGATGTAGTCGGTTCCCGTGGCGAGGCCGCCGAGACCCTTGCCCTCCCAGAAGGTGAGCACGGGCCTGCCCCGGTAGGTCTGCCGGCGGAAGTCGGCGTCGGAGGTGCCGGGGGCCGCCGTGTGCGACCACAGGACCTTGCGGCCGTCGGAGCTGAGGATCTCCGCGCCGCTGCTGTAGTCGCTCACACCGGACGCCGGGGCGACGAAGATCTCGCCGTCCCCGCTGCCCGCGCGGTCGGTACTGACGGTGAGCGGAGCGAGACCGGGGACGGTCTCCGCGGCGGCGGCCGGTGAGACCGCGGTCAGCGCTCCGGCGACGGCGGACACGCCCATGACGACGGCGACGGACCTGTACAGGCGGGTGAGGGTGGCGCGCATGGCTGCTGCAACTCCAGGGAGAGAGGGGGAGGGGTGAGGAGGGAGGGCACGGCGGTGCGACCGTCCGGCCGTCGCGGTGCGACGGCCGGCACGGACGGGCAGGGTGGCCGCGCGGAGGCACGACGACACCGGGGCGGGGAGGCGCGGGGACGGCTGATGCGGCGCGGTGGGAACCGGCGGCGGATCGCCGGGCCGGAGGTGCGTCCGGGTCGCTCAGCCGACGCGGGCGGTGCGGACCGCAGGCCCGCGACCGGACCGGCCGGCCGTCACGTCACCGACGTGGCACGTCAGACGCGCGGACAGAGCGCGCTGTCGACACGCAGCAGGTCGATGTGGCGGCGGACCACCAGACGGCCCGCGGGGAACCCGGGGCGCCGCGTCGCCGGGGAAAGGACCGCTGCCACGAGCGTGAAGCCGCGCATGCCGCCGTCCCTTCCTGGTTGAGGTGGCCCAACGTTGGTACCCGCACTGATCGTTCAGCACCCTAGTGAGTCGAGCGGCGGAGCCACAAGAGGCCGTGGATCTTCCGGCCGGGACGCGGCGCGCCGTTGCCCGTGAATGGCGCGAACTCGTCCCATTGACACCGTGGTTGCGTCTCGCTTTACTCCATGCAACGCCGTCGACGTACAGACGGCGCCTGAGAGGTATGCCCAGCCGGTAGCACGGCCCAGCCGCCGTAAGTCCGGACTGAGTCGCCAGGGTTCCCGCCGTCCGCGCGGGGCCCGAGGCGGGGACGTACCCCCTCACCTTCTGGAGTTCACGATGTTCGCTCATCGTGCCCGTCCCCCCGCCGGACGCGACGACGCCGTCGCGCACTCCGTCAAGTCCTGCTCCGGATAGGGCTGTTGGCACAGGGGTCGTGAGGCGCGGCCCGTGGACCGTACCTGTGCACGGAGCGATCCGCGTCCCGCCGCCCGCGGGCGTCCCGCCTCTCCGCCCCTTCGCGCCGCTGTCCGCCTGCCTTCCCCGCCCCCTCCTTCTCCCGCCGCAGCCGTGGCGCGCCGCCCCCGCGCGCCGTGTCACGCACCCCCAGGGAATCGCCATGACCGCAGCAGCCCCGCATCCCGTCCCCGGCACCCGTCCCGGTCCGTCGCGCCGTACGCTCCTGCGCACGGCCACGGCGCTGGCCGGCGGCGTCGCCGCGCCCGCGGTCGCCGGATGCGCGGGAGGCGCGGGCGACGGCGTCGGGGCCGACGGACGGGTCACCGTCGAGCTGTGGCACGGGCAGACGGACACCGGGCGGGCGGCGATCGAGAAGCTCGTCGCGGAGTTCAACCGGACGCATCCCGGGATCAGGGTCGACGCCGGCGGCGGCGTGCTCTCCGACGTGATGCTCCAGAAGATCACCGCCGCGCTCGCCGCGGGCTCCTTCCCGGACGTCGCCTACGTCTTCGGCTCGGACCTCGCCAGCGTCGCCCGGAGTCCGTCGGTGGTGGACCTCACCGACACGTTCCACGACCACGGCCCCGTGCCCTGGAAGGACTTCTGGAAGCCCGCGCGCGACGCGGTCACCCTCAACGGGCGGCTGCGGGCCGCTCCGGCGCTGATCGACTCCCTCGCCGTGGTCTGCAACCGGAAGCTCTTCCGGCGCGCCGGGGTCCCCCTGCCCCGGGCGGGCTGGACCTGGGGCGAGTTCGTGGCGACGGCGGCCCGTCTCACCGACCGCGGCCGGGGCGTCTTCGGCACCGGCTGGCCCGGTGTGGGCGACGAGGACACGGTGTGGCGGCTGTGGCCGATGGTGTGGGACCTGGGCGGTGAGATCGTCGCCCCGGACGGCCGCCGCATCGGGTTCGCCGACGAGGGCGTGCGGGCGCTGCGGACGGTGGCGGGACTCGCCGAGGCGCGCAGCGTCTACATCGATCCGAAGCCCGGCACCGAGCAGATGTACCAGGTCTTCAACTCCGACCGGATGGCCATGGTGGTCACCGGCCCGTGGCAACTGCCCGACATCCGGCAGGCGGGCGTCGACTACGAGGTGGTCCCGCTGCCCAGCTACAGCGGCCGGCCCGTCACCATCTCGGGCCCGGACACCTGGACCGTCTTCGACAACGGTCCCGCCCGGGTGCGGGCCGCCCGCACCTTCGTGACCTGGCTGTCGCGGCCCGCCCAGGACGTGCGCTGGGACGTGCGGGCCGGCAGTCTTCCGCTCAGCCGCGACACCCGCGCGCTCCCCGCCTGGCAACGCCAGGAGGCCGACACCGCCGGGCTCGCCGTGTTCACGAAGTCGCTGGACTCGGCGCGGGTGCGGCCGGTGCACGCGGCCTACCCGCAGATCTCGCAGGCCGTCGGCGAGGCGGTCACCGCCGTCCTCCTCGGCCGCAGCACCCCCGCGC
This sequence comes from Streptomyces sp. NPDC008150, assembly GCF_042956945.1. NCBI lineage: Bacteria > Bacillati > Actinomycetota > Actinomycetes > Kitasatosporales > Streptomycetaceae > Streptomyces > Streptomyces sp. NPDC008150. The sequence continues at coordinate 95,336 of NZ_JBIBHJ010000022.1, read as the reverse complement.
GGGCCATGCGTGACTGCGCCGAAGAGGCCAACGCCGCCCTGATCATTCCGCGTTGAGTCGAGAGGACCGTGATGCCCCGTCATCCCGCACCACCCCCGGCCGTGGCCGGCGACGGCAGGCCACCCGGCCCGCTCACCCCGCGCCGGATCCTGCCCGCCGGCCGACGCGCACCCGAACCACCGCGTGCGGAACGGGAGTCCGGGCCGCGCCGCCGGATCCGCCAGGAGACCGCGACCGCCTGGACGTTCGTCTCCCCGTCGGTCCTGGTGATCGTCGGCCTGAGCGTCGTCCCCGTGGTCTGGTCGCTCCTGCTGTCCTTCCAGGCGGACGACCTGGTCACCCCGAGCCGCTGGGTGGGCCTCGCCAACTACCGTGCCCTCGCGCAGGATCCGCACTTCTCGCAGGCCGTGCGCAACACCCTGCTCTACACGGTGCTCTACGTGCCGCTGAGCATCGTCCTCGGACTCGCGCTCGCCCTCGTGCTGAACCGGCGCATCCGTCTCGTCGGCCTCTACCGCACCCTGTTCTTCGTGCCGTTCGTCGTGTCCGCGACCGCGCAGGGCGTGCTGTTCTCCTTCATCCTGGACCCGGAGTTCGGCGCCGCGAACTCCCTGCTGCACCACCTCGGCGTCTCCCCGCAGGGCTTCCTCACGGACCCGGGACAGGCGATGCTCGCCCTCGTCGCGATCTCCCTGTGGAGCGGCACCGGCTTCTGCGTGGTGGTCACGCTCGCGGCCCTCCAGGACGTACCGCCGTCCCTGATCGAGGCGGCCCGGCTGGACGGGGCCGCTCGCAGGCACCTGCTCCGGCACGTGATCCTTCCCGCGCTCACCCCGGTCCTGGTCTTCCTGCTGCTGTGGCAGACCATCAACGCACTCCAGGTCTTCGACCTCGTCTACGTCACGACCAAGGGCGGGCCCCTCGGGTCCACCACGGTCATCGTCTACTTCGTCTGGGAACAGGCCTTCAAGAACTTCACCGCCGGCTACGGCGCCGCCGCCGCGTACGCCGTGGCCCTCGCCCTGCTCGTCGTGTCGCTCCTGCCGCGCCTGGCGAGGACGTCGGCGGCCCGCCGGGCCCGCTCCGACCGTGGTGGACGCGGCACCGGCCCGGACCCGCGCGAGAACCCCGCGGGACGGCTGCCCGAAGGAGCCGTGCGATGAGCGTCTCCCCGACGGCCGCCCCGGCGGACGTGCCCCGCGGCCCCGGCTCCCACGCGGCCCCGGCGGTACCGGCCGCCCGCCGCGTCCGGCGCCGCTCCCGGGCGCCGTTCAGCGCGTGGCACCTGCTGCTCGCGCCGCTCGGCCTGCTCTTCGCCCTGCCGCTGGTCTGGCTGCTGCTCAGCTCGGTGATGAGCGACGCCGAGATCAACCGCTTCCCGCCCGCGCTGTGGCCCTCCGGCATCGACCTGTCCGGCTACCGCTACGTCCTGGGCAACGCGATGTTCCCGCGCTGGTTCGCCAACTCCCTTGTCGTCAGCGGCGTCGCGGTCGTCTCCAACCTGGTGTTCGGCTCGCTCGGCGGCTACGCGTTCGCCCGCATGCGCTTCGCCGGTTCACGGCTGATGCTGGGGCTCATGCTCGCCACGATGGTCGTGCCCTTCCAGCTGACGATGATCCCGACGTTCCTCGTCATGAAACGGCTCGGTCTCATCGACACCCTCGGCGCGCTGATCGTGCCGTCGCTGGTCACCCCGTTCGCGGTGTTCCTGCTGCGGCAGTTCTTCCTCTCGCTGCCCCGGGAACTGGAGGAAGCGGCCTGGATCGACGGGTGTTCACGGCTGCGGGTGCTCGTCACCGTCGTGCTGCCGCTGTCGCGCCCCGCGCTGAGCACCGTCGCCGTGCTGACCTTCCTCACCAACTGGAACGACCTGACCTGGCCCCTGATCGCCATCAACCACGACACCCAGTACACCCTCCAACTCGGCCTGACGACCTTTCAGGGGCTGCACCACACCAAGTGGTCGGCGGTGATGGCGGGCAACGTGATCACCGTCCTGCCGGTGCTCGCCGCCTTCCTCCTGGCCCAGCGGTCCTTCATCCAGTCCATCACCTCCAGCGGCCTCAAGGGCTGACACCACCCTGTCGGCCGCACACGCCGCGAGCCGCACCCCGGGTGGCACACCCGCGCCTCGCACCTCGTACCGTCCCAACTCGCCCTGCCCGCACGGTCGCACGACCCGGATCCCGAGCCGCCCGCACCACCCCCGTACCCACAGGAGCCGCATGCCGCAGCCGTACGCCTTCGACCTGCTCGTCGTCGGAGACGTGAACCCCGACGTCGTCATCGGACCGCTCGACGCGCCGCTCGCCTTCGGGCAGCGCGAACAACTCGTTCCCGCCGGGCTGCTGACGCTCGGCGGTTCCGCCGCGATCATGGCGTGCGGTGCCGCGCGCCTCGGCCTGACCGTCGCCCTCGCCGGAAGGGTCGGCGACGACGAGGCCGGCCGCTTCGTCCGCGCCGCGCTGGAGGAGCGCGGCGTCGACACCGGCGCGCTCCGCGTCGACACGAAGCTCGCCACCCCGCTGACGACGGTGCTCACCCGCTCCGACGGCGACCGCGCCATCCTGACGGTGCCCGGCACCCTGGCCGCCACCGGACCCGAGGACGTGCCGCCGCGCCTGCTCGCCGCCAGTCGGCACGTGCACGCGGCCTCGTACTTCCTGCTGCCCGAACTGGCGGCCGCCCTGCCCGAGTTGTTCGCCACGGCCCGTGCGCACGGCGCGACCACCTCGCTGGACACCAACGACGACCCGGCCGGACGCTGGGCGCCCGGCGCCCTGGGCGCGGTACTCGCCGTCACCGACGTGCTGCTGCCCAACGCGCGGGAGGCCGTGGCCCTGGCGGCCGCGGGAGGCGCGCACGCCGACTCCCCGGAACAGGCCGCCGCCGCCCTCGCCGCGCGCGGCCCGTGCGTGGTGGTCAAGGACGGCGGCGACGGCTGCCTCGCGCACGACGGCACGCACGTGCTGAGGGCCGCGGCGCTCCCCGCCCGGCCCGTCGACACCGTCGGCGCGGGCGACAGCTTCGACGCGGGGTTCGTCGCCGGAAGGCTGGGCGGTCTGTCCACCGCCCAGTGCCTCCGACTCGCCTCCGCCTGCGGTTCGTTGTCCACCCGGGCGCACGGCGGAACCGGTGCCCAGCCCACCTGGGACGAGGCGCACTCGGCCCTCGCCCGCGAAGGAAAGAACCTCTGATGAGCCACGGCACCCCCAAGATCGCGTTCATCGGCGCGGGCAGCGTCGTCTTCACCCAGGGCCTGCTGACCGACCTGCTGGCCTTCCCCGAACTGCGCGGCGCGCACATCGCCCTGCACGACATCGACGACGAACGGCTGAAAACCGCCGAGGGCGCCGCCCGCCACATCGCCGACCGGCTCACCGGCCCCGACAGCGGCGACGACGGCGGTGCGCAGCCCCGGATCACCGCCCACGCCGAGCGTCGCGCGGCGCTCGAAGGCGCCGACTTCGTCATCAACATCGTGCAGGTCGGCATGCGGGAGGCCACCCGGACCGACTTCGAGATCCCCGCCCGCTACGGCGTCCGCCAGACCATCGGCGACACCCTCGGCGTCGGCGGCATCTTCCGCGCGCTGCGCACGTTCCCCCATCTCGCCGCCCTGGGGGCGGACATCGCCGAGGTGTGCCCCGACGCGTGGCTGCTCAACTACACCAATCCGATGGCCATGAACGTCCAGTACCTCACCCGCGCCACCGGCCTCACCCGCGTCGTCGGTCTGTGCCACTCGGTGTACTGGACGGTGCGCGACCTCGCCGACCTGCTCGGCGTGCCGTACGAGGAGATCACCTACCGGGCGGCCGGCGTCAACCACCAGGCGTGGCTGCTGCGTCTGGAGCACCGGGGCGTCAACCTCTACCCGCGCCTGGACCGGTTGGTGGCGGACCAGCCCCAACTCCGGCGCCGGGTCCGGGTCGACATGTACCGGCGGCTCGGCTACTACCCCACGGAGACCAGCGAGCACTCCTCCGAGTACGTGCCCTGGTACCTCGGCCACGAGAGCGAGGTCGAACGGCTGCGGCTGCCGGTGGGCGCCTACCTGGACATCGTCGACGAGAACGTGGCGACCTACGAGCGGACCCGGGGCGCCCTCGCCGCCGGAACCCCGCTGACCGTGGAGGGCACCATGGAGTACGCGCCGCAGATCATCCACAGCATCACCACCGGCACGCCGCGCACCGTCTACGGGAACGTCCCCAACCACGGCCTGGTCGACAACCTGCCGGCTTCCGGCACGGTGGAGGTTCCCTGCCTCGTGGACGGCCTCGGCGTCCAGCCGACCGCCGTCGGGGCGCTGCCCGCCCAGTGCGCCGCCCTGAACCGCACCTACCTCAGCATGAACGAACTGGTGGTGCGGGCCGCGCTGGAGGACGACCCCCGGTCGGTCCGGCAGGCGGCGATGACCGACCCGGCGACGGCGGCGGCCCTCCCCGTGGAACGGATCTGGGACCTGTGCGACGACATGGTCCGCGCCCACGGCGACCTCCTTCAGCCGTCCCTGCGCGTGCTGCTGGGCAACTGACCGCCCGCCTGCCGCCCGGCCGTCTCAACGGCCGGGCGGCAGGCGGAGGTCCGGTGCCGCTGCTCGGTGACGGCCCGTCAACAAGGTTGGTACGGACGGTGTTTGCGCGTGACCTGCCGGAACGGGAACGGTCGGCCCTCTGGCCCCGCTCACGCGATCTTGATAGACCCGTGACGGACGCGACGTGAGCACTTCACCGGTACGTCGCCTCCGGGAGATCGAATGAGACGCCCGTGTGCCCCGGAACGGGGGCCGGTTCCGGCACCGGGCGGTACAGGAAAGGGGTCGGAATGCTGCTCGCGACAAGAGGACGGAGACGACGACGGTCGGGGGTGGGGCTGCTCGCCGCGGCGACGCTCGCCGTCACCTGCCTGGGCGCGGCACCGGCCGGGGCGGCCACGGTCACGGACCCGGCGCACTACGTGGACGTGTTCGTCGGCACTCAGGACAACCACGCGGCGAACACCACCGAGAGCGCCTACGGCGACACGACGCCGGGCGCGACGACACCGTTCGGCATGGTCGACTTCAACCCCAACACGTACAACACCGCGGGGGGTTCGTACACCAACCAGGGCGGATACGAGTACGACGCCGACCAGATACGCGGGTTCGCCCTCAACCGCGTCTCGGGCACCGGCTGCGCCAACACCAACGGCGCCGAGGACTTCCCGATCCTGCCGTACACCGGCAGCCTGCCCGGTGGCGTCCTGCCCAGCAGCCCCGCCACGGACATCAAGTCGTACTACGCGGGCTTCGGCCACGACAACGAGAGCGCCTCGCCCGGCTCCTACGACGTGACCCTGGACAACGGGGTCCGCAGTGAGCTGACCGCGACCGCGCGCACCGCCGACGCCCGCTTCGGCTTCCCCTCCGGCGGCGACTCCGGGACCCTCCTCTTCGACACCGCGGGTTCCCTGAACGGCAGTTCGGCGACCACCGTGCACCTCGTTGGCAACGATGTCATCGAAGGCAGCACCACCGTGCAGGCGACCTGCAAGCAGGGCGTGAGCTACACCGCGTACTTCTCCGCGAAGTTCAGCAGCCCCTTCACCTCGGCGGGCACCTGGCAGGGCGCCACGATGAACGCCGTCGACCCCGGTCCGGACACCGACGTCACCGCGACGTCCACCGCCGCCCACGGCACGGGTGCCTTCGTCGGTTTCGCCCCCGGCTCCCACGTCACCGCCACCATCGGCCTGAGCTACGTCAGCGTCGACGGCGCACGGCAGAACCTGCGCGCCGAGGCGACGGGCCACAGCTTCGACACGCTGCGCACGCGCGCCCACGACACCTGGAGCCGCACGCTCGGTCAGGTGGCCGTCACCAGCGGCAGGCCGGCCTCGGCGGCCCGCACCGCCCAGCTCACCACCTTCTACACCGCGCTCTACCACTCCCTGCTGCACCCCAGCCTCTTCGACGACGTCGACGGCTCCTACACGGGCTACGACAAGAAGACCCACCGGGTCCGGCGCGGCCACCACGAGTACACGACGTACTCCAGCTGGGACACCTACCGCGGTGAGGCCCAACTGGTCGCGCTGCTCTTCCCCGACCGGGCCTCCGACATCAACCAGTCCATCACCGACATGGCCACCCAGGTCGGCTGGTACAACTGGCCGATGCTGAACGCCGGCCAGAACAAGATGGCCGGTGACTCGCTCGACGTCGTCCTGTCGGAGGCGGACGCCTTCGGGGCGACCGACTACGACCGTGCGGGGGCCCTCGCCAGTCTCAAGGCCGCGCAGACCCTGATCGCGAACGACGCGTCCGGCGCCCCGGCCGGAGGAGTTCCGGCCACCAACCACCGCGCCGGCTTCTACCAGTACGCGGCACTCGGCTTCGAGCCGTCCACCAGCTCGATCGCCTGGCCGACCTCCACCACGCTCGAGTACGCGATCGACGACTTCGCCATCGCCCAACTCGCCGACCGGCTGGGCGACTCCGCCGCCCGCGAGAAGTTCATGCAGCGCGCGCAGAGCTGGCAGAACCTCTACGACCCGGTGCAGAACGCCCTGACGCCGAGGAACAAGAACGGCTTCGACCGGACCGTCGACCTCGACGTCAACACCGGCCAGTTCTCCGAGGGCAGCGGCAGCCAGTACGGCTGGATGGTCCCGCAGAACGTGGCCGCGCTCGTCGCGAGGAAGGGCGGCGCGGAGGCGGTCGAGAAGCAGCTCGACACCTTCTTCAGCAACCTGGCGCCCGGCTCCACCAACGCCAACCCGGGCTCCAACAGCCCCTACGCCTACATGTCGAACGAGATCGACTCGCAGGACCCCGAGCTGTACGACTGGGTCGGCCGCCCCGACCGCGCCGCGGACGTCAACAAGGAGATCCGCGACGCCCTCTGGTCCAGCAACACCCCCGACGGCCTGTACGGCAACGACGACCTCGGTGCCCTCTCCTCCTGGTACGTGTGGTCCTCGATCGGTCTCTACCCGGCGATCCAGGGCCGCTCCGAACTCGTCGTCTCCGGACCGGCGTTCACCTCGGTGAAGATCACCAGCTCGGGCCGCTCCGGCCGCACCTACGTGATCAACGCGCCCCACCAGAGCGACAGCGCGCGCTACGTGACCGGCATGCGCGTCAACGGCATGAAGACCAGCGCCAGTTGGCTCCCGGAGTCGTTCGCGCGGCACGGCGGGACCGTCGACTTCACCATGTCCGCGAAGCCCGGCTCCTGGGGCACCGGCGCCAAGGACGTCCCTCCGTCCTTCGGCGAGGGCAGCGACGTCTACAACAACGTCGGCACGACCCCCGTCGGTGAGGGCAGCCTCGGCAGCTTCGACGCCTCCAACAACACCTACCAGGCGGACGCGTTGCCCGCTCCGGGCGCGGAGGTCGCGCAGCCCGGCAGCGACGTCACCTACACGTGGCCCGACGTCGCCGCCGGCGCGCCCGACAACTGGATCCCGCACGGCCAGACGGTCGACATGAAGGGCCGGCACGCCTCCGCGCTGTCCTTCCTCGGCGCGGCCACCAACGGCCCGGCGACGGGCACCGCGCAGGTCACGTACACCGACGGCACCCGGCAGAGCGTGCCGGTGGCCCTCGACGACTGGACCACACCGACCCTCGCCGCGGGCACCGACGTCACGGTGCTCACCTCGCCGCACCGCAACAACGCGGCCGGGACGGCGGACAGCACGGCGGCCCACGTGTACGGCACCGCCCCGCAGGCGCTCGACGCGAGCAAGGGGATCGCCTCGGTCACGCTGCCGGTCTCGACGGACAAGGGCATCATGCACGTGTTCGCCGTCGGCACCGCTCCCGCGACGACCTCCTGACCGTCCGCGGGCCGCTCCGACGGGCGCTCCGCACCATGTTGCCGGCCGGCATCCGCGCACCTGGCGGGTGCCGGCCGCGGCGTCACGGGAGCGGGGCGGCAGGGGTGTGCGGGCCCTGCGTTTCTGGACTTGCAGGTCCATTTTTCGCGACGCATCGTTGGCCCCGAACAGACGGCGCCGCACGTGAGACCCCCGGCGGGGGAGCGGTCGGCGACCGTCACGGACGTGCCCGCACACGGAAGGACAGGGCGGATGGATCTCAAGCTCGTCGGCAAGAGGGCGCTGGTCACCGGATCGAGCAGCGGACTGGGGGAGGAGATCGTGCGGCACCTGGCGGCCGAGGGCGCCGCTGTCGTCGTGCACGGGCGTGACCGCGCCCGCGCGCAGTCCGTCGCGGACGCGGTCCGCCGCGAGGGCGGCGACGCCTCGGTCGCGCTGGGCGACCTCACCACGGACGCCGGGGCGGACGCGATCGCGGCGCGGGCGCTGGAGGGCGGGCCGGTGGACATCCTCGTGAACAACGCGGGCGTCTACGACCCCTCGCGGTCCTGGGCGGCCACCAGCTCCGCGGAGTGGGCCGACACCTACAACATCAACGTGATCTCCAGCATGCGCATGGTGCAGCGCCTGGTCCCCGCGATGCGCGCCCGGGGCTGGGGCCGCGTCGTCCAGATCAGCAGCGTCACCGGCACCATGCCGCAGGCCAGCCAGCCCCACTACGCGGCCTCCAACGCGGCGCGCGACAACCTCGCCGCGTCGCTCGCCCGCGAGCTGAAGCACTCCGGCGTCACCTCCAACGCCGTTGCCGCGGGCGGCATCCTGGTCCCCGCCTCCGTGGACCACCTCGTCGGGATCGGCCGCGAGAACGGGTGGGGCGAGACGTGGGAGGAGATCGAACCCGAACTCGTCGGCAACCTCGCGCCCAACGGCGTCGGCCGCATCGGCCGCCCGCACGAGTACGCGGCCCTCGTCACGTACCTGGCCAGCCCGAGGTCGGACTACATCAACGGCAGCACGCTGCGGGTGGACGGAGGCTGGTACGACGCGGCGTGAGCGGGGCGGCGGCGGCCGGGGGCACGGCTCAGGCGGTCGGCGGGGCGAACTCCGGCTGGTCCAGCAGACGCAGCCAACTGCCGTCCGCCTGCCGCCTCACCACCTGTGCCCGCGCCCCCGATCCGTCCTTCGGGGGAGTGGAGGTGAGCGCGACGTCGCCGCTGACGAGGGTGGGCAGCGGCTCCTCGAACGCGAAGTGCGGCCCCTGGGCCAGCACCTTCTCCCACAGGGCCCGGATCGCCTCCCGGCCCACCGTGTGCCGCCCCGGGGGATACGCCATCACGGCGTCCTCCTCGTAGAGCGCGGCGAGCCCGTCGGCGTCCCCGGCGTTGGCCCGCTCCACGAACAGCCGGGTGAGGTCCTCGGGCCGCATGGCCTTGGTGTGCGTCGTCATCGGTTCCTCCAGGTCGGCGGACGGAGAAGGGGCGGGCCGTTGCCGCCCGCTGTCCAGCCTCGGACCTCGCGTACGAGAAGTCCAACGCATGGTTCTCATGGAAACTAGAATCCCCGGTCATGGAACTCAGGCAGCTGGAGTACTTCGTCGCGGTCGCCGACGAGCGGAACTTCACCCGGGCCGCCGAGCGTGTGCACATCAGCCAGTCGGGGGTCAGCGCGCAGATCCGCCGCCTCGAACGGGAACTGGGCGCCGAGCTGTTCGACCGGTCGGCCCGCGTGGTGACGCTCACCGTGGCGGGCAAGGCCGTGCTCGAACACGCGCGGACGGCGCTCGCGGCGGCCGGGGCCGTGAGCCGGGTGGCGGGGGAGGTGACGGATCTCGTACGCGGCAGGCTGACCGTCGGGATGGTCGCGGGCTGCACCCTCGCCCCGCTCTTCGACGCCCTGGCCGCGTTCCACCGGGCGCACCCCGGCGTGGAGGTCTCCCTGCTGGAGGACCGCTCCGACCGGCTGGCCGACGACGTACGGTCCGGTGCCCTCGACGTCGCGCTCGTCGGGACCGCCGACGACGCCCCCGAGGGGCTGGAGGCGCAGGTCGTGGTCCGGGAGCGGCTCGTCGTCGCCTTCCCGCCCGGCCACCCGCTGGCCGGGCGCTCCCGGCTGGGCCTGCGCGACGTGGTCGCCCACCCGGTGGCCTGCATGCCGCCCGGCACCGGCCTCCGGGCGGTGCTCGACGAGGCGTGCGCCGCCCGGGGCGTACGGCCGGTGATCGCGTTCGAGGCCGGTGCGGCGGACGCCCTCGCCGACCTGGCGGCACGCGGCCTCGCCGTCGCCGTGCTCAGCGAGTCCATGGCGGGGCGGTACGACGACCGCCTGGTCCACCGGCTCCTCGCCGACGTGCCGGCGCACGCCCTGCTCGCACTGGTCCGGCGGCCCACGCACAGCCCGGCGGTGCGCGAGTTCGTGCGCCACGGCAGGCGCGCGTTCGCGGTGGGGGACGAGGCTTCCCGCTGAGAGAGCGGCGCCCAACATGTGCGGAAAGTGCCTTTCGCTCCTTATGGTGAATCAGGGGTCGGCGCGTGCCGGACTCCCGGCGCGGACCCCGTGAGCCGGGGTGCTTGAGCTGCCGCGTCCGGGCCCGGGAGGCGAGGCGACGATGCCGCACAGGGACGCGCGAAGGCCGGCGGGGCGTGGCGACACCGCCCGCGGACCACGGGACACGGCGTGAGCGGCACCCGGTCGCCCGGTGTGCGGCCGCTCGACCCGCCCTACCTGCCGATCGCGGAGCACGGCCTGATCGGCGACCTGCGCACCGCGGCACTCGTCGGCACGGACGGACGGGTGGACTGGTTCTGCGCCCCGCGCTTCGACTCGCCCAGCGTGTTCGGGGCGCTGCTCGACGCCGAGCGGGGCGGCCACTGGCACCTGGAACCGGACACCGAGATCGCCAACCGGCAGCAGTTCTACTTCCCGGACACCAACATCCTGATCACTCGCATGCTGACCGAGGACGGCATGGTCGAGGTGCAGGACTTCATGCCGGTGCTCAAGGAGCGCGACCCGGCACACGTCCAGCGACTGGTGCGCCGGGTCGTCTGCGTGCGCGGCCACATGCGGATGCGGGTGGCCGTCGCGCCGCGGTTCGACTACGGCAGGGAACGGCACCACGCGGAGCGGACGCCGACCGGGGTGCGCTTCACGGGCGGCTCCCTCACCCTGCGACTGCACAGCGACGTGCGCCTCGAACTCCACGACGGCGACGCGAGCGGGGCGTTCCCGGTCTCGCAGGGGGAGACGGTCCTGTTCGTCCTCGAACCGAGGCCGTGCGACGAGGAGGGGGCGCCCGGCCCGGCGGACCGCACCGGCACGGAGCAGAGCGCGGCCGAGGGTGCCGCGGACGGTACCGCCGCCGGTCCCGCCCCCGGCGGGAACCCGTGCCACCACGACGCCGACCGGAGCGAACAGGCCGAGGCCGACGTGCTGTTCGACGCGACGGTCGCGTTCTGGCGCAAGTGGCTGCGCCAGTCCACGTACGCCGGCCGCTGGCGCGAGATGGTGCACCGCTCGGCCCTCGCCCTGAAGCTCCTGACCCACGAACCGACCGGCGCCGTGATCGCCGCCCCCACCGCGGCCCTGCCCGAACACCTGGGAGGACACCGCAACTGGGACTACCGGTACGTGTGGATCCGGGACGCCGCGTTCTCCCTGTACGCGCTGCTGCGCCTCGGATTCACCGAGGAGGCCCAGGACTTCATCGCCTGGCTGACCCGCTGCCTCGACCGCGCGGACGACGGCCGGCTCGGGCCGCTGCGCGTGATGTACACGATCGACGGCGCCCCCTGCACCCCCGAACAGGAGCTGACCCACCTCGACGGCTACCGGGACTCGCGTCCGGTACGGATCGGCAACCAGGCCGTGCGGCAGCTCCAGCTCGACATCTACGGTGAACTCGTCGATTCCGTCTACCTGTTCAACAAGTACGGCGGCGGTATCGCGCACGAGACGTGGACCGGTCTCGGGCGCATCCTGGACTGGCTCCTCGACAACTGGGACGCCGCCGACCAGGGCATCTGGGAGACCCGCGCGGGGCGTTGCCACCACACCTACTCGCGGCTGATGTGCTGGGTGGCCGTCGAGCGGATGATCCGCATCGCCAACCAGCGCGGCCTGCCCGCCGACCTCGTGCGCTGGACCCGGGAACGCGACGCGATCTACCGGCAGATCATGGAACGCGGCTGGAACCCCGAACGCCGCACGTTCACCCAGCGGTTGAGCGAGTCGGAGGGCGAGACGCCACCGGCGCTGCTGGACGCCTCGCTGCTGCTGATGCCGATGGTCAAGTTCGTCTCGCCGCACGACCCCAGGTTCCGCTCGACACTTGACGCGATCACCGAGGAACTCGTCACCGACAGTCTTGTCTTCCGCTACGACCCCCGGATGACACCCGACGGACTCGACGGCACCGAAGGCACCTTCTCCATCTGCTCGTTCTGGTGGGTCGAGGCGCTGACCCGCACCGGCCAGACCGAACACGCGCGCCTGGCACTGGAAAAGGTCTTCACGTACGCCAACCACGTGGGCCTGTACGCCGAACAGATCGGCCTGACCGGCGAGCACCTGGGCAACTTCCCCCAGGCGTTCACCCATCTCGCCCTCATCAGCGCCGCGACGAATCTGGACCACACACTGGGCTGACCGCTGACCGCTGACCGCTGACCGCTGACCGCGTGCCGGACCGGACGGGTGAGCCCGCGCGCCGCCCGCCGATTCCCCCCGGCCGGGGTCAGGCGGGGAGCACCGTCCGTGCGACGACCTCGGTGAGCGCCTCGCCGAGCGGGAGTTCGACGCGGCGCTCGGCCCACTGGTCGCCCCTGGTCCCGCCCCTGTTGACGATCAGGACCCGCTTGCCCGACCGCGCCGCCTGCCGCACGAAGCGCAGCCCCGACATCACGGTGAGGGACGAGCCCAGCACGAGCAGGGTGGCCGACGCCTCGACGAGGTCCCGGCACAGGGCGACGCGCTCGGGCGGCACGTTCTCCCCGAAGAACACGACGTCCGGCTTGAGCATGCCCGTCCCGCACACCGCGCACGGCACCACCCGGAAGTCCGCGACGGCCTCCTCGGGCAGGTCCACGTCGCCGTCCGGGTTGATCCGCGCCGCGCGGTGCCGTTCGGCGGCGGCCTCGAAGCCGGGGTTGGCCGCCCGCAGCCGCAGGTCCAGTTCCGCGCGGTCGCTGACGTGACGGCAGTCCAGGCACACGACGCGATCGAGGCCGCCGTGCAGTTCGACCACGTCCCGCGCGCCGGCCGCCTGCTGGAGCCCGTCGACGTTCTGTGTGATCACTCCCGTGACGTGCCCCGCCGCCTCCAGTGCCGCGACGGCGCGGTGACCCGCGTTCGGCAGGGCGCCGGTCATCGCCCGCCACCCCACCTGGCTGCGCGCCCAGTACCGGCGCCGGGCCGTCTCGTCGCCCGTGAACTCCTGGAACGTCATCGGGGTGTGCTTCCGCAGGGTGCCGTGCTCCCCGCGGTAGTCGGGCACACCGGACTCGGTGGACAGCCCGGCGCCGCTCAGCACGGTCACCCGGCCCGCGCGCACGGCGTCGACGACGGGGGTCAGGTCCGTGGTGGGCGCGGGCAGGCCGTCGGAGGGTTCCCAGGTGAGCGTCGGTCGCGTGCGCATACCAGCCAGAGTACGCACGAGCGGCACGGAACCGGCCGACCGCCCGCACCCCGTCCACCGTGCCCCGCCGCCCCCGGCGGGCTCGTGGGGCGACCGCCACGCGTGCCGCTCGGCGGGCGGAGGAAAGCCCTTTCTCCCTTGGTGCGTCTCGTCCTTCAGCTAGTGACGCGACTCTTGTCAGCCCGGCGCGCCCAGCTCTACCCTCCCGGGGAGAAAGCGCTTTCTCTCTCTGATGCACCCGCACCCGCACCACCCGCACCCGCGGACGGCTGTGCGACAGCCGGCACCCGACGGCGAACGAGGAGACGGACCACCATGAGAAAACCGGTCTTACTGAGGCTGTACGCGACGCTGGCCACCATGGCCGTGGCGGCCGCGACCGGACTGGCCCTGTCGATGCCCGAGGCCTCTGCCGCCACGGGCGGGGTCACCGGTTACGCGACGCAGAACGGCGGCACCACCGGAGGCGCCGGCGGCCAGACCGTGCGCGCCACCACCGGGACCCAGATCCACCAGGCCCTGTGCAACCGTGCCAGCAGCAGCACGCCGATCATCATCCAGGTCGAGGGCACCATCAACGCGGGCAACACCACCAAGGTGTCCGGCGACAGCTGCAACACCGCGGCCGACAAGATCGAGCTGAAGCAGATCAGCAACGTCACGCTCGTCGGGGTCGGCAGTGGCGCCGTGTTCGACCAACTGGGCATCCACGTCCGCGAGTCCAGCAACATCATCATCCAGAACGTGACGGTCCAGAACGTCAAGAAGTCGGGCTCGCCCGTCTCCAACGGCGGCGACGCCATCGGCATGGAGAGCGACGTCCACAACGTCTGGGTCGACCACAACACGCTGCTCGCCTCGGGCGGCGAGGACGAGGGCTACGACAGCCTCATCGACATGAAGGCCACCACCCAGTACGTGACGGTCTCCTACAACGTGCTGCGCAACTCCGGGCGCGGCGGCCTGGTCGGCTCCAGCGACAGCGACCTGGACAACACCTACATCACGTTCCACCACAACCTGTACCAGAACATCGACTCCCGCACGCCCCTGCTGCGCGGCGGGACGGCCCACATCTACGACAACTACTACACGGGCCTGAACGAGTCCGGCATCAACTCCCGGGCCGGCGCGAAGGCGAAGGTGGAGAACAACTACTTCGAGGACTCCGCCAACCCCCTCGGCACCTTCTACACCGACCTGCCCGGCTACTGGCAGGTCAGCGGCAACATCTTCGACAACGTCACCTGGGCCGCCCCGGACGACGAGACCAACCCCGCCGGTTCCAACCCGACGTCCACCACCACGGTCAGCATCCCGTACGCGTACACCCTCGACGCCGCGAGCTGCGTGCCGTCGATCGTGAGCCAGACCGCGGGCGCCAACAAGGGACTTCAGGTGTCCAACGGCAACTGCACCGCGCAGACGCCGACTCCCACCCCGACCTCCACCGCCACGCCGACCCCCACCCCGACGACCACGCCGGGCAACCCGACGGGGACCAACCTCAGCCTCACGGCCGCCGCGGACGGCTCCAGCAAGGCGTCGGGCACGAGTTACGGCAACGTGCGCGACGGCAGCCTGACCACCTACTGGTCGCCGGCCGGTGCGACGGGGTCCGTCTCCGTCAAGTGGGGCTCCGCCACCACCGTGTCGAAGGTCAACATCCGTGAGGCGTCCGGCTCCACGGGGGCGATCGGCTCGTATCGCGTCCTCAACGCCGACACCGGCGCCGTTCTGGCCTCCGGCAGCGGCGCGGGGGTCATCAGCTTCCCGGCGACCTCCCTGCGCAAGGTCACCTTCGAGATCCTCGCCTCGTCCGGGACGCCGAAGATCGCCGAGTTCGAGACCTACGCGGGTTAGCACCACCCGGGCGGTACACGGTGGCGGTCAAGTTCACCGCCCAGGCACCGTGTTGGCCGTTCACACCTGCGGTGCGGGGCGCGACCGGGCGAACGAGGGCGCCCGGGAGCACCCCGCACACCGTCGACCGGGCGGTGGACCGGACCCGGCCAACGGCCGCCGGAGGCACGTCCCGTGGCGCTGAACTGCGCGAACGGGCGCCCGCGCCGGGGGACATGACAACGCCACGATGCCTCCGGGCTCGCCGCTTGTCCGAGCACACGAGCTGCGGGGCCCCACGGCAGTACAGTGGCAAGGGACTTCTGCCGGCCGGCGGTGCCGAGGGACGGCGACAGGGCCGGGGACGGGCTGGTGAAGAGCGTGGTAGCGGGGTGAGGACGCGGGTGGGCCGGGCACGCCCGGCCGAGGACGCGCGCCAGGGCGACCATCTGTGCCTGGCGTTCGCCGACGACCTCGAACAGCGCCGCGTGATGACCGCGTATCTGCGTGCCGGGCTCGAACGCGGCGAGCGGGTGATCTACTACGCCGACCGGAACACCCCCGAAACGGTGCTGAGTTGGCTGCGCGCGGCCGGAGTGGACCCGACGCCCGCGCTGCGCTCCGGACAGCTCGGCGTGACGACGGCGGACGACAGTTATCTGGCGGCGGGCCCCTTCGACCCGGACGCCATGGTGGCCGCCCTGCACAAGGAGGTCGCCGACGCCCTGGCGGCCGGCTACCGGGGGTACCGGGTCAGCGGCGAGATGTGCTGGGCGACGCGGGGCGTGCCCGGGGCCGAGCGGCTGGGCGAGTACGAGACGAAGGTCGACGAGGTGTTCGCCGGGCGCCCGGCTTCGGCGATCTGCCAGTACGACGCCCGGCGGTTCGCCCCCGCCGAGCTGGACGCGTTCGAACGCCGTCACCCGGCGACCGTCGAGCTGACGCCCCTCTACGACGACGCCGTGCTGCGGCTGGTGCCGTACTTCCGGTCGGGGCGGCGGGCCGTCCGCGTGGCCGGCACCGTCGACCACCGCACGACGCAGGCCCTGGCGGCGGCACTTGAGGCGGTGCGCGGCTGGTCCGGCGACGTGTGGCTGGACATGGGCGACCTGGAGTTCATCGACCTGGCGGGCCTGCGGGCCCTGGTCGCCGCGGCCGAACGGCTGCCGGACGGGCGGCGGTTGCACATCGTCGAGCTGGCACCCCTGCTGAGCCGGGTGGTGTCCGTGGTCGGCTGGGACACGTCGCCCTCCCTGACCGTCCGCGCCCGGGAGGGCCGGGCCTGAGCCCGGTCCGGGCGGGACGGCCGGGCCCCGGGCGACCGCGTGCGGCGGTCGCGTGCCGCGGCGACGGCGTCAACTCCCCACCGACTCCGTACGGATGACTTCCGTTTCAGGGGTTACCCGTGAGTCACAAGAGCCGCGCGACGGCGCGCGGTGCTGTGACGACCTGGTTCCCCAAGGAGTCGATCGGTGCTCTTCCTCGTAGTGGCGCTCATCCTGCTGGCGTGCCTGCTGGGCTCGGTGGCCTACCTGCCCCTGCCCGTGACCGTGGTCGCGGCGGTGGTGATCGCGGTGTGGCTCGTCGTCTTCACGACACGGGAGCGGCGCCGCCGCGCGGGGAGGGCGTGACCATGCGTCTCACCGCCCCGCCGAACCGCGAGACCGGCCGTCGTGACACCGAGGGCATGGCTGTCGCGTCCTTCGTCCTGGGACTCGTCGGCCTGCTCGTCCTCAACGTGGTCCTCGGCCCCGTGGCCGTCGTCCTGGCCCTGACCGCGCTCAGGCGGGACACCCCGCGCAGGTTCCGTGCGTTCCTGGGCCTCGGCCTCGGTCTGGCCGACCTGGTCGTCTTCGCCGTACTGCTCGCGGTGCACGGCACCACCGGGTGGTCGGTGATCAGCTGACGGCCGGGTACGGGAGCCGCACGGGCGCGGGCGCGCCGCGGGTTCTCCCGGGCTCACCCGGAGTGTTCTTCCCGGAGTGCGGTACCCGGGGGCTTCGGCGACCGTGGAGAGGGCCGGCCCGCCGCCGGCCACCGGAAGTGAGCGTCAGAGTCGTCCCGTTCGAGAGGAGAGCCGACATGCCGGCCGGATCCAGCAGGAAGCGCGAGCGTCAGTACGAGCACGTGAAGGAGAGCGCCGAGCGGCGCGGTGAGCCGACCGGCCGCGCGAAGGAGATCGCCGCCCGCACCGTCAACAAGGAGCGGGCCCGCGCCGGTGAGGCGAGGACGAGCAGCCCGGTGTCCACCAAGGACCCCAAGTCGGCCTCGCAGCGCGGCGGTGAGCGTTCCCACTCGGGCGCCCAGGGCCCGACCCGCGACCAGCTCTACGCGGAGGCCCGCAAGAAGAACGTCAAGGGCCGCTCGACGATGACCAAGCAGCAGCTCGAGCAGGCCCTGGGCCGCTAGGGACCGGGAGCGGAGGGGGCGGGGAGCATGAGCGGACCGGAACGGACCGGCGGCGCCGCGAACGGCGACGGCGCCGCCCGTGACGCCGTGCCCGGCGACGGGCGCGACGAGACGGGCGAGGAACGGGCCGACCGGATGTGGGGCGACCTCATCCAGGAGGTCCGGGTGGCCCAGACGGGGGTGCAGATCCTCTTCGGGTTCCTGCTCACCGTCGTCTTCACCCCGCACTACGCGCGGCTCCAGCAGGCCGACCGCGCCATCTACATCGTGACGGTCGTGCTGGGCGCCGCGGCGACCGGTGCGCTGATCGGACCGGTCTCCCTGCACCGGATCGTCTCCGGCCGCCGCATCAAGCCGCAGGCCGTCCGCTGGGCCTCCCGGCTGACCTTCGTGGGGCTCCTGCTGCTGCTCGGGACCATGACGTCGGCCCTGCTGCTCGTGCTGCGCGTCGCCACCCACGACCACTACGTGCCGTGGCTCGTCGCGGGGGTCTTCCTCTGGTACGTGGCCTGCTGGTACGTCCTGCCGCTGTGGGCGCGGCGCCGCGACGACCGGCGGCAGGACCCGCCGGACGCCACCGGCGCCGGCGACCCTACGGCTCGAGCAGGGTCTTGACCATGCCGTCCTCCTTGGCCTGGAACATCGCGT
The DNA here is from genome assembly GCF_042956945.1 of Streptomyces sp. NPDC008150. Taxonomy (NCBI): domain Bacteria; kingdom Bacillati; phylum Actinomycetota; class Actinomycetes; order Kitasatosporales; family Streptomycetaceae; genus Streptomyces; species Streptomyces sp. NPDC008150. The sequence goes on along the minus strand of NZ_JBIBHJ010000022.1, from coordinate 76,975 downwards.
AGGCCTTCGGGGCGTCCTCAAGCGGCATCGCGTGCGTCTTGAACGAGTCGACGCCCAGCGGGTCCTCGTCGGTGAGCAGCGGCAGGATGTCCGGCACCCAGCGCCACACGTTGGCCTGGCCCATCCGGAGCTGGATCTGCTTGTCGAACATGGTCAGCAACGGCATCGGGCTCGCCGCGCCGCCGTAGACACCCGACAGGGACAGGGTGCCGCCCCGGCGCACCATGTCGATGCCCGCGTGCAGGGCGCCGAGCCGGTCGATGCCCACGTTCTCCATCAGCGGCTGCGCCACCGCGTCGGGCAGCAGACCCGTCACCCACTGGGCCGCCTTCGCGAAGGGCGCGCCGTGCGCCTCCATGCCGACCGCGTCGATCACGGCGTCCACGCCGCGGCCGTCGGTGAGGTCGCGCACGGCGTCGCCGATGTCCTTGCCGTGACGGCGGACGTCGAGGCACGTCACGCCGTGGGCCGCGGCGCGGGTGAGGCGGTCGGGCACCAGGTCGATGCCGATGACCCGCCCCGCGCCCCGGTGCTGGGCGATGCGGGTGGCCATGTCGCCGATGGGGCCGAGGCCCAGCACGGCGACGGACCCGCCCCGGGGGACGTCGGCGTACGCCACGGCCTGCCACGCGGTGGGCAGCACGTCGGAGAGGTAGACGAAGCGGTCGTCCGGCGGGCCCTGGGGGACCTTGATCGGGAGGCTGTCGCCGAACGGCACCCGCAGCAGCTCGGCCTGGCCGCCGGGCACCTGCCCGTACAGCTTGGTGTAGCCGAACAGGGAGGCGCCCATGCCCCGGTCGCGGTTCTGCGTCGTCTCGCACTGCGAGTTCAGGCCCTGGTCGCACATGTGGCAGTTCTGGCAGGACACGTTGAACGGGACGACCACACGGTCCCCGACGGACAGGGTCCGCACCTCGGGGCCGACCTCCTCGACGATGCCCATGGGCTCGTGGCCCAGGATGTCGCCGGGGTCGATGAAGGGCCCGAACAGTTCGTAGAGGTGCAGGTCGGAGCCGCAGATTCCGGAGGACGTGACGCGCACGACGATGTCGTCGGGCTTCTCGATGCGCGGGTCCGGCACCGTCTCCACGCGGACGTCCCGCTTGCCCTGCCAGGTCAGAGCGCGCATGTCGGTTTCCTCCAGCGGTTGGTGAATTGTTCCGTCCGCTACGAGTCCCCGCCCCGGGCCGGGTGACACATTCCGTCCGGAGCCCGCGTCCGCCTACGGCTGCCGCTCCTCCGCCCGCTCGCGAGCCTCGCGTGCCTCCCGGGCCGCGCGCTGGGGGAGCACGGTGTACCGGGGGTCCTCGGCCGAGGCGACCCCGGCGGCGAAGATGCCGAAGCGGGTGAGCGCCGACCCCGCGAGCAGCCCGGCACCGCCGATCGCGGCGGCCGTGCGGCTGCGGCCGCCGAACAGCGCGGTGCCCGCCCCGAGCAGGGTGAGCGCCTTCGCCCCGCGCAGCAGCGCGCCCGCCCTGCCCTGCCGGTAGGTCTCGGCGACCAGCCCGAGCCGGGTCTCCGCCGCCCGCAGGACGGTCTGCTCGGCCGCGGCGGCCAGCACCGCCGCGCAGCGGGCGGGGGAGTTCTCCGCGACGGGGGCCACCGCCAGGGCCATGCCGGAGGCGGCGGCCGTCGCGGACGCGGCGAAGACGTACGGGAGTTCGCGGTGGACGTCGTGCCAGGCGGGTACGGCGGTGTCCGCGGCGAGCACGGCGGTGTAGGTCGCCACGAGCGGGCCGAGCACGGCGGCCCCCGCGGTCGCGGCGGCACCGGCCCGCGGCAGGCGGCCCGTCACCGCGCACAGCGCGGCCCCGCCGGCGGCCGGGCCGTACGCGCTGAGCAGCCAGGAGCCCACGCTCATGGGCGAGGTCGGCTTCAGGACACGCAGCATGTTAACGAAACGGCCCGGCCGGCCGAGGTCGTTGACCAGCGCGGCGGCCGACAGGCCGATCGCCCCGAGGGACGACACCTTCATCGCGGTGGCCGTCGTCGTCCGGCCGGTCAGATGGGCGCCGGCGGCCAGTACCGAGCCGGCCCCGGCGAGGCCGCCGAGGAAGAAGTACCCGGCGATGTCACGCGCCGCCCAGGACGGCGCCTTGATCACCGGCCGCCCGTAGTAGGACTCGAACTCCGCCCGGGGCACCATCAGTTCCTCGCCCCGCCGTTTCTTCCCCCGGCGCGGGGACTGCTGGGGTGCGGTGGTCATCGGTGCCCCTTTCGGCGGGCGAACTCCGGCAGGACGAAGGCGAGCGCGAGGCCGCCGACCAGGGCGCCGGCCGCGCGTCCGGCGTGCTTCCACATGGCGGGCAGGTCACGGGTGGTGACGACGGGGTCCGGGGGCAGTCCGTAGACCTCGGGGCGGTCGAGGAGGAGGAAGAAGGCGCCGTCGCCGCCGACGCCGTCGTCCGGGTCCTCCCCGTACAACTGGGCGCCCTCCACCCCGGCCTGCCGCAGTTGGTCCACGCGCAGGGCGGCCCGCTCGCGCAGTTCGTCCAGCGGGCCGAACTGGATGGACTGGGTGGGACATGCCTTGGCGCAGGCCGGCTCCTGCCCCGCGGTGAGCCGGTCGTAGCACATGGTGCACTTGAACGCCCGCCCGTCGTCCGGACGTTGCTCGATGACACCGTACGGACAGGCCGGTACGCAGTAGCCGCAGCCGTTGCAGATGTCCTGCTGGACGACGACGGTCCCGAACTCGGTACGGAACAGCGAGCCGGTCGGGCAGACGTCCAGACACGCGGCGTGCGTGCAGTGCTTGCACACGTCGGAGGACATCAGCCAGCGCAACTCGCCCGCCTGCCCGCCCTGTTGGACGGTCTCGGCGACGGAGGCCGGACCTCCGGCGGCGGCGCCGCCACCGCCACCGCCGCCGCAGCCGCCACCGCCTCCCGAACCGCAGCCGCAGCCCGACCCGCCCTCCTCGGCGCGGCCGGACTCCGTTGCGGTCAGCGGGAGTTGCCTGCGGTGCTCGGCCTCCGGCGGTCCGGCCGGCACGCGTTGCTCGATGAACGCGACGTGGCGCCACGTGGAGGCGCCCAGCCCCTGCGTGTTGTCGTAGCTCATCCCGCTGAGCGAAAGACCGTCCTCGGGGACGGCGTTCCACTCCTTGCACGCCACCTCGCACGCCTTGCAGCCGATGCACACCGAGGTGTCGGTGAAGAAACCCACGCGCGGGGGCGCGTCGGTGTGGCCGGCGTCCCGCGCCGGATCGGGCTCGGGACCGCTGAGCAGGCCGCTGGGAGGGTTCTCGCTCACTTCCGGGTCTCCGTTCCCGTTCCGGTGGTGCCCGGCCCCGTGGTCTCCGTCCCGGTGGCCTCGGTGATGCCGGCCCGCCGGCGGTACTCGGCGACCATCTCGGGCAGGGCGGCCCCGCGCGGACGGCGCCCGGGACGGATGTCCGCCGTCAGCGCCTTGTCCTCCTGGATATGGGCGTTGGGGTCCAGTGCGATGGCGACCAGTTCGTTCACCGCGTCGCCGGTGACCACGCCGTTCGGGCCCCAGTGGAAGGGCAGCCCGATCTGGTGCACGGTCCGGCCGTGCACCCGCAGCGGGGCCAGCCGTTCGGTCACCATCACGCGTGCCTCGATCGCGTTGCGGGCGGTGATGATCGTCGCCCACCCGCCGTGCTCCAGACCACGTTCGGCGGCGAGCTGCGGCGACAGCTCGCAGAACAACTCCGGCTGGAGTTCGGAGAGATACGGCGACCAGCGGCTCATCCCGCCCGCCGTGAAGTGCTCGGTCAGCCGGTGCGTCGTGACGATGTACGGAAAGACACCGGCACCCGGCTCGTCCGGCCCGGGGTGGTAGCGGTTGCCCTCCCGCGGCAGCAACTGCCGTACCGGGGAACGCGAGACGTCGGGGTAGAGCAGGTTGGTGAAGGGGGAGTCCTGCGGCTCGTAGTGCGTGGGCAGCGGGCCGTCCTCCAGTCCCGCCGGTGCGTAGAGCCAGCCCTTGCCGTCGGCCTGCATGATGAACGCGTCGTCGCCGCGCAGCGCCGCGGGCCCCCTCGCGTCCTCGGGCGGCACGTGGCCGGGGGCGAGGTCGGGCACGAAGTCGGGCACGTCCCGCCCCGTCCAGCGGCCGGCCTCCGGGTCCCACCACACGTACGCCTTGCGCTCGCTCCACGGGGTGCCGTCGGGGGCGGCGGACGCGCGGTTGTAGAGGATGCGCCGGTTCGCCGGCCACGCCCAGGCCCAGTCGGCGGCCACCCAGTCCTGCTCGGTGTGCGGGGTGCGCCGCGCCGCCCGGTTCACGCCGTCCGCGTAGACACCGCAGTAGATCCAGCAGCCGCACCGCGTCGACCCGTCGTCCTTCAGCTCCGTGTACGCGGACAGCGGCGCGCCGTCCGGGCCGTGGCCGTTGATCTCCGCGAGCACGGCCGCCGCGACGGGCTCGTCCGTGGGGCCCTCCACCGGGTAGTCCCACGTCAGGTCGAGCAGCGGACGGTCCATCGGGTCGGTGGACCCGGCCAGCCGCTCCTTGACGCGGCGGCCCAGGTGGTACATGAACCACAGGTCGCTGCGGGTGTCGCCCTGCGGCTCGACGGCCGCGTGGTGCCACTGGAGCCAGCGGTTCGTGTTCGTGAACGACCCGGACTTCTCGGTGTGGGCGGCTGCCGGGAAGAAGAACACCTCGGTCCCGATGTCGGCGGTGCGCAGCTCGCCCGTGTCGATCTCCGGCCCGTCCTTCCACCACGTCGCCGACTCGATGAGGGAGAAGTCCCGCACGACGAGCCACTCCAGGTTCGCCATGCCGAGCCGCTGGAGCCGCGTGTTGGCGGAGCCCACCGCCGGGTTCTCCCCCATCAGGAAGTAGCCCTTGCAGGTGCCGTCCAGCTGCGCCATGACCGTCTCGTACGTGGAGTGGGAGCCGGTCAGCCGCGGCAGGTGGTCGAAGCAGAAGTCGTTGTCGGCGGTGGCCGCGTCGCCGTAGTACGCCTTCAGCAGGCTCACGAAGTAGGACCGCATCTCCGCCCAGAAGCCCTTGTCGGTGCGGCTCGCTGCGATGAACGCGTCCAGGTCCTCGTGCGCGTGGGCGTGCGGCATCGGCAGATATCCGGGCAGCAGGTTGAACAGGGTCGGGATGTCGCTCGAACCCTGGATCGAGGCGTGGCCGCGCAGCGCCTGGATACCGCCGCCGGGCCGGCCGATGTTGCCCAGCAGCAGCTGGAGGACGCTCGCCGCCCGGATGTACTGCGAGCCCACCGAGTGCTGCGTCCAGCCGACCGCGTACACGAAGGCACTGGTGCGCTCGGGTCCCGAGTTCGAGGTGAGCGCGTCGCACACGGCGAGGAACGCCTCGCGCGGCACGCCGCAGGTCTCCTCCACGAGCTCCGGCGTGTAGCGGGCGTAGTGCCGCTTGAGGATCTGGTAGACGCAGCGCGGGTCCTGGAGGGTCTCGTCGCGCTCCGGGAAGGGGTGGGCCTGCGCGCCGCCCGAACCCTGCGTCTCCGGCATGCCGGTGCCGCGCACCTGCCGCTTCGCCTCCGCCGTGCGCTCCTCGTACTGCTCGTCGACGTCGCCGGTCGGCTGCTGCACGCGCCCGCCCCGGTACTGCCAACTCGCTTGGTCGTAATGGTGCTTGGCGTCGTCGAGACCGGAGAAGACGCCGCCGAGGTCCTCGGTGTCGCGGAAGTCCTCGCCGACGAGGGTGGCCGCGTTGGTGTACGCGAGGACGTACTCCCGGAAGTCCTTCTCCTCCGTCAGCACGTGGTTGATGATCGCGCCGAGGAACGCGATGTCGCTGCCCGCCCGGATCGGGACGTGCCGGTCCGCGAGCGCGCTGGTGCGCGTGAACCGGGGGTCCACGTGGATGATGCGGGCGCCCCGCGCCTTGGCCTCCATCACCCACTGGAACCCGACGGGGTGCGCCTCCGCGAAGTTCGAGCCCTGGATGACGATGCAGTCCGCGTGCTGGAGGTCCTGCATGAACGTCGTGGCGCCGCCCCGGCCGAACGAGGAGCCGAGACCGGCGACCGTGGAGCTGTGGCAGACCCGCGCCTGGTTTTCCACCTGGACCACGCCGAGCCCCGTGAGGAGCTTCTTGATGAGGTAGTTCTCCTCGTTGTCGAGGGTGGCACCGCCCAGGCTCGCGATGCCCATCGTGCGGGCCGTCCGCTTCCCCTCGTGCTCCCACTCCCAGGTCCTGCGCCGGGTCTCCACCACCCGGTCGGCGACCATGTCCATGGCCGTCTCCAGGTCCAGCGGCTCCCAGTCGGTGCCGTACGGGCGCCGGTACAGGACCTGGCGGCCCCGGCTCTCGGACGTGGTGAGCTGGAGCGTCGCCGACCCCTTGGGGCACAGCCTGCCGCGGCTGATCGGGGAGTCCGGGTCGCCCTCGATCTGCACCACGCGGTCGTTTTTGACGTACACCTGCTGGCCGCAGCCGACGGCGCAGTACGGGCAGACCGACTTCACCACCCGGTCGGCCGAGTCGGTGCGTGGGCGCAGGTTCTCGGTGTCCGGCGACATCGCCGCCCGGCCGCGCCCCAGCCTGTCCGTCCCGGTGACCTGCCGGTAGGCGGGCCAGCGGCGGAGCAGTCGGCGAGCACCCATCGTTCCTCCCACACGTCCGAGGGTGGCGGCGGGGTTCGGCCGGCCCCGGGAACTCCGGGCCCTGGGTACCCCGCGGCGTCGCGTACACACCCTGGCTCTCACCGTGTACCGCTCCGGGCCCCGGCGCCACACGGGCGGGGCGGCGACCACCCGGCCACGGAGGCGGGGCCGGGGCGTTCCCCGGAACCGGGCCCGCGCGCACACCCGCGGGCGCGCCGCGCGGTCGATGCCGAGGCGCGGCGCCCGCGCTCGGCAGCGCGGTACGGCGGGTGCAGGGCCGATCGGGCGACGGGCCGCGCGGCGGGGTGCGGGCGCGGGACGGTGGTGGCCGGGACGGCGAGAGGGAGGCGCCCCCGGCTCGCGGCGTGGGGCCCACGGCCGTCGGCGTCCGCTCCTCACACCGCCCGTGCCTCCGGTGCCAGGGCCCTGGCCAGCGCCGACAGCAGGCGTTCCGTGTCGACGGAGAGGGCGGCGCCGGTCGAGGTCGCCCGGCCCGTGTGCGGCAGCGCGGCGAGCAGTTCGTCGCGGGCCCGCCACGCCGTCGCGAGCGCGTCCTCGTCGTACGGGCCGTCCGGGCCGGCCCCGCCGTCGCCGCTGCCCGTCTTCGCGGCGGCGTCGCGGTGGAACACCAGTGCCGCCCCGTGCAACAGCGAGGGCAGCGGGCGCAGCGCCTCGGCGGGGAGGTCGTCGGGTCGTGCGTCGAGGTCGGTGAGGGTGCGCGTGAGCCCGGAGAGGTGGTCGGTGAGGTCGTACCACGCCGTGTCGGGCAGCCCCGGCGAATCGTCCGGGCCCGCCGAACGGCGCATGTGGCGACCGGGGTTGAGGCGGTTGCTCTCCTGGGACCAGCGCTGCGCCTCGCGCAGCTCGGTGAGGATGTCGCCCAGCCACTGCGCCCGGTCGCGCCAGTCCCCGGGGCCGTCACCGGGCTCGCCGTGCGCGAAGTGACCGGCGGCGTCGTCCAGCAGACGGCCGCTCTCCATCGCGAGCTGCGTCCGCAACTGCCTTACCCGCCGGGCGTGTTCGGGCGGCAGGACGAGCGCGTTCACGGTGATGCCGACGACGGCGCCCACCGCTGTCTCCAGCAGCCGGTGACCGAGGGCGACGGGGCCGTAGGAACCGCCGGCGATGACGAAGAGGGCCGCGGTCGGCGCGTACAGCCCCTGGCCGCCGAAGCGCGCGTAGTTGCCGAGCAGGACGGTCAGCGGCAGTGCGACGGCCAGGGCGCCCATGGTGCTGTCCGTCAGCACACCCGCCAACGCCGCCAGCAGTGTGCCGAGCACGACCACGACGAACTGCTGGAGCCCCGCGACGAGCGAGCGGTACACGGTGCTCTGCATCAGGAACAGCGCGGTCCACGGTGCCAGCAGGGCGAGCGGCGCGTGCCACCACCACCCCGTGAGGGCCCAGGCGAGCAGGGCCGCGCCCGCGGCCTTGAGGGACTGCACGGCGGTGTACCGCTCGGGGCCGGACCGGGTGAGGGACCGCCGTACGGACCCTCCCACCGTGCGCAACTCCCAGACCATCGCAGGCGCCACCATGCCTCGCTTCTCCCTCGGAACGTCGCGGAACCTTCACGTGCAGGAGGGATGTACCAGCGTGGCGGCGTCCCATGCCTGCGGAAACGGCGCGCACCTGCCCGCGCCCGGTCCCGCACACCCGCCCGAGAGCCGCTCCCGACGTCAGCCCGCGTCGGGCAGGCGCACCGAGACGGTGCCGTCCGCGTCGACCCTCGTCTCGAAGCACGGTTGCGGCGCCGTCGCCGGACCCGCGACGTTCCAGCCGTCCGAGAGGCGGAACACGCTCCCGTGCCAGGGGCACGTCACGCAGCCGTCGGCCACCTCGCCCTCCGAGAGCGGTCCGGAGGCATGGCTGCACCGGTCGGCCAGCACGCTCACCGCGTCGCCCTCGGCGCGCACGACCAGCAGCGGAACCTCGCCGAGCAGGTGCCGCACGGGTTCGCCCAGCGGGAAGTCCCCGGTCCGGCCGATGGTGTGCCAGCCCGGTTCGACGAGGTGCGGCACCGGTTCCGCCTTGTTCGCGCCCGCGCCCTGCCGGTAGGCGAGATGACCGCCGACGAGTCCGCCCGTCCCGGCCGCCACCAGCCCCGCGAACCCCAGCAGCCTGCCGAGCCCGGGGCGCCGCCCCCGCGCCGCCCACGAACCCGCGTACAGGGTCACGGCGGCGACGTTGCACCCCGCGTGCACCAGCCCGGTGCGCATCTGCTGCTCGTGCTGCTCGGCCCAGTCGACCCAGCCCGCCAGCGCGGCCGGCACCGCGGCCACGGTGCCGACGCCCACCAGCACGCGGGCGCCGCGCCGCCCGCCGGGCAGGACGTCCAGCACGGCCGCCGAGAGCCAGGCGCCCACGGGCACCTGGACCAGCGCCGGATGCAGCGGATGTCCGGCCTGCCGCCCGTGCAGGACGTCGCGCAGGGGGCCCAGCGGGAGGGCCCGCACCACGCGGCGGACCTTCGTGGCGACACCGTCGAGCGACTCGGCCCGGCCCAGAGCGTCGAGGGCGTCCACCAGCGGGGACCGCGCCCCGGAGGCAGCGGCGCCGAAGTCCTCGGGCACTGTCGTGGTCTTGGTGAGCAGTACGCGGGTGAGTTTCATGGAAGCCGGTTAGCCCCTGCCGCCCGCGGACAAACGGTCCCGCCGCTCAGCCACCCCGACGGCACGGCCGCTCACACGGTCGCGCCGCACGCGCGCCGCACGCGCGAACGGTCACCGCCGACGCGGGCGGGCCGCCGGTGAGGAGATGCCCGGCACGGGTACTCGATGTCAACTGGTGGGGCGGGGTACTCGCGACCGACGCCCGTCGCGCCCCCACGACGACGGACGAGAGAACGAGGTGAGGTCATGCCGGCCCTGGAACGCTCCCGCATCGACGGGCTGTCCGCCCTGGTCACGGGCGGATCGCGAGGGCTGGGGCTGCTGCTCGCGGCCCGGCTGGCGGTCCGCGGCTGCCGCATCACCATCCTGGCCCGCGACGCGGACGAACTGCGCCGGGGCGCCGAGTGGATCGAGGACCGCACCGGTCGCGACGTGCGGACGGCGGTGTGCGACGTGCGCGACCGCGCCGCCGTCGAGCAGGCGGTCGCCGACACGTACGCGGTCCAGGACGGGCTCGACGTGGTGCTCGCCAACGCCGGTGTCATCCAGGTGGCACCCGCGGCCACGGCGGGCGTCGAGGCGTTCGAGGACGCGATGTCCACCATCTTCGACGGTGCCCTCCACACGGCGCTCGCGGCACTGCCGTACCTGCGCGAGAGCCGGGCCGGCGGACGGCTGGGATTCGTGGGGTCGGTCGGCGGACTGCTGGCCGTGCCGCACCTGGTGCCGTACTCGTGCGCGAAGGCGGCCGTGGGCGCGCTCGGCGAGGGGCTGCGGGCGGAGACAGCCGGCGAGAACGTCACCGTCACCACCGTCCACCCGGGACTGATGCGCACGGGCTCGCACCTCCAGGCGGAGTTCGGCGGGCGCGCCTCGGCCGAGTTCGCCTGGTTCTCGGCGCTCGCCGGCGCGCCCGTGGTGTCGATGGACGCCGAGCGCGCGGCCGAACGCATCGTCCGCGCCGTCGAGCGGCGCCGCACCCGGCTGGTACTGACACCGGCGGCGCGTGCGGCAGGACTCGCCCACGGCGTGGCGCCCACGCTGGTGACCCGGGCGAGCGGACTGGTGGCGCGGCTGCTCCCCGACGCGGAGGGAGAGGCCGGTGCGCCGCTTCGGCAGGGCCACGGCCTCGAACCGGCCGGTGTCCACGGCCTGGCCGGCCGGCTGCGGGCCTGGGGCAGCGCCCTCAACGACCGGGCCGCGGGCCGCTACAACCAGAGCGTCCCGGGACCCGCCACGAGCGCGACCCGGCCCTGAGCCCGGCACACGGCACGGCACCCGGCCCCGGTCCGGTGCGGGCCGCGCCAAGTGCCGCCTTCCGAAAGGGAGTCGAGCGGGACGCGTGTCCGCGGAACACCGCGGCCGCGCCCCCGTGACGGGAGCGCGGCCGCGGCGGTGACCGGTGCGGTCGGGGGCGTTCGACGGCTGTTGCGCCGAACGCCCCCGCGACATGGGCCCCTTGGGTTCGGGCCCCGCGTGGTCAGTGCCTGCCGGGGGCCTTGCCGACCCGGCCCTTCGAGGTCGTGACCGCTGGGTCGAGGTTCTTGAACTGCCCGGTGTAGGAACCCACCGAGATGCCCTTCACGCCCTGCTGCTTGGCCAGTTGCTGGAAGGACTCCGTCTTGGAGGCCGTGGTGAGGATGCGGATCGCGCTGCGCTGGAGGTCACCGAGGCGCATCGTGTAGGCGTCCGCCGCCGGGTAGTTGCCGGTCAGGTTCACCTTGTACGAGGTGACCGCGCTGGTGGTGTCGCCGGGCGTCGCGTACTGCACGTCCGTGACCGTGATCGCCGCCTTCTGGGCGGCCGTCAGGGCGGTCGAGGCGAGCAGGGTCTGTACCGCCTTGTAGGCGTCGTCGACCGAGGTGAACTTCGGATTGGCCGTGTACGTCTGGTTGTTGATCGCGTCGATGGTGGTGGTGCCGGACAGCGGCGTCTTCGACAGGTCCGTCGAGGAGTCCACGGTGGTGGACACCGTCGAGGTGCCGGCGGCGGCCAGGGTGAGTCCGCCGAGCTGGTACGAGTAGCTGGACGAACCGGTCGCCCGCACGGTGCGGGTGTAGGCGGGCAGCCCGTCCACGTCGATGGTCGGATCGGCCTTCACGGTGGCGTTGACCACGTCGGAGGGCCTTCCGCCCGGCTCGATCAGGTCGTTGCCGGAGTACATGGTGGCGGTGGCGCCGTGGCTGCCGCCCCAGTCCGTCATCACGGTGCCCTTGAAGTCCCACTCGCCGCGCAACAGGTCGGTGAGCAGGTCGTAGTTGGCGGAGGCGTACGTGCCCTGGATGCGGTTGTAGGAACTCATGACCGACATCGGCTGGGCGGCCTTGACGGCGATCTCGAAGCCCTTGAGCTCGATCTCGCGCATCGCCCGCTCGCTGACGACGTCGTTGCCGCCGCTGCGCGTGGTCTCCTGGTTGTTGCCCGCGAAGTGCTTCACGGTCACGCCGACGCCGGGATTGCTCTGCACGCCCTCGGTGGTGGCGGCGGCCGTGAGGCCGGCGACCAGCGGGTCCTCCGAGTAGTACTCGAAGTTGCGGCCGTTGAGCGGGTCGCGGTGGATGTTCATGCCGGGTGCCAGCCAGAGGGAGACACCGAACTCGTTCATCTCCTGGCCGATGGCCTTGCCGACCTTGTCGACCAGGTCGTGGTCCCAGCTCTGCGCCAGGAGCGTGCCGACCGGCCACGCGGTGGCGTACTGGTAGGTCGCCGGGGTCGTCGCGATCTGCTGCGTGAGGCGGAGTCCGGCGGGGCCGTCGGACAGGCTCATGCTCGGGATGCCGAGGCTCTCGTAGGCGCCGGTGGTGTAGCCGGCCGCGCCGACCGCGGACGGCGTGGTGCCGCCGACGCTCGATCCCTCGACCAGGGTGGCCAGTTGGCTGACGGAGAGGCCGGCCACGAACTGCTGGATCGAGATCTTGCCCTTCGCGACGTCGTAGAGCGTGTACGACGAGTTGGTCCGGACGTTGCTGACCTTCTCGCCCGTCTTGGGCTTGTACGGGGCCCCGGTCTTCTCCCAGTTCTTCTGGCTCGGGTCGAGGTAGACCGTGGTGGAGGAGACCTTGGCACCGTCGAGCGCGTAATAGGGCGACGTCGCGTCGACCGTGACGTTCTGCTCGTACTCCGAGGCGTCCTTCGCGGTGCGGAAGGAAGCGGGGCTCAGGGTGATGCGGCGGGCGCCCGCGATCTCCCGCTTCTCCGACGCGTAGGAGTAGAAGTCCGCCGGGTCGCTGGACAGTTCGCTCGCGGGCTTCTGGTCGTCCAGCTCGGTGTGGTCCTGCTCGGTCACCACGGACCGGGACAGCGACAGCTTGGCCGCGACGTGCGTGTTGCGGGAGGAGTCGCCCACGCGCACCACGTAGTCGCCCGCGTCGAGCACGTACGCGGCACGGGACTCGTCGTACGAGGCCAGCGACGTGGTGCCGAAGCTGACCGTCACCGTCTGGGAGGCGCCGGGGGCGAGGTCGTCGGTCTTCACGTAGCCGGCGAGCTGCTGGTACGCCTTGTCCTGGCCCTTCTGCGGCGCGGAGACGTAGACCTGCACGACCTCCTTGCCGCTGTAGCGGCGGCCGGTGTTGGTGACCTTCGCGGTGACCTTCACCTGCTTCGCGTCCGCGGTGACGCGCTGCGCCTGGATGTCGAAGTCGGTGTACGAACCGCCGTAGCCGAAGGGGTAGTTGACCACGGAGGCCGGGTCGGCGCTGTCGATGCTCCGGTAGAAGGAGTCGAAGTAGCGGTAACCGACGTAGATGCCCTCGCTGTACTCCTCGGTCTGCGAGTTGCCGTCGTTGTTCGCGAAGGTCGCCGAGGCCGGGTAGTCGGAGTAGCTCGCGGCCCAGGTGTCGGTGAGCTTGCCCGAGGGGTCGGCGGTGCCGTTCAGCACGTCGGCCAGCGCGTTGCCGCTCTCCTGGCCGGCCTGGCTCATCAGCAGCATGGAGTCCAGGGCGATGCCGCCGGAGGGGTCCTTCTCGGCGGCGTTGATCTGCTTGTAGAAGCTGGTGTCCATGACACCGCCGGAGTTGATGACCACGACGACGTGCTTGTAGGTCCTGCCCAGCACTTCGAGGTTGGCGCGCTCGGTGTCGGCCAGCAGGTAGTCGCCCTTGCCCGCCGAACGGTCAGCACCCTCACCGGAGTTGCGGGCGATGACGTACACCGCGGTGTCGGTCTTCGCGGTCGGCTTCGCCGTCTCCGCGGTCAGCGGCTGCTCCACCGAGGAGTAGTCGATCGTGGGTCCGAAGACGCTGCCGCCCGACGAGGGCGGGTACTTGCTGTCGAACGCGGTGGTCATCGCCGACCAGTAGGCGTCACTGGTGGTGATCTTGTAACCGGCGTTCTCCAGGCCCTGACGGGCGCTGACGGTGTACCGGTTGTTCACGTTGCCCGAACCGGTGCCGCCCTTGACGGTCTGGTAGCCGCCGACGCCGAAGAGCGCGACGTTGCCGGAACGGGCCATGGGCAGCGCCGAGTCGTGGTTCTCCATCAGCACCATGCCCTGCTCCGCCGCTTGGCGCGACAGCGTGGCGTTCGCCTGCTCCAGGGCGTTCGGCTGCGGGTCGGTGGTGGCGGCCTGGGCGGGGATGAGCCCGCCGAAGAGCAGCGCCGACGCGACGACCGAGGCTCCTGCGGCGACGAGCATCGGTCTGATCCGACGGTTCACGGGGGTGGTGTTCACGGACAGCGTCCCTTCTGTCGAGTCCGGCCTGGCAATGAGCCGGAGACATGAGGAATGTATGAACCGCCTTTTGAACCGTCAATAACCAAAAACAAAACGCCACTCAGGGTTTTGTGTTATCCGGACTTAAAGATTTGGCCAATGACTGGCGCAATGAAGTGAGTTGCCTATCATGTGCTGATGGACGTGGCCGCTGATCGTTCCTCGCCCCGCAACCGGACCCGGGAGGAGATCTTCCGCGCCATCCAGGGCGGCGGGGCCGTCACGCGTGCCTATCTCGTGGAGGCCACCGGACTGTCCCGCAGCACCGTGAACCACGCGGTCTCCCGCTTGATCGCCGACGAGCGCGTGACCGAGGCCGACCCGACCGCGAAGGGACCGGGGACGGGCAGCGGACGTCCGGCCGGCCTGCTGCGCTGCGTCTCCGCGGGCCGCAACTGCGCGGCACTCGACTTCGGCCACACGCACGTCCAGGCTGCCGTCATCGACGCCTCGGGGAACATCGTCGCCCGCCAACGGGCCGAACTGGACGTCGACCTGGAGGCGCGCCAGGCCATGGACCTGGCCGCCGACATGCTCGGCACGCTCGGCCGGGACAGCGGCGTCGACGACATATCCGTCGTGGTCGCGGGCATCCCCGGGCCGCTCGACTCGGTCTCCGGCCTGGTACGTTCGCCCACCATCCTCTCCAGCTGGGTCGGTCTCGCCCCCGCCTGCGAACTCGAACACCGGCTGGGGCTCCCCGTCCACGTCGAGAACGACGCCGTGCTCGGCGCGTACGGGGAACTGCACCGCGGCGCCGGCTGCGGCTACGCGGACTTCCTGTACGTCAAGGCGTCCCACGGGATCGGGGCGGGCATGGTCCTCGGCGGCGAGCCCTACCGGGGATCACTCGGCTTCGCCGGGGAGATCGGCCACACCCCCCTGCCCGGCTACACCGACCTGTGCCGGTGCGGCAAGCGGGGCTGTCTGGAGGCGGTCGTCTCCGTGGAGTCGATCAAGGCGCAGATCGCCCACACCCACCCCAGCATGCGCGCCGACGCGGTCCGCCTGGAGGACTTGGACGACCCCACCAGCCGGCGGATCCTGAACGACGCCGGCCACGTCCTGGGCGAGGTGCTGTCCGTGCTGAGCAACCTGCTCAACCCCGCCGCGCTCGTGATCGGCGGCGAACTGGGCTCCACCGGCAGCCCGTTGCTGGAGGGCGTCACCGCGACGGTGCAGCGCAACGCCCAGCCGGCCATCGCCGCGTCCATGGACATCGTGCCCGCCCGTCTCGGCGCCGACGCCGAACTGGTCGGAGCGGCGGTCCTCGCGGCGACGCTGGTGCTGGACTGAACCGTTCGCGGCGGGGGTGCGATGCCCCGAACCCTCAGTTCGCGGAGCCCAGTTGGAGTGCGACGGCCCCGTAGGCCTGCGCGTCGGCGAGACGGCCGCGCACCAGCCGAAGGTGCTGGATCTGCCCCGGCGGACAGTGCTCGCCGAGGCCGTCGGCGAGGGAGGTCGTGAACGGCACGTGAGCCGGGCCGAGTTGGGCGTCGATGACGATGGCGTCCGGGGTGAGCACCGTGACCAGGCCGGACAGCGCGCGGGCGGCCTTGCGCCCGGCGTCCTGGTAGAAGCGCAGGGCCACCGGGTCGCCCGCCGCGACCAGTTCGTCCGCCTCGCGGCCGGTCAGCGCCCTGCCGTACAGCTCCGACAGGACGAGGTCGGCGTCCTTTCCCGCGAGCTGGGTGGCGAGGCAACCCCGCCCACCGCACAGGCAGTCGGGCCCGTCGGCGTCGATCTGCACGTGCGCGATCTCGCCCGCCGTGCCGCCCGGTCCGCTGAACAGCCGCCCGTCGAAGACGAGTCCGGACCCGATGCCATGACGCACGCTCAGGTGCACGCTGGCCCGGGTGCCCGCCGCGGCACCGAAGACGGCCTCGCCGAGCGCCGCCAACTGCGCGTCGTTGACCAGGGTCACCGGCTCGGCGAGCCACCGGCTCAGGCGCTCGTGCGCGGACGCCACGGCGTCGAACTGCGCGGTGAGCCGCCGCGCGAGCGGACCGTCGGAGGGCAGGACGGGCGGCCCGTCCTCCGTCACCGGGAACGGCGCGGCGATCACGACCTGCCGCACCCCCGGGGACCCGCCGCCGCGCGCCCGTCGCAGGAAGTCGAGCACCGCCCGGTCCCAGGTGCCGGGCGACGTCGGCAGCGCGGCGACGCTGTCCGCCGACCGCGGCCCGGCCGCGTCCGCCAGGACCAGCGAGGTGGTGGCCGGGCCCAGCCGCACCAGGGCGACGGGCGCGACGACCGAACTGAGCTGGTACGTGAACGCGGGTCGCCCCGGGCTCCGGTCCCGTGACCCCGGGGCGACCGACAGCGTGCCGCGCCCGACCAACTCCTTCAGCAGCGAGGTCACCACGGTCCGGGAGAGCCCGGTCCGCTCGGCGATCTCCGCGCGGTGCAGCGACCTGGCGCCGTCGAAACAGGCCAGTACCGCCGATTCCAGCAGTGCGGCCGAACTGCGCGGGCCACGGGTGTGGGTCCGGGTCGTCATCGATCCACCTCAACGCTGATGGGACCGGCCGCACCGAGGGGCGCGGGCGGGCCTGCGGGTAGCGGGTGGTGGGGGGTGGAGGGGACGAAGGGAGGAGGGCGGGGGCGGGTCGGGCTGATGTGGGCACGCCGACTATAAAGCCGATCATCGGCCGATTCAATACGCCTGGGCGGTACACGGAACCACGGTCCGCAGGGGCGTCCCGCCCCTCACGGGCCACCTGGCCAACACGTGTCAACTCCCGCTCACGGCATGGTGTCCAGCAGGTGACGGTCCGTCACCACGGCGAGCGACAGGGTGCGGTATCCGACCGTGGAGAACAGCACCGTGACCTTGCCGTCGCCCTCGCTCATGACCTCGCCCTCGCCCCACTGACCGTGACGCACGCGGACGCCCGGCAGGTAGGGGTGGGCCGGCGCCGCGGTCGCGGCGGGCCGCCCGGCGGAGGAGGCGCCCGTGCCGGGACCGTCGGCGGCGGAGCGCGGCGCTGCACCGCCGCGGAGCCGGAGGCGCGCGCTGCGGCGGGTGTCGGCCGGCACGCCCGCGGCCGTCGTCCTTCCTTCGCCGCGCGACCGGCGCCGCCCCGCACCGCCGCGCTCCTCGCGCAGGTCGTGGCCGGCCCCGGGCGCCGGGCCCGAGCAGTTTCCGCAGGCGCCGCACGGGACGGGGACGGTCTCGCCGAAGTAGCCGAGCAGGAAACGGCGCCGGCAGTCGGACGTCTCGGCGTAGCCGCGCATCATGTCCACGCGCGACTGTTCGAGCTTGCGGTGCGTGGCGTCGACGGCCAGCGCGCGCTGCACGACGGCTTCGACGTCGTCCTCGGCCGTGCTCTTCGCCGTGCCGGCCGGGGTGCCGCCCTTCTCGTCGTCCGTCAGGCCGGTCCAGCGGGTGCCGTTGCGCCCCGTGGTGACCGCGCCGGTCTCCTCCAGGAGGTTCAGCACCGCGGACAGCCCGGTCGCGCTGAGGTCGCAGGCCTCCCGCAGCCGGGTCGCCCCCATGGCCGCTCCCTCGGCCCGCAGCCGTTCGGCGACCCGCCGCAGCGCGTCGGCGTCCGGCGACCCGGCGGCGAAGTACCGCTGGAGCCCGAGGTCCTTGGACCGGTACGCGAGGATCGCGCGGGCCGGTGCCCCGTCGCGGCCCGCCCGGCCGATCTCCTGGTAGTAGGCGTCCAGGGAGCCCGGCACCGAGGCGTGCAGCACGAACCGCACGTCGGCCTTGTCGATGCCCATGCCGAACGCGGAGGTGGCCACGACCACGTCCAACTCGCCGTCCCGGAAACGGTCCTGGGTCTCCCCGCGTTCGGCGGCCGGCCTGCCCGCGTGGTAACTCGCGGCTGCCAGGCCGAGTTCGGCGAGTTCCTTGGCGTACTTGTCCGCGGCCCGCCGGGTCGCCGCGTACACGATGCCGGGCTTCTCCTCCACGGCCGCGCGCTCCACGACGAAACGCTCCTTGGCGGCCTCCTCCTGGAAGGCGGTCACGTCGAGGTGGATGTTGGGCCGGTCGAAGCCGGACACCACCTCCAACGGGTCGGTCATGCCCAGGCGTTCGGCGATGTCCCGGCGCACCGGGGCAGCCGCGTTCGCCGTCAGCGCCAGCACCGGCGGATTGCCGAGCCGCTCGCGCGCGTGGCGCAGCCGCAGGTAGTCCGGACGGAAGTCGTGGCCCCAGGACGAGACGCAGTGCGCCTCGTCCACCACGAGCAGCCGGGGCCGCACCGCGGCGAGCCGCTCGGCGACGTCGGGCTTGGCGAGCTGCTCGGGAGCCAGGAACACCACGTCCACCGAGGACGCGCTGATCCGGGCCCACGCCGTCTCGTTGTCGCTGCGCTTCTGCGCCGAGTTGATCGCGGCGGCACGCAGTCCGCCGGAGTCGAGCAGGCTCTGCATCTGGTCGCGCTGAAGGGCGATCAACGGTGACACGACCACGACCGGCCCGCCCAGCAGCACCGCCGGCACCTGGTACACCGCGGACTTCCCCGCGCCGGTCGGCATCACCGCGAGGACGTCCCGCCCCTTCATCACGCCCTTCATGGCGTCGAGTTGGGCCGGCCGCAGCCGCTGCCAGCCGAAAACCCGCTGCGCGGTACGGCGCAGCCGCCGGGACGTGAGTGCGAGCATGCTGTTCCTCCGAGGGCCGGGCGTACGGCCGGTTCGGCCGTGTGACTGGCCGCCTACCCCGGCTGGGCCGGATATCGCGTGGCGATCTCACCGGAGGAGCCGACGGGGTCCGCACCGGGCCGGCGCACCGGCGGTCCCCCCCGTCCGCGCGAGCGTGAAATCCGGTTCGCCGAGGCGCGTTTGCTCCCTCTCCGTCCGGTGATCAGGGCCCTTGTCCACCTCGCCTGTCGTGCCGTGCGCGCGGCGGGGTACCGTCCGAAGCGGACAACCGCCCGCCCCCACGCCGTTCCGGAGCACCCGTGTCACGACTCCTCGCCCGTTTGTGGCGTGCCCTGCGCCCGTTCCAGAACCGCGTGATGTGGTGTCTCAACGCGAAGTTCGTGGTGGGCGTCACCGGAGTCGTGCGCGACGACGAGGGCCGGGTGCTGATGCTGCGCCACCGCATGTGGCCGCCCGGCCGCCAGTGGGGACTGCCGAGCGGGTTCGCCCGTAAGGGCGAGGACTTCCGGCACACGGTGGTTCGCGAGGTCAAGGAGGAGACCGGCCTCGACGTCGAGGTGGGCGACCTCGTCCTGCTGAACAGCGGTTTCCGTACGCGCCTCGAAGTGGCCTTCGAAGCGCGGCTGTTGGGCGGGGAGCTGCGGATCGACCCCGCCGAGATCCTGGAGGCCCGCTGGTGCCGGCCGGACGAACTCCCGGAGGGGGCCCAGCCGGTGTGCCGTCCGCTCGTGGACGGGGTCACGACTCCCTGAACTGCGGCGCCCGTTGTCCCGGGTGCCGGGCGACGATGCGTCGGGGACACGGCTCCCGGGGGGTTGCGGGCCGGAGCCCGGCGGAAGTCCCGGTGGCCGTCCGTGGGTCGGGCGCTTCCGCTCAGCTGCCCACGGCGCCGTCGATGCGTTCGCGCAGGAGGTCGGCGTGGCCGTTGTGCCGGGCGTACTCGGCGATCGTGTCCACCAGGATCCTGCGCAGCGAGATCGGCTCGCCGTCCCGTCTGCGGATTCCCGTCGCGTCGAGCGAGGCCGCTTCCGCCGTGACCCGTCGTGACGCCTCGCATTCCGTCCGCCAGACGTCGAAGTCCTCGGCCACGTCGCCGTCGAGGCCCTCGAAGTCCTGGTCGGGGTCGTCGTCCGAGTAGTGGAGGAGGGGCACGTCCTCGCCCGCGAACTGGATGCGGAACCACCAGCGTTCGCACCCGGCGAGGTGGCGCACCAGGCCGTGCAGGGAGAGCGCCGACGGCGGAACCGCGCGCTCGGCGAGCTGTTCGGGCGACAGGCCCGCGCACTTGAGCTCGAAGGTCCTGCGGTGCCAGTCGAGGACGGCGGTCAGCGTCTCGCGTTCGTCCCCCGTGGCCGGGGGCTCGGGACGGGAGCCGTCCTCCCACCGGAGGGAGTAGTGCCGCGGTGCTGGTGCGTCGGTCATCGGTGAACGCCTCCCGGGCGGTCCGAGTCGGGTACGGAGGAAGTCGAGGCGCGCCCAGACTGGCAGACGCCACCGACAACCGGCCGAACCCGCGCCCCCTGCCGCCCCCGGGAGGGGCTCCGGCCGCCCCCCGGGCCCGCGGTCAGTACGTCCGCTACCGCTTCCGGTACCCGCACACCCTGGCCACCCACGAGATGAAGTCCCCGGGGTCGACGTTCGTCGCGTGGCCCTGGTCCCAGTAGTACTCGTGGTTGACGTCGTCGCCCAGGTTGTCGAGGGCCGCGGCGAGGTTCGCGGAGACCGTGGGGGAGGTGTCGCTGTCGCTGGTGCCGAGCCGGATCCACCAGTGACGGGAGCGGTTCCGGTTGCGCTCCTCGATGTGGTGCATGGGGTTCATGAGGCGGAGCAGCTCGGGGATGTCGCTCGCGAGCCGCTTGCCGGTGACGCCGGTCGTGTCGTTCGCGAGGCTGTAGGCGGTGAAGTGGCGGGCCTTGGTCGTGTCCTCGCCGAACTCGTTGTTCTCGCCCGCGGAAAGGTCGAACGCGTCGAAGGCGGGCGCCGTCTTCTTCCGCGCTCCCACGTGGGTGAGGAAGTCTTCCCACGCGAACGTCGCCCGGCCGCCGGACCAGGTGATGAACGTGTTCTTCTTCAGGTACGCGGCGCGGTCGGTCTCCGACAGGGCGGCGAGGTACTTGGTCGCGGAAGGCTGGAAGTACGTCCGCAGCAGGTAGTCGTCGTAGTTGCGCGCCGTCAGCGGGCCGTAGCCGTCGAGGCCGCGCAGCCGGAGGCCCGCCTGGTACTCCGCGAACTGGGTGCGGAGCGCCTTCGACACGGTCTGGTCGACGGTCTTGCCGGTGCTCTGCGTGGCGTTGGTGCCCCAGATCCACTCGTAGGCCCCGTCGGCGTGTTCGAGGTCGGTGATCGGGCACCACGTCGCGGTCGCGAAGACGGCGTCACTCGCGGGTGCGGCGCCGGCCTCCTCCAGGTACCGGTCGTAGAGGGGGCTGTCGCCGGACGCGCCCAGCAGCGCGGACAGCGCACCGCCCGCGCTGGTGCCGGTGGACACGATGCGGTCGGTGTCACCGGGTATGCGGCCCCGGTTGAACCGCACGTACCGCACCGCGGCCTTCAGGTCGACGATGGCCGCCGGCGCCGTCCCGTAGTAGGCCCCGGAGGAGTCGGTGAGGCTGCGACCGCGGGCGCCGGGCTCGACGGCCACGTACCCGGCCACGACCGCCAGCTTCGCGAGGTTGACCATGCCGTTGACGGCCCCCGTACCGCCGGACGGGCCGCCCGCCGAGGTGCCGCCGGCCGGCGCGCCGCCGGGTGCCCCGCCCGGCGCGGCCATCCCGGTCATCTCCAGCTCGTTCTGCCCCACGCCGGTGGCCTTGGCGACGGACGACGGCATGTAGGCGCCGACGGAGTTGGCGAAGACGACGGGAGCGCGGCTCGCGTCCACGGCCTTTCCGTCGATCTTCACGGGGACGCTCACGACGAGGCTCTGGTGAGTGCTGTCCGAGGGGTTGGTGACGTAGTCGCGCGGCTTGTAGAAGCGGTAGACGACGGTGTGCTTGTCGCCCGCGGCGTCGGCGATGCTCTCCGTGACCTCGGTGAAGTCGTCCGGGTCGAAGACGAGGGAGTCCGCCGCCCCCGAGGAGTCCGAGGCGCCGCGTTCCGACGCACTGGCGTTCGTGGCGACGCCGCCCACCGCCACGGCACCGGCGGTCACGCCGATACCCATGACGACGGTCCTTCGCTTCACTGCCCTGTGCCTCACGTGTCTGTCTCCTCGCCGTGGCAGTTCACTGCCGCATCGGTTGCACCAGCGAACGTAAAAGCCCGTCGACGGGATCGTCAACAATTTTGGTGACTTCACAGGAGATGTTCAGAAAAGCCGGTTTCTCTCAGCCTCGTGACAGGAAGCGGCCGATCCGCCCAGGTGGGGCGCGGTGGCGGTGCGTGCCGCGGCGGGTGGGGCGGCGGAGGGCGGCGCGAACTCCCGCCTCCCGCCGCCCCGCCCGCCGCGGCCCGTCGCCGTCCGTCGCCGTCCGCGGTCAGGACCCGGTGAGGATCACGAGTCGCTGTGTCGCCCTGGTCATCGCGACGTAGCGGTCCACCGCGCCCTCCACGCCCTGCCCGAATGCCTCCGGGTCGACGAGGACGACCAGGTCGAACTCCAGCCCCTTCGACAGCTCCGGCGTGAGCGACCGGATGCGGGAGGTGCCCCGGAACGTCGGATCGCCGATGACGCAGGCGACACCGTCCGCGTGCGTGGCGAGCCAGTCGTCGAGGATCGCGTCCCGGTCCGCGACGGAGCCGTGGACGACGGGCAGGCCCCCGCCGCGGATGGAGGTCGGCACGTTGGCGTCCGGCAGCACGGCGCGGATGACCGGCTCGGCCTCCTTCATGACCTCTTCCGGCGTGCGGTAGTTGATGCTCAGGGAGGCCACTTCGACCCGCCCGAGCCCGACCCTGCGCAGCCGTTCCTCCCACGACTCGGTGAACCCGTGACGGGCCTGCGCGCGGTCCCCGACGATGGTGAAACTCCGCGAGGGACAGCGCAGCAGCAGCATCTGCCACTGCGCGTCGGTCAGTTCCTGGGCCTCGTCCACCACGACGTGGGCGAACGGTCCCGCCAGCGGCTCCGGGTCGGCGACCGGCAGCGCGCTCTCGTCGACCAGGCTCTCCTGGAGGTCCTGCCCGAGCAGCATCGTCACCGCGCCCTCGCCGTCCGGGTCGGCCGCCACCAGGCTGTCGATGACACCCGCCATGCGCGTGCGCTCGGCCGCGACCGTGGCGTCGTGCCGCCGCTTGCGCCGGGACACCTCGGGGTCGCCGAGGCGCTGCCGCGCCGCGTCCAGGAGCGGCAGGTCGGACACCGTCCACGCCTGCGGCTGTTCGCGCTGGAGCAGCCGTACGGCGTCGGGGCCGAGCCACGGGGCACATTTGCGCAGGTAGGCGGGCACGGTCCAGAGGTCGCCGACGAGGTCGGCGGCCTCCAGCAGGGGCCACGCCCGGTTGAGGGTCCTGACGAGTTCGTTGTCGCCGCGCAGCGCCCTGCGGAACTGGTCGGGCGGCACGTCGCCGTCCTGCCGTTCGAGCAGGGTCGTGAGCAGCTCCTCCCAGATCTGGTCGCGGGCCTCGTTGTGCGGGGTGCCCGGCTCGGGCGCCTCGAAGGCCTCCGCCCAGTCCTCCGCGCTCAGCCACACGTCGGTCCAGGGCGTGGTGACCTTCATGCCCTGGGCGGGCGGCTCCTCGTAGAACCTGACGGCCGTCTCGATCGCCTTGACCAGGTCCGCGGAGGACTTGAGACGGGCCACCTCCGGGTCCGTCTCCGTGGTCGCCGAGGCACCCTCGACGACCAGGTCCCGCAGGGTGCAGGTGCGCACGCCCTCCTCGCCGAGGCTGGGCAGCACGTCGGCCACGTAGTTCAGGTAGGGCTGGTGCGGCCCGACGAACAGGACGCCGCCCCTGCGGTGGCCCAGCCGGGGATCCGCGTAGAGCAGGTACGCGGAGCGGTGCAGGGCGACGACGGTCTTGCCGGTGCCGGGGCCGCCGTCGACGACGAGGGCGCCCCGCGAACCGGCCCGGACGATCGCGTCCTGGTCGGCCTGGATGGTGCCCAGCACGTCCCGCATCCGGGCCGACCGGTCGGCGCCCAGGCTCGCCACGAAGGCCGAGTGGTCGTCCAGCGCGGCGTGCCCGTCGAGGCCCTCGGCGGTGAACACCTCGTCCCAGTAGTCGCTGATCCGGCCGCCCGTCCACCGGTACCTGCGGCGGCTCGCCAGTCCCATCGGGTGGGCGTGGGTCGCGGCGAAGAACGGTTCGGCCGCGGGGGAGCGCCAGTCGATCAGCAGCCGCCGGCCCGTGCTGTCGGTGAGCCCGAGGCGCCCGATGTACAGGGGTTCGTCGTCGTCCGCGCCGACGATGTGGCCGAGGCAGAGGTCGAGGCCGAAGCGGCGCAGTGCGCGCAGGCGTCCGGCCAGCCGGTGGACCTCGGCGTCGCGGTCCATGGCCTCCCGGCCGACGCCGCCGGGCCCGCGCAGTTCGGCGGCGAGCCGGTCGGACACCTCGGCGATCGAGGCGTCGAGGCTCTCCGCGACGGCGGCGAAGTGCCGCTCGTCGCGGGCGACGAGGGCCGGGTCGGCCTTGGCCGCGAGACGGTCGGGAAGATCGAACGCACTGGTGGTGGAGGGGTTCACGTCAGCGACCCCGCTCTTCGTGCTCGGACGGCAACGCTCGCACTGAATGGATCTCCCGATTCCGCAGATGCTGGTTCTGACCAGCGATTCTCCGGCATCGCGGGGGCCTTGCCGCAAGCCCCCCGGTGCGCTATAGGTTGAGAGTGGCGGGAGGCCCCTGTTCCCGGCCGTTCCCGCGACCTTTCCAGGCCCTCCCGCGCACCCTCACCTGTCACACGTGGTGCTCGCGCCGTGCCGCCGGGTCACACCTCGTCAAGGCGGCGGTGGTCCGCTTCGCTCCACTTGCGGGTGTCGCGCGGCTGCGTGTACGGCTCCGCCCCGGCCGGCAGTCCGCCCGCGATGGCCCGCTGGCGCACCGCCTCGGCGTCGAACTCCAGGCCGAGCAGGACGGCGAGGTTGCTGATCCACAGCCAGACGAGGAACACGATGACGCCCGCCATCGTCCCGTAGGTCTTGTTGTACGAAGCGAAGTTGGCGACGTAGAACGCGAAGCCGGCGGACGCGGCGAGCCAGATCAGCAGCGCCAGGAAGCTGCCCGGCGTGATCCAGCGGAACCCCTTCACCTTGGCGTTCGGCGTCGCCCAGTACAGGATGGCGATCATCACGGTGACCAGCACGATGAGCACCGGCCACTTGGCGATCGACCACGCCGTGAGCGCGGTGTCGCCGAAGCCCAGCGCCCCGCCGGCCTGGCGGGCCAGACCGCCGCTGAACACCACGATCAGCGCGCTGGCCACCGCGATCAGCATGAGGACGACGGTCACGCCGACGCGGACCGGCAGCACCTTCCAGACCGGCCGGCCCTCGGGCATGTCGTAGACGGCGTTCGCGGCGCGGATGAACGCGGCCACGTATCCGGACGCCGACCACACCGCGAGGACGATGCCGACGATCGCCATGACCGAGCCGGTGCCCGAATTGTTCTGGAGCTGCTCCACCGCGCGCGTGATGATGTCCCGGGCCGATCCGGGCGCCAGTTTCTGGATGTTGGACAGCACCTTGTCCGTGGCCGACTTGCCGGTGATGCCCAGCAGCGACACCAGCACCAGCAGCGCGGGGAACAGCGACAGCACCCCGTAGTACGTCAATGCCGCGGCGCGGTCGGCCAGTTCGTCCTCCTGGAACTCGCGGAGCGAGCCCTTGAGCACGGCGCCCCAGGCCCGGGGCGGCAGTTGCGCCGGGGTGTCCGGTGCCGCCTCCTCGACCTCGGGACCCGGGCCGGGTTCGTCCGGCTCGGTCCCCTCGCCGGTGCTGTGACGCTTTCCCCCTGGAAGATGCAGTTTCGCCATGGGCACCGGGTAACCGGGTGACCGCGTCCTACGCCACGAACACCGCAGGACATCCGTCCGGTCGCGTCCGGTGCGCGCCCCCGGACGCCTCCCGCCCGCCTGCGGCGCTCAGAGCGTGCGGACCTGGCGGGCCGGGTTGCCGACCACCAAGACACCCGCCGGGACGTCCTTGGTGACGACCGCACCCGCGCCGACCACGGAGTCGTCCCCGATGGTCACCCCCGGCAGGACGATCGCGCCGCCGCCCAGCCACACGTTGTCGCCGATGGTGATCGGCCTCGCCGCCTCCAGCTTGTCGCGCCGAGGCTGCGGCTCCAACGGGTGCGTGGGCGTGAGGAGTTGCACATGCGGGCCGAACTGGCAGTCCTCGCCGACGGTGATGGCCGCGACGTCCAGCGCGGTCAGTCCGTAGTTGACGAAGGTGCGCGCCCCGATGCTGATGTTGCTGCCGTAGTCGACGTACAGCGGCGGCCTCACGTACGCCTCCTCGCCCAGGAAGCCGAGGAGTTGGGCCAGCAGGGGCCGCGCCGCGTCGGGTTCCTCGGCGTAGGCGGTCTGGTAGCGGGAGGCGAGGCGTACGGCCTCCTGCTGGCGCCGTGCGATCTCGGGATCGTCCGCGATGTACAGGTCGCCCGCCATCATGCGCTCCAGCTGGGAACGGGGGTCGTCTGCGAAGTAGTCGGTCGGCATGCCGGCGAGCGTACGCGCGTACGGGGGCGGGAACGCGTCCTTGGCGTGTCGCGGTGTCCGTCAGGTGAGCCCGCCGTTGCTCCCCAGAAGCTGACCGTTGATCCACTGGCCCTCGGGCGAGCAGAGGAAGCCGATGAGGTGTGCGGTGTCCTGCGGGGTGCCGAGCCGGTCGAGGGCGGTCCGCGCGCGCACGGCGTCGCGCACCTCCCTCGTCATCCAACCGGTGTCCACCGGGCCGGGGTTGACCACATTGGCGGTGACCCCGAGGTGGGCCAGTTCCTGCGCGGCGGCCAGCGTGATGCGGTCCAGGGCACCCTTGCTCGCGCCGTAGGGGAGGTTGCCCACGGTGTGGTCGCTGGTGAGGGCGACGATACGGCCCGTGCCGCGGGCGCCGTCGAAGCGGCGGCCGAACTCACGGATCAGGAGCCAGGTTCCCCGGGCGTTCACCGCGAAGTGCCGGTCGAAGCTCTCGACCGTGGTGTCGAGCAGGCCGGAGTCGACCGACTCGCAGTGGCACATCACCAGGGCCGTGACCGTGCCGAGCCGCCGAGCGGTCTCGTCGAAGACGCGTTCGGGCGTGCGGATGTCCGCGAGGTCGGCCTCCACCGACACGCTCGCCGCACCCGCCTGCCCGAGCCGGGCAGCGATCGCGTCCGTCGCCCCCGGCTCGGCGCCCCACTCCATGCGCCGGTCATAGGGGTTCCAGTACGTGAAGGCGATGTCCCAGCCCGACAGGGCGAGTTGACGGGCGACGGCGGCCCCGATGCCCGCCGTGCGGCCGACACCGGTCACCAGCGCGACCGGACGGGGGCCGCCGGGAGGGGAGTTGCCGGCGGACGGGGCAGGGGCAGGGGCTGGGGCAGGTGCAGAGTCAGGGGCTGTGTTCTCGGGCGACGTCACGGGACCGGATGGTCCGGGACACAGGGCCTCGGCGCAACCGCATTCGTCGCAGGGGGAGTTGGCAGCGCTTGAGAGGGGGGCGCCAACTCCCGCGCCCCACAGGTAACTTGGGATGCGCGACACCGCCGCCGACGCCGGGTGTCATCGGCCACGGGGGCGCCGGTCACCCTCCGCGCGCCGGTGCGGCGGCAGGCCCAGCGCCAGACGCAACTGTGGGGTGAACACGCGGAGCAGCTCTTCGCGCCCCATGGAGGCCACGGGTTCGAGGCGCAACAGGTAGCGGGTGGTGATGAGGCCGGCCAGCACCGAGGAGAAGGCCACCGCGCGGCGGTGCGCGTCGGGGCCGCCCGCGAATTCCGCGAGCCGGTCCACGAGTTCGCGCTCCACTCCCTCTCTGACCAGGGCCGCGATCGACTCGTCGTGGAAGGCGCCGCGCAGCATGGTGTCCAGTGCGGCGCCGGACTCGGGCGCCTCCCACGCCGACATGACCTGCCGCAGGGCCCGCTCGGGGAACGCGTCGCGTTCGACCTTGCTGTCCAGCAGTGCGGCCAGCAGCTCTGCGGGGTTGGCGGGCAGGGCGAGGGCCGCTCCGAACAGGCCCTTCTTGGAGCCGAAGTAGTAGCTGAGCAGGGCCAGATCGACGTCCGCCTCGGCGGCGATCGACCGCATGGTCACCGAGCGGTAGCCGTCGGCCAGGAAGCGCCGGCGTGCGGCGGCCAGGATCGCCTGGCGCGTCTCGGGGCGGCCCGGCCGGCGCCCTCGTGCGGAACCGTCTTTCGTCACACGGTGAGGGTAGGGCGCCGGCCGTCCGGAAGGGGTTCGACCACGGCGGACGGGGGCGAGGGAGAGGACGAGCGCGAGGGTGAGGGCGGGGGGAATTCATCGCATCGCGTCCGGTGGCGGTAATTCGTGGTTCTTGCGAGGTCCGGCG
Source organism: Streptomyces sp. NPDC008150 (assembly GCF_042956945.1). Lineage (NCBI taxonomy): Bacteria > Bacillati > Actinomycetota > Actinomycetes > Kitasatosporales > Streptomycetaceae > Streptomyces > Streptomyces sp. NPDC008150. The sequence goes on along the minus strand of NZ_JBIBHJ010000022.1, from coordinate 49,044 downwards.
GATCCGATGTCATCCACGGTGACGTGCTTCGTCGCAGCTCCGAGGCACATGCGAGCGGAGGTTGCCACGGTGGGGCCGCCGACGGACGCGCCCGCGCAGAATTCATCGGCCTGGCGACGCGGGGGTTCCGAGGGCGACCCTGGCGTTGGCCGTCGGGCAGACCGCCCGCCCGACCGAAGCCGGGTGAGAGTCCCGGTGGAAGCCCCAGTGGAAGAAGGAACCGATGTCCTCGCCCGCCGTCAAGGCCGCTCCGCCCGAACCGCGTCACCGCAGTGTTCTCGCCGTCACGTGCCTGGCGCTCGGCGCCGTGGTGGCGGCCATGGCCTCCCTCAACGTGGCCCTTCCCGACCTCGCCCGGCAGACGCACGCCACCCAGACCGACCTGTCCTGGATCATCGACGCCTACAGCCTCGTCTTCGCGTCCCTGCTGCTGCCCGCCGGTGCGCTGGGCGACCGGTTCGGCCGCCGCAGGGCCCTGATCACCGGCCTCACCGTCTTCGGCGGGGCCTCCGTCGCGGCGGCCTTCACCACCAGCCCCAGTGCGCTCATCGTGCTGCGCGGCGTCCTCGGCCTGGGCGCAGCGCTCGTCATGCCGGCCACCCTGTCGACGATCACCACCACGTTCCCGCGCGAGCAGCGGGCCCGTGCGGTGAGCGTCTGGGCGGCCGTCGCGGGCGCCTCCGCCATCGTGGGCGTCTTCGTCACCGGGCTGCTCCTCGAACAGTGGTCCTGGCAGTCGGTGTTCTGGTTCAACGTGGTCCTGTCCGTCGTGGCCCTCGCGGGGACCCTGCGTTTCGTCCCCGAGTCGGCGGCGAAGGAACGGCCCCGGCTGGACGTCGGCGGAGCGCTGATCGCCGTCGTGGGTCTGGTGGCGCTGGTCTACTCCGTCATCGAGGCGCCGACCCGCGGCTGGGCCGACCCCCTCACCCTCGGCGGCATCGCCCTCGGCCTGGTGGTGCTGGCTGGCTTCGTCGGCTACGAGCTGCGCCGTGCGCACCCGCTGCTCGACCCGCGGCTGTTCCGCAACCGGCAGTTCGCGGCGGGCTCGCTGTCCATCACGCTTCAGTTCTTCGTGTTCTTCGGCTTCATCTTCGTGATGATGCAGTACCTCCAACTGGCGCGCGGCGACAGCGCGTTGGTCGCCGCGACCACCATGATCCCGATGGCGGCGACGCTGGGACCGGCCTCCCGGCTCTCGCCGCGCCTGGTGAGCAGGTTCGGCAACCGCGCACCGTGGACCGTCGGCCTGGTGGCCGTCACCGCGGCGATGGTCGTGCTGTCCCGCCTCGACGCCGACAGCTCGTTCTGGCTGATCGTCGCCGGGCTGGTGCCGCTCGGCGCGGGCATGGGCCTCGCGATGACCCCGGGGACCACGGCGATCACCGACGCCCTGCCCAGCGCCCTCCAGAACGTCGGGTCGGCCGTGAACGACCTGTCCCGCGAACTCGGCGGCGCCCTCGGCATCGCCGTCCTCGGCAGCATGCTCAGCGCCACCTACCGCGACAACCTCCACCTCACGCATGTCCCGGCCCCCGTCGCCGAGGCCGCCCGGTCGTCGCTGGGCGCCGCCCACGCCATCGGCGGCCCCGTCGCCGAACAGGCACGGGACGCCTTCCTCGACGGCATGCGGTTCGCCTTCCTCGGGGGTGCGGTGACCGCGGCCCTGGCCGCCGTCGTCGTCGCGCTGCTCCTGCGGCCGGCCCGCCGCACCTCGGCGCCGGAGGCCGACCGGCAGGACACGCGGACCACGGCCGAGGGCCGGGAGACCGCCCCGTACGCGAACAGCTGACCCGGCGGCCGGCGGGAGACCGGTGTGCGGACCGGCGCGGTCCGCACACCGGCACCCGACGTGGGGCCGGCCCCGGGCCGTCGTCACGTCCGCGGCGCGGCTCCGCCGAGATGCCGGACGAAGAAGCGGACCGCGCTCGCGGCCTCGAACCGCGGCAGCTCCTTGTGGCTGCCCGCGTTGGCGTGCAGGGTCTTCTCCTTCGAGGCGAATGCGTCGAAGAGGGCCAGACCGGACGCGCGCGGAATGTGCTGGTCGTTCCACTGGAGTGTGAACTCGACCGGCACGGTGACCCGTTGGGCGGTCTCCGCGAGGCTGTCGCCCCAGAAGAGACCGAAGACCGCGGCGGTGATCCGGGGATCGGCCGCCACGAGCGGGACCCCGATCGCCGTCCCCATGTTCAGCCCGAAGTAGCCGACGGGGCCGCCGGGGCCGATCTCCGGGAGTTCCTGGAGGGCGTCCAGCGCCGCTCGCCACTCCGGCACGGCGCGCTCGGCGAGGTGGGCGTTGTAGCGCACGACGACCGGGCCGACGGGATCGCCGTCCGCCATGGCCCGTTGCATGACGCCGATCTCCCGTTCGTCGTGGTCGGTGCGGGGCCGGTCGCCGTGGCCGGGTGCGTCGAGGCACGCGACGTGGAATCCGCCGTCGGCCACGAGGAGCCGCGCGCGGCCGCGAACAGCGGGGGACTTCTTGTGATTGCCGCCGCCGTGCCCCATCAGTACCAGGGGTGCGCGTCCGGAGGAGGCCGCCGGTGACCAGAGCGCACCGGGAACGCCGGCCACGGTGAAGTCGCGCTCGACGACGCCGTCCGCCGACGTCTCGGCGGTGAAGTGTGCGGAACTCATGATGTGTTGCCCTTCGGGAGTGCCTTGCGGTGGGGGCGCTCCCGGCGACGTCGGAGTCAGTCGCGGACCGTGGGAGAAAGGGGGTGCACCCATGTCGATACAGCGTTCACGGGTCTCACCTCCTCGTACGACGTCACGGCTCGCGGCACGCTATCAACGGCCCTCCCTTCACCCAACTCCTTTTCGCCGTACGTCACTTCGTTCACTCGCAGAACCCCCGGGCGGGAATGCCCCGCACTGCCGGTCGCCCGGCCGGTCAAGAGGCGTCGGCGGCCGGTGAGTTGGTGGCAACCGCCGCCCCTGTCGGTGTCGGTGTCGGTGTCGCGTCGGCCGCCGGGAGCGGGGCCGCCTCCCGCACCGGCCGCGCGTCGAAGTGGGAGAAGACGACCGCGCTGTTGTCGGCACGCAGGCCCACGCCTCCCGGTGCCACGAGGGTGCCGGGGGAGTGGTCCTCGACGTCGAGCACCGTGCTTCCGTCGAGCGTCAGCCGCAACCGGACCGACCCCGGTGCCGTGTTCGTCGCGGAGGCCGACACGCGGTGCCAGGAGCCGTAGGCGACCGGGTGGTGTGCCGTCGCCAGGGTCGTGTAGACACCGGCGGCCCCGGGCGTCGAATCCGGCGGCGGCAGCTTGCGTTTGACCACCACCAGACCGTCGCGCCTGCGGAAGCTGACCGCGTACAACTCCTGCGCGCTGTGGTAGCGCAGCCAGAGATGGCCGCCGTCCCAGTCGACAGCGGGGGTGCGCGTGGTGGCGACCGGCGGTTCGACCAGTGCCCGCAGGCTCACCGTCGTGTCCCCGAAGTCGCGGCGCCGGGTGACCAGCCGGAAGACGGCCGACCCGGTGTGCGGGACGGACGTCGGACCCGGGGCCGCGCCGTCGGGGGCGCCCGTCCAGCCGAACGTCCACCGGGCGAACAGGGACCCGCTGGTCACCGACCAGTCGGGGTCGACCCGGGCGTCCGCGGCGTCGGGGTGCCGGTAGGCGTACTCGTTGGTGACCAGGCCGTCGCCGCCCGGGAAGCGCGCCCGGAAGAGCAGCGGCGTCTGACCCGAGGGCGAAGTACCGGAGGCCGTCGCGGCCGGGGTGGCCGCGACGGAGGGGTCCGGGCCGGCGAGGTCCGGGCCGGAGGGGGCCGGGTCCGCCGGGCTCCCCGCGCGGCCGTTCCTCGCGACGCGCCGCTCGGGCCGGGAGGCGCCGAACAGGCCACCCCACGGGACCGTGAGACCGGCGGTGAGCGCCGCGGTGACGAGCGCGCGCCGCGTCGTCGTCGCCCCGGTCCGCCCGCGAGCGCTCCGTACCCGCCCCTCGTCCGCCGTCATCCGCCGTCCACCGCCCGCACGTCGAGTTTCGCGAAGGACGGCCACTCGCCCGAGCCGCCGTTGGTCAGTCCGGCACCGATGCCGCCGCTCACCTCGCCCGCCGGGCGGCCGAAGAGGCGCAGGGTGAACACGTCGCCGCCGTCGACCCGCACGACGGTGGACGTGGGCGAGACCGTGATCCGCAGCCGGTGGGCGGAGGCGGCCCGAAGCCGGTGCTGGGCGACGGTGCGCACCCGGCCGTCGCGCTGTTCGTTCACCTGGAGCCAGCCCCGGCTGACGGACGCCGTCAGGGGGCGCAGACTCGCGTACCGGGTGGTCACGGCGATGCTCGCGTGCGTGCCGTGCAGCCCGCGCACGCTCGCGTCGACGGTGTAGGCGGTCCAGTCGGCGGACCCGACGGGGCGGAACGCCCCCGACACGTAGCGATGGGGGCGGGGGTACGGGCCCCTGCCGGTGAGGACGCCGACGCCCGCGCCCGGCAGGTTCGTCGGGAAGCGCCAGCGGGCCGGGGTCTTCAGCGGGGCCGGGTCGGCGCCCGGCGCGACCGGGGTGCAGTCGGCCAGGCGTTCCATGAGGTCCGCCACCGTGGTGCGGGCGCCGACCTCCAGCCGTTCGACCTGGTGGGCCGCCGCCGCCCTCGGGCCGGTGGGCAGCGGGCGGGAGCTCACGTTCGTCAGCGAGGCCGTGAAGCGTGCCCGCAGCAGCGCCTCCAGGGACGAGCCGCCCGCCCGCAGCTCCCTGCTGCCCGCGGACTCCGAGAACGGATAGGCGAACAGGGCGGGCCGGGGCAGCCCGTGCGCGGTGAACTCGGCGATGGAACGGTCCAGGTCCGCCGCCACGCGCCGCCGGTACTCGGCGGGGGTCTCGGTGCGCCGCAGGTCCGGCAGCCACAGCCGCGAGGCGAGCGCCGAACCGGGCCGCCCGGCCGCGTCGACGGCCTGCCGCCGGTGGGTGCGGTGGGTGTGGTCCTGGAAGTCCCAGCGCCCCGAGCGCGCCATCCGGCGCACCTCGTCCCAGGACAGGTAATAGCCGTGCCGGCGGCGGACGTTGCCGGTGATCAGATAGGCCGCGCCCCGCATTCCGTGCTTCGCGAGAACGGGGTCGGCGTACCGCCACAGACCTTGTGCGCCGTCGTCGAACGTCAGGTACACCGACCGTCCGGGGACCGCCCCGCCGTGCAGGGCGCGCACGAACTGCGCGGTGCTCAGGGTCCTGTACCCGGCGGCCCGCAGCGCGGTGAGCTGCGCGTCGAAGCGCGCCGGGGTCACCGTGTAGCGGCCCCCCTCGCCGGGCCGCACGTCGTGGTACGCGAGCACCACGGGCGCGGCCCGGTCCGGCAGCCGGGACGACACGCGGCGCGCGAGACCGGCCGCCTCCTTGCCGTCCGCGCCGGGGCCGCCCGTCGCGGCGGTGGCCTGACGCTCCACGGCCTGCCGGTAGTGCTGGTACTCCCAGGCCGCGGCGAACGGCAGACAGAACAGACCGGCGGCCACGGCGGCGAGCGCCAGGCGGGCGGGGCGGGAGCCCTTCGAAGGGGTGTTCACAGTGGCCTTCCCCGGGTCAGCACGAGCAGGTACAGCGCGAGGACCGCGCACAGGACGAGGCCGGCGAACACCGCTCGGCCCGTGTTCCGCAGCCGTGTCCTCATCGCGTCCCCCTGGACCAGACGCCCCGGCGGACGGTCAGCAGTGAGTACGGCAGCAGCCACGCCAGGACGGTGGACGACAGCAGACTCATGAGCGGCCGGTAGCGCCACCGGACGTCGCCGGGATGGTCGGCCCGGTACGCCAGCCCCCACACGCAGCCCTTGAGCACGACACCGGCCAGGTAGAGCAGCGTCAGCGTGCCCAGGCCGCTCAACGGCGCCCACAGCAGGTGCCGTACCGCCATCACGGGCGCGGCCGCGACCCACAGGGCGTGCCCGTAGTAGAGGGCCGCGGGACCGGGGCCGCGCCGCCACATGAAGGAGCCGGTGAAGAACAGGTTGCGCACGAAGCTCTTCTTCCAGCGGATCTGCTGCTTGAGGAACGGCCGCCAGCCGGCCGGGACTTCGGTCCACACGTGCGCCGATCTGACGTATCCCACCCGCCAGCGGCGCTCCGGGTAGTCGTGCCCCGCGACGAACGGCGAGTCGTGGTGGGCGCGCTTGAGGTCCCTGCCGCGCCAGTACTGCCCCAGCACGTACCCGGTGAGCTGCCGGTCTGTGGCGAAGCGGAACGGCGCGCCCATGAACCGGTCCTCCGCCCACGCGGGCAGGTAGTTGTAGACGGCGTCGCGGCGGAACGCGGCCAATGGTCCCGACACGCAGGTGACCGAACCGAAGGACGCCTCGGCGGCCTTGGCGATCCTGAACTGGCCCTCGTACCAGGTGTCCTGGACGCGGGCGAGCAGGCTCGATCCGGCGTTGAGCGCGCGGCAGTGACCGCTGACCGCCCCGAGTTCGGGGTGCCGTACCAGGGCGGTCACGCACCGGCCGACGGCGTCGGGCGCGAGGACGCAGTCCGAGTCCGTGAAGACGAGGACGTCCCCGTCGGCCCGCGCACAGGCCTCGACCAGGGCGTGCTTCTTGCCGACGTTGCGCGCCAACTCGACGACGGTGACGTCGAGTTCGCGCGCCAGGCGGCGCAGGATCTCCGTGGTGCCGTCCGTCGAGCAGTCGTCCACCACGATGACCTGGGTGTCCGGGTGGTCCCCCGACGTCATGGACCGTACGCAGTCCTCGATGCGGTCGGCCTCGTCGTGGACGGCGAGCAGGAAGCTGACCCGGGGGTGCTCCGGCAGGGCGGGGAAGTCCTCGTCCGGGCCGGGGCGGGAGCGCAGTTCGCGTTCGGCGGGGTCGTCGTAGCGGGTGTAGGCGACGTACAGCATGGCGGTACTGCCGGCCAGGACGACCACGCCGTACAGGACGGGCAGCGAGATCTCCTGCGGCAGCCGGACCGTCTGGCGGGCCAGGAGCAGCAGCAGCGGCATCAGGCACAGCAGCACCCACACCCGGACGACACCGCGCCGGACGCCCGGGGGCAGCCGGTCGGGCACGCCGAGCCGCCCCAGGCGCAGCCGGAGCGCGGTGGGCGGCGTCGTGCGGCTGCTCTGTGCGGGCAGCAGGCGGGCGTTGTCCGGTGCGCGGGTCTCCGTGCTCACGCGGCCCCCGCGGCGGCCGGCCTGCGGTGGGTCAGTTCCAGCACGCCGGGCCGGTCCGAAAGCCAGGACAGGTCCGTGCCGGGATGGTCGGTGTGCACCAGGATCAGGTCCCAGTCGTGGTCCTCGGGCGCGGCCAGGCTGCGGCGGACGGCCCCGGCGCGGTCGAGTTCGGGAACCAGCGGGTCGCTGTAGGCGACGTCGGCGCCCAGCGCCGAGAGGCCGTCGATGATCTCCAGGGCCGGGCTCTCCCGGACGTCGGCCACGGCGGGCTTGTAGGCGACCCCGAGCACCAGGACCCGGGCCCCGGCCGGAGTGACGCCCCGCTCGGCCAGCGCCTCACGGGCGCGGCGGACCACGGCACCCGGCCGCGCGGCGATGGCGGACATGGCCGAGTCGACCAGGGGGGCCGCGGACCGCAGGGCCTTCAACTGCCACAGCAGGTAGTGCGGATCGCACGGGATGCAGTGACCGCCGACGCCCGGACCGGGATAGAACGGCAGGAAACCGTACGGCTTGGTGGCCGCCGCCTCGACGACCTCACGCGGATCGAGCGTCAACTCCACGCACGCGTCGGCGAGTTCGTTGGCGAGCGCGATGTTCACCGCCCGGAAGGTGTTCTCCCACAGTTTGCTCATCTCCGCCGTCTCCGGGCTGTCCACCCGGTGGATCGACGGGGCGGTGCCCGCCAGCAGCGACGCGGCAAGCTGCGTGCTGCGCGGTCCGGCGCCGCCGACCACCCGGGGGGTGCGGTCGGGGGAGTGCGCGGGGTTGCCCGGGTCGATGCGCTCGGGGGCGAACGCCACGAACACGTCGGTGTCGGCCTCCAGGCCCCGCTCGCTCAGGGGGCCGACCAGCAGGTCACGCGTGGTGCCGACGTAACTGGTCGAGGTGAGCACGAGCAGTTGGCCCGGCCGGGCGTGCTCGACGGCCGAGGCGCACGCCGCCGACAGCGCGGTCAGGTCGGGCACGTGGTGGCGGTCCACCGGCGTCGGCACACAGATGATCACGGCGTCGGCGTCCGCCACCTCGGCGGGGTCGCGGGAGAGCCGGAAGTCCTCGCGGCCGAGCGCCGTGACCAGCAGCTCCCGCTGCGCGGGCGCGAGGTCCACCCGCAGCTCGGAGACGTCCGCGAGTCTGCGCCCGCTCACGTCGACGCCGACCACCGTGTGGCCCGCCGCGTGCAGCGACAGTGCGGTGGGCAGGCCCACGTAGCCCAGACCGATCACCGCGACCGTGGCGCAGCGCGGAGCGGTCGCCTGCTGCGGCAGGTCGACACCCTCGCCCACCTCGTCCCGGGGGTGGGAGTGGAGGGCTGCGGCGCGTGGTGCGAGAGGCGAGGCGGGGATATTTTCCCCTTGTCCCAAATGATTGATCACCGGAGAAATGTGCCATTCGTCCCCCGGTGTGTCACGGAGACGGCCGCTTCGGACCCGGCGTTCGCACACGGGTTCACCCGATCAAGGCAGCCTGCCGGAAGCCCGGCCCGGCCGCCGGTGCGGCGTCAGTCGCCCCACGTGCCGCCGAACGGATCGCTCTGCGTCCCCCGGACGTCCGGGTACACACAGGCGTAGGCGAACGCGATCACCGCGGGGGCGGCCAGCGCGGCGATCCAGGTGAGCATCCATTCCCCGGCACTCGCCGGCCAGGCGACCAGCCCGGCCCAGCCGAGGACCGACACCGCCCAGAACACGACGAGCCCGCGCCGCGAACGCCTCCGGCGGACGGGTTCCGCCGCCGGCCCGTCCGACCGCCGCCTGGGTGCGCCCGCCCGCCGCCGCAGGGCACGTGCCCGGCGCCTGCCGCGCGACCTCTGCTTCGTCATGGCCGCCATCCAAACCCGTACCGGGCACGGTTGACCAGAGGGCGTGGCGCGGCGGGCGGCCGGATCCGCCCCTCTGCGGCGGCGGGGAACGGCGCGAGGCGGGAGGATGAACAGTGCGCCGTGTCCGGCGGTGGCAGGCGGTGCGTGGCCATGAGCGGACGGCGAACGGGTACCGGGAGGTCCGGCCCCGGACCGCGAGCGTGACGCGGGTGGGCCGTACGACCCGCGTGTGGGACCGGCGGAAAGGTGCGCGATGGACCGCGACGAAGTGGAGAGCAGCCTGCTCGACGGCCTGACGGTGGACGAGTCGAGGCCGGAGCAGCCGATACTGCTGGACATGTCGGGGCAGCCCATCAGCACCTGGCGCGAGAACTACCCGTACAAGGACAGGGTCAGGCGCAAGCGGTACGAGCGCCGCAAGCGGGTCCTGCAGATCGAACTGCTGAAGATGCAGCGCTGGGTCCGCGAGACCGGCGCGCGGGTGGTCGTGGTCTGCGAAGGGCGCGACGCGGCGGGCAAGGGCGGCACCATCCAGCGGTTCACCGAGCGGCTCAACCCCCGTGGTGCGCACATCGTGGCGCTGGACAAGCCCACCGAGCGCGAGCGCGGCCAGTGGTACTTCCAGCGGTACGTGGAACACCTTCCGGCGCCGGGCGAGATCGTCTTCTTCGACCGCTCCTGGTACAACCGCGCCGGCGTCGAGCGCGTCATGGGCTTCTGCTCCGAGGACGAGTACCGCCTCTTCCTGCGGCAGTGCCCGACGTTCGAGCAGATGCTCGTCGACGACGGCATCGTCCTGGTGAAGTTCTGGTTCTCGGTGTCCCGGACCGAGCAGCGCACCCGGTTCGCGATCCGGCAGGTCGACCCCGTCCGCCAGTGGAAGCTCTCCGCGACCGACATCGACTCCCTGGACCGCTGGGACGACTACACCGCGGCCAAGGTCGACATGTTCCGCGCCACCGACACCCACCACGCCCCCTGGACCGTGGTCAAGAGCAACGACAAGCGCAGGGCCAGGCTCGAAGCCATGCGCAGCCTCCTGAGCCGCGTCGACTACACGGCCAAGGACCCGGACGTCGTCGGTGAACCCGACCCCCTCATCGTCGGCGCGGCGGCCACCCTGCTGGAACCGGGGGAGGAGGACACCGCGCTCTCCCCGACCCCCATCCGCCCCCAGGTCACCGGCCCCGGACAGCACCCCTAGAGCCGCACGGCCACCCTCCCCTCCGGCACCCTCCCCTCCGGGGCCCGAGCGACGACCGTCGCACGGGCCCCCCTCCGTGCCGCCCGACGGCCTCGCGGAAGAATCTCACCGAAGTCCGTGGAACGGGGCAACGGTCCTGGGCGCCCGTGGACTCTTTCTGATGTCCAGGAGGTGTTCATGGGGTACGGCAAGGACCGGGACGCGGAGTTCCGGGGTTTCATGACGAGCTGCTGGCCTCGCCTGACGCGCACCGCGTTCCTTCTCACGGGAGAACGGCACGCGGCGGAGGATCTGGCCCAGTCGACGCTGGAACGCGTCTACGTGGCCTGGCGCAGGGTCGCCGAGGCCGACGATCCCGAGGCGTACGCGCGACGGATCATGGTCAACGCGCATGCCCGCAAGCACAGGAGAAGGCTGAAGGAGTTCCTGGCGCCCAGGGACGACTCGGGGCTGGTGCACGAGACGGCGGACGTCGACGACCGCATCGCTCGGGCCGACGACCGCAGCGCACTGGTCGCCGCGCTGGCCCAACTGCCCCCGCGCCAGCGGGAGGCAGTGGTCCTGCGCTACTGGGAGGACCTGACGGAGACGCAGACCGCGGCGGCCATGGGCTGTTCCGTCGGCACGGTGAAGAGCAACGCGGCCAAGGGAATCGCGAAGCTGCGGGCGATACCCGCGCTGGCGGCACGGCCGGTGCGGGAAGGGCGGATGTGATGGGCGCGGACAGGCAGGAACACGACGTGACGGAACGGGACATCGGCCTCCTTCTCGCGGACGCCGCGGACGGGTTCGATTCCGGCCCGGCTCCCGTCCAGGCCGTCGTACGGGCCGGGCGCGCCCGTCGGACACGGCGCCGGGCGGCCGTCGGGGCGGTCGGTCTGGCCGCGGCGGCGCTCGCCGGGACACTGGCGGTCGCCGGACTGCCCGGCGGCGAGCACGCGGCGCAACCCGCGAAGCCGTCCGCCCCGGACACGCGCTCCGTCACGGATCCGCAGATCTCCGAAGTGGGCTTCGGTACCTACGCCGGCAAGGGGTGGGCCGTGAAGGTGCAGGTGTGGTCGGCCCCGCGCGACCGTGCCGAGGCCGCGCGCCAGCTCAAGGCCATGGACGAATGGGGACTCACCCCGTCGATGACGGGCGGGCTCTCCGACCTCGTGGGCAGGACGAGCTATTTCGTCGTCCGCGCCTACGGCCCGAGCGTCCAGGAGCTGGTGACCTTCGGCACCGCCGCCGAGCTGCCCGGTCCGAAGGGGAACGGCATCGACGTCGTCCCCCAGCCCCTCGGCAAGAAGGGGGACCCCCTGCGCCTGGTCGTCGGGAGTGTCGCCAAGACGGTGAAGCAGGTCGCCTGCCACTGGAAGGACGGCAGCACGACCCTGGCCGACCTGGCGCCCGAGAACTCCTCGCTGCAGAACGTCGAGGGCGTCATCAGGTCCGTGCACGGCTATCCCACCGCCAACTGGTTCGCCTGCGTCGCCCCGGGTGCCACCACGTACAAGTCTGCGGAGGTAACGAAATAGCCACCGCCCGCCCGTCACCGTGTCGGACAACCGGCAGGTGGCGGGCGGTATGGCGGGGTCCGGGGCGTCCCCCGCCGGGGCCCTGCCGGGCCGTCGCGGGCAGAGCGGAGCGGAAGGTCACATCGTAGGGAGACACGCAGGTGCCATACTGACGGAGATGACTAAGCCAGCGGCACCGAAGCGCTATTTGCCCACCAGCCCCTTCAAGCCCCCGGTCGCACCGCCCCCCAAGCAGTTCGCGGTGGGCGACCAGGTGACGCACGACATGTACGGCCTCGGTCGCGTGATCGGAGTCGAGGAGGGCATCGCCGCCCTTGTCGACTTCGGCTCGGCACAGCAGCGGATCCTGAGCCCGTACACCAAGCTGAGCAAGCTGTAGGAGCGCCGTGCCCGTTCGAGGCACGGCAGAACCCGCAGTGACCTGTAACGAACGGGAGACCCCCTCATCGACCTGACCTCGCTCTTCTCCGCTCCGGAAGGGGCGACCCGAAGTGCTGTCGCGGCCTCGCCGCGGCCGACGCCGAACCCCTTCCAGGCCCCCGACTTCGGGGAGGACGACACCCTCCCGCTCGACGACGGACCGACGTCCGTCACGGGCTGGTCCCCGGGCGAGGCGGGCTAGTTCCACAGGCTGCTCGCACAGGCCGGTTCCACCTGCTGGCCGTGGCTTCGCCAGAAGCCACGGGCCGCTCCCGCCGCCGGCAGCCCTGACGCACCACCTCGCCGCGCCCCGCCCGACCACGGGCCGGGCGACCGGCCGCGGGCCGGACACGGCACGTCGCCCGGACGGCAGGACGCGGAGACCGCGTCCGATTCCCCGGCGCGCCCCGAACCCCCGCGCACGTCCCGGCCGTTGCGAGGCCGGCGGTGCCCTCCTCGGCGCGGCCGACGGCATGGTGCACACGCGCACTTCGGCGCCCCGAACTGTGGTGGTTCCGCACATACGCCTCTGACCTGCGTCTTCCTACGGTGTGGCGACACGTGAACGTCCCCTCCACCGTCAGGAAGTGGTGCCGATGCCCACCCCCGCGACCGCTCCGCCGGCTCCGTCCCACCTCAGGCGCATCGTCGCCGCCAGCCTCATCGGCACCACCGTCGAGTGGTACGACTTCTTCCTCTACGGCTCGGCCGCCGCGCTGGTGTTCAACAAGCTGTTCTTCCCCGGCTCCGACCCCCTGGTCGGCACGCTCCTGTCGTTCCTGACCTACGCCGTCGGATTCGCCGCCCGCCCGCTGGGGGCGCTCGTCTTCGGCCACTACGGCGACCGCGTCGGACGCAAGAAGCTCCTCGTCCTGAGCCTCCTGCTCATGGGCGGAGCCACCTTCGCCATCGGCCTGCTCCCCACCCACGCCACCGTCGGCGCTGCGGCCCCGGTGCTGCTGACCGCGCTCCGTCTCGTCCAGGGATTCGCGCTCGGCGGCGAGTGGGGCGGTGCCGTGCTGCTGGTGTCCGAGCACGGCGACCCCCGGCGCCGCGGCTTCTGGGCGTCGTGGCCCCAAACCGGCGCGCCCGCCGGGCAGTTGCTCGCCGCCGGTGTGCTCTCGCTGCTCACCGCCGTGCTCTCGGACGGCGCCTTCACGTCGTGGGGCTGGCGCATTCCGTTCCTGCTGTCCGGTGTGCTCGTCGTCGTCGGGCTGTGGGTCCGGCTCTCCGTCGACGAATCACCGGTGTTCAAGCAGGCGTTGGAGCGTGCCGAGTCCCGGCGGGCGACCGAGCCGGAGAAGCCGCCGCTCGTCGCGGTGCTGCGCCACCACTGGCGCGACGTGCTCGTGGCGATGGGTGCCCGCATGGCGGAGAACATCAGCTACTACGTCATCACCGCGTTCGTCCTCGTCTACGCCACGACGGCGGCCGACGTGTCCAAGCAGACGGCGCTCAACTCCGTACTCGTGGGCTCCGCCGTGCACTTCGCCACGATCCCCGCCTGGGGCGCGCTCTCCGACCGGATCGGCCGACGGCCCGTGTACCTGTTCGGCGCGGCCGGTGTGGGCCTGTGGATGTTCCCGTTCTTCGCCCTCGCGGACAACGCGACGTTCGGCAGTCTGGTCCTCGCGGTGACCGTCGGACTGGTCCTGCACGGCGCCATGTACGCACCGCAGGCAGCCTTCTTCACCGAGATGTTCGGCACCAGGATGCGGTACTCGGGAGCCTCGATCGGCGCCCAGTTCGCCTCGGTGGCGGCGGGAGCGCCCGCCCCGCTCATCGCCACCGCCCTGCTCTCCGACTACGACAGCTCGACTCCCGTCGCGCTGTACGTGATCGGGGCGGTGGTCCTGACCCTGATCGCGGTGGGCGTGGCCCGGGAGACGCGGTACCGGGACCTGTCCCGGATCGGCGGCGAGGGCGACGAGGAGGCCGGTGGCAGCGGCACGGCGGCCGGCGGAGACGCCAACGGCCGTTCCACCGAACCGAGTTCCTCCACGGGCGCCCGCACGGTCTGACGCCCGGCGTCGCTCGCCCCCGAGCCGTTCCCCGGCCCCGTAGGGCAGTTGTCCGTGCGCGGGCCGCGGGCGAGCCCCCTCAGCCCGCGGACTCCGCCGCCGTCCCGGTGTCCGCGGGCCCGGACGGGGACACGGGGTACGCGGCCGTCCTGACCGCACGGACGTCCGCCCAGGGCACCTCGTAACCGTGGTCGTCGACGAACGCCACGTGCACAGGGCGTCCGGTGCGCAGCGCGTGGCGCTCCACGCTCGGTCCCTCCGCGCGCGGCAGGTGCCGGTCGCCCCACTGCTGGAGCGCCCCCAGGACCACCTCCAGCTCACGGCCGGCGTCCGTGAGGTGGTACTCGTACCGGGTGCGGCTGCCCGGCTCCCGGTACGGCTCCCGCACCATCACGCCGTACTCCACGAGGGTCGCCAGACGGCGGCTGAGGACGTCGGCGGCGAGTCCGAGGGCGGAACGGAACTCGGCGAACCGGGTCGTGCCCGTCAGTGCCTCGCGCAGGACGAGCAGCGTCCAGTTCTCACCGAGGACTCCCAGACTCCGGGCGATCGAACACGTGGAGTCGTGCATCCAGGAAGAGGCCATGGAGTCGACCCTACGTGAGTCCCCCATACCGATCCAGGTGGTGGCGCAGGGTGCGCGCCCGGCCCCGGACCGTCGGCCGGGCCGCGGGCGGACGTCCGGTCTGCGTCGCCGGCCGGTACCCAGCACACGCGGGGGCGGGACGGACGGCGGAATGAACCCGAGTCCGAGACGTTGACACAGGTGTGAAGAACATCGGATTCCTCTCCTTCGGACACTGGACGCCGTCACCGCACTCGCAGACCAGGTCGGCGTCCGACTCCCTGCTCCAGGCCATCGACCTCGCGGTCGCCGCCGAGGAACTGGGGGCGGACGGCGCCTACTTCCGCGTCCATCACTTCGCCCGGCAGCACGCCTCCCCGTTCCCGCTGCTCGCGGCCGTCGGCGCGCGCACCAGCCGGATCGAGATCGGCACCGGCGTGATCGACATGCGGTACGAGAACCCGCTGTACATGGCCGAGGACGCCGGAGCCGCCGACCTGATATCCGGCGGGAGGCTGCAGCTCGGCATCAGCAGGGGATCCCCGGAGCAGGTGATCGACGGCTGGCGCCACTTCGGGTACCGGCCGCCGGAGGGCGGCACGGACGCCGACATGGCCCGCGCGCACACCGAGGTCCTGCTCGAAACGCTCAAGGGCGAGGGGTTCGCCGAGCCGCACCCCCGGCCGATGTTCGACAACCCCGACGGGCCGCTGCGGATCGAGCCGTACTCCGAGGGGCTGCGGGACCGCATCTGGTGGGGGTCGGGCTCCAACGCCACCTCGGTGTGGGCCGCGCGCCTGGGGATGAACCTGCAGAGTTCCACCCTCAAGGACGACGAGAGCGGCGAACCGCTGCACATCCAGCAGCGCAAGCAGATCGACGCGTACCGCGAGGCGTGGCGTGCGGCGGGCCACACACGGGAACCCCGGGTGTCCGTCAGCCGCAGTGTCTTCGCCCTCGTCGACGACCGGGACCGTGCGTACTTCGGCCGCGAGGGCGACTCGCAGGACCACATCGGCTACATCGACCCGACGACGCGCAGCATCTTCGGCCGGTCCTACGCCGCCGAGCCCGAGGTGCTGGTCAAGCTGCTCGCCGGTGACGAGGCGGTCGCCGCGGCCGACACCCTGCTGCTCACCGTGCCGAACCAGCTCGGCGTCGACTACAACGCGCACGTCATCGAGAGCATCCTGACCCACGTCGCGCCGGAACTCGGCTGGCGCTGACCCGTCCGGGGCGGGCCGGACCTCGTGCCAAGGGGGGCCGCCCGCGCGCCCCTCGGGGCCGGCCCTCGCCGCCTCAGCCGTTCACGAAGCCCCGCAGCAGCGTGCGCCGCAGGAACGCGTGCGCACGCCGCTCGCTGGTACGGCCGAAGTCCTGGTACGGGAGCCACAGGCAGACCCGGACCTGCCGGGCCGCGGCCTGCGGCTCGGCGAGCCGGCGCAGGCTGCCGCGCGCCATCCCGTCCGCCAGCAAGCCCTCCAGCAGCCGCAGCCGGTCGTCGGTCTCCGCCGCGTACGCCCGCAACGGTGCGGCGTGCGAGTCCAGGGCGTATCCGAACCGCATGATGTCGGACTCCTCGCGGAAGCCCCGGCGGGCCCGCGTGAGCACCTTGGCCAGCGCGTCGAGCGAGGCCACCGGGCAGTCGCCGTTGGTCAGGGCGGCCCGGACGGCGCGCCCCAGGTCGGTGGAGAAGCCGGCCACCACGTCGGCGAGGATCGCCTCCTTGGACTCGACCCGGCGGTAGAGCGTCGCCATCCTGACCTCGGCCAGTCCGGCGATGTCGCGGATGGTGGCCGCCTCGAAGCCGTGGCGCGCGAAGGCGGTCCGGGCGGCGGCGATGATCCGGCCGCGCACGTCGCTCCCGGCGGTCGTCGCGGGGCGCCGCGGCCACGTCGCCATCGCGTCGTCGGCCGCCCGCACGGCGTCGGAGCGGTCGAGGTCCTCGTCGTCGGGACAGCCGGCGGCGACGCCGGTGAGCAGCAGATCGGCGAGCAGCCCGGCGATCGAGGAGGGGTCCGGGTCGTCGGGGAACTGGGCCCCGGCGTCCAGGGCGAGGCTCTTGACCGCGAACCGCAGCAGCCGGGCGTCGCCCGCGCGGTCGGGGCGGTCGCGCGCGAGGTCGTCGACCGTGGTCCTCCACGCCTGCTCCAGCGCCGGAGCATGGATCCGGCGCGCGTCGCGCAGCCGTTCCGTGGTCACCGCCGGCGGCTCGAACACCCGGAGCCGGACGGCGGCCCGGTTGCGCAGGCTGAGCGAGACGACCTCGTGCATCAGCAGGCGCAGCCGCTGCTCGGGGTCCGCGTCGGCGGCGCGCGCCGGCTTCACGCTCGCGGTGCCGAGGTCCTGTTCGAAGCGCTGGAGGATCGCGACGGCGATCTCCTCCTTCGAACGGAAGTGGTGGTACAGACTCCCGGGCAGCACCCCGATCTCGTCGGCGATCAGCGCCATGGTCGTCCCGGAGTAACCGCGCTGCTCGAAGACGGCGGCGGCCGCCGCACGGACCTCGTCGATGCGCCGTTCCGGGGCCGTCGATCCCGGGTCGTCCGCACGCGCGCGCAGTGAACTCATGGGCATGAGTATGCCCCCGGGCCGGACGGCGTTCCGGAGCCGGTACCGGGCGCGGTCCCGCCCGGCTCGGCTTGGTACAACCGGCCCCGCGGCGGCGGGAGTTGTCGCACGGCGGAACACTCGTCCGCGAAGGGGGCTGCCGCGCCCGGCATTCGGTGCGGCATCGGCTGCCGGGTGGTTCGCGGTCCTCGGGTCGCCGGTCCGGCGGCTCAGCGGGCGGTGTGCGGGGGAGCGAGGTCCGTGAGGTCGCGCGCGTACGTCAGGGCGGCGCGGCCGGGGAGTCGCGTCCGGCCGGTGACCGTGAAGCCCGTGCGGGTCAGGACCGTCCGGGACGCCACGTTGTCGAGGGCGGCGGCGGCCCGCAGGGCGGTCAGCCCGTAGCTGCCGGCGGCGAGGGCGCACACGTCGAGCACGGCCCGGGTGGCGATCCCGCGGCCGGTGGCACGTTCCGCGATCCGGTACCCGAGCGAGGCGGTGCCGTCCGCGACGTCCACCAGATTGACGCGTCCGAGCACCTCGCCGCCCGTGCCCACCACGACGTGGAAGCGGCAGATCCCGGCCTCCTGCTCGGCCAGCCGGTCGCGCAGCATCTCGTCGAACCGGGAGAAGAACTCGTCCCCGCGGTCGGAGACGGCTGCCGCGAAGTAGGCCCGGTTCTCGCGCTCGAAGGCGAGCAGGGCCGGCGCGTCCTCGGGGCGGAGCGGTCGCAGTGTGGGCACCGGGGCACGCTACGCCCCCGGTCCGCGTTCCCGCACACGAGATTTCCGCGTCACTGCTGAGTTGTTCAAAGCGACTCAAGAGGCTAGGTTGTAAGAACCAAACCAGCCAGGAGGAACGATGAGGATCGACGGAAGCACCGCTCTGGTCACGGGCGCGGGCCGGGGGCTCGGCAGGCTGTTCGCTGAGCAGCTCGTGGCACGCGGAGCGAAGGTCTACGGCGGTGCGCGCAACCCGGACGCGATCGATCTGCCCGGGGTGGTGCCCGTGGCGCTCGACGTCACCGATCCCCGGTCCGTGGCTGCCGCGGCCGAGGTGGCGACCGGCGTCTCGCTGGTCATCAACAACGCAGGCTCGTACACCGGGGCGTCCGTGACGGACGGATCGCTCGACGACATCCGGCTGGAGATGGAGACGCACTACTTCGGCACCCTGGCCGTCAGCCGGGCCTTCGCCCCGCAGCTCGCCGAGAGCGGCGACGGCGGCGCGATCCTGAACGTCCTGTCGGTGCTCTCGTGGCTGAGCTTCCCGGGCCTGAGCGCCTACGCCGCCGCGAAGTCGGCCGAGTGGTCGCTGACCAACGCCCTGCGCAACGAACTCGCGGCCCAGGGCACGCAGGTGGCCGCCCTGCACGTGGGTTACATGGACACCGACATGGCGGCCCACGTCGACGCGCCCAAGATCGACCCCGCGGTCGTCGCCGCCCTGGCGCTGGACGCGCTCGAAGCCGGGGAGACGGAGATCCTCGCCGACGAGGTCACGCGCCGGACCCTGGCGAACCTCGCGGGGGGAGTGGCGGCGCTGTACCCGCGGACGAGCTGAAGCAGGCGCCGCCCCGGTACGCCCGGCGACCGGCCCGCCCGTCGCCCCGTCCGGTCCTCAGCCCTCGCGGGCGCCGCTCGGGCCCGGCCGTGCCCGGTGCTCCCGGGCGGGCGGGACGGCGGCGCCGGTGTTCCGGAGCACGGAGACGAAGTACCTGCGACGCCGGGGTGAACCGGGCGGCCGTCCCGCCCTGCCCGCGCTCGTCCGCGGCGCGGCGGCCCGCCTCGCGCCGAGCGCACCGCACCGACACGATGCCCGGCGCCGCCCTCGCCCGCCTTCGGGCAGCACCGCCACGCACGTGCGACCCGGAGCGCCGCACCGTCGGGGCGGCTGCCTCCCTCGCCCCCGCGGTCGACGCCGGCGGGACTCGTCGCGGACGGCACGGGGGCGACGGCTGCCGTCGACATCGACGTCGTCACCCCGTACGAGCGCCGGGCTCGGCGCTTTCGCATCTCCTCGCCGCGCCGCCGTGGGTGCTCCGCGAGGTGGCCGCACCGCAGGGGCGGTGCCAGGCCGGCGGCGTGCCGCCGCGCGTCAGGCGGCCGGCCAACCCGGTGCCGCTCGCCGGGGCGGAGGCGGCCCGGACCGACCCCGCCAGATCGCTGCCTGGCCGACGCTGTGCGTCGGCACGGGGGAACCCTAGGCGGTGGGCGGGGCGGGCGGCGCGGCCGAGGGGGAGTCCGGTCCCGGGGCCGCCGGCGCGCCCACGCTGAGGACGGCCGTGTCGTCGTCCACCCCGGTGCCGAGGGCGTCGAGCAGTTCGCGCACCGCCGCGACCGCCCGCGGGGCGCCGGTGGGGGCCAGCGAGCGGGCGAAACCGAGGAGGGCCTCGTCGCCGAGCCGGTCGGCGCCGTTCGCGGTGTGCGCCTCGGTGAGGCCGTCGGTGTACAGCAGCAGGGTGTCGCCGGTTTCGAGACGCAGATCCACCGTGCCGATGCAGGGATCGCTCAGGACGCCGATGAGCTGGCCGCCCGGGGTGTGCACGTAGTCGGCGGTGCCGTCGGCGCGCAGCAGCAGGGCGGGCGGATGTCCGCCGCTCGCCAGCGTGATCCGGAAGCCGTCGCCGTCGTCGTCCGGGGTGATGAGACCGAAGACGACGGTGCAGAAGCGGGGATCGGCGCCGTTGTACTCGTGGTTGAGGACGGTGTTGAGGTTCTTCAGCACGGCGGCCGGGTCGGAGTCGTAGACCGCCGCCGCCCGCAGGGTGTAGCGGGTGAGCGAGGTGATGGCCGCGGCGCCCGCCCCCTTGCCGCAGACGTCGCCCAGGAACAGCCCCCAGGTGCCGGCCCGCAGGGGGAACAAGTCGTAGAAATCGCCGCCCACTTCGTCGGTCGAGGCGGTGTGGTAGTACGCGTCGACGTCCAGGCCGGGCACGGTGGCCAGGGCCGGGGGCAGCAGTGTCTGCTGGAGCGTGCGGGTGAGTTGCTGGAGGCGTTCGCGCTCGCGCTCGGACTCCTGGCGGGCGCGCAGCAGTTCCTGCTCGTAGGCGCGGCGGTCGCGGGCGTCGAAGACGGTGGTGCGGATCAGCAACGGCTCGCCGTCGGCACCGGTCTTGACGGTCGAGGTCACCAGGACCGGCAGCCGCGAGCCGTCGGCGGCCTTCAACTCCAGGGCGACACCGCGCACTTCGCCCTTCATGCGGAGCAGCGGCGCGAAGTGCGTCTCGTGGTAGATGCGGCCGCCGACGGTGAGCAGGTCGGAGAAGTGCTGGTGACCCACCAGGTCCTCGCGCCGGCGGCCGAGCCAGTCCAGGAGGGTGGTGTTGATCCTGGCGATCTGGCCGTCCAGCAGTGTCGACAGGAAGCCGCACGGGGCGTTCTCGTACAGGTCCTCGGCGCTGTCCTCCAACAAGGCCGAGAACAGGGCCTGTTCGTCCTGACCGTCGCTCCGCTTCTCGTCCCCGCCGTCCGTCGCGCACATCACCGCAGCGCTCCCGCGAACGCGGCGATCGCCTCCGCTGTCTCCTCGGGGGCGCTGAGCTGGGGGCAGTGGCCGGTCGCTTCGAGGGTGACCAACTCGCTGCCCGGGATGCGGGCGTGGACGAAGGCGCCCACCTCGGGCGGTGCGATGGCGTCGCTGGAGCACTGGGCGACGAGGCAGGGCACCCGCACGTCCGCGAGGTCGTCGCGGTTGTCGGACAGGAACGTCACCCGGGCGAAGACCCGGGCGATGTCCGGGTCCGTGGCGCAGAAACTGGTGGTCAACTCCTCGCCCAGTTCGGGGCGTTCGGGGTTGCCCATGATCACCGGCGCCATCGCGCCCGACCAGCCGAGGTAGTTGGCGTCCAGTGACTCCAGCAGTTCGTCGATGTCCTCGGCGCTGAAGCCGCCGCGGTAACCGGTGGCCGGGTCGTCGACGAAGCAGGGGGACGGGGCGAGCAGGACCAGGCCCGCGAAGTGCTCGGGAGCCCTGACCGCGGCCAGCACGCCCATCATCGCGCTCACCGAGTGCCCCACGAACGTCACCGGCCCGAGGTGGTCCAGCTCGGCGCAGATGTCCAGCACGTCGTCGACGTAGCCGTCGAGGCTGGAGTAGCGCTCGCGGCTCCAGGCGGAGAGGTCCGAGCGCCCGGACCCCACGTGGTCGAAGAGCACCACGGTGAAGTCCTTCTCCAGCCTCGGCAGCACCAGGCGCCACAGGTTCTGGTCGCAGCCGAATCCGTGCGCCAGCATCACCGCCGGTGCGCAGGCCCGACCGGACACCTTCACCTGGTTCCTGCGCAGCACGCTCATGCGTCTCATCCTCGCAGAGATGCGCCCGTCGGGGCGCGACCAAGGAGACGGCGGAGGGTGCCGGTGCCGCGCCCCCGTGGGCCGGTCAGGCGCCCGGACCGGGACCGGCGGGAGCGGCGGGGACCGGGTCGGCCGGTGCCGCACCCGCTTCGGCGGCCGTTTCCGTGGCGGCGCTCTCCGGGGTCCGTGACGCGTCCGGGCGCGCGGCCGTCGCGGGGCGCTCGGTCAGGAGGACCGAGCAGAGGAATCCGGCGGCCGTCAGCGCGGCGATCAGGACGAAGACCGTGCGGATGCCCGAGCCGTCGGCGAGGTGGCCGAGGGCGGGAGTGAGGAAACCGCCCAGGGAGAGCGCCAGTCCGAGGGTGACGCCGCTCGCGGTGCCGACGTGCCGGGGGAGGTAGGCGTGCGAGAGCGTGAGCTGCGGCGCGAAGGGCAGGAAGATCGCGCAGCCGAGGACCGCCGAGGCCAGGACCACCGTCGCGGTGTTGGGCGCGGCGACGATCGCGGTGACCGCGATCGCGGAGAGCAGGTAACCGGCGCGGATCGTGCGCAGCCGTCCGAACCGGTCGGCGAGCCAGCCGCCGCCCAGCGTCCCGGCCGCCCCGGCCGCCGGGAAGACGGTGAGCGCGAGGGACGCGGTGGCCGCGCCGGCGTGGAAGCGCTGGGTGGAGTACAGCGACACGAACGACTGGGTGCCGACGTAGGTGATCGACCAGAACGAGATGACCACCAGCAGCCACGCGAACCGGCGCCAGTCGTCGGTCTCGCGCACGGCCGGCGCGGCACCGGTGGCGGCGGCGCCGTGGCGCTGGTGCGGGACCGTCCTGACCGCCCTGCGGCCGACGACGGCGTAGAAGGCGCCGGCCGCGACGGTGGGGATCGCCAGCAGCGGTGTCGCGCCCAGGCCGAAGACGCCGACGGTGGCACTGACGGCGAGCGGCGCGAGCGCCACGCCGATGTTGCCGCCCACGGAGAAGACGCTCATCGAGCGGTTGCCGCCCCCGCCGGCGTCCTTGGCGTCGATCGTCGCGGGCGGGTGGTAGGCGGCGACACCGATGCCGGAGACGGCGACGAGCAGCCAGGTCAGCCAGTAGGTGCCGGCGGCCGGACCGCTGAGGGCGACACCCGCGGCGGCGGCCAGCAGCCCGACGAGGATGAAGGGCCGCAGGGAGAACCGGTCGCTGAGGAACCCGAACACGGGCTGCGCGACGCTCGACAGGGAGGTCGCGGCCAGGGTGATGCCGGCGACCGCCGCGTAGTCGTAGTGCCGCTCGGAGATCAGGTACGGCTCCATGGCGATGACCGCGCCGCTGTAGAAGTCGTTGGCGCCGTGGGTCGTCACGAGCGCCCAGAACTCGGCTCGTCTGCCCCGGGGGCCGGGTGGATTCGTCTCGGGCGGATTGCTGCTCATGGTCGTCCGGTGGCCCTTCGGCTGGGGTGAAAGCGGTGGATCGTGGCGGGTCTTACGCTAGGACACCTCAGCTCCTCAGACAAGTTCGTCATGAGATCCGCCAGGAAGCGGCAGGCCGCACGGCGTCTTTCGCCGTACGGCCCGCTGGGGTAGGAGTTGAAACGGCGGGTCGGTACCGGTTAGCCGACGGCCGTCACCGCCGCCGAGACCGTGTTCGCCGCACGCATCACCGCCGCGAGGCTGGCGGCGAGCACGGAGCGGTCCCGGCCCGCGGCCCAGCGCACGGCGGGCCCGTCCCGGTACTCCAGGAGGGTCAGCGCGTCACTGTCGTTCCCGGTGCCCGCGCTGGTCTGGTGCAGGCTGAGCACCTCGATCGCCAGTCCCTGCCCGGCGAGGGCCCGGGTGAGCGCCTCGACCGGCCCGACCCCGTCGTGCGTACTCGTGTGCTCCATGCCGCCGGTCGCGATCGTGACGGACGTGCTCGTGCCGCCGGCGGCCTCGGAGGTGCGGTACCCGCTGAGCGCGACGGCTGCCGAGCCGTCCTCCCGGCCGGCCGCCGGGCCGAGGTAGGCCGTCCCGAAGATGTCCCACAGTTCCGCCGCGGTCACCTCGTTCCCGGTGGTGTCGGTGTGCAGCTGCACGTGGCGCGCGAAGTCGATCTGGAGGCGGCGGGGCAGCTCGATGCCGTACTCCGACTCCAGCAGGTACGCCATGCCGCCCTTGCCCGACTGGGAGTTGACCCGGATGACGGCGTCGTAGCTGCGGCCGAGGTCGGCGGGGTCGACCGGCAGGTAGGGCACCCGCCACTCCAGCTCGCCCTCCGGCCGGCCCTCGGCGACGGCACGTGCCCGGTGCTCCGCGAAGCCCTTCCTGATCGCGTCCTGGTGGGTGCCGCTGAACGCGGTGTGCACCAGGTCCCCGACGTACGGGTGCCGGGGGTGGACCTCGACGCGGTTGCAGAACTCCACGGTGCGGCGGATCCCGTCGATGTCGGAGAAGTCGATCATCGGGTCGACGCCCTGCGCGTGCAGGTTCAGCGCCAGCGTCGCGATGTCCACGTTCCCGGTCCGCTCGCCGTTGCCGAACACGCACCCCTCGACCCGCTGCGCCCCCGCCAGCACGGCGAGTTCGGCGCACGCGACGCCGGTGCCGCGGTCGTTGTGCGGGTGCACCGAGAGGACGACCGAGTCGCGGCGGGCCAGGTTCCTGTGCATGTACTCGATCTGGTCGGCGTACACGTTGGGCGTGGCGACCTCCACCGTGGCCGGCAGATTGAGGATCACCGGGCGGTCGGGGGTCGCCTGCCACAGGTCGGTCATCGCGTCGCAGACGTCGAGCACGTAGTCGGGCTCCGTCAGGTTGAACACCT
Source organism: Streptomyces sp. NPDC008150 (assembly GCF_042956945.1). Classification (NCBI taxonomy): domain Bacteria; kingdom Bacillati; phylum Actinomycetota; class Actinomycetes; order Kitasatosporales; family Streptomycetaceae; genus Streptomyces; species Streptomyces sp. NPDC008150. The sequence goes on along the minus strand of NZ_JBIBHJ010000022.1, from coordinate 24,774 downwards.
CGGGCGAGAACTCGAAGCGCACGTTGGGCAGATGGCCCGCGAGTTCCAGCACGTCGCGGCCGCCGGCGAGGATCAGCTCCTTCAGCGCGTCCCGGTCGTGGCCCAGGACGACGTCCCGCCAGGTGGGCGCCGTGGCGGTGTACATGTGGATCACCACGGGGTTGGAGATGCCGCGGATCGAGGCGACGGTGCGTTCGACCAGGTCGCGGCGGGCCGCGGTGAACACCACGATCGTCACGTCGTCGGGGGCGATGTCCGTCTCGGCGACGAGGCGGACGAAGTCGTGGTCCGTCCGTGAGGCGGACGGGTAGCCGACCTCGATCTCCTTGTAGCCCATGGCGACCAGGAGCTCGAAGAACCGGCGCTTGCGGTCCGGGTCCATCGGTTCGGCGAGGGCCTGGTTGCCGTCGCGCAGGTCGACCGGCACCCACAGCGGCGCGGCCGTCAGCCGCCGTTGCGGCCACTCCCGCTCCGTCAGCGGGACGGCGACCCGGGAGTGGACGTCCCGGTAGCGGTGCGAGGGCATCTGCGAGTGCCGCTGCCTGTTCCAGGCGGGCGCGTCCGCCGGGACCGGACCGGCGGGCGGGGACATGCGGGAGAACGGTGTGCTGCTCATGAACGCGGAACCTTCTTCGGCTTTCCTCGTGCGGAGGGACCGGCGCGTGTCGGAACCCCACGGCGGGGTGCCGGTCCGGCTAGGCCCCGCCGTGGCGCCGAAGGAGGAGAAGCGCGAAGGCGATCACGAGGCGACCGTAACACAACTCCTCCGACAAGTAGAGGAGAAGAGGAGTGGGGCGAAAGGGCGGATAGGTCGCCTCGTGCGGTTAGGTTGGTGCGGGGGCCGGAGCTGGCTCCCGCCGAAGCGGGAGGAGAGACACGCGTGGTTCAGGTTCAGCGCGAACCCCTGGCCGACCAGGCCGCCCGGCTGCTGCTGGAGCGCGTCAGGGCGGGGGAGTGGAGTCTGGGCGAGAAGCTGCCCGGCGAGACCACGCTGGCCCCGCAGCTCGGAGTGGGCCGCTCGACGGTGCGCGAGGCGATCCGCCAGCTCGCGGGGCGCGGCGTCCTCGCCTCGCGGCAGGGGGCGGGCGTGTTCGTCACCGCCCTCGACGCCCCCGAGGACTGGAACACGGTGCTGCGCCGCGCCGACATCGTCTCCGTCATCGAGGCGCGCGTCGCGATCGAGGTCGAGTCCGCGACCCTCGCCGCCGAACGCCGCACCCCCGCCGAGCTGCGCGCGATGCGGCGGGCCCTGACCGGGCGCGCGGACGCCCGCGCGTCCGTCGAGGAGCACGTCGACGCCGACATGGTCTTCCACCGCAGCGTCGTCGTCGCCGCGCACAACCCGATCCTCACCGAGCTGTTCGACGGTTTCGTGCCGCGCGGCCGGCAGGCCATGGTCGAGATGCTCCGCATCCACGGTGCCTTCGGCGGCGACGCCGAACACGAGCCCCACGTGCGGCTGGTGGACGCCATCGCCGCGGGCGACCGGGTCGCCGCGGGCGAACTCAGCCGCACCCACCTGCTCGCGATGAAGGAACGGCTGAGCTGACACCGGGGCGGCGCCCGTGGCCCGTACCCGAGGCGCGGGCCGCCCGGGGCGGGTCAGTCCGCGGCGACCCGGCACACCTGGCCGCGGGTCAGCGTGACGAGGTCGTCGAAGGTCAGCGGCATCACCGTGTGCGGCGTCCCGGCCGCCGCCCAGACGGTCCCGTACGCGCGCAGCGCCTCGTCGACCAGGGTGCGCAGCGGCGCCGGGTGCCCGACCGGGGCGACCCCGCCGATGGCCTGACCGGTGACGGCCCGCACCTGCTTGGCCGGGGCCATGGACACGGCTTCGGCGCCCGCGGCCTTCGCGAGCATGTCGGTGTCGACCCGGTGCCGGCCGCTCGTCATGACCAGCAGGGGCTCGCCGTCCGCGAGGAACACCAGGCTGCTGGCGATGGCGCCCACCTCGCACTCCAGGGCCGAGGCGGCCTCGGCGGCGGTACGGGTCGAGTCGGGCAGTTCGCGCACCGCCGTGGCGACCCCGGCCTCGGTCACGTGCCGCCGCACGATCAGGCTGCGGGCGGGCAGCTTCGCGTCGCCGTCCTGTTGCTCAGTCGTCATCCCGAGTGGTCCCTTCTCCTTGCTCCGGGTGGGGGTAGTGCATGAGCAGAACGACGTCCGCCGGTGCGCCGAGGCTCGTGAACCGGTGCGGCAGGTCGCCGCGGTAACGCAGGCTCTCGCCCTCGCCCAGTTCCCGTTCGTCCCCGGTGTTGCCGACGCGGACCCGGCCGGAGACCACCGTCACGGTCTCCAGCACGCCCGGGGCGTGGGCCGCCGAGTCCTGCCGGTGCGGTGTGAGCGTGGCCCGGAAGACCTCGACGAGCTGCCGCTCCGACGGCCAGCGCGCGAGCAGGGTCGCGGCGACCGAGTCGCCCACGACCGGCGCGGTGTCCCCGTCGGGGACGTCCGGCAGCAGGGCGCCGAGGGGAACCCGCAGTGCGGTCGTCAACGCGAACAGCGTGTCGAGCCGTGCGCCCCGCCGGTCGTTCTCCAGCTCCGAGACGGTGCCCTTGCCGACACCGCTGCGCCGCGCCAACTCCGAGAGCGAGCAGCCCTGTTCGGCCCGAAGGCGCTTCAGCCGCGCGCCCAGCGTCTCGCTCACGGGTAACCCTCCACCATCGTTCTGTTAACAGAACGATGGTACACCCGAGGGACGGGACACCCCGGGGAGCCCCGGCGGGCGCCCGCCCGCGGAGTGCCGCCGCGCGCCCCCGTGCGCAGCCCCTCGCGCCACGCCGAGAACGCCGGAACGAGCGGCCGGGGCCCGCGGCTCCATGCCCGTGCGCTTGAATCGGGGCACGCCCGGCGGCCCGGTGGGGGCCCGACGGCGACAGCGGCGCGCACGAACGAGGACGAGAGAGAGCGGACGATGACGATGGCTCCGGACCTGTTCCCCTCGCACGCCGGACCCGGCGGTGTCGCGGTCACGGTCGGCGACGTGTCCCTCGGGCGCGAGGAGCTCTTCGCCGCGGCCGCGGCCGTCGCCGCCCGGGTAACCGGCGCCCCCGCGGTCGCGGTCGACGCGCGGCCGGATCCGCGGACCGTCGTCGCCGTCCTCGGCTGCCTGATCGCGGGCGTCCCCGTCGTGCCGGTGGCCCCGGACTCCGGGCCCGCGGAACGCGACCACGTGCTGCGCGACTCCCACTCCGCGCTGTGGCTGGGCGATGCGGTCGAAGGGCTCGACCTGGACCGCGAGCCCGTCGACCTCTCCGCACGCTCGTCGGCGTCGTTCGCCGGGCCCGGCGCGTCCGACACCGCGATGATCATGTACACCTCGGGCACGACGGGCCTCCCCAAGGGGGCCGTACTGTCCCGCGGCGCCGTCGCCGCCTGCCTCGACGGACTCGCCGAGGCCTGGGCCTGGACCCCGGAGGACGTACTGGTCCACGGGCTGCCGCTGTTCCACGTCCACGGCCTGGTCCTCGGCGTCCTGGGCGCCCTGCGGACCGGCAGCCCGCTGGTGCACACCGTGCGGCCACGGCCCGCCGCGTACGCCGAGGCGGTCGCCGCGCACGGCGGGACCCTGCTGTTCGGCGTGCCGACGGTGTGGTCCCGGGTGGCCGCCGACCCGGCGAGCGCCCGGCAGATCGGTACGGCACGGCTGCTCGTCTCGGGAAGCGCCCCGCTCCCGGTTCCGGTGGCGCACGACCTCGCCGCGCTCACCGGGCAGGTCCCGGTCGAGCGCTACGGCATGACGGAGACCCTCATCACCCTCGCCCAGCGGGCCGCCGATCCGCGCAGGCCCGGCTGGGTCGGCGCACCGATCCACGGGGTGGAGGCACGGCTGCGCGACGACCACGGGCAGGACGTGCCCGCGGACGGCGAGACGTCCGGGGACCTCCAGGTGCGCGGTGCGACGCTCTTCGACGGCTATCTCGGGCGCTCCGGCGAGCGCACCCCGGACGGCTGGTTCGACACCGGTGACGTGGCGGCCCGGGACGCGGACGGACAGTTCCGGATCGTCGGGCGCAAGTCCACCGACCTGATCAAGTCCGGCGGCTACCGCATCGGCGCGGGCGAGATCGAGGCCGTCCTGCTGGGGCACGACGCCGTCGCGGAGGTGGCCGTCGTCGGCCTGCCCGACGCCGACCTCGGCCAGCGGGTGGTCGCGTTCGTCGTGCCGGCGGACGGGGCGGCGGCCGGGGCGGACGAACTCGTGCGGTACGTGGCCCGCCAGGTGTCGGTCCACAAGCGTCCCCGCGAGGTCCGCTTCGTCGAGGAGCTGCCCCGCAACGACATGGGCAAGGTGCAGAAGGTGCGGCTCATGACGCCCTGACGTGCCCGGCGCCGCCCGTCCCGCGCCCGGCGCCGACGGCCCGGGACGGGCGGCGCCGGGCCCTCTGCCGGCCCTGTCCCGGGCCCGGGGCTCTGGAACCGTCCGGTAAAAGGTACGGTCGGGAGTGCGTGGTACCCACGGTGACCAGGCGACCGGACTGGAAGCGAAGAAGGCGGACCCGATGGAAGCGGTACCTGGCGGAGACACCCCCGGGCTGCCCCGCACCGACCCGGTCGAGACGGAGTTCGCGCTGGACGGGCAGGGCTCCGCGATCGCCGCCGCCCGCGACGTGGCGGTCGCCTTCCTGGTCAAGGCCCGCGCCGAGCACGGTGTTCCGGTCTCCGACCGCACGGTGGAACTGACCCAGCTGGTCGTCAGCGAACTGGTGACCAACGCCCGCAAGTACGCGCCCGGACCGGCGCTGCTTCGGCTGCGGCTCCTGCCGCCCGTGGTGGAGGTGGCCGTCTGGGACAGCGAACCGCTGCTCCCGCAGGCCCGCGCGGCGGACCCCGCCCGGATCGGCCAGCACGGCCTGGAGATCGTCACCGCGGTCGCCCGCCACGTGGACATACAGCGCGAACCCGTCGGCAAGCGGATCGTCGTCCAGCTCGACCTCTTCGACGGGGCCGGCGGTCCGGGCGGCGCGGCAACCGGGGCCTGACGTCCCGGCGAGTCCGTCGAACGGGGTTCGGCCCCTCGTCGGGGGCGTACTTGACCGAAACGCGGACAGGGGGGACCAGTGGGGTTCTGAAGGCAGCCCCGCGGCCGGTCCTTCCGGCGCACCCGTACGGAGGCCCGCGGGCCAGGCGACGGCGGGGGAGTGCCGTTCCGCACACCCTTCGCGGGCCGACCGGCCGACCGGGAACGCCCCTCGGGAGGGCGGTCCCTATGATGTGTTCTCGCGAACTCGCCGAGTTCGTCGACGGGAAGGTAACAAGGTGGCCGGCGTTCCTGACAGGCAGGTTCCGGTCTCCGAGGACGGTTCTGTCCGGCATTCGGAGGCAGACGGGGAACAGGACCTTCGTGCCCTCTTCGGCCACTCGACGGCCGTGTTCGCCTCCCTGGCCGGCCCGGCGCACGTCGTGGAGGCGGCCAACGCCGCGTTCTTCGCCGCCATCGGCGGGAAGGAACGGGCACGCGTCGGAGTGCCCATCGGACAGCTGGTCCCCGAACTCGCCCAGCAGGGACTGCTCACGGCACTGGACCGCGTCTACCGCGGCGGCCGGCGCCACGTCGCGCGGGACGCGCGCGTGGTCCTCGGCGACGGCGCCACCGCGCGCGAGGCCTTCTTCGACCTCACGTACGAACCCCGGCTCGACGCGGGCGGCAACGTCACCGGCGTACGCATGCTGGGCGTGGAGACCACCCAGATCAAGCAGGCGCAGCGGCTGACGGCGGAACACCGTGCGCTGCTCGAACAGATCGCCCGCCAGGCCCCGTTGGAGGTCGTGCTGGAGGGCATGGCCCGCACCATCGAGGACCTCGCCCCGTACGACCTGCTCGTCTCCGTCCTGCTCGCCGACTCCGACGGACGGCACCTGCGGCACGGCGCCGCCCCCAGCCTGCCGTCCTTCTACAACCGGGCCATCGACGGGATCGCCGTCGGCGACGGCGTCGGTTCGTGCGGCACCGCCGCCCACCGGCGCAGGATGGTCATCGTCACGGACATCGCCACGGACCCGTACTGGGACGACTTCCGTGAGCTGGCGGACCGGGCCGGGGTGGCCGCCTGCTGGTCGACGCCGATCCTCGCGCGCGACGGCTCACTGCTCGGGACGTTCGCGATGTACCACCGCGTCCCGCGCGCCCCGCAGGAGTCCGACCTCGCCCTGGCCAGGATGTTCGCGGGCACCGCGGCGCTGGCCGTCGAGCGCCACCGGGCCGAGCAGGGGCGGCAGTTGGCGGAGGCGCGGGAGAAGGCGGCCCGCGACGACCTGGCGTTCCTGCTGGAGGCCAGCACCCCGCTGTCCTCCGGTCTCGACTACCTCCAGACACTGCGGCGGCTGGCCCACTCGGCCGCCCCCGCCCTGGCGCCGCTGTGCGCCATCGACGTCTTCGACGCGGGCCGCGTCCGCCGCCTCGCCACCGCCGCTCCCACCGGTGCCGAGGAGGGCCTGCTCGCCGCCCACACACCCGACCACGACGTGGCCGACGACATCGTCGCCCGCGTCCTGGCCTCCGGCCGCACCGAGGTCGCCCGCCGCGCACCCGAGAGCCCCGGCCCCTGGCGGGAACTCAAGGTCACCGGCTACCTCTGCGTCCCCCTGCTGGAGCGCGGGCGTCCCTTCGGCACGATGACCCTCTTCACCACCGGGGAGCGCGCCTTCGACGGCCACACCGTCGCGCTCGCCGAGGAGCTCGCCCGCCGCGCGGCGCTGACCGCGCTCAACGCCCGCCAGTACACGCAACGGGTCGCCCTCAGCCGCGACCTCCAGGCCGGGCTGCTGCTCGCCGAGGTGCCGACCCTGCCGGGCGCCGAAGTGGCGACCTACTACCACCCCGCGGGCGAGGGGCTGGAGATCGGCGGGGACTTCTACGACGTCTTCCCGCTGAAGGACGGCGCCTGGGCCTTCATGCTCGGCGACGTGTGCGGCCGGGGCGCCACCGCGGCCACGACCACCGCCCTCGTCCGGCACACCGCCCGCGCCGTCGCCCGCCTGCTCCCGGGGCCCGAGGCGGTCGTGCGCGCGGTCAACACGGCCCTGCTCGACCGGCCCGACAGCCAGGCGGGCGGCTTCGTCACCCTTGTCCACGGCACGCTCGTCCCCGACCCGGAGGGCGGCCTGGACATCAGCCTCGTACGGGCCGGGCATCCCCTGCCGCTGCTCGTCGACGCCGACGACGTGGCCCGCCCCCTGGAGTGCCACGGCTCCCTGCTGGGTGTCACCCCGGAACCGCGCTTGACCACCCTGCGGTTCCGGCTGCGTCCGGGGGAGAGCCTGCTCCTCTACACGGACGGCCTCACCGAGGCACGCGACGGCGCGGGCGAGCAGTTCGGCGAGGAGCGGCTCGCCGACACCCTGACCGGTTCGGCGCGGGAGCACACCGCGTCCGAGGTCATCACGACCCTCGTGGACGCGGTGCGCGCCTTCACCGGCCACGCGGACATGGACGACGACCAGGCGGCCCTGGTGCTGCGGGCCACGGTGCCGGCCGGCCGGCAGTAGGGCGGCGGGGCCCGGGGCGACACCGCGACCGTGGGCGGGGCGCCGCGGTCGCGTCGTGCGACAGCCCTTCCGTCGCGCGCGGCGGGACGGAAACCCGTCCTCGGCGCATCCCGGGAGGCCGGACCGCCCTCAGCTCCGGGCCCCTGCGCGACGCCGGGCACCGGGGGACGATGGGGGAGCGGCGGGTGTCGCCGGGAGGAGACGCCGGGGCCCGCGGCGAGTGGCGCCGCCCCCGCCGCGAACACTGGTGGTTTCACCGGTGGCACGAGCGCCCCGCCCCACGACTCTGGTCGGGTCAGGCACCCGCATCCCCGTCAGGAGGGCTCCATGCGTCTTCGTTCACCGCGCCGGCTTCTGGGCGTCTTCGCGGCCGCCACGGTCGCGCTCACCCTGTTCTCCGCGGCACCCAGCGCCGGTGCGGTCGGCATCTCGACCGCGGCCACCTCGACCGCGTCCAGCACCGCTCAGACGCTGGGGACCAGCACACCGGTCGTCTTCGTGCACGGCTACACCGGCAACGCGTCGAACTGGACCACCGCCAAGGCCGTCTTCCAGGCCAGGGGCTGGTCCAGCTCCAGGCTCTTCGCCTACGAGTACAACTCCTACGGCAACAACATCACCAACGCCCAGGGCCTCGCGACCTACGTCAACAACGTGAAGGCGCAGACCGGTGCGAGCAAGGTCGCGATCGTCAACCACTCGATGGGCGGCCTGGTCAGCGACTACTACCTGAAGGTGCTCGGCGGCAACACGAGCGTCAGCCACCTCGCCTCGATCGCCGGCGCGAACCACGGGACCACGTACGCGGGCGCCTGCCTGATCTACACGACCTGCCAGCAGATGTACCCGGGGTCGTCGTTCATCGCGCAGACCACGGCGGGTGACGAGACCCCCGGTGACACCAAGTACGCCACCTGGTACTCGGCGTGCGACGGCATCATCATCCCGTACACCAGCACCAAGCTGGACGGCGCGACGAACAACAACGTGGCCTGCCAGACCCACATCGGCTACCTGACGGACACCTCGGTGCTCGGCCAGATCGCCACGTTCGTCGCCTCCTGACCTTCGGCGACACCGTCCCGCCCGCGCGACGAGGCTGTCCCGCGAGTGCCCCCGGGTACTCGCGGGACAGCCCGTCCCCGCACCGCGCCCGCCCGCCCGTCACAGGGCTCCGGCGGGTATCTCGCTCTCGGTGCGCAGCCGCCGGGGCAGCGCGAACCCCACCGCGCAGCTCACCACCAGCAGCGCCAGTGCCGCGCCGACGCCCCAGCCGAACGCGCCCGCGAAGCCGTCGCCGCCGTCGCCGCCGTCCACGCGGTGCAGGAAGACGGTGCCGATCGAGACGACGCCCAGGACCCCGCCGAGCTGCTCCACCGATTCGAGCACGCCCGAGGCCGAGCCGACGTGCGCCGCGTCCACGTTCTGCAGGGTGATCGCGAACAGCGGCCCCATGATCAGGCCCAGGCCGGTGCCGATCGCGACGAGCCACGGGGTGAGCTCCCACACGCCGGTGCCCTCCCCGAAGCGGTGCAGGGTCCAGGCGGCCCCGGCGAGGCCCGTCGCCAGGACGGCGTTGCCCACCGGGAGAACGCCGCGGCCGAGCCGGGGAAGCAGCGACTCCGCCAGCACCGCGACACCGAGGACCATCCCGGCGATCATCGGCAGCGTCGCGAGCGCGGCGGTGAACGCCGACAGACCCAGCCCCTCCTGGAGGACCAGCGTGAGCGTGATCATCAGGCCGCTCATCACCGCCTCCGCGAGGAGGCTGAGGACGAGCCCGATGCCGAAGCACCGCTGACGGAACAACGGCACGTGCACCAGCCCGGGTACGCCGCGCCGCTCACGCGCACGCTGGTCCAGCACCAGCAGCCCGAGCACCGGCAGCGATGCGGCCAGGCAGAGGTACGTCCACGCGGGCCAGTGTTCGGCCGGTCCCTCGACGAGGGGCAAGACGAGCAGCGTCAGCCCGAGCACGACCAGGGCGGTCCCGCGCGGGTCCGTGCGCTGCGGACCGGTCGATGCGCCCGACGGGAGGAGATACCGGGCGGCCACCAGGGCCGCCGCGCCCACCGGGACGTTGACCAGGAAGATCGGCCGCCAGCCGGCGCCGAGCAGGTCGGCCCGCAGGATCACGCCGCCGAGCAGCGGGCCCAGCGCGGCGGCCAGTCCCGCGAGCGCGCCGAACAGTCCCATGACCTTCGACCGTTCCTGGGGCCGGTACATCAACTGGATGAGTGAGGTCGCCTGCGGCACCATCAGCGCGGCGGCGGCGCCCTGGAGCACGCGGGCCGCCACCAGCACGCCCGCGTCGGTGGCCAGGGCGCACACGGCCGACGCGGCCATGAACCCCGTCACCCCGCAGGCGAACACCCGCCGGTAGCCGTACACGTCCCCGAGCCGCCCGCCGGTCACCAGCAGCACGGCGAAGGCGAGGGAGTACCCGGCGACCAGCCACTGCAAGGCCGCGCTCCCCGCGTGGAGGTCCGTCCGCAGCGTCGGCAGCGCGACGTTGACGACCGAGGTGTCCAGGAGATCCATCACCACGGCCGCCATCACGACGCTCACGGCGACGATCCTGCGGGCCGGGCCGGGTGGTGCGGCCGCGGCGTCCTCCGGCCGGATACGAACGTCGTCCATGATCCTCCCCCTCTCGACGAAAACTAGACCGTCCAGTCTCGTTTGACCTCAAGCTAGACCGAACGGTTCCGTCTTGTCCAGGAGTAGACTCCGGCCCATGACCGACAGTGACACCGGCACCGAGACCGGCACCGGCACCGGAATCGACTCGGACGCCCGTACGGACAAGGGCAGGGCGGACCGGCCCGGACCGAGGGCCGGCGCGCGCGGCCGCTCCGGGGCCAAGCGCGAGGCGATCCTGCGTGCCGCGCTCACCGTGTTCCTGCGGGAGGGGTACGCGGGCGCCAGCGTGGACGTGATCGCCGCGACGGCCGGAGTGGGCAAGCAGACGGTCTACGCGCACTTCGGGGACAAGGAGAAGCTCTTCCTCGCCGCCGCCCGCGAGGCGCAGGCGGTGCTGGACGACGCCGACGGGCACGAGCTGTGGAAGAGCCCGATGCCACGCACCGGTGACGTCCGCCGGGACCTCGTGGACGCCGCCGTCCGTGTCCTGCGCGCCGTTCTCGCGCCCGAGTCGGCGGCACTGCACCGCATGACCGTCGCCGAGATCACCCGGCACCCCGAACTCCAGCATCTGTGGCGGGACAACGCGTCGCGGGAGGTCATGGCGGACGTCGTCGACTACCTGGTGGAGAAGGACGCCCGCGGCGAGCTGTCGGTCCCCGAACCCGAGACGACCGCGCGTCAGTTCGTACTCCTGGTGGCCACCGAGGGGCGGGTCCGTTCGCTGCACGGCACCGTCCCGCTCACCGAGGCCGACCTCGTGCGGATCGGGGAGGAGACCGCGGACCTGATCGTGCGGGCCCACCGCGCGGAAGCGGATTGACGGTGACGGCCGCGCCCGCCGGGGGCGGCCGGGTGGCTCGACCGGTCATGACTCCACGGGAAGCCACAACTCCGCGTCGGCCTCCGCGCCGTCCGGTGACGGAACCACGCGCAGGATCTCCGGCCCCGGGCGGCTGCGGTACGGGTTCGACGGGAACCACTGCGTGAACACGTCCCGCCACAGTTCCTGGATCGCGTTCGGTGCCGGCCCGGAGGTGGTGAACACCGCCCAGGTGCCCGCCGGGACGCGGAGCGCCGTGGTGCCCGCGGGGGCGGCCGACGACGTGATCACCCCCTGGTAGTAGTCCAGTTCGGTGCCTTCGGCGCGACCGGGGTCGAGGTCGTCGCAGACCGCGACGACACCGCGCGGCTCCTGGTCCGACAGTTTCTCCAGACGTTCGAGTACCTGCCGGTCGACGCCGCGCACGAAGTCGACGATCGCCTGGTTGGGTCCCAAGTGCACCAGCGGCACACGGGCCTTGAGGCCCACGACGGTGAACTCCGGCCGCTCCACCACGCGATAACGCATGCTGCCACTCCCTTCGACGGTGAGGCGGAAGGTCAGCCGGGGCTGCGAGACCAGCGCGGCACCGGTGCGCCGGGCCTCGCCGGGACCGACCCCGTGCACGGCGCGGAACGCGCGGGCGAACCCCTCGCCCGAGCCGTATCCGTACCGCACCGCGACGTCCAGCAGGGACTCCCGTCCCGCGAGCACCTCCGCGGCCGCGACGGTGAGCCGGCGCCGCCGGACGTACTCCGACAGCGGCATGCCCGCGAGGGCGGAGAACATCCGGCGCAGGTGGTACTCCGAGGTGCCCGCGATGCGCGCCAACTCCCGTGCGTCGAGCGGCTGTTCCAGACGTTCCTCGATGTGTTCCACGGCCTGGTTGAGACGGTCCAGCACCTGTTCCCCCCTGCCGGCCTTCCTCTTCGGCGATCACCAGGCTAGGGGGCGGTCGTCCCGTCCGACCCGACATTCCGTGCCCGGTCCGGTCGGGTCGGAGGGGCCGGACCGTTCTCCAGTCGGTCGGTTGGCCGACCGACCGACCGGCCCGCGCCGCGAACCGCGCCACCGGAGGCGTCAACGGGCCTGTCCCGCCGCCCCGTTGACGGAACCGCCCCAGCACGCCCGTCGACGGAGTCGCCCGGCGGCCCGTCAGTAGTCGACCGGGTCGCGCACGATCGGGCAGGTCATGCAGTGGCCGCCGCCCCGGCCGCGGCCCAGTTCGCCGCCGACGATCTCGATGACCTCGATCCCGGCCTTGCGCAGCAGGGCGTTGGTCTGGGTGTTGCGGTCGTAGGTGAACACCACGCCAGGGCGCAGGGCGACCGCGTTGTTGCCGCTGTCCCACTGCTGGCGCTCGGAGGCGTACACGTCACCGCCGGTCGCGACGACCCGCAGCCGGTCCAGGCCGAGGCCGCGCGCCACCACGTCGACGAACGGCGTGGACCCCTCGTCGACGACCTCGACCCCGGGGGCCTTGTCGCTCGGCCGCAGGGTGAAGGCGCGGACCGCCTCCATGATCTTCGGGTAGAGGGTGACGACGTCCCGGTCGGCGAACGTGAACACGGTGTCGAGATGCATGGCCGAGCGGAGCCGCGGCATGCCCGCGACGATCACCTCGCGGGCGGCCCCGCCCTCGAAGAGGGCCGCCGCGACCTGGGTGATCGCCTGGCGGGAGGTGCGTTCGCTCATGCCCATGAGGACGACGCCGTTGCCGACGGGCATGATGTCGCCGCCCTCGAACGTGGCCCTGCCCCAGTCGAGTTCGGGGTCGCCCCACCACACCTTCGAGCCGGCGAAGCCGGGATGGAACGTGTAGACCGCCTTCATCAGCAGCGTCTCGTCGTGCCGGGCGGGCCAGTACAGCGGGTTGAGGGTGAGCCCGCCGTAGAGCCAGCACGTGGTGTCGCGGGTGTAGAGGGTGTTGGGCAGCGGCGGCATCAGGTACTCGCCGGAGCCGGCGGACTCACGCGCGAGCGCCAGGTAGGAGGAGCGGAAGTCGGCGGGCAGGTCGCCGGTGGACAGGCCGCCGATCAGGAAATCGGCGAGGCGCCGTTCGGTCAGGCTCTCCAGGTAGGCGCGGGTGCCCTCGACGAGCCCCGGGCCCACCTGGTTGGCGACGATCTTCCGGTCGAGGAGCCAGTCCCGCGCCCCGGGCACCGACAGCGTCTCGGCGAGCAGCTCGTGCAGCTCGACCACCTCGACGTCGGCGGCGCGCAGTTGGGCGACGAAGTCGGCGTGGTCCTGCTGGGCCCGGTCCACCCACAACACGTCGTCGAAGAGCAGGTCGCCCGCGTTGGTGGGGGTGAGGCGCCGGTGGGCGAGCCCGGGGGCGCACACCAGGACCTTGCGCAGGGTGCCGACCTCGGAGTGGACGCCGTGGGCGGCCGCCGCGGTGGTGTTCGTGGTCATAGGGCCTCTCCAGGTGGGGGGACGGACGGTGGTCAGAGGCTGATCCAGCCGACGCCGAGGGCGATCAGCCCGACCGCTGCGCCGGCCAGGGACACGCCGAGGACGACGAGTTCGCGGGGGGAGAACAGCCGCCGGTGCTGCTCGCGCCGGGCCATCACGAACAGGACGGTCGCGGGCGCGTAGACGATGAAGGAGACGAGGACGAACCTGAGGCCGGCGGCGTACAGCAGGAACAGCGTGTACAGCGTGGCGAGGAGGGCGGCGGTCAACTCGGCTCGTGAGGGCTCGCGTTCGGCGTCCTCCGGCTGCGGGCGTACCGCGATCCTGAGCGCGTAGCCGGCCGCCAGCAGGAAGGGGATCAGGCTCAGCGCGCTGGTGAGGTCCAGGGCGAAGTTGAACGCGTCGTCCGAGAACAGGGTGACGACCAGCACGATCTGCATCAGGACGGTCGTCATCAGCAGGGCGGGCAGCGGAACGTCCGCGTCGGTGGAGCGGGCCAGGAAGCGCGGCATGTCGTGGTCCTTGGCGGCGACGAACAGCACCTCGGCCGCCATCAGCGTCCACGCGAGGTAGGCGCCGAGCACGGACACGATCAGCCCGACACTGACGAACACCTCGCCCCAGGTGCCCACCGCCTCCTGGAGGACGCCCGCCATGGAGGGCTGGCGCAGGTCGGCGATCTCGCCCATCGGCAGGATGCCGTAGGAGACGATGGTGACCGAGGCGAAGACGGCGAAGACGCTGAGGAAGCCGATGACGGTGGCCCGTCCCACGTCCTCGCGGCGGCGTGCGTGCCGCGAGTAGACGCTGGCGCCCTCGACCCCGAGGAAGACGAAGACGGTCACCAGCATCGTGCCGCTGATCTGGTCGAAGAGGGACCCGCTGTAGGCGGCCCCGGCGAAGTTGTCCGCGAAGACCGACGGCCGGAAGTACACCAGCGCCAGGATCACGAACACCACGATGGGGACGATCTTGGCGACGGTGACGATGCGGTTGATCGCCGCGGCCTCCTTCACGCCGCGCCGCACGAGCAGGTACACCGCCCACAGCCCGACCGAGGACAGCACGACGGCGAGCAGTGTGTCGCCCTCCCCGAGGGCGGGCCAGATCCCGCCGACGGTCGACATGATCAGCACCCAGTACGTCACGTTGCCCACGCAGGCGCTGGCCCAGTAGCCGAAGGCGGAGAAGAAGCCGAGGTACTCGCCGAAGCCGGCCTTGGCGTACGCGTACACACCGGCGTCGAGGCGGGGGCGGCGCACCGCGAGGTTCTGGAAGACGAAGGCGAGCATCAGCATGCCGGCCCCGGCCACCACCCAGGCGACGAGTGCCCCGGCGACACCGGTCTCCTGGGCGAACCGCGCGGGCAGGGAGAACACGCCCGCGCCCACCATGGAGCCGACCACCATCGTGGTCAGGGTGGGCAGCGAGAGTTTGGCCGTGTGATCCCCGCCGTCGGCGGTCGCCGCCGTGTCGCCGCCTCCGCTGTCCGCACCGCTCACGCCGTCTCCCTCGTCCTGGTCCAGGTGCTCCACCGGACGGACCCCGGCCTCGCACCAAAAGGGAATCTATCCCCATGAGTCGGGCATTCCCGGCTTATGGGGGTGCGTGGTCGCGGGCGTCGGCCCGCAGGACGGGGAGAAGAGGTTCCACGGAGACCGCCCGGCCGGCCGGTGGAGCTGTGCGACCGCACAACCGGCCCCCGTCTCACCTGTGTTGGGGCACCGGACACGGCCCGCTGCCTGTACGTGGCAGCGAGTGACTGATGCGGTTACGGCCATGTTTCCCGTCTCGCCGCCACCGCCCGCCCCCGCCGCACCGCCGGTACCGGCACCCGCGCACACCTCCGCCGCACCGGAGCGTCGGTCATGACCGGGGGCGACGGACAGCCGTTCGCCGTCATGGTCTTCCTCTCCTTCGTCGCCGTGTCCCTGCTGCTCTGCGGCCTCGCGGCGGCGGACGTGGACGACCCCGAGCACTTCTACGCCGGCGGCAGCGCCGCGTTCGGCCCGGTCGGCGGAGGGATCGCCATCGCGGGCGACTACCTCTCCGCGGCGACACTGCTCAGCACCACGGGCGCGGTCGCGCTCGACGGGACCGACGGTGTCCTCTTCGCCGCGGCCACCGTCGTCTCGCTGTACCTGTTCATGCGCCTCATGGGCCAACAACTGCGCCACAGCGGGGTGTTCACCCTGGGGGACTTCCTCGCCGACCGGCTGGGCGACCTGACCGTCCGCCGGGCCCTGGGTGTCGCCACCCTCGTCGTGCTCACGCCCCTGCTGCTGGTGCAGCTCACCACCGCCGGCCGGGTCATGGCCGCGATGTTCGGCCTCCCCGACGGCGCGCTCACCGCGTGCACCGTCGCCGGCGGCACCCTGATGGTCTGCTACGCCGCCTTCGGCGGGATGCGCGGCACCGGGTACGTGCAGATCCTCAAGGTCGGCGTCGTCCTGGCCGCGATGCTGCTGCTGGCCGGGCTCGTCCTCGCCCGCTACGGCTGGTCACCCGCGGCCCTCTTCTCGGCGGCCCGGGACCACTCGGGCGCGGGCGCCGACTACACGTCGCCCGGACTGCACTTCGGGCACTCGCTCGCGGGACGGCTCGACCTGATCAGCTTCGAGGCGACCCTGCTGCTGGGCGCCGCCTGCCTGCCCCACCTCACCATGCGCCTGCACCCGCTGCGCGACGCCCGCACCGCCCGCCGCGTCGTCGGCTGGGCGGTGGGCCCGGTCGCGCTGGTGTGCGCGACCGTGGTCGTGGCGGGGCTCGGCGCCTGCGCCCTGCTCGGCCGCGACCTGGTCCGGGCCGCCGACCCCAGCGGGGCCACCGCCCTGCTGATGGTGACCGGGGCACTCGACCCGGCCGCCGGGGGAGCCCGGCACAGCATGCTCTTCGCGACCGTCGCCTGCGCCGTCTTCGCGACCACCCTCGCCGCCGTCGCGGGCATCACCCTCGCCGCCGCCTCCAGCCTCGCCCGCGACTTCGGCACCCGGCCCGCGCACGGGGGCGCGGGCCGGACGCCCGGGGGCGAGATCCGCCGGGCCCGCGCCGGCATCGTCGTGGTGGGGGCGGTGGCCGTCGCCCTGGCGGTGCTGCTCCAGGACCGCGGCAGGCTGACCCTCATCTCCCTGTCCTTCACCGTCGCGGCCTCGGTGCTCGCCCCGGTCCTGCTCTACGCGCTCTTCCTGCCCGGCCACACCGCCACGGGGACGCGCTGGACCGTCTACGGGACCCTGCCGCTGATCGTGCTGCTGCTCGCCGGTTCCACCGCCGTCTCCGGCTCGCCCATCGCGATCTTCCCCGACCGCGACTTCCACTGGCTCCCGCTCCAGACGCCGGGGCTGATCAGCATCCCGGCGGGCTTCCTGTTCGGCCTCGTGGGCCGCGACCGGTCGCCGTCCCGGGGCGGCGCCCCGCTGCGGCGCGGCCCCGTCGCGCCGGGGCGCGCGCGCAACGAGCCGGGCCGACGGGACCCGGCGGGCCGGGCCTGATCGGCCGGGGAGCGGACAGCGTCTCAACGCGCCGCCACCGAAGCCCTGTTGACGTCCCCGACGGGCAGCGGGAACCCGGTGGCGGCACCGAGCACGCTCCGCCGGCCGACCGGATCGCGCACACTTGACGCCGCGCGGCCCGGGGGCCCGTTTCCGTGCGTCCGGTGCCATGATGATCGACGGCGGTCGGGCTTCCTCTGCCGGAGTGCCCGGCCCGCCCGAGACGGGCGGCCCGACTATCTACGGAGTGCACGTGACGGACCTGACGCCGCAGGAACCTGCCGATACCGCCGCCGACCCCGCGACGCGCAAACGCATCCAGGACAGTTTCGACCGGCAGGGGCTGATGCGTCATCTCGGGGCGCGGATCACCCGGATCGAGCCCGGCCGCGTGCACATCGTGCTTCCCGCACGGCCCGAAGTCACCCAGCAGCACGGCTACTTCCACGCCGGCGCCACCACCGCCGTCGCGGACAGCGCGGGCGGTTACGCGGCCTACACGCTGTTCCCCGAGAACACCGAGGTGCTCACCGTCGAGTACAAGATCAATCTGCTGGCGCCCGCGACCGGCGACCACGTCGAGGCCGTCGGGACCGTCCTCAAGGCCGGACGCACCCTCTCCGTCGCCCAGTTGGAGGTGTTCGCCGTGCAGGCCGACGGAGCGCGGAAACTCGTCGCCAACGGTCAGCAGACCCTGATCCGGGTGAACGGCCCGGAGCGCTGAGCCTCGACCGGTGAGCGCCGGACCGGGGTCGTGAAGCACGGCGGGCAACGCACCGCCGGTCGCCCGCGCGTGCGGGCGTGCCCCTGTCCGTGGACGCGGGTGCCTGGGAGGGCGTCCGGCGTGACAAGCTGGGGTCTCCACAGCCCGAACCCAGGAGGTCACCATGACCGCAGAGACTCCCGCACCCGAAGGTTCGGAGCAGGTCGACGCCGAGAGCACCGCTCTCTCGCCGGACCGCACCGACGGCGAGAGCACCGCTCTCACGCCGGACGAGGACGGCCAGTACGACCTGAAGCGCAAGTTCCGCGAGGCGCTGGACCGCAAGCGCGGTGCGCAGGCCGCCGCCGCCGACCAGGTCGCCAACAGCTCCGCCTCGAAGGTCCGCGGTACGCACGGACCGGCCGCCAGCCAGCGTTCCTTCCGTCGCAAGAGCGGTGGCTGAGACCGGAGCCGGCAGGCTGTAGACGGGATCCGGGCCGAGCGGGGTCCGGCGGGAAGTGCCCGGTCCGCGGACCGGAGGACTTCCCGCCGGACCCCGCTCGCCGTCGTTCACGCCCGCGTCCGTCAGCGCGGGTCCCCGCTCCCGTACGGCGCGTACAGGTCGAGCAGCCGGCTGCGGGCCGAGCGCAGGCGGTGGGCGAGCACCTCGCCGACCCAGCGGGCGACGTCGAGGCCCAGCTCCGGGTCGTCCCGGCACAGGGCCGCCACCGCCGTGGCGTCGAACTCGTAGGCCCGTACCGGAGACGTCGCCTCGGCGCCCATGTGCCAGCGGTGCGGCGCGAACAGCCACGACCAGCCGACGAGTTCGTTGTGGCCGAGAGTCTCGACGACGGCCGCCCGGCGCCCCGGGACACGCATGTCGAGCTGGACCGTGCCGGTGCGCACGACCCAGAACCGGTCCGCGTGCCGGCCCTCCTCGAAGAGGCGTGTTCCCTGCGGGAAGGACACCTCGCGCGCGACCCGCACGAGCCGTTCCCGGTGCTTGGCGGGCAGTGCCCTGAGCATGCTCGGGGCGGGGGGAGCGATCATCGTCGTCCTCCAGGGGATGACCTGAGGTTCGTGCCGGCGGCCACGGCCGCGTCGGCTTCCGGAGTGCCCCCGCCTCTCGGCCGGTGGCTCTCCCAGGCTGTGCCGCCGTGCCGTCGCGGGCCATGGGCCGCCCGGCCCCGGCCGGGCCCGACCCGCCCCGGAGGAAGGGACGTTCGGCCCACCCGGGAGTGACCCTTCGGCATCGTCCGGCGGCGGGCGTGCGCGGCCAGAGTGATGCGTGCCGGGCAGTGGCCCGGCAGCACCGTCGGCCTCTCGAAGGGATCACCGTCATGACCCTGCACGAGCACCCTCGCGACCGTTCGGGCTTCCGCCCGCCGTCCGCGGGCGGAAACCGGGACACCTCCACGTCCGCTCCGGAGGAACCGGCACGGGACGCCGCGGACACTTCCCTCCGCGCCGTACCGGCCGCCCTGTTCGCGTCGCTGCGGCTGGTCACCGGCTTCGTGTTCCTCTGGGCGTTCCTCGACAAGACCTTCGGCCTCGGCTACTCGACCGCGTCGGGCAGGGGATGGGTCGACGGCGGCTCGCCCGCGAAGGGCTTTCTCGGCTCGGTCGCCGCGGGGCCGATGGAGTCCACCTTCCACGACTGGGCGGGGGCGGGCTGGACGGACTGGCTGTTCATGCTCGGACTGCTGGGGGTCGGACTCGCCGTGACGGCGGGCGTCGCCCTGTGGCCCGCCGCACTCGCCGGGACCGTGCTGATGGCCATGATGTGGCTGGCCGAGTGGCCGCCGGCGAAGCACCTGTCGGACGGCGCCCCGAGCATGTCCAGCAATCCGTTCGCCGACTACCACCTCGTGTACGCGCTGGTGCTGATCGTGCTGGCGGCGGTGGGTGCCGGGGCGACCTGGGGCCTCGGGCGGTTCTGGACCCGGCTCCCGCTGGTCCGCGACCACGTCTGGCTGCACTGACCCGGCCGACCGCCGCGCGCGGCGCGCGGGTTGGGCCGGTCGGGCCCAGGCGGGGGACCTGCGGCCCCTGCCCCCGGGATCCGCCGGCCGCGACGCTCCAGACACAGCAACCCACCGGAGGTGGAGATCATGAACCGCACCGTCATTGCCGGCCTCGACGGCACGGCCGAGAGCCGGGCCGCGGCGGAGTGGGCCGCGCGCGAGGCGGGACTGCGCGGCCTGACACTGAGGCTGGTCCACGTGTGGGAGGCGGCGCCCGGCCCCGTGTCCCACGCGCCGCTCCACGGCCACGAGACGGACCGGCAGTGGAGCGAGCGCGTGCACGGCGAGGCCGCCGCCGAGATCCAGCGGTGGCACCCCGGCGTGCGGATCGACGCCGACCTGGTCTCCGGCAGGCCCGCCGACGTCCTCGCCGAACTCGCCCGCGACGCCGAGCTGTTGGCCCTCGGCTCGCGCGGCCTCAGCGGCCTCGGCGGCTACCTGGTCGGTTCCGTCGGCCTGGCCGTCGTCGCCCGCGCACCCGTTCCCGTGGTGCTGGTCCGGGCCGGGGGCCGGGCGGCCGAGACCGGCCGCGGCGACGCGGCGGCGACCGGGACGAGCGGCCCCGCGGCCGACGTCACCGCCGCGGCGGTCACTCCGGCCGGGGGCGCCGTGCCGCGGCCGGTGGTCCTCGGCCTGCCCGGCGCCGACCCGGCCGGGGAACTCGTCTCCTTCGCGTTCCGGGCGGCCGAACTGCGCGGGGCGTCCCTGCGGGTCGTGCACGGCTGGAACCCGCCGCCCTCCTACGCGTACGCGCTCTACGCCGGGATCGGGCAGGATCTGTCCACCGCGCAGGCGGCCGAACTCGATGCCCAACTGGCGCCGTGGCGCGAGAAGTTCCCGACCGTCGACGTGATCGGGGAGGCGCGGTGCGGGTCGGCGGGGCAGCATCTGGCCGACGCGTCGCGGGACGCCTCGCTCGTCGTCGTGGGCCGCAGGGTCGGGCGCCACCCGGTGGGACCGCGCGTCGGCCCTGTCGCGCACGCCGTCCTGCACCACGCGGTCGCGCCGGTCGCGGTCGTCCCGCACGCCTGAACGGGCCGCCGACACCGATGTACGGGAACGACGGATTCCGTGAGCTCGCGCCGCCGGACTGTCTGCGTCTGCTGGCGCGGGTGTCCGTCGGCCGGGTCGTGTACACCCGCGGCGCCCTGCCGGCCGTGCTGCCGGTCGGCTTCGGGGTGGACCGCGACGGCGCGGTGCTGCTGCGCACGTCGGCGACATCGGAGCTGGTCGTCGCCATCGACGGCGTCGTGGTCGCCTTCGAGGCGGACGAGATCGACGTCGCCGACCACTCCGGATGGAGCGTCGTCGTCACCGGCCGGGCGACCGTCGTGCGGGACGCGACGGAACGGGAGCGGCCGGCCCGTACCGGTCCCGCGTCGGGGGCGCCCCGGCCGCGGGAGGTCCTCGTCCGGATCGAGCCCGAGCTGGTCACCGGCTGCCAACTCGTCGGCGGGAAAGGGGCGTTGGGTGTCGAACGCCCGACGTGACAGCGGCGGTGACGGCTGTTGTCCCGCGCCCCCGGCCCGCCCCGCGCTCCTCACGGCCGGACCCGGGGCGATACCGTTGCCCCGGCCGGGACCGTCGGCCGGGGCGCGCGGGCGCACGGCCCGAGGCGCACAGGTGTGCGGCATGACGTGGAGGACCGACCGGTGGAGCGCGACGAACAGGCCGGGGACGCGCGCGTACGTCTGCCGCAACTGAGGCTCGACGAGTTGCTGGCCGAGGTGCAGGCCAGGCTCGACGCGGCGCGCGGCACCCGCGACCGGGTGCACAGTCTGCTGGAGGCGGTGCTCGCCGTCGGCCGTGAACTCGACCTGGAACAGGCCCTGCACAGCATCGTGGAGGCGGCGGCCGTACTGGTCGACGCGCGGTACGCGGCCCTGGGGGTGATCGGGCCGGACGGCAGGCGGCTGTCCGCGTTCCACACGATCGGCGTCGGCGACGAGCAGATCGCGCGGATCGGCCCCTACCCCGAGGGACACGGCATCCTGGGTCTGCTGATCGGCGAGCCCGAGCCGCTGCGGCTGTCGAAGATCTCCGACCATCCCGCCTCGTACGGCTTCCCGCCCCACCACCCGCCGATGAACACCTTTCTCGGCGTCCCCATCCGCATCCGGGACCAGGTCTTCGGCAACCTGTACCTCACGGAGAAGGCGGGCGGGGCGCGGTTCGACGAGGAGGACGAGTCGGTGCTGTCCACCCTGGCGGTCGCCGCGGGCGTGGCGATCGACAACGCCCGCCTGTACGAGGAGTCCCGGCTGCGGGAACGGTGGCTGCGCGCCAACGCGGAACTCACCCACAGCCTGATGTCCGGCGACGAGGGCGCCCGAGCGCTCGGCCTGATCGCGGAATGGACCGGGAACATCACCGGTGCCGCCCTCGCCGTGGTCGCCGTGCCGCTGGAGGACACCGGGACACTGCGGGTGGAACTCGCCGCGGGGGAGGGCGCCGAGGTGTGCCGCGGGCTCGTCCTGCCCGTGGCCGGGAGTTTCGTGGGCCAAGCGTTCTCCGGGGGCGTCCCCGTCACGAGTGCGGACGTAGGCGCGGACGAACGGGCGTCGACGTCGGCGCCCCGCGTCGACGGACTCGGCGCGGCCGTGGCCGTGCCCATCGGCACGGGGGAAGGGGCGCGCGGTGTCGTGCTGCTCGTGCGCGCCGCCGGCCGTCCGGAGTTCACGCACAAGGAGATCGAGCCGCTCCAGGGGTTCGCCGCGCAGGCCGCCATCGCGATGGAACTGGCCGAGCGGCGCAAGGACGCCGAGCAGATCGCGGTCCTCGAAGACCGGGACCGGATCGCCCGCGACCTGCACGACCTGGCCATTCAACGGCTCTTCGCGACCGGCATGACACTCCAGAGCGCGGGCCGCTTCATCGAGCACCAGGAGGCGGCCGAGCGCGTGGAGCGCGCGGTGGACGACCTGGACGAGACGATCAAGATCATCAGGTCGACCATCTTCGGCCTGCGCGCCCGCGACGGAGCACCGGGAGGCGGACTGCGGGCCCGCGTCGTACGGCTGGCCGGCGAGGCGGCGTCCGTGCTGGGCTTCGCACCGAGCGTGCGGATGGAGGGACTTGTCGACACCGACGTTCCCCGCCGGGTCGGCGACGACGTGATCGCGGTGCTGTCCGAGGCCCTCACCAACATCGCCCGGCACGCCGGAGCCGGGCGCGCCGACGTCGTGCTGGAGACCGACGGCCGCGAGGTACGGCTCACGGTGTCGGACGACGGCTGCGGCGTCCCGCCCGGGGGCCGGCGCAGCGGCCTGCGCAACATGGCGGAGCGGGCCGAGCGGCTCGGCGGCGGCCTCGACGTGCTCGACAGGGCCGACCGCGACGGCGGCGGCACCACCCTGGTGTGGCGGGTGCCGGTGAAGCACGAGGGTAGGTAGGGCGGGCGCGGCGCGCGGGACTCCCCGCCGGCCGTACCGCGCGGGTCAACGTGCCGGACGGTCCGTGGACGTCGGTCCGGGCAGGTCCAGGTGCGTGGCGATCACCGCGGCCTGCACCCGCCGCTGGACGCCGAGCTTGGCCAGCAGCCGGGAGATGTGGTTCTTGACCGTCTTCTCCGACAGGTACAGCCTGCTGCCGATCTCGCGGTTGGTGAGACCGTCCCCGATCAGGACCAGGATCTCCCGCTCCCGGGGCGACAGCCCCGCCAACTCGGGTGCCTCCGCCGGGGGTTCGGCGGGCTCGGTGCGCAGGGAGCGCATCAGCCGCGCGGTGGTCGCGGGGTCCAGCATCGACTGCCCGGACGCGACCGTGCGTACCGCCGAGACGAGGTCGGACCCCTTGATCTGCTTGAGCACGTAGCCGGACGCACCGGCCATGATCGCGTCGAGGAGGGCGTCCTCGTCGTCGAAGGAGGTCAGCATCAGCACGGCCAGGCCCGGTATGCGGTCGCGCAGTTCCCGGCACACGGTGATGCCGTCGCCGTCCGGCAGGCGCACGTCGAGGACCGCCACGTCGGGGCGCACCGCGGGAGCCCGTACGAGGGCCTGTTCGACGTTGGCGGCGTCGCCGACGACGGAGATGTCGTCCTCGGAGTCCAGGAGGTCCGAGAGACCGCGCCGGACGACCTCGTGGTCGTCCAGCAGGAAGACACGGATCGGTTCCCGAGCCGTGGAGGTGCGTGTCCCGGTGGTCATGGCGGTCCCTTGTCCTTCTCCGGAGGCCGGGACGGTCCCGGCCGCCCCCGGGGTCGATCATCGCGCGCCGGGCCCCCGCCCCACCAGGGCCGACCGGCCCTGATCCGACCGGGAGTGTCCCGAGCGGCGGCGGCGGCGGACGCGGCGCCGGGAGCCGTGGTGCCGGTGATGGCGTCCACCGCGCGATCCCCTGCCCGCGGTCTGCCGCGGGCCGGTTCCGCGGGTCGACGTCCGTGTCCGGCCTGGCTAGGGTCGCGGGCGTGACGATTCGGTTGAACGACGCAGCCCGCAAGCTCCTCGACGATGCGAATCCCGCCGTTCTGGCCACCACCAACCCCGACGGCAGTCCGCAGACCTCGGTCGTCTGGGTCGCCCTGGACGGTGACGATCTGGTGCTCTCCTCGGCGGCCGGCCGCCGCAAGATCCGCAACGTGGAGCGCGACGCGCGGGTCAGCCTGACGGTCTACGACCCTGCCGACCCGCTCCGGTACGTGGAGGTGCGCGGCACCGCGACGGTCGCGGAGGACCCCGGCCGCGAGCTCGCCGTCGCACTGGCCGAACAGTACGAAGGGCCCGGAGCCGGGCAGGAGTACCGGGAACTGCCCCCCGAGGTGGTGCGCGTGGTCGTCAGGATCACCCCGCAGCGGCTGACCGGCACCTTCGCCGACTGACCGGTCAACCGGCCCGCCGCGCCTCCTCGTTGGGCCGAACGGCCCCTCCCCGGGGACCTGCGGTCCCTGTCGCCTCCCCGTCCCCGCCGACACGCTGGTACCGGACGGCGGCCTCTTCGCGACACCCGTACGGCCGGGCCGCATCACGCACGTGCGGCCCGGCCGTTCCGGGGGACCCGTACCGCGCAGGCGGCGCGTCGCGAGGTGCCGTCCGACGGTCGTGCCGCCTCCCTGGCGGGTCGCCGAACCCGACGAGATGCGGAGGCATCAGATCCATGTCCCAGGCAGAGCAGCAGGGCACCAGCAGCGGGGCCGGTTTCGACGCCGGTTCGGGTACCGAAACGGTTCTCGGTGAGGCGGAGTTGCGT
>NZ_JBIBHJ010000021.1:0-126306 GCF_042956945.1 Streptomyces sp. NPDC008150 | reverse complement strand
TCGGTGTTTCCGACTCTATCAGATCTTTTCGATCCGATTTCCTCGGTGCTTTCCAGGTTCTCGCTTTCGCGTTTCCCTTTCCGGCGGTTCCGACTCTAGCAGACCCTTTCGGTTCTGATTCCCGGTCAGAGCGGGTTGTCTTCGGGGCTGTTGGGCCCTTCCGACGAGTGAGACTTTAGCGGAGTCCGTACTCCCGACGCTAATCGGGGGCGTTCTCTCGAACGCGGATTCCTCATTCACGAACAGGCACGGAAATGACACGACGACGAATCGTCGATCACTGGGTACTTGCTGTGGATGGCTGTCCGGGGACCGACCGGGGTCGGCGCTCACGTCGGACAACTCGGAGAACACTACGTACGAGGGCGGGGCGTGTCAACTCATGGTCCCGGGCCCCTCCCGGGCGTACGCTGACCGCCATGACTACGCGCACGTGCACCCAGCTCTGGTGGGCCGCCTGACGGCGGCCGAGCTCCACGTACGCGCAACGGCCGCCGCCTCGGCGGCCGTTGTTGTTTCTCCCCCCGGGGAGGCGGTCGCCGGAAGCGGCGGCCCCGACCAGGAGGCGGAGAGATGACACGGGTCTTCAGCGGGATCAAGCCGACCGGGCACCTGACCCTCGGGAACTACCTCGGGGCCATGCGCCGGTGGGCGGAGGTGGACCAGCGGCACGGCGACGCGGTGTTCTGCGTGGTCGACCTGCACGCGCTCACGGTGGACCACGATCCGGCGCGCGTGCGCAGACTCAGCAGGCAGACCGCGACGCTGCTGCTCGCCGCCGGCCTCGACCCCGAACTGTGCACGGTGTTCGTGCAGAGCCACGTCGACGAGCACACCCGGCTGTCGTACCTGCTGGAGTGCGTCGCCACCGACGGTGAGATGCGGCGGATGATCCAGTACCGGGAGAAGGCGGCCCGGGAGCGCGAGCGGGGCGGGAGCGTGCGGCTGTCGCTGCTCACGTATCCCGTGCTGATGGCGGCGGACATCCTCGCGTACGGCACGCACGAGGTGCCGGTCGGGGACGACCAGACGCAGCACGTCGAGCTGGCGCGGGACATCGCGGTCCGGTTCAACCAGCGGTACGGGCACACCTTCGTCGTGCCGCGGGCGACGCGGCCCGCGGTGGCCGCGCGCGTCATGAACCTCCAGGACCCCGGAGCCAAGATGGGCAAGTCCGACGACTCCGGCCCCGGCATCGTCTACCTGCTCGACGAGCCGGACGTCGTGCGCAAGAAGGTCGCGCGGGCGGTCACCGACAGCGGGGCGGACGTCGTGTACGACCCGGCCGGGCGGCCCGGGGTCGCGAACCTGCTGGAGATCCTGGCCGCGTGCACCGACGGCGACCCGGCCGGACTCGGCGACGGCTACACGTCGTACGGGGCCCTGAAGAAGGACGTCGCCGACGCCGTGGTGGAGGTGCTGCGGCCGTTGCGGGAGCGGCACCGGGAGCTGTGCGCCGACCCCGGGTACGTCGACGGGGTGCTGCGGGAGGGGGCCCGGCGGGCGCGGGCGCTCGCCCGGCCGACCGTGGACGCCGCGTACCGCGCGATCGGGCTGCTGCCCGCCGAGGCGGAGGTCGTCGTGGGCGCGGGGTGAAGGGCCTCGCCCACGGGTGAGCGGTGTCAGCCGTTGCCGGTGGCCAGCGCGCGGCTGCGGTCGCGGGCGGCCTCCAGCGCGGCGATGAGGGCGGCCCGCACGCCGTGGTTCTCCAGTTCGCGGATGGCGTTGATCGTGGTGCCCGCGGGAGAGGTGACGTTCTCGCGGAGCTTGACCGGGTGTTCGCCGCTGTCGCGGAGCATCACGGCGGCGCCGATCGCGGACTGGACGATGAGCTCGTGGGCCTTGTCGCGGGGCAGGCCGAGCAGGATGCCCGCGTCCGTCATGGCCTCGACCAGGTAGAAGAAGTACGCCGGTCCGGAGCCGGAGAGGGCCGTGCAGGCGTCCTGCTGGGTCTCCGGGACGCGGAGGGTCTTGCCCACGGCACCGAAGATCGTCTCGGCGTGCGCGAGGTGCGCGTCGGTGGCGTGGCCGCCGGCCGAGATGACCGACATCGCCTCGTCGACGAGGGCCGGTGTGTTCGTCATGACCCGCACCACGGGCGTGCCCGCCGCCAGACGGTCCTCGACGTAGGAGGTCGGGATGCCCGCCGCGCCGCTGATCACCAGGCGGTCGGCGGGGACGTGCGGGGCGAGTTCGTCGAGGAGCGTGCCCATGTCCTGCGGCTTGACCGTCAGGATCAGGGTGTCGGCGCTCTTGGCGGCCTCGGCGTTGGTGACCGGCACGACGCCGTGCCGGGCGCGGAGTTCCCCCGCCCGTTCGGGCCGTCGGGTGGTGACCAGGAGGTCCTCGGGTGCCCAGCCGCCCCGGATCATTCCGCTGAGCAGGGCTTCGCCGATCTTGCCGGTGCCGAGGACTGCGACTTTGTGGCTCATGGCTGGGGTGCCTTCCGGGTTGCGTCGTCCGGGGGTCATCCTCGCACCCGGCCGACGGGTGCGGGGCGCGCCGTCCGATGGGCGGGACACCGCGGGACACCGGTGGGGCCGGGGGTGCGCGGGACGGCGCAGGCGCGCGGCGGGGTGATCGGAAGGACGCGTTCCGGTGGCTGCGCTTCCGCGTTCACAGGGTGGCAACACGAAGGGGGTGGCCGGTCAACTCGCTTTCCCGACAATGGATTTCAGTGCGAGGTCATATGCCGAGCACCCTGTCGCGCCTCCCCCGGCGCGGCGCCCACGCATCTCCCGCATCACGACCCGGAGGTGCTGCCGTCATGCGCGGTGGTCTGCAAAAGGCGTTGGACAAGTGGCACGGGGCGGGCGGCAACGCCGCGGCCCCGGCCGTTCTCAGGGCCGATCTGTCCGCTTCCCTCGTCGTCTTCCTCGTCGCCCTCCCGCTCTGCGTGGGCGTCGCCATGGCCTCCGGCGTGCCCGCCGAACTGGGGCTCGTGACCGGCATCGTCGGCGGACTCGTCGCCGGTGCGCTGCCCGGCAGCAGCCTCCAGGTGAGCGGGCCGGCCGCCGGGCTGACCGTGCTCGTGTACGAGGCCGTACGGACGTACGGCGTCGAGATGCTCGGCGTTCTGGTGCTCGCGGCCGGGCTCGTGCAGCTCGGGCTGGGCGCGCTGCGGCTCGGGCGGTGGTTCCGGGCGGTGTCCGTCGCCGTGGTGCACGGGATGCTCACCGGGATCGGGCTCGTCCTGGTCGTCGGGCAGGTGTACGCGCTCGGTGACGTGGACGCGCCCGCGACCGGGCCGGGCAGGATCGCCGGGCTGCTCGCACTGCCGGGCCGCGCGGACCCGGCCGCCCTCGCGCTGGGCGGGGCCGTCATCGCCGTACTGCTGCTCTGGCCGCGGTGGCGGCGCGGCGCGCGGCTGGTGCCCGCGCCGCTGGTCGCGGTGGGCCTGGCCGCGCTGGTGACCGGTGTGTTCGGCCTGCCCGTGCGGCGGGTGACGGTGCACGGGCTCGCGGACTCCGTGCGGGTGCCCCAACTGACCGACGTGGGGCGGCTGGTGGACGTCGGGGTGCTCGGCACGGTCGTCGCCCTCGCGCTGATCGCGTCCGCGGAGTCGCTGTTCGGCGCGGCCGCGGTGGACCGGCTGCATCGCGGACCGCGCACCGACTACGACCGCGAGCTGATGGCGCAGGGCGTGGGCAACGCCGTGTGCGGGCTGCTCGGGGCGCTGCCGATGACGGCGGTGATCGTGCGCAGCGCGGCCAACGTGCGGGCGGGCGCGCGCACCAAGGCGTCGCGGGTGCTGCACGGGGTCTGGCTGCTGGTGTTCGCGGCGCTGCTTCCCGGGGTGCTCGGCATGATCCCGGTGGCGGCGACGGCCGCGCTCCTGGTGCACGCCGGCTGCCGGCTGGTACCCGTGCGGGAGCTCTTCGCGCTGTGGCGCGGGCATCGCGGTGAGCTGCTGGTGCTCGCGGTGACGGCCGGGGCGATCGTCGTCGGCAACCTCTTCGAGGGCGTGCTCGTCGGGCTGGGGCTCGCGGTCGCGAAGACGGCGTGGGAGGCCGGCCACGTGCACGTGGCGACCGAGGACCACGGGGAGGCGGGGCTCGTGGTGCGGGTGGTGGGCCACGCCACGTTCCTACGGCTGCCGAAGCTGCTGGACGCGCTGGAGGCACTGCCGGCCGACCGCCCGGTGCGGCTCGAACTGGGCGGGCTGCGGCACGTGGACCACGCGTGCGCGGCGGCCCTGGACGGGTGGGCCGCCGCGCGCGGTCAGGCGCCGGGGGCCGCGGTGGGCCGGGCGTTGACGCCGACCAGGAGGTCGACGATGTAGGTCTCCTCGACCAGGCCGTCCGGGAAGACCGCGAGGAGGTGCTCGCGCTCCCCGGCGAGGAAGGACTCGGTGGCCTCCTTCTCCTGGACGAGGAAGACGGAGTGGCTGGCCATGTTCGCCAGGTGCTTGTCGACGGGCACGCTGCGGCTCCAGCGGACCTTGCGGCGGCCGAACTCCAGGGTCCCGGTGGGGTCCGCCGCCAGGACCAGGTCGCCGCGTTCGCTGCGCTCGCGCGCCGGGTCGACGCCGAAGTGGGCGTTGATCCGGGCGGCGGACTCGGCGATCCACGGCACGCCGAGGTCGTCGGTGTTCCACCACAGGGCGAGCGCGCCGCCCGGCCGCAGCACCCGCACGGCCTCGGGGACGGCGAGGGCCGGGTCGGTCCAGTGCCAGGCCTGCGCGTACGTGATGAGGTCGGCCGAGTCGTCGGCGAGCGGCAGGGCGTTGCCGTTGCCGCGGACCAGGGGCACGTCGGGCAGACCGGCGTGCAGCTGCGCGGCCATGCCCTCGCCGGGCTCGACGGCGACCACGCGCGCGCCGCGCGCGTGCAGCAGCGCGGTGGAGATGCCGGTGCCGGCTCCGACGTCGGCCACCCGGGCGCCGGCCAGGGGGTGGCCCGTGAGTTCCTCGATCGCGTCGAACAGGGCGGGCGGGTAGGACGGCCGGTGTGCGGCGTACTCGGCGGCGGCTGCGTTGAAGGAGTGGGCGCGGGCGGCGTGCGAGGGCGGCTGCAGGGTCATGCCGCCATCATGGCGCGGCGGGGTACGGGGGCCGCGGCGGGGTCGGTGCGGGGGGCACCGATGTCGGCGGGTGCATCGGGGCGTCGGGCAGGTCAGGGCGTCGGGCGCTTCCTCTTCGCCGGGTGGCCCGAACGGCGCCCGGAGCGGCGGGCCCGGCGGGCGCGTGCCTCCTCGTACTCCGCGCGGTGCAGCTTCTCGCCGGGGGCCTCCCGGAGGCAGCGGAAGCAGTACGCGAGGAGGGATCCGACGAAGCCGATCGCGAGCAGGCCGCGCAGGGACGCCTGGCGGTCCGGGTCGGGGCGGCGGTCGAACGCGTCCCAGGTGTTGCGGAACGCGAGCGCGCTGCACACCGCGAACATCACGACGACCAGGATCGTCACGAAGGACCCCACGTCGGCGATCTGGAGGCCCTGGTAGGCGAACCGGAGCACCAGGCAGGCGACGATCGCGGCGGCCAGCGAGCCGACGGCCAGACCGGCGCGGCGGGCCGCGTAGTTGCCGGTGTGGTCGACCCAGGTCGTGCCGAAGAAGCGGATGGGTTCGGGGCGGGGGCCGGCTGGTTCCGCGGAGGCGCCCGGGGCCTGGGCCGGGACCGGGGCCGGGGTTCGGTTGTCGTCGCTCACGTCGCTCACCCGTCGATTATGCGGCCGGGGCGGGCGGGGACGTCCGGCGCGTGCGGCCGGGCGGTACGAGCCGTGCCGTGCGCACGCACCGCACCCAACGGCGGAGGGGCCGCCGGCCCGGGTCGGGCGGCGGCCCCTCCGTGGGGTGCGGTGCGGCGGGTCAGCCCAGCTGGGAGAGGTCGCGCACGGCGCCGCGGTCGGCACTGGTGGCCATCGCGGCGTACGCGCGCAGGGCCGCGCTCACCTTGCGCTCGCGGTTCTTCGGCGCGTACACGCCGCCCAGCGCCTCGCGGCGGCGGGCCAGTTCGGCGTCGTCGACCAGCAGCTCCATCGAGCGGTTCGGGATGTCGATGCGGATGCGGTCGCCGTCCTCGACGAGGGCGATCGTGCCGCCGGACGCCGCCTCGGGCGACGCGTGGCCGATCGACAGGCCCGAGGTGCCGCCGGAGAAGCGGCCGTCGGTGACCAGGGCGCACGCCTTGCCGAGGCCGCGGCCCTTCAGGTACGAGGTCGGGTAGAGCATCTCCTGCATGCCGGGGCCGCCCTTGGGACCCTCGTAGCGGATGACGACGACGTCGCCCTCGGTGATCCGCTTCGCGAGGATCTTCTCGACGGCCTCCTCCTGCGACTCGCAGACGACGGCCGGGCCCTCGAACGTCCAGATCGACTCGTCGACGCCCGCGGTCTTCACGACGGCGCCGTCGACGGCCAGGTTGCCCTTGAGCACCGCGAGGCCGCCGTCCTTGGAGTAGGCGTGCTCGGCGGAGTGGATGCAGCCGTTCTCGGCGTCCGTGTCGAGCGCCTCCCAGCGCTCCGACTGGGAGAACGCCTCGGCGGAGCGCACACAGCCGGGGGCCGCGTGCCACAGTTCGAGCGCCTCGGGCGAGGGGGAGCCGCCGCGCACGTCCCAGGTCTTCAGCCAGTCCGCGAGGGAGGGGCTGTGCACGGAGTGGACGTCCTCGTTGAGCAGGCCCGCGCGGTGCAGTTCGCCGAGCAGGGCGGGGATGCCGCCGGCGCGGTGCACGTCCTCCATGTAGTACGTGCGGTCCTTGGCGACGTTGGGCGCGACCTTGGCCAGGCACGGCACGCGGCGCGAGACCGCGTCGATCTGCTCCAGGCCGAAGGTGACGCCCGCCTCCTCGGCGGCGGCCAGCAGGTGCAGGATCGTGTTGGTGGAGCCGCCCATCGCGATGTCGAGCGCCATGGCGTTCTCGAACGCGGCGAAGGACGCGACCGCGCGCGGCAGGACCGTCTCGTCGTCCTGGTCGTAGTAGCGGCGGGTGATGTCCATGACCGTGCGGGCGGCGTCCTCGTACAGCGCCTTGCGGGCGGTGTGCGTGGCGAGGACCGAGCCGTTGCCCGGGAGGGACAGGCCGATCGCCTCGGTCAGGCAGTTCATCGAGTTGGCGGTGAACATGCCCGAGCAGGAGCCGCAGGTCGGACAGGCGTTCTCCTCGATGCGGAGGATGTCCTCGTCCGAGATCTTGTCGTTCACGGCGTCGGAGATCGCGTCGACCAGGTCGAGCGTGCGGACCGTGCCGTCGACCAGGGTCGCGCGGCCGGACTCCATGGGGCCGCCGGAGACGAAGACCGTCGGGATGTTCAGGCGCAGGGCGGCCATCAGCATGCCGGGCGTGATCTTGTCGCAGTTCGAGATGCAGACCAGGGCGTCGGCGCAGTGCGCCTCGACCATGTACTCGACGCTGTCGGCGATCAGGTCGCGCGAGGGCAGCGAGTAGAGCATGCCGCCGTGGCCCATCGCGATGCCGTCGTCGACGGCGATGGTGTTGAACTCGCGCGGGATGCCGCCCGCCTCGCGCACGGCCTCGCTGACGATCCGGCCGACGGGCTGGAGGTGCGTGTGGCCGGGCACGAACTCGGTGAACGAGTTGGCGATGGCGATGATCGGCTTCCGGCCGATGTCCGCACCGGGTACACCGGAGGCGCGCATAAGGGCGCGGGCGCCCGCCATGTTGCGGCCGTGGGTGACTGTGCGGGACCTCAGCTGCGGCATCGTCGCTCGCTCCTTCGGAGAGTTATGACTGTTTCGAGAGTACGCCCGCGCTCCAAGGGGCGGACACGGTGTCCGGAATGCGGGACACATGTCTCGTACGGCGGGCCGCGGACGGGGTTCGCGGAGCGGTGGGGGCGAGGGTCGGCCCGTCCCCTGGAGCGGCCGTGGACCGCTGATCGGCCGGCCTCCCGGGTACGGGTGGCGGCCGTCGCGCCGGGCCCGGGTCTCAGGCGCGGGGTACGCGTACCGACGAGGCGAGGTGCAGCCGCGTGAACGCGAGCGCCTCGGCGAGGTCGGCCTCGCGTTCGGCGCTGGACATCGCGCGCCGGGTGTTGACCTCGATGACGACGTGGCCGTCGTAGCCGCCCTGCGCCAGCCCTTCGAGGAGTTCGGCGCAGGGCTGGCTGCCGCGGCCGGGGACGAGGTGTTCGTCCTTGCCGGAGCCGAGGCCGTCGGCGAGGTGGACGTGACCGAGGCGGTCGCCCATGCGGCCGACCATGCCGAGGGCGTCGGTGCGGGCCGTGGCGGTGTGGCTGAGGTCGATCGTGAAGTGGCGGTAGTCGTCCTTCGTCACGTCCCACTCGGGCGCGTAGGCGAGCATCTCGCGGTCGCGGTAGCGCCACGGATACATGTTCTCGACGGCGAACCTGACGTCCGTCTCGCCCGACATCCGCCAGATCCCGTCGACGAAGTCCCGCGCGTACTGGCGCTGCCAGCGGAACGGGGGGTGGACGACGACGGTGTCGGCGCCGAGCTTCTCCGCGGCCGCGCGGGCCCGCTTCAGCTTGGTCCAGGGATCGGTGGACCACACGCGCTGCGTGATGAGCAGGCACGGGGCGTGGACGGCGAGCACGGGGACGCGGTGGTAGTCGCTGAGGCCGCGCAGGGCGTCGATGTCCTGGCTGACCGGGTCGGTCCACACCATGACCTCGACGCCGTCGTAACCGAGGCGTGCGGCGATCTCGAAGGCGGTCGCCGTCGACTCCGGATACACGGAGGCCGTGGACAGCGCGACCTTCGCATCCGGGATCCGCACCACTGGTTCAGCCACGAGGAACAGCGTACGGGCCCCCGCGCGTACCGAGGGATCCGGTCACGGGCCGCCCGCTGCCGTACGGGGGCCGGGGGCCGTCAACCCGCCCCCGCGGCACGGGCGTCCGGGGAACGGACCAGCCCAGGTCACCGCGCGGGCGGGCGCCGGGACGGCCGCCCCGGCGCCCGTCGCACCCCATGTGGCGGGACTCACGCCGGAGTCGGACGGGAGGGGGCGGGCGCCGGGGGCGGACGACGACGGCACGCACGCCGGGGGTCGCCCACCGGGGGTGAGACGGGCGGGCCTGTGCCGGCGGAACCGTCACGGCGGGCCGGTGTCGCGCGCAACGGGCGTGCGTGACGCGGCACGTGAGGCTCGGGGCCGCAGCCGCACGCCGGCATCGCGCACAAGGGGCGGAGAGGCCGATCAGCGCGCCCGCGAAACGCAGCCCGACGTCGCGCGCACGGGGGCGACGGCAGGGACGGCGGGTCCCAGGCCCCGCATCGCGCCCAGGAAGGCCGAAGCCGTCCGGGGCGCGCGGTGTCGGTCCGCGGGTACCGCCCGGCTCACGCCGGTGGCATCTGGTCGAGCTGGCGCAGGATCACGCCCTCGCGCAGGGCCCAGGGGCAGATCTCCAGCGTCTCCACGCCGAACAGGTCCATGGCGCCCTCGGCGACCAGTGCGCCCGCGACGAGCTGACCGGCCCTGCCCTCGGAGACGCCGGGCAGTTCGGCGCGCTCGGCCGCCGTCATCCCGGCGAGGCGCGGCACCCACGCCTCCAGCGACTGCCGCTTCAGCTCGCGCTGCACGTACAGCCCCTCGGCGGAGCGGGCGGCCCCCGCGATGCGGGCGAGCTGCCGGAACGTCTTCGACGTGGCGACCACGTGGTCGGGGGCGCCGAACCGGCTGAACTCCCCCACCGTGCGCGCTATCTGGGCCCGTACGTGCCGGCGCAGCGTGCGCACCGTCTCCGGGTCCGGCGGGTCTGCGGGCAGCCAGCCGGCGGTGAGGCGGCCCGCGCCCAGCGGCAGCGAGACGGCGGCGTCGGGCTCCTCGTCCATGCCGTACGCGATCTCCAGGGAGCCGCCGCCGATGTCGAGGACGAGCAGCTTGCCGGCGGACCAGCCGAACCAGCGGCGGACGGCGAGGAAGGTGAGCCGGGCCTCCTCGGCGCCGGTGAGGACCTTGAGCTCCACACCGGTCTCCTCGCGTACGCGCGCGAGGACGTCGTCCGCGTTGCGGGCCTCCCGCACGGCGGACGTCGCGAACGGCAGCAGCGCCTCGACGCCCTTGTCCTCGGCGGCCTGGAGCGCCTCGCGGACCACGGAGACCAGCCGGTCGACGCCCTCCGGGCCGATCGCGCCGTCCGCGTCGAGGAGTTGGGCCAGGCGCAGGTCCGCCTTGTGCGAGTGCGCGGGCAGCGGGCGGGCGCCGGGGTGGGCGTCGACCACCAGCAGGTGCACCGTGTTCGAACCCACGTCGAGGACACCGAGTCTCATGTAGCGAACGCTACTGCCGTCGCCGGGGGCCGCGGCGGCGGGACCGGCAGGTGCAGCGGTGCCGCAAGGGCCTCCGGGCGACATACCCTGGTCCCGTGCCAAAGACGAAAAAGGCGAAGGCCGACAAGAGCCACAAGACCGACACTCCCGACAAGGCCCCGAAGAAGGCCAAGCCGGGCACCACCGGGGCGGGTTCTTCGAAGGCGGCGCCGGTGACGCGGGCGAAGAAGGGCTCGGAACCCGACGAGAAGGGACTCGACTTCGCGCGCGCGTGGGTGGAGTTCCCGGATCCGGCGGACGACGAGCAGGTCTTCCGCTGCGATCTGACATGGCTGACCTCTCGCTGGAACTGCATCTTCGGGAGCGGCTGCCAGGGCATCCAGGCGGGCCGCGCGGACGACGGCTGCTGCACGCTGGGCGCGCACTTCTCCGACGAGGACGACGAGCGGCGCGTCGCCGGGTACGTGGCCCGGCTCACGCCGGACATCTGGCAGCACCACGACGAGGGCGTGGCGGACGGCTGGGTCT
The DNA here is from genome assembly GCF_042956945.1 of Streptomyces sp. NPDC008150. Lineage (NCBI taxonomy): Bacteria > Bacillati > Actinomycetota > Actinomycetes > Kitasatosporales > Streptomycetaceae > Streptomyces > Streptomyces sp. NPDC008150. Next base: position 115,587 of record NZ_JBIBHJ010000021.1, on the reverse strand, counting down.
CCGAGGACGACGAGGGGTCGCGGCAGACCCGTCCGTTCAACGGGTCGTGCATCTTCCAGAACCGGCCGGGCTTCGAGGGCGGCGCGGGCTGCTCGCTGCACATCCTGGCGCTGCGGGAGGGCCGCGAGCCGCTGGAGACCAAGCCGGACGTCTGCTGGCAGCTCCCGGTGCGCCGCACGTACGACTGGATCGACCGGCCCGACGACACGCGCGTGCTCCAGGTGTCGATCGGCGAGTACGACCGGCGCGGCTGGGGTCCCGGCGGCCACGACCTGCACTGGTGGTGCACGTCGGCGACGTCGGCGCACGGCGCGGGCGACCCCGTGTACGTCTCCTACCGCCCCGAGCTCGTCGAGCTGATGGGCAAGGGCGGCTACGACCGTCTCGTCGAGCTGTGCGAGCAGCGGCTGGCCTCCCGGCTGCCGCTGGTGGCGCCGCACCCGGCGGACCCGGCGGCCGCGCGGGGCTGACCCTCGCGGGGCGGGAGCCCCGGGGCCGCGCGCACACGGTCTAGGAGCCGTCCGCGCCCGTGGCGCCGCCGTCGCCGGGTGCCGTGGTCGGTCCGCCGTCCGGCGGCTGCGTGGGCGTCGGGGTGGGCTCCGCCGTCGGCTGCGCGGTGGGCGTCGGGTCGTCGGACGGTGTGCGGGTCGGGCGGCCGGTGGGGCGCGGGTGGTGATGGTGGTGGTGACGGCGGCCGGTCGCCGTCGGCTCCGGGGTCGGGGTCGCGGTGTCCGCCGCCGGGCCGTGACCGTCGATGGTGACGACGACGCCCGCGGGGGCGATCGCGACGTGGGCGGTCCAGTGGCCGGTGGGTTCGCGCAGCGGGTCGACGCGGATCTGGACGGTGACCGACTCGCCGGGCGCGAGGGTGCCGGAGGAGCGGCTCAGGTAGAGCCAGGACGCGCCCGTGGACGCCGACCAGGCGACCGGCGCGTCCCCGGAGGCGGTGAGCGTGACGAGGGTGGTGTCGCCGCTGGTGGCGGCGGTCACGCCGAGGTCGCCCGCCCCCTTGGTGGCCGCGCCCTTCTTGCCGGTGGCGACACTGGTGACCTTCACCGTCACGTCGTTCTTGGCGGGGCTGCCCGAACGGGACTTCGCGGTACGGGAGTTGCCGGTGTTCTCGTAGCCGCCGCCGTTCTCGCCGTCCAGCGCGCCCGGCCCGTCGGCCTCCCGCGCGGTGGCGGTGCGGCCGTCCTGGCCCTCGCCGGTCGGGGTGGCCCGGTAGGCGGCCCACAGGGCGAGCACCGGGGCGGCGACGACGGTGGCGACGACGGTCGTGGTGACGGCACGCGCGCGCAGCCGGTCCCGGCGGGCGGCGCGGTCCTTGGGGTCCATCGGGAAGCCGCGCCGGTCGAAGCGCGGCGCGGCCCGGCGCGGCCGGGAGCCGGACGCCATGGCCTCCCGCAGCGCGGCGCGCGGCGCGGCGAGCACCGGCAGTTCGGCGGGGGTGACGGCGGCGCCGGGCCAGCGGCCGGGGACCGCGCGCTCGGCGGTGCGGCGGCAGCGGGGGCAGTCGTCGACGTGCCGGACGAGTTCGCGGCGCAGGGCGGTGCTGAGCACGAGGCGGTTGTCGCCGGTGAGCCGGGAGACGCTCGGGCAGGTGCCGGTCTGGACGACGGCGAGCGCGGCGCGGGTGCGCTCCACCTCGCACGCGGCACCGGCGAGCAGCTCCCTCGCCGCGGCGAGTTCGAGGCCGAGGACCGAGCCGATCTCCTGGGCGGAGAGCTGGTGGCGCACGGCGAGTTCGAGGGCCTCGCGCTGCTCGGGCGCGGTGCCTGCGGCCTCCGGCCAGGCGAGCCGGGCGAGTTCGCGGCGCTGCCGGTCGCGCTGTTCGTCGTCGGCGGGGTCCGCCGCCACCGGGTCGCCCCCGGGCCGCTTGCGCAGCCTGACGCCGGAGTCGCCGGCCGCGGGACCGGGCGCGGCGTCGGGCGCGGCCTCGGCCGCCGGGGTCTCGCCGGGCACGGGTGTGGCGCTGACGGGGACCGGGGCGGCCGGGGTGTCGGTGCCGTGGCGGCCGGCCGCGTGCTCCGCCTGCCGCTTGCGCTTCGCCTCCGCGAGGGTGCGCAGGCAGACCCAGCGGGCGAGCGCGTAGAGCCAGGCGCGGAGTGCGGCGGGGGCCTGCGGGACGCGCTGCCCCCGGCGCTCGGCGATGGAGAGGGTGTCCGCGAGGGCCGCGGTCGCCGCGTCGTGGTCGCACAGCACGGACAGGCAGTACGTGAACAGGCCGTCCAGGTACGGCTCGTGGCGTGCGGACGGGCGTCGCGCGAGAGTGTGCGCAGCGGCGCGGTCGCGCGCCTCGCCGTGCGCCCGGTGTGCGCCGGTGGTGCGGTTCGAGGTCTCCGTACTGCTGCTCATCACCCGTGCGACCGTAGGCGGCCGGACGCGGGCACTTCCTCCACCTTGAGCGCTTTTCCTCCGTACGGGTGAAACGATCCCTCATAAGGGGACAACAGGGTTTCGCTGCGTAGTGCTCTCCCGTCAGATACCGACCGGCGCGGGCCCGGCGGCGCGTACGGGCGTACGGGCGCACCCCCGCGGCGGGCGTCCGCGCGGGCGGTCGCGGAGGCGCCGGCGCCGGGCGGTCGCGGGGCCCCGGCGGCCCGGTCGCGGGACGGGGGACCGCGCTGTCGGTGGCGGGGGCTACGGTTTCGGCATGGCTGCCCGTACCAAGACCACCAAGGACCGTCCGTCCTACCGCTGCACGGAGTGCGGCTGGCAGACGGCCAAGTGGCTCGGGCGCTGCCCCGAGTGCCAGGCCTGGGGCACGGTCGAGGAGTACGGCGTGCCCGCGGTGCGCACCACCTCGCCGGGCCGGGTCACCACCTCCGCCGTGCCGATCGGCCAGGTCGACGGCCGGCAGGCCACCGCGCGCTCCACGGGCGTGCCCGAGCTGGACCGGGTCCTCGGCGGCGGTCTCGTGCCCGGCGCGGTCGTGCTGCTGGCGGGCGAGCCGGGCGTCGGCAAGTCCACGCTGCTGCTCGACGTGGCGGCCAAGGCGGCCAGTGACGAGCACCGCACGCTGTACGTGACGGGCGAGGAGTCCGCGAGCCAGGTCCGGCTGCGGGCCGACCGCATCCACGCCATCGACGACCACCTCTACCTCGCCGCCGAGACCGATCTGGCCGCCGTTCTCGGCCACTTGGACGCGGTCAAGCCGTCCCTGCTGGTCCTCGACTCCGTGCAGACGGTCGCCTCCCCGGAGATCGACGGCGCCCCGGGCGGCATGGCCCAGGTGCGCGAGGTCGCGGGCGCCCTCATCCGGGCGTCCAAGGAGCGCGGCATGTCGACGATCCTGGTGGGCCACGTCACCAAGGACGGCGCGATCGCCGGCCCGCGCCTCCTGGAGCACCTGGTGGACGTGGTGCTCCAGTTCGAGGGCGACCGGCACGCGCGCCTGCGGCTCGTACGGGGCGTCAAGAACCGCTACGGCACGACCGACGAGGTCGGCTGCTTCGAACTGCACGACGAGGGCATCACCGGACTCGCCGACCCCAGCGGCCTGTTCCTCACCCGCCGCGCGGAGCCGGTGCCGGGCACCTGCCTGACGGTGACCCTGGAGGGCCGGCGTCCGCTGGTGGCCGAGGTGCAGGCGCTCACCGTGGACTCGCAGATTCCCTCGCCCCGCCGCACCACGTCCGGCCTGGAGACCTCCCGCGTCTCGATGATGCTCGCGGTCCTCGAACAGCGTGGCCGGATCAGCGCCCTGGGGAAACGGGACATCTACTCCGCGACGGTCGGCGGCGTGAAGCTCACCGAGCCGGCCGCGGACCTGGCCATCGCGCTCGCGCTCGCGTCGGCGGCGAGCGACACCCCGCTGCCCAAGAACCTGGTCGCGATCGGCGAGGTGGGCCTCGCGGGCGAGGTCAGACGGGTCACCGGGGTCCAGCGCAGGCTGGCCGAGGCGCACCGGCTCGGCTTCACGCACGCGCTCGTACCGACCGATCCGGGGAAGGTCCCGGCCGGCATGAAGGTGCTGGAAGTCGCCGACATGGGAGACGCCCTGCGCGTCCTTCCGCGCTCCCGTCGCCGAGAGGCCCCACGGGAGGACGAGGACCGCCGGTAGACTTTGCCCTGGTCTCGTCCCTCCGCACACCTTCGCGTGTTCCGTGCGTACGCGGCGGGGACGTCCCAGAACCTGCGACCGGAGGAGTGCAGTGGCAGCCAACGACCGGGCGGCAGCGCCCGGAAAGTCCGGCGGGAGTTCCGCTGCCGACGCCCTGATGCGCGCCTCCCTGAGCGCCGTCGCACCCGGCACGGGCATGCGCGACGGCCTGGAGCGGGTGCTCCGCGGCAACACCGGCGGGCTCATCGTGCTCGGCTCGGACCGGACCGTCGAGGCCATGTGCACCGGCGGGTTCGTCCTCGACGTCGAGTTCTCGGCGACGCGCCTGCGAGAACTGTGCAAGCTGGACGGCGGGATCGTGCTCTCGTCCGACCTCTCGAAGATCCTGCGCGCGGGCGTGCAGCTCGTCCCGGACCCGACGATCCCCACGGAGGAGACGGGCACCCGGCACCGCACCGCGGACCGCGTCAGCAAGCAGGTCGGCTTCCCCGTCGTCTCCGTGTCCCAGTCGATGCGCCTGATCGCCCTGTACGTGGACGGTCAGCGCCGCGTCCTGGAGGACTCGGCCGCGATCCTGTCCCGCGCCAACCAGGCGCTGGCCACCCTGGAGCGCTACAAGCTGCGCCTCGACGAGGTCGCCGGCACGCTGTCCGCGCTGGAGATCGAGGACCTGGTGACGGTCCGCGACGTCTCGGCCGTCTCGCAGCGCCTGGAGATGGTGCGCCGCATCGCGACCGAGATCGCCGAGTATGTCGTCGAGTTGGGCACGGACGGACGTCTTCTGGCGCTCCAGCTCGACGAGTTGATCGCCGGTGTCGAGCCCGAACGCGAACTCGTCGTGCGGGACTACGTGCCCGAGCCCACCGCCAAGCGCTCCCGCACCGTCGACGAGGCGCTCGCCGAACTCGACAAGCTCAGCCACGCCGAGCTGCTCGAACTGCCCACGGTGGCAAGGGCGTTGGGGTACACGGGCTCGCCCGAGGCGCTCGACTCGGCGGTGTCGCCGCGCGGGTTCCGGCTGCTGGCGAAGGTGCCGAGGCTGCCCGGCGCGATCATCGACCGGCTCGTCGAGCACTTCGGCGGTCTCCAGAAGCTGCTCGCCGCGAGCGTCGACGACCTCCAGACGGTGGACGGCGTCGGCGAGGCCCGCGCCCGCAGCGTCCGCGAGGGGCTGTCGCGGCTGGCGGAGTCGTCGATCCTGGAGCGGTACGTCTGACGCGCCCGGAACGCGAAGGAGCCGGGGCGTCCGGCCCCGGCTCCGTTCCCGTCCGGGCGCCCGCGCCCGGGACGCCCCGGCTCAGTCCTTCGCCAGCACGAACGACGTCTGCGCCTTCTCGAACCCGGCGGCCTTGAGCTGCACCAGATACGTGCCCGCCTTCGCCGAACCGGGCGGCGGCGTGGCGCACTGCGGTGAACTCGGCTTGCGGTCCCAGGTGACCGTGGTGCCGGCACTGCTTCCGGCGGACACCCGGTACAGCACGCTCCCGGACGTCTTCGGGCAGTCGGCAGAGGACCAGTAGTCGTCGCTGCTGTCGGCCTTCGTGATGGTCAACACCGCGTGCTTGGGCCCGAGATCGACCTTGCAGTCGCTGCCGGAGGAGTTCTTCGCGGTGATCTCGAACGTGGGCTTCTGGCCGGGCTGGTAGGAGTTGTGGACGCTGCGCAGCGTCAACGAGACGGCGTTCGCGGCGCAGTTCACGAGAGTGGTGCCGGCCGGGAGCGTGCCTCCTCCGCCGCCGCCGCCCTTGGCACCGTCGTCCGAACCGCCCGCCGAACCCGTGGTCGTACCGCCGTCGCCCCCGGCGCCGGAGGTGTCGCCCGAACCGCCCGCCGAGGAACCCGAGCCGGACCCGGACCCGGAACCCGACCCGGCGTCGTCCCCCGAGCCGCCCGTGTCCGATCCGCCCGACTCGCCCCGCCCGCCCGGGTGTTGACTGATCGCCGGGCCGGACCCCGAAGGGCCCGGGGTGATCGTGGGAGCGGGGTTCTTGCCGTTGGAACCCCCCGCGTGGTTCCCGCCACCGCCGCCGTCCCGCGAGACGATCCAGGTGACGAGCAGCGCCAACAGGACGATCACGGACAGCAGTAGGACCCTCCGGCGCCAATAGATGGAGGAGGGAAGCGGCCCGATCGGATTGCGCAGAGATCCCACGGCCCAAACCTTACGAGAGAACCCTGTCTTGTTCCGCGCCACCCGCCGCTCGGACCACAACTTTTCCGGATCATCATCCCGGGAGGGTCCGGAAGGGGGACGCCGGAGGCCGTCCGGGGGTCGCCCGGGAGCCGTCCGGGTGATCCCGCAGCACCCGGGGGGCGCGCGGCCGGATCCACTGCGCCCGGTCCGGCGGGGTGGCGGTGTCCCCGCGGACGGTGCCGCGCGTGGCAGGATCGGAGGGTCATGACTGCGCCCACGAAGCACCCGCACAGCAGCCCTGCCGCCCCCGACGTCCACACCGTCCCCAGCCCGTACGCGGGCGAGGACGCGGTCCCCGGCCGCGAGGCGGCGGCCGGCCGGGCCCTGCACTCCCCCGTCATCGAGTGGTTCGACGAACACGCACGCGACCTGCCCTGGCGCCGCCCCGAGGCGGGCCCGTGGGGCGTGATGGTCAGCGAGTTCATGCTCCAGCAGACGCCGGTGGCCCGTGTGCTGCCCGTCTACGAACAGTGGCTCGCCCGCTGGCCGCGCCCCGCCGACCTGGCGAAGGAACCGCCGGGCGAGGCCGTACGCGCGTGGGGCCGGCTCGGCTATCCGCGCCGTGCGCTGCGGCTGCACGGCGCGGCCGTCGCCATAACGGAACGCCACGGCGGCGACGTACCGGCCGACCACGCCCAGCTCCTCGCGCTGCCCGGCATCGGCGAGTACACGGCCGCCGCGGTCGCGTCGTTCGCCTACGGGCAGCGGCACGCCGTGCTGGACACCAACGTGCGGCGCGTGTTCGCGCGCGCGGTCAACGGTGTGCAGTACCCGCCGAACGCGACCACCGCCGCCGAACGGCGGCTCGCCCGCGCCCTGCTGCCCGAGGACGAGGGGACCGCCGCCCGGTGGGCCGCCGCCTCGATGGAACTCGGGGCGCTGGTGTGCACGGCGAAGAACGAGTCGTGCGCGCGCTGCCCGGTCAGCGCGCAGTGCGCCTGGCAGCAGGCCGGCAAGCCCGAGCACGTGGGGCCGCCGCGCAAGGTCCAGACGTACGCGGGTACCGACCGGCAGGTGCGCGGCAAGCTGCTCGCGGTGCTGCGGGAGGCCCGCATGCCCGTGTCGCAGACCGCGCTCGACCGCGTGTGGCACGAGCCGGTGCAGCGGGCCCGCGCACTGGACGGCCTGGTCGCCGACGGCCTGGTGGAACCCCTGCCGGGCGGTCTGTACCGCCTGCCGCTGGCCTGACGGACGCCACCGGACGCGGCCCGCGGAACGGATCCGCGGGCCGCGTCCTTGCGCGCGCCCCCGTGACGACCGGGAACGGCCCCGGCGCCGAACGTCCGCCGGGCCCGTCCGCGGGCCGTACGCCCGTACCGCACGCAACCCGGACGTTCCCCCCGCGCCCACGGGCGCGCCCCGCGTTCCGTTACACAACCGCCGGACAGCCGCGCGCTTCCCGCAGGCCGGCCCGCACAGCGCCGTGACAAGCCGTCCGTAGCTTCGGTCGTACACCCCGGACGGCACCCGGCGGCCGCGGACCGGCGGACGCGGACGTCCCGGGCGCCGGCGGCGGGACGGAGCCGGCGGTGACACGGCCCCGCGCGGGCGGCCCGGATCGCTCGGCGATCACGACCACGGGCGGCACGGCACGCGCGCGGCCGGGGGCAGGGCGACTCACAGGCGGTCCGGACCGCCGCCGCCGCGACATCGCGGCGGGCGGCCCGGAGACGGGGAATTCGGAGGCGGTTGGGGATGGCGCAGCGCGAGGGGCTCGAATTCGAGGAGTACGTGCGTACCAGGCAGGAGGCGCTGCTGCGCAGCGCGCGCCGCCTGGTCCCGGACCCCCTGGACGCGCAGGACCTGCTCCAGACGGCGCTGGTCAGGACGTACGGGCGCTGGGAGGGCATCGCCGACAAGCGGCTGGCGGACGCCTATCTGCGCCGCGTCATGATCAACACGCGGACGGAGTGGTGGCGGGCCCGCAAGCTGGAGGAGGTGCCGACCGAGCAGCTCCCGGACGCGGCCGTCGACGACTCGACCCAGCAGTACGCGGACCGCGCGCTGCTGATGGAGGTGCTCAAGGTGCTGCCTCCCAAGCAGCGCAGCGTGGTCGTACTGCGACACTGGGAACAGATGTCCACGGAAGAGACCGCCGCGGCCCTCGGCATGTCGGCGGGCACGGTCAAGAGCACGCTGCACCGGGCGCTCGCCCGCCTCCGCGAGGAGCTGGCAAGCCGGGGCGCCGGGGCGCGCGGGCCGGAACACGGGGAGCGGGAGCGTTGCGTGGCCTGAACGGCGCCGAGGCGCAGGCGTCGCCCCGCCCGAGCGGCGCGGGCACGGCCCGGCACGGGCGGCGCGCGGCGGTCCGCGCGGCCGCCCTGTCCGCCGTCCTGTGCACGGCGCTGGCCGCCTGCGGCGCGGACGGCACGGGCGCCCGCGACGAGGGCCCGGCGCACACCGGCTCCGGCGGGAGCACCACGGCACGGCCGTCCCCGTCCGCGTCCGCGTCCGGTGCCGCTCCCTCCGCGACGCCCGGCCGGGCGGACGCCGTGCGGCTCGTGAAGGACGACCCGCGGATCGCGGCGGCCGTGAAGCGGGACCTGAAGCCGTGCGTCGGCGACGAGTACCCGGTGGACGTGTCGTACGGGAACCTGACCGGCGCAGCGGCGGACGACATCGTCGTCAACGTGATGACCTGCGGGGACGCCGTCGGCGTGGGCAGTTACGTGTACCGCGAGGAGAACGGCGCCTACCGGGACGTCTTCCGCGCGGAGGAACCGCCGGTCTACGCGGAGATCGACCGGGGCGACCTCGTGGTGACCAAGCAGGTGTACGAGAGGGGGGACCCGGTCTCCAGCCCCTCGGGTGAGAACGTCATCACGTACCACTGGACGTCGGGCACCTTCGCGGAGGAGTACCGCACGCACAACGACTACAGCAGCGCGGTCGAGGGGGACGTGTCACCGTCGCCGTCGCCCACGAGGACTTGAGAGCACGGGGAACCAGGGGAAACAGGGCATGGCAGACCACACGCACGTACTGTTCGTCGAGGACGACGACGTCATCCGCGAGGCCACCCAACTCGCCCTGGAACGGGACGGATTCACGGTGACCGCGATGCCCGACGGGCTGTCCGGCCTGGAGGCGTTCCGCGCGGACCGGCCCGACATCGCGCTCCTCGACGTGATGGTCCCCGGTCTCGACGGGGTCAGCCTGTGCCGCCGCATCCGCGACGAGTCGACCGTCCCGGTGATCATGGTGTCGGCGCGCGCCGACTCGATCGACGTCGTGCTCGGCCTGGAGGCAGGTGCCGACGACTACGTGACCAAGCCGTTCGACGGCGCGGTGCTGGTCGCCCGCATCCGGGCGGTGCTGCGCCGGTTCGGGCACGCGAGCGGCGCCGGCGGACCGGCCGAGCGGGCGGGCACGGCGGACGACGGCGGTGTCCTCACCTTCGGCGACGGCGACCTGGAGATCGACACGGAGGGCATGGAGGTGCGCCGGGCCGGCCGCACGGTCGCCCTCACGCCCACCGAGATGCGGCTGCTCCTGGAGTTCTCCGGCGCGCCCGGCACCGTCCTGTCCCGCGACAAGCTGCTGGAACGCGTCTGGGAGTACGGCTGGGGCGGCGACACCCGCGTCGTCGACGTCCATGTGCAGCGGCTGCGGACCAAGATCGGCCAGGACCGCATCGAGACCGTGCGCGGCTTCGGCTACAAGCTGCGGGCCTGAGCGCGGTGGGACGCGGCGCAGTGGAGGCGGGACCGGACGGGGTGCGGGACACCGGACCGGGGAGCACGCCGGCGGACGTGCTGGACGCGGGAGCCGGGGACACCGCCGGGGCCGGGCCGGCGGCCCGCACCGGGTCCGGGGCCCGGAACCGGGTCCGGGCCCTGTTCCGTGCCAGGTTCCGCACGGGTCTGCGGTGGAAGCTCAGTGCCGCCATCGCGCTCGTGGGCGCCCTGGTGGTCCTCGCCCTGAGTCTCGTCGTGCACAACGCGGCACGGCTGTCGATGCTGGACAACGCCCGCGACCTCGCCGACGAACGCGTCCAGATAGCCCAGCGCACCTACGAGTTGTCCGGCCGCCCCAACTTCCCCAACATCCGCATCGACGACCCCCAGTTGCCCGCCGCGCTGCGGGAGAAGGTCGAGGAGGGCCGGCGCGCCACGTACGTCAGCGACGACGCGGGCGGTGTCCCGGACATCTGGGCGGCGGTGCCGGTCAAGGACGGGCACGTGCTGTCCCTGCACACCGGGTTCACCGACCGCAGCTCGGACATCCTCTCGGACCTCGACCGGGCCCTGGTCGCCGGTTCGATCGCGGTCGTCCTCGGCGGCAGCGCGCTCGGCGTGCTCATCGGCGGCCGGCTCTCGCGGCGTCTGCGCAAGGCGGCCGCCGCGGCGAACCGGGTCGCGCAGGGCGAGCCGGACGTGCGGGTACGGGACGCCATCGGCGGCGTCTCGCGCGACGAGGTGGACGACCTGGCCCGTGCCGTGGACGGCATGGCGGACGCGTTGCAGCAGCGCCTGGAGGCGGAGCGCCGGGTCACCGCCGACATCGCGCACGAGCTGCGCACCCCCGTGACCGGGCTGCTGACCGCGGCGGAACTGCTGCCGCCGGGCCGCCCCACCGAGCTGGTCCTCGACCGCGCGAAGGCGCTGCGCACGCTGGTGGAGGACGTCCTGGAGGTGGCGCGCCTCGACGGCGCCTCGGAACGGGCCGAGTTGCAGGACATCCTGCTGGGCGGCTTCGTCGAACGGCGGGTGCGGGCCAAGGACCCGTCGGCCGTCGTACGGGTGCTGCGGGAGTCGGAGGTCACCACCGACCCGCGCCGGCTGGAGCGCGTGCTGTTCAACCTGCTGGCGAACGCGGCACGGCACGGCAGGCCGCCGGTCGAGGTCACCGTGGAGGGCCGCCTCGTGCGGGTGCGCGACCACGGGCCCGGCTTCCCCGAGGACCTGCTGGCGGAGGGCCCGAGCCGGTTCCGCACGGGGAGCAGCGACCGCGCGGGGCACGGCCACGGCCTCGGGCTGACCATCGCGGCGGGGCAGGCCCGGGTGCTGGGCGCCCGGCTCACGTTCCGCAACGTGCGGGACGGGCGGGCCGCCCCGGGGCAGGTCCCCGTACCGGGTCACCCGCACGCGCACCTGCCCGCCCAGACGGACGCGCCGTCCGCCGCGGACGCCGGTCCGGGCACCGGTCCGGGCGACGGCGGCGGTGCCGGGCCGGTGCTGGGCGCGGTCGCCCTGCTGTGGCTGCCCGAGCACGCGCCGACCGACACCGGGAGCCATCCCGTACTGCGGCTGCCGGGGGCCTGACCGGGCGCGGCGCGACGGCGGACACGGTGCGGCGGCGGACTCGGTGCGGCGTCCCACGGACGCGGGACGGCCCCCGGGGTGCGAGACACCCGGGGGCCGTCCGGTCGTGAGGCGCGCGGTGCGCGACGTGCGGTGGCCGGCGCTCAGACCGCCCCGGCCACGCGGGAGTCCCTGTCCGGGCCGCCCTCGACGGCACCGGCCCCCCGGGCCCCGTCCGCCGGGTCGCCCGGGGCGGCGTCCGGTCCCGCGCCCCGCAGCGGCGTCTCCCTGACGAACACCGCCGACACCAGCACGAGCACGGCGACCGCGGCACCCAGCAGGAACGCCGCGTGCGTACCGGAGGACACCGCGTGCTGGTACGCCTCCCGTGCCGCCGCCGGCAGCTTGGCCAGGCTCGCCGCGTCGAGCTGCGCGGACCGCTCGGTCACCTTCGAGCCCACGGCGCCGGCCCGCCGGGACATCTCGTCCTGGACGCGGCTGTTGAACAGGGCGCCCATGATCGCGACGCCGAAGGAGGAGCCGAGGGTACGGAACAGGGTGGTGGACGAGGAGGCCACGCCCATGTCCTTCATCTCCACGCTGTTCTGCGCGACCAGCATGGTGATCTGCATCAGGCAGCCCATGCCCGCGCCCAGTACGGCCATGTAGACGCCGGAGGTGAAGCGGCTCGTGTCGGTGTCCATCAGCGACAGCAGGTACAGGCCCGCGGTCACCAGCACCCCGCCGGCGATCGGGAAGATCTTGTACCGGCCGGTGGCGGTGGTGACACGGCCCGCGACCAGCGACATGACCAGCATCGCGAGCAGCATCGGCAGGAGCAGCAGCCCCGAGTTGGTCGCCGAGGCGCCCTGCACGGACTGCTGGTAGAGCGGCAGGAAGAGCACCGCGCCGAACATCACGAACCCGGTGACGAAGCCGATGACCGACATCAGGGTGAAGTTGCGGCTGCGGAAGATGTGCAGCGGCACGATCGGTTCGGCGGCCCTGGTCTGCCAGAACACGAACCCGACCAGGGAGGCCACGCCGATCGCGATCAGTTCCATGATCCGCGCGGAGGTCCAGTCGTACTGCGTGCCGCCCCAGGTGGTGACCAGCACGATCGCGGTGATGCCCACGGTCAGCAGCGCGGCGCCCGGGTAGTCGATGCGGGCGGTCCCGCGCTTCTTCGGCAGGTGCAGCACCACGCTGATCGCGGCGAGCGCGATCACGCCGAGCGGCAGGTTGATGTAGAAGGACCAGCGCCAGCCCCAGTTGTCGGTGATGGTGCCGCCGACCAGCGGTCCGCCGATCATCGCGAGCGCCATGACGCCGGCCATCATGCCCTGGTACTTGCCGCGCTCCCGGGGCGGGACCAGGTCGCCGATGATGGCCATCACGCCCACCATGAGACCGCCGGCGCCCAGGCCCTGGACGGCGCGGAAGCCGATGAGCTGGCCCATGTCCTGGGCCATGCCGCTGAGCGCGGACCCCACCAGGAAGATCACGATCGACGTCATGAAGGCGCCCTTGCGCCCGTACATGTCGCCGAGCTTGCCCCAGATGGGGGTGGAGGCCGCGGTGGCGAGGGTGTAGGCCGTCACGACCCACGACAGGTGTTCGAGGCCGCCCAGCTCGCCGACGATCGTCGGCATCGCGGTGCCCACGATCATGTTGTCGAGCATCGCGAGCAGCATCGCGATCATGAGGGCGAGCAGGACGACCCGCACGCTCCTCGGTTGCTTGCCGGTCTCCGTGTCGACCGCGTCGGCCTTGCCGACGGCGTCGACGGTCCGTGCGTCCGCCATCGTCCACCACTCCCCTGTACCGCTCGTGCCGCCCGAACTGCCCTGTCCCGGCGCGACGGCGCCGTCCCGCACGTGCGCCCGCACCATCACCGTCGCAGACTTACTTGACGACCGGCTAGTTGTTTACACTGGGGAAGGTAGACCCGTAACTAGCCGGGCGTCAAGTAAGTTTCTATGGCGTCCGGCTCATGGCGGATCATGGGACTGCGCAGGGGCACCGGGGGGTGCACAGGGGCACGAGGAGCAAGAGGAGCACGCGAATGGACGGCACGACGGACGACGGCGGCACGAAGCATCAGCGCCGGGGCAACACGCGCCAGCTCATTCAGGACGTGGCACTCGAACTCTTCGCCGACCACGGGTACGAGAAGACCTCACTGCGGGAGATCGCCGAACGCCTGGACGTCACCAAGGCGGCGCTCTACTACCACTTCAAGACCAAGGAAGACATCCTGATCAGCCTCTTCGAGGACCTCACGAGGCCCATGGAGGAACTGATCGAGTGGGGGCGCGACCAGCCGCACACGCTGGCGACCAAGCAGGAGGTGCTGCGCCGCTACAGCGACGCCCTGCACGAGGCCGCGCCGCTGTTCCGCTTCATGCAGGAGAACCAGGCGACGGTGCGGGACCTGAGCATCGGGGAACAGTTCAAGACCCGCATGCTCGGTCTGCGCGAGATCCTCAGGGACCCCGAGTCCTCGCTCACGGCCCAGGTCCGCTGCATCAGCGCGCTGTTCACCATGCACGCCGGGATGTTCGCGCTCCAGGACGTGGAAGGCGACCCGGAGGAGAAGCGGGAAGCCGTCCTCAAGGTCGCGGTGGGTCTGGTCACCCAGGCCCACGAGGAGGCGTGACACGCCTCGCGCGGGGACCTCGGTACCGGGCGGGTTCGGGGGCCGGGACCAGTGGTCCCGGGGGGATCCGGTTCCCGGACGGGCGGCCCGCCTGCCGCCCGTCCGCCGTCTCCGGGGTGGTGCCGTACGGGTCCGGTCGGATCAGACCGTGACGCCGTGCGCACGCAGGAAGGTGACCGGGTTGATCGCCGAGCCGTAGTTCGGGGTCGTACGGATCTCGAAGTGCAGGTGCGGGCCGGTGGAGTTACCGGTGCTGCCGGACAGGGCTATGTGCTGACCGGTGGTGACGACCTGGCCGACCTTCACGTCGATCCGCGACAGGTGCGCGTACTGGGAGTACGTGCCGTTGCCGTGCTTGATCACGATGGCGTTGCCGTAGGCGGGGCCGTCACCGGCGCCGTTGCCGCCGGCCTTGACGACGGTGCCGCCGTGCGCGGCCATCACGTCGGTGCCGGTGGGCACCGCGTAGTCCTGGCCGCTGTGCTTGGCGACCCAGTGGCTGCCCGACTGGTCGAAGCCCGCGGAGAGCGTGTAGTGCTTCACCGGGTCGATCCAGGAGGCGGCCTTCTTCGCGGCGGCGGCCTTGGCGCTCGCGGCCTTCGCCTTCGCGGTGGTCGCGGCCTTGGACTGCGCGGCGGCCTGGGCCTTCACGGCGGTCGCGGCGGTCTTGGTGGTGACAGTGGTGGGGGCATCGGCCGCGGACGCGACCCCGGCGCCGAGTGCGACGGAAGCGCTCAGACCGACGACCATGACGGCCGTGCGGGAGCGGATCGTGGAGAGACGGAACGAACGGGGGGACGTAACGCGCTTGGTCATCAGAACCTCAAGAGACGGGGACAGGAAGTCCACTCGGCGAACAGGCGGCCACCGGGTGGGCCATACCTTGGTAACCCGACCGCCCAGACCGGCTCAAGCACCCCATCTACGGCCAGAGCTAGTAATAGGGCCCCTTACCTTCATCCTCTTGACACTGCGCGCACTGCTCATAAATAGCCTTAAAACGGACAGAGATGACAGCGGATCGGCGGGACTTAAGTCCTTTTTGGACCCATACATCCCGCTCCTATCATCGCTAGTAGTCCCGAAACGGCCTGTGCCGCTTGTCACCGGGCGAGGGATCCGGCACCCCCTTAAATGTGAACGGGGCCACGCGAGTTAGCACCGGCGCACCGGTCCGCCGAGCCCCCCTCGTGTGACCGGGGCCTCAACTCCGAAGCCCCGGTGTGTGGTCCACGTCTCAACCAACCGCCCCGTCCTGTGGTCCAGGTCTCAGGAACCCCTCCTCCCGCTAGGCTCATGGCTGTTCGCGGCGATCACGGGGGTGGCGCACACGATGGAACCGGCTCTGCTCGGCGGGAAACTGACGTCCGCCCTCATCGGCCCGCTGGTCAGGAAGCTCTTCCGGGCGGACGGGCCGGGCGCGGGCCTGGTGGACAGGCCCGTACGGCTCGCGGCCCTGGTCTCCTTCCGGGGCGAGAAGCGCACCCTGACCGACAGGGACGTGCACCGCCTCGCCGCGAAACTGGTCACCCGGGCCGCGGACTCCCCCGGCGAACCGCCCTTCCCCGCCGACGAGACCACCGCCGTCACCGACGCCCTCGCCGCCCGCCTGCTGGCCCTCGGCGACCTGGACATGGACGACGCGCAGGCGGTACGGCTGGGCCACCGCGAACTCGCCTCCCGGCTCGCCCGGTCGGCGCCCACACCGGCCCATCTGGCCGTCGACTCGGCCTACTTCCTCGACTCGGCGACCGAATGGGCCTGCCTGCACATCCTGGAGTTCTTCACACGCCGCTCGACGTTCCTGGCTCGCACGCTGGTGGAACAGAGCCGGACGCAGGCACAACTGATCGCGCGCATCGACGAGTTGATCTCCCGCGTGCCGCGCCCCGATGTCGGCGACACCGCCTTCGAACGCCGCTACCGCGACTACGTCACCGCGCGGCACAAGCACATCACCATCTACGGCATCGACCTGCGCGACTCCCCCGACCGCTGGCCGCTGGAGGTCGCGTACCTGAGCCTGGAGGCGACGGCGCAGTCCCGCCCGGCGGATCCGAGCTGGACCATGACCGGCGGGATCCCGTCCGAGCCCGGCACCACCCAGCTCCCCGCCGAGGACGTGCTGACCGGCGGCCCGCGCCGGGTCCTGCTGCGCGGCGACGCCGGGTCCGGCAAGACCACGCTGGTCCAGTGGCTCGCGGTCACGGCGGCCCGGGACGGCGACCTCGTCCCGTACGTCCTGCCGCTGCGCACCCTCGTCCGCGCCCCCGCGCTGCCCGCGCCGGGCGCCTTCCTCGACGCCGTGGGCTGCCCGCACGCACCGCCGGCCGGCTGGGCGGAACGGGTGCTCACCACCGGGCGGGGGCTGGTCCTCGTCGACGGTCTCGACGAGGTGCCCGCCGCGGACCGCCGCCGTGCCCGCGACTGGCTCACCGCACTGGTCGCCGCCTTCCCGGACAACCGCTGGCTGCTCACGTCCCGCCCGACCGCCGTACGCGCCGACTGGCTGGCCGACGAGGGCTTCGGCGAGACCACCCTCTCGCCCATGCGCCGCGCCGAGGTCGCCACCTTCGTACGGCGCTGGCACGCGGCCGCCGGGGCGGCGGAGTTCGAGGAACGCCTCCTCGACTCCCTGCGCACGAAGCGCGACCTGGCCCGGCTGGCCACCAACCCGCTGATGTGCGGCCTGATCTGCGCACTGCACCGGGAGCGCCGCGGCTATCTCCCCACCGGCCGCAAGGAGTTGTACGACGCAGCCCTGGCGATGCTGCTGACCCGCCGGGACCGGGAACGCGGCATGGGCGCCGTGGACGGCGTGGAACTGGGCGAGGAGGCCCAGGTGGAGATCCTCCAACGCATCGCGTACGCACTGGTGTTGAGCGGCCGCACCGAGATGGACCTCGGCACGGCGGAGGGGATCGTGGAGCGGTGCCTGCCGTCGATCGTCTCGGCGGGCCGGCAGGGCGACGCCCGCACCATCCTGGACACGCTGCTCCTGCGCAGCGGCCTGCTGCGCCAACCTGCCCACGGCGTCATCGACTTCGTCCACCGCACGTTCCAGGACCACCTGGGCGCCCGGTACGCGGTCGAGGAGGGCCACCTGGACGTCCTGGTCTCCCGCGCGGACGACACCCAGTGGGAGGACGTGATCCGCATGGCGGTCGCCCACGCCCGCCCGCGCGAACGGGCCTCGCTGATACGGCGGTTGCTGGACCTGGACACCCCGAGGACGACCCTGCAGGCCCTGGCCTGCCTGGAGCAGGCGGCGACCGTGGATTCGGGGGTACGGCGCGAGGTGGAGGAGCGGGCCGCCGGGCTGATCCCGCCGGCGACGACGCGCGAGGCGTGGGAGCTCGCGAAGGCCGGCCCGCTGGTTCTGGAACTGCTGCCCGGACCGGAGGCGCTCACCGACGAGGAGGCGCACGCCGTCACGGTGTCCGCCTCCCTGCTCGCCGAGGCCGAACCCGACGCCGCCCTCGCGGTCCTGCGCCGTTTCCGGGGACACCCGAGCCTCGACGTACGCCGCCAACTCGTCGGCACCTGGCACCGGTTCGATGCCGGCCCCTACCTGTCCGAGGTACTGTCCCGGGTCAGCCGCGAGGAACTGGTGCTGGACGTCGAGACGGAAGCCCAGCTCGCGGCCCTCACGGCCGGTCCCGCGTGGCCCCTCCTCCACCTCGGCGGCCCCCTCGACCTGCGGGAGATCGCCCGGAGCCCCGAGCACCGCCGGGAGGTGAGCCGCCTGGACATCATCGGGAACGCCCTGCTCACCGACGTGGGGTGGCTCTCCGGCTTCACCGCCCTGCGCAGCCTCTACATCTCGGACTGCCCCAACGTCACGGATCTCTCCGTGCTGCCGCGGCTCTCGCTGGACTCCCTCGGGTACTGCGGCGGCTCGCCTCCCCGGGAGCTCCCGGAGATGGGCGGCCTCAAGGTGCTGCACCTGGAGACCCATCTGCCCGCGGAGGGTGCGGCCGCGGTGCTTCCCCGCCGGGCGCCGCTGAAACTGCTGTCGCTCAGGCAGAGCAACGGCACTGGCCTCTCGCTCACGGGCATCGCCGCATGGCAGACCCTGTGTCACCTGGCCCTCCGCAACCCCCCCAGAACACCCGAGGACTGGCGCGAGCTGGCGCTGCTCCCCCTGCTCGTCTGTCTGAGTCTCTACGGAAATCCGGCGACATCGGTCGCCGGGCTACCGGTCCTGCCCCACGTACAGCACCTCGACCTGAACTTCTGCGCGGACCAGGAGGTGCTGACGCGCTACGCGGAGCGGCTGCCCGGACTGACCAGCATCGCCCTGATGAACGGGGCACCGGCCGGTGCCGAGAAGCAGCAGCACGTCACCGCTCTGCTGAGCGCTCTCTTCCCCCGCCTCGTCAGGATCGACATCAGCTGACCGACGGCCGCCCGCGAAACCCTTGTCCGACGGCACACCGAAAGGGGCCGCCCCCCGACCGAAGTCGGGGTGCGGCCCCTTTCTGGTACCGAGGCGTCGGCCGGAGGCCTACGCCTCCTTGCTCAGGTTCGGGCCGCCGCCCGCCGCCGACTCGATCGGCGGGGCGTCGGGCAGTGCCGACTTCTCCTCGCCGCGGAAGGTGAAGGTCTTGGCCTCGCCCTCGCCCTCCGTGTCGACGACCACGATGTGACCGGGGCGCAGCTCGCCGAAGAGGATCTTCTCCGACAGCGTGTCCTCGATCTCGCGCTGGATGGTGCGACGCAGCGGACGCGCACCCAGCACCGGGTCGTAGCCCTTCTTCGACAGCAGCTCCTTGGCGGACTGGGAGAGCTCGATGCCCATGTCCCGGTCCTTCAGGCGCTCGTCCACCTTGCCGACCATGAGGTCGACGATCCGCAGGATGTCCTCCTGCGTGAGCTGCGGGAAGACGACCACGTCGTCGACGCGGTTGAGGAACTCGGGCCGGAAGTGCTGCTTGAGCTCGTCCGAGACCTTGTTCTTCATGCGCTCGTAGTTGGTCTTCGTGTCACCCGCGGCGGCGAAGCCGAGGTTGAAGCCCTTGGAGATGTCCCGCGTGCCGAGGTTGGTCGTCATGATGATGACCGTGTTCTTGAAGTCCACGACCCGGCCCTGGGAGTCGGTCAGGCGGCCGTCCTCCAGGATCTGCAGCAGCGAGTTGAAGATGTCCGGGTGGGCCTTCTCGACCTCGTCGAACAGCACGACGGAGAACGGCTTGCGGCGGACCTTCTCGGTCAGCTGGCCGCCCTCTTCGTAGCCGACGTAGCCGGGAGGCGAGCCGAACAGCCGCGAGACGGTGTGCTTCTCGCTGAACTCCGACATGTCGAGGGAGATCAGCGCGTCCTCGTCGCCGAAGAGGAACTCCGCGAGCGCCTTGGACAGCTCGGTCTTACCGACACCCGACGGGCCGGCGAAGATGAACGAACCACCGGGACGCTTCGGGTCCTTCAGACCGGCACGCGTACGGCGGATCGCCTTCGAGAGCGCCTTGACGGCGTCCTTCTGGCCGATGACCCGCTTGTGGAGCTCGTCCTCCATGCGCAGCAGACGCGAGGACTCCTCCTCGGTCAGCTTGAAGACCGGGATGCCGGTGGCCGTCGCGAGGACCTCGGCGATCAGCTCGCCGTCGACCTCGGCGACGACGTCCATGTCGCCGGCCTTCCACTCCTTCTCGCGCTTGGCCTTCGCGGCGAGGAGCTGCTTCTCCTTGTCGCGCAGGGACGCGGCCTTCTCGAAGTCCTGCGAGTCGATCGCGGACTCCTTGTCACGGCGCACGCCGGCGATCTTCTCGTCGAACTCGCGCAGGTCCGGCGGCGCGGTCATCCGGCGGATGCGCATCCGGGAACCGGCCTCGTCGATCAGGTCGATCGCCTTGTCCGGGAGGAAGCGGTCCGAGATGTACCGGTCGGCCAGCGTGGCGGCCTGGACCAGCGCCTCGTCGGTGATCGAGACGCGGTGGTGCGCCTCGTACCGGTCGCGCAGACCCTTGAGGATCTCGATCGTGTGCGGCAGCGACGGCTCCGCGACCTGGATGGGCTGGAAGCGACGTTCGAGGGCCGCGTCCTTCTCCAGGTGCTTGCGGTACTCGTCCAGCGTGGTCGCACCGATGGTCTGGAGCTCGCCGCGGGCCAGCATCGGCTTGAGGATGCTCGCCGCGTCGATCGCGCCCTCGGCGGCACCGGCACCGACCAGCGTGTGCAGCTCGTCGATGAACAGGATGATGTCGCCGCGGGTGCGGATCTCCTTGAGCACCTTCTTCAGGCGCTCCTCGAAGTCACCGCGGTAGCGGGAGCCGGCCACCAGCGCACCGAGGTCGAGGGTGTAGAGGTGCTTGTCCTTGAGGGTCTCGGGCACCTCGCCCTTGACGATGGCCTGGGCGAGGCCCTCGACGACGGCGGTCTTGCCGACGCCGGGCTCACCGATCAGGACCGGGTTGTTCTTGGTGCGGCGGGACAGCACCTGCATGACCCGCTCGATCTCCTTCTCGCGCCCGATGACCGGGTCGAGCTTGGACTCGCGGGCGGCCTGCGTGAGGTTGCGGCCGAACTGGTCGAGGACCAGGGACGTGGAGGGCGTGCCCTCCGCAGGACCGCCGGCGGTGGCGGTCTCCTTGCCCTGGTAGCCCGACAGCAGCTGGATGACCTGCTGGCGGACACGGTTGAGATCTGCGCCCAGCTTGACCAGGACCTGGGCGGCGACGCCCTCGCCCTCGCGGATCAGGCCGAGCAGGATGTGCTCCGTGCCGATGTAGTTGTGGCCCAGCTGAAGGGCCTCGCGGAGCGACAGCTCCAGGACCTTCTTGGCACGGGGGGTGAAGGGGATGTGGCCGGACGGGGCCTGCTGCCCCTGCCCGATGATCTCCTCCACCTGCTGGCGGACCGCCTCGAGCGAAATCCCGAGGCTCTCCAGGGCCTTAGCGGCGACACCCTCACCCTCGTGGATGAGACCCAGGAGGATGTGCTCGGTGCCGATGTAGTTGTGGTTGAGCATCCGGGCTTCTTCCTGAGCCAGGACGACAACCCGCCGCGCGCGGTCGGTGAACCTCTCGAACATCGTTAATCGCTCCTCAGAGCGGTCAGGCAGTAAGGGGACGCTCCCCTCTCTGTCCTTCCGCAGCTTAGTCCCGCAAGCGGGGACCGCTCATTCCAACTGCCGACACCGTCCGGATCGCCTCCGCGCTCACGGAGACAAAGGTGCTGCCTGTAGAGCCGAACGCCGACATCTGCTCAACCCGATGGTGCGAGACGATGTTCCCGCAGGCCAGACAGTTACCCCAGTCGCCAGTACGCCGATGGCGAACGTGAGCCGGTCCATTCCTGCGTGTCGCCCCCTCCCACTAGGGATGTCTTACCCGCGCCGACTGACACTCCATGCCGCGCACACCGGTTCCCTCCGCTACGGGCGAACAACCTTGCGCCGCCCCCGTACCCCCGCACGCCGCCGTCGCGCACTCCACGCGTCCGTCGAGCCACCCAGCGTAACCCCACGGGCGATTCGGCGGTTGCGCTGTGCATGGCCGGCATCGCGCACCCCGCGGAGAACTCCGCGCACACCGTCCCCGCCCCGCGCAGGCCGCTGCCGCCGGGGGCCGCGGGCGGGCGCGACTGGTACGAGCGGGTGCTGGGCTGGCCCACGGCGCCGGGCGAGCCCGTACGGCTGGTGACGGGGCGGCGCTTCGACGTCCTGGACGTGCCGGCGGAGGCGGGCCGTGCGGCGCTGCGGCATCTCGGGCCCGCGTCCCCGGTGATGGCACGGGGCGGGCGGACGCTGCTGCTCGTCGCCGAGGGCACGGCGGACGAACTGCCGGGCCTGCTGCGGTGGCTGGAGTGGGGGGACCTCCCGCTCGACCTGCGGGCGCTCGGCGCGGGCGCCCTCGTGGAGGCACCGCCCGCTCCCCCGCCCGGTGCGGGCGCCGTCCTGCCACCCGCCCGGGGGCGGTCCGGTCCACAGGGGGCCGCCGTGTGGCTGCGACCCCCCGATCCGGGGTGCGAGGTCGAGCCCTCGCTGCCGACCCTGTCGGCCGTGGGGGGCGCTGGGGGCTCCCCCGATCTCGTGCGGATCGTGGACACGGTGGCGACGCACTGCCACCGCATCCGGCTGCGGCGTGCGAACGCTCAGCCGTTGGCCTGCTCGTAGGCCTCGCGGATGGCGGCGGGGACGCGGCCGCGGTCGTTGACCTCGTGGCCGTTCTCCTTGGCCCAGGCACGGATCTGCGCGGTGTCCTGGCTGCTGCCGGACGCGGCGCGCGTCTTTCCGCGCGCACCCGCGGAACGGCCGCCGGTACGCCGGCCACCCTTCACATACGGGTCGAGAAGGCCCCGGAGCTTGTCCGCATTCGCCGTGGTGAGGTCGATCTCGTAGGTCTTGCCGTCGAGCGCGAACGTCACGGTCTCGTCCGCCTCGCCACCGTCGAGGTCGTCGACAAGAAGGACCTGAACCTTCTGTGCCACCGGTTTTCCTTTCATCGATAACTTCAGGGACCGGGGCCGCCGACGTCCAGCGATTCGTCGTCCCCTGTTATATGCACTACTGCAGTACGCCGGAAAGCAAACCGCTTTTCCTGGAAAAACACAAACCCCTGGAGGGAACGAACCTGTCCCACGCGCTCCGGAAACGTGCGCGTTTCGGACATAGGGAACCTGGGCAAGGACGACCGGCGGAATACCGGGCGACGATCACAGATGCAGAAGCATCCGGCTGTTGCCCAAGGTGTTCGGTTTCACTCGTTCGAGACCCAGGAACTCCGCCACGCCCTCGTCATAGGAACGCAACAGCTCCGCGTAGACATCCGTGTCGACCGGTGTCTCGCCGATCTCGACGAAGCCGTGCTTCCCGAAGAAGTCGACTTCGAAGGTGAGACAGAAAACGCGGCGAACACCGAGCCAGCGCGCGGTGTGCAGCAACTTCTCCAGCACCTGATGCCCGACACCGGCGCCCTTCAGACCGGGCTTCACGGCGAGAGTGCGGACTTCCGCGAGGTCTTCCCACATCACGTGGAGGGCTCCGCACCCCACGACCTCGGCGTTGTCGTCGCGTTCCGCGACCCAGAACTCCTGGATGTCCTCGTAAAGGGTGACGGTGGCTTTGTCGAGCAGGATGCCGCCGCGGACGTAGGCGTCGAGGAGTCCGCGCACGGCGTTCACATCGCCGGTCCGGGCCCGCCGGACGGTGATGGCTTTCGGGGACGGTTCGGAGCGCTCTGCTGACATGAGCGGACGCTATCGCCCGCCGTCGGCCGGGTCCGCGCCGGGGTTCTCCCCGCCGGTATCCGTGGTAACGGGAGTATCGGCGGCTTCGTCCGCGGCGGGCACTTCGGCGGCGGACGGCACTTCGGGGGCGGCGGCGGCCTCGGGGGTTTGCGGTGTTTCCCGTCCCCGGATGACGCGTACCGCGTCTTCGAGGGCGCCGCGTTGTTCCTCGCTCATCATGCCGAAGAACGCGACGAGAGCCGCCGCGGGGTTGTCGCTCTGGGTCCAGGCTTCGTTCATGAGGGCCGCGGAGTAGGCGGCCCGGGTGGAGACCGCCTCATATCGATAGGCGCGGCCTTCGGCTTCCCGGCGGACCCAGCCCTTCTGATGAAGATTGTCCAGAACGGTCATCACCGTGGTGTAGGCGATGGAGCGCTCCTGCTGAAGGTCTTCCAGGACTTCTCGAACGGTCACCGGGCGGTTCCACTTCCACACCCGGGTCATCACGGCGTCTTCGAGTTCTCCCAAGGGGCGAGGCACCCTCAGGACAATAGTCCGCGAAACGGGATGCGGCCCGCCGGACGTGCGCGTCTACCTCGAACAGCAGCAAATGGGGCGCCGCCGGAGACACGGCCGGGTGTCGCGGGGAGTGTGCCGGGCCTGCCGCGGTGTCAGGCCTCGGACTTGTGGACGCCGGCCTGGCGGGTGTTCTCCGTGCGGGCGAGGACGGCGTCGACCACGGCGTCCTCCTTGGCCTTGTTGGCCCCGCCCTGGGTCTTCACGATCACCCGGACCAGGAACACGAAGAAGATTGCCATGACGACCGGCGGTACGAGCGCGGAGACGTAGTCCATGCGTCCAGAGTAGCCACGGGACGCCGGGCGGACGGCGGGAGGGGGCCGGTGCGCGCGGGCCCGCCCGCCGCACCGGCCCCCTCCTCGCGCGCGTGCCGCTCAGACCGCGGCGAGCTGCCGGGGCGGGGCGGGCGGGGCGGAGGCCGGCCTGCGGCGCGGGAAGACCTCGCCCGGCGTGGGCACCGGGCGGCCCGGCCCGGGGTTCTCCGGGGCGGGCGCGGGGCGCTCGGACGGGCGGGGCGCCGGCTTGCCGTCCGGGTCGCCGGGGGCCTCGCCGGCCGTCCGCACGGCCTGCGGGCCGCCCGTCCGGCCGCCGGGCAGCGCGTGCAGGCGGGAGCGGGAGGCCGGTACGCGCGGGGCCGCCGGACCGCGCTCGTGCGCAGCGCACCGGTCGAGGAGGGCGGCCGCCCGGGGGTTGCCGCGCAGGGCGCCGAGCGCCGCGAGGTCGTCGTGGTCCGGGCGGTGGCCGGCCGCCAGCACCTCCTCCAGGAGCGCCAGGTAGCCCGTGACGCTCCCGGGCAGGGCCGCCCGGTATCTCGCGAGGTCGGCCACCAGGAAGGCGCGCAGCCGGGCGCCCTCGCGCTCGGCCTCGTCGAGGGCGCCGGCGAGGGCCAGGCAGTCCTGGGCGTCCTCGGCGGAGGCGGGACCGGGCTGGAGGGCGAGGGCGAGGGCACGGCGGACCACACGCAGCTCCTGCGTGCCGAACGCCATGCCTCCCCGGGATCCGTAGGGCGTGGGCATGGCGCGACCGTACGCGCTAATCGGACAAACCGGGCGAGGGGAACGGGCGCGGCGCACCGGGACCACCCACGTGGTCCCGGTGCGCCGCGGGGCCGTGTCCCGGTGCGGGGCGCCCGTCCGCCGCGGGCTCAGCCGCGGGAGACGTTCCGCTCGTAGACCAGGCGCAGGCCGATCAGGGTCAGCCACGGTTCGTGCTCGTCGATGACGGACGCCTCGCCGAGGACCATGGGGGCCAGCCCGCCCGTCGCGATGACCGTGACGTCGTCCGGGTCGTCGGCGAGTTCGCGCGCCATGCGCTCGACGACACCGTCGACCTGGCCCGCGAAGCCGTAGATGATGCCGGACTGCATCGCCTCGACGGTGTTCTTGCCGATCACGCTGCGGGGCCTGGCCACCTCGATCTTGCGGAGCTGGGCGCCCTTGACGCCCAGGGCCTCCACCGAGATCTCGATGCCGGGGGCGATGACCCCGCCGACGTACTCGCCGCGGGCGCTCACCGCGTCGAACGTCGTCGCCGTGCCGAAGTCCACGACGATCGCCGGGCCGCCGTACAGGTGGGCGGCCGCCACCGCGTTGATGATGCGGTCCGCGCCGACCTCCTTGGGGTGGTCGGTGAGGATCGGCACGCCCGTCTTGACGCCGGGCTCGACGAGGACGGACGGGACGTCGCCGTAGTAGCGCCGGGTCACCTCCCGCAGTTCGTGCAGCACGGACGGGACGGTCGCGCAGATGGCGATGCCGTCGATGCCCTCGCCCAGTTCCACGCCGAGCAGCGGGTGCATACCCATCAGGCCCTGGAGGAGGACGGCCAGCTCGTCGGCGGTGCGGCGGGCGTCGGTGGAGATCCGCCAGTGCTCGACGATCTCCTCGCCGTCGAACAGGCCCAGCACGGTGTGGGTGTTGCCCACGTCGATGGTCAGCAGCATGGCCCGTCCTACTCCGCCGCGCGCAGGTCGAGACCGATGTCCAGGATCGGCGACGAGTGCGTCAGGGCGCCCACGGCCAGGTAGTCGACGCCGGTGTCCGCGTACGCCTTGGCGTTGTCCAGGGTCAGCCGGCCCGACGCCTCCAGGGCCGCCCGGCCGTCGACGACGCCCACGGCCTCCGCGCACTCCCCGGGCGTGAAGTTGTCCAGCAGGATCAGGTCGGCGCCCGCGTCGAGCACCTCGCGGAGCTGGTGCAGCGTGTCGACCTCGACCTCGATCGCGAGGTCCGGGAAGGCCTCCCGGACGGCTGCGAAGGCCTCGGCGACGCCGCCCGCGGCGACCACGTGGTTGTCCTTGACCAGCGCGGCGTCCGACAGCGACATGCGGTGGTTGACGCCGCCGCCGCAGCGCACCGCGAACTTCTCCAGCGAGCGCAGACCGGCGGTCGTCTTGCGGGTGTCGCGCACCTTCGCGCCCGTGCCGTCCAGGACGTCCGCCCACGCGCGCGTGGCGGTCGCGATGCCCGACAGGCGGCACAGCAGGTTGAGCGCGCTGCGCTCGGCGGTCAGCAGGTCGCGGGTGCGGGTGGTGACCGACAGGAGCTTCTGGCCGGCCTCGACGGCGTCGCCGTCCTCCACGTGCCGCTCGACCTCGAACTCGTCGGCGCAGACCACCGAGATCACCGCCTCGGCGACCCGCAGGCCCGCGACCGTGCCGGCCTCGCGGGCGGTGAAGTCACCGGTGGCCACCGCGTCCTCGGGGATCGTCGCGACGGTCGTCACGTCCTCGCCGCCCGCGAGGTCCTCCTGGATGGCGACGTTCGCGATGTCCTCGACCTCCAGCGGGTCGAGACCCGCGGCGGTCAGCAGGTCGGCGAGCGCGGGGTCGAGACCGCACTCGTCGTAGTGGTCGTGGGCGTCGTCGCCGTACTCGCCGATCCCGTCCGGCTCCGAGCCGCAGGCGCAGCCGTCGCCGCAGCCGCCGGTGGGAACGAGGGGAAGGTCCGGGGTGGTCACGTCTGTCACTGCTCCTGGGGGCGCTGGTCCGCGGGGGTGCCGGGCGCCGAGGGGGCGTCGCCGGGGGCCGCGGAGAGGGTCGGGGGGAAGTCTGCGGTGTCGGTGGTGCCGACGGCCAGGGATCCGTCCGGATTCAGCCGTACGACGATGTGCCGCCGCCAGGCGTCGTCGTCGCGGTCCGCGTGGTCCTCGCGCCAGTGGCAGCCGCGCGTCTCCTCGCGCAGGCGTGCCGCCGCGACCAGGACGCGGGCGACGCCCAGGAGGTTCGTGGCCTCCCAGGTGTCGACGCCGGGCTCGGCCGTCTTGCCGTCGCCGTCGAGCGCCGTGACCGCCTCGTCGTACAGGGCGCGCAGCTCGTCCGCGGCGCCCGCCAGGGACGCGGCGGAGCGCAGCACGCCCGCGCCGCGCGTCATGGCGCGCTGCACGGCGAAGCGGGTCTCCGGCGCGAGCAGCGGGTGCGCGGGCCGGGAGGGGTGCGGGACGGGCTCGGGCACGCGCGCGTGCAGGCCCTGCGCGGCGCGCACCGAGGTGATGTCGGCGGCGATGCGCTCGGCGTAGACCAGGCCCTCCAGGAGGGAGTTGGACGCGAGCCGGTTCGCGCCGTGCACACCGGTGCAGGCGACCTCCCCGCACGCGTACAGGCCCGGGACGGTGGTGCGGCCGTGCTTGTCGGTGCGCACGCCGCCGGACGCGTAGTGGGCGGCGGGGGCGACCGGGACGGGCTCGGTGACCGGGTCGATGCCGTGCGCGCGGCACGCGGCGAGGATCGTCGGGAAGCGCTGCTCCCACATCTCGGCGCCGAAGTGCCGGGCGTCGAGGTACATGTGCTCGGCGTCCTGCTCGCGCATGCGGCGCATGATGCCCTTGGCGACGATGTCGCGGGGCGCCAGCTCGGCCAGCTCGTGCTGCCCCACCATGAACCGCACGCCGTCCGCGTCGACCAGGTGGGCGCCCTCGCCGCGCACCGCCTCGGACACCAGCGGCTGCTGGCCCTCGGCGTCCGCGCCCAGGAACAGCACGGTCGGGTGGAACTGCACGAACTCCAGGTCGCTGACCTCGGCGCCCGCGCGCAGGGCCAGCGCCACGCCGTCGCCGGTGGACACCGCCGGGTTGGTCGTGGCGGAGAACACCTGGCCCATGCCGCCGGTCGCGAGGACCACCGCGGGCGCGTGCACGGCGCCCACGCCGTCGTGCTGGCCCTCGCCCATGACGTGCAGGGTCACACCGGCGGTGCGGCCCTCGGCGTCGGTGAGCAGGTCCAGTACGAGCGCGTTCTCGACGGTGCGCAGGCCGCGCGCGCGGGTCGCCGTCGGGACGGCGTCACCGACCGCCTCGACCAGGGCGCGGGAGATCTCGGCGCCGGTCGCGTCACCGCCCGCGTGCGCGATGCGGCGGCGGTGGTGGCCGCCCTCGCGGGTCAGGGCGAGCGCGCCGTCGGCGGACTCGTCGAAGTGCGCGCCGGTCTCGATCAGCCGGCGCACCGCGTCGGGCCCCTCGGTGACGAGGATCCGCACGGCCTCCTCGTCGCACAGCCCGACGCCGGCGACCAGGGTGTCGGCCAGGTGCTGCTCGGGGGTGTCGCCCTCGCCGAGGGCCGCGGCGATGCCGCCCTGCGCCCAGCGGGTGGAGCCGTCGTCGAGGCGGGCCTTGGTGACGACGACGGTGTCGAGGCCCGCCGCCTCGCAGCGCAGCGCGGCGGTCAGTCCGGCGACGCCGGAACCGACGACCACCACGTCCGCCGAGAGGGACCAGCCGGGGGCGGGGGCGTGCAGTCGTATGCCTGTGGTGCTCACGAGGCGGCTCCGAAGGAGAGAGGGATGTTGTCGATCAGCCGGGTCGTCCCGACCCGGGCGGCGACGGCGAGAACGGCCTCGCCGGTGAAGTCGTCGGCGGCCTCGGTGAAGTCCGCCGGGTCGACGAGGGCCAGGTAGTCGAGGACGAGCGGCGGGTCCAGGCGGGCCGCCTCGTCGAGCACCAGCCCGGCGGCGGCGCGCACGGCCGCCGGAGCCGGGTCGGCCGCCGCGACCGCGTGCGCGTCCGCCGCCGCTCGGGACTCGCCCAGCGCGTCGAGCGCCTTGGCACGCGCGTGCGTGGCGGGCACCTCGCGGGCACGCGCGCGCAGCGCCTGCTGCGCGGCCAGCCGGTCGCGGCCGGCGAACAGCGCGCGGGACAGCGCGAGCGCGGTGCGCCGCTCGGGGGCGGACAGGTAGCGGTTGCGGCTGGAGCGGGCGAGGCCGTCCTCGTCGCGCGCGGTGGGCACGGCGACGATCTCCACGCCGAAGTTCAGGTCGCGCGTCATGCGGCGCACCAGGGCGAGCTGCTGGGCGTCCTTCTGCCCGAACAGCGCCAGGTCGGGCGCGGTGAGGTGGAGCAGCTTGGCGACGACGGTGAGCATCCCGTCGAAGTGCCCGGGGCGCGAACCGCCCTCCAGGCGTTCGCCCATCGCGCCCGCGGTGATCCGCACCTCGGGCTCGCCGCCCGGGTAGACCTCGTCGACGGACGGCGCGAACACCACGTCGGCGCCCGCCCCCGCGGCGATCGCGAGGTCGGCGTCGAGGGTGCGCGGGTAGCGGTCGAGGTCCTCGCCCGCGCCGAACTGGAGCGGGTTCACGAAGACGGTGACGACGACCTCGCCGTCCGGGCCGGCCAGTTCGCGCGCGGTGCGGATCAGGGTGGCGTGGCCCTCGTGCAGGGCGCCCATGGTCATCACCACCGCGCGGCGGCCGGTACGCGTGCGGGCGCGCAGTTCGGCGGCGGTGCGCAGCAGGGCCACCGGGGCGGCGGGGTCCGCGGGGCGCGCGGTGTTCGCCGGGTTCGTCGGTTCCGCGGCGCTCATCGGTCGCCTCCCGCGGTGCCGGTACCGGTGCCGGTGCCGCCGTCCGTGCGGCCGGTGCCGTCGGCGAGCACGCCGAGCAGGTCCTCGGCCAGCTCCGCCTTGAGCAGCCCGTGCGCGAGCGCCCGGTCGGCCGTCGCGCGCGCCATCGCCAGGTATCCGGCGACGGTCTGCGGGGAGTGGCGGCGCAGTTCGTCGATGTGGGCGGCGACCGTGCCCGCGTCGCCGCGCGCGACGGGGCCGGTCAGGGCCGCGTCGCCGGAGCGCAGGGCGTTGTCCAGGGCCGCGCCGAGCAGCGGGCCGAGCATCCGGTCGGGTGCCTCGACGCCGGCCGTGCGCAGCAGTTCCATCGACTGCGCGACCAGGGTGACCAGGTGGTTCGCGCCCAGCGCGAGGGCCGCGTGGTAGAGCGGGCGGTTCTCCTCGGCGATCCACTCGGGCTCGCCGCCCATCTCGATGACGAGCGCCTGCGCGGCCAGCCGCAGCTCCTCGGGCGCGGTCACCCCGAACGAGCAGCCCGCCAGGCGCTGCACGTCCACGGGCGTGCCGGTGAACGTCATCGCCGGGTGCAGGGCCAGCGGCAGCGCGCCCGCGCGGAGCACCGGGTCCAGTACCCGCGTGCCGTACCGGCCGGAGGTGTGCACGAGCATCTGGCCGGGCCGCACGGCGCCGGTCTCGGCCAGGCCCTCGACGAGGCCCACGAGGGCGTCGTCCGGGACCGTGAGCAGGACCAGGTCCGCGCGCGCGAGGACCTCGGTGACGGGTACGAGCGGCACGTCCGGCAGCATCAGCGCGGCACGCCGCCGGGAGGTGTCGGAGACGCCGGAGACCGCGACCGGGCGGTGACCGGCGAGCTGGAGGGACGCGGCGAGGGCGGGGCCCACGCGACCGGCGCCGACGACGCCGACGGTGAGCCGCGCGGGGCGGTCCTTGGGCTCTGGCTGGGGCACTGTACTCACGCGGCGATGGCCTTCCCGTTCCAGTCCGCTCCGGGTACCGGACGATTTCTCGTCATGTTAACGCGATCGGTCCGGGCCCGGTCGGCCGTCCACAGGCTGTGCGTTCCGCCGGGGAGCGGCCGTCGCCGACGGCACGGACCGCGCGCGGGAGACGACCGCAGGTCACGGGTGCCGGCGGCCCGGGACCGCCCCTCCCGCGCACCCGCCGACAACCCGGGTGACCGCCGCCGGGGGCAGGCGGCATGATCCTCGGCATGAGCGATACGACGGAGCACGGGCACGGGCAGGACGAGCCGCGGGCGGCGGGCAGGACGTCCGCGGAGGGCGCGGAGGGCGCGGAGGGCGCCGGGGAGCGGGCGGGCACCGCTCCGGACGAGGACGCGCGCAAGCGGCAGCGGGAACGTCGGCGGCAGCTCGTCCGGGACGCGCGCGTACTGAGCCGTCCCGGCTTCTTCGGCACCGTCCGCGAACGCCTCGCGCTCCTCGGCGAGGAGTCCGGCGCGGACGACCTCGACGGTCCGGGCGACATGTACGGCAACGGCGTCGTCGAGACGCTGGAGGAGAAGGTCGCCGGACTGCTCGGCAAGGAGGCGGCCGCCTTCTTCCCGACGGGCACCATGGCGCAGCAGGTCGCGCTGCGCTGCTGGGCCGGGCGCACCGGCAACCCGGTGGTCGCCCTGCACGCGCTCGGCCACCCCGAGGTGCACGAGCGCGACGCGCTCAGCCAGGTCAGCGGCCTGCGCCCGGTGCACCTGACCGGTGAGGCGCGGCAGCCCACCGCCGACGAGGTGCGCGGCCTCGCGGAGCCGTTCGGCACGCTGATGCTGGAACTGCCGCTGCGCGACGCCGGGTTCGTGCTGCCGACCTGGGAGGAGCTGACGGAGCTCACGGAGGCGGCGCGCGAGCGCGACGCGGTCGTGCACTTCGACGGCGCGCGCCTGTGGGAGTCGACGACCCACTTCGGCCGTCCGCTCGACGAGATCGCCGGCCTCGCGGACAGCGTGTACGTGTCGTTCTACAAGTCGCTCGACGGCTTCGGCGGCGCGGCACTGGCCGGCCCGGCGACGCTGGTCGACGAGGCCAAGGTCTGGCGGCACCGGTACGGCGGCATGGTCTTCCAGCAGTTCCCGACGGCGCTGTCGGCGCTCGCGGGCCTGGAGAACCGGCTGCCCGAGCTGCCCGGGTACGTGCGCCACGCGCGCGTGGTGGCCGCCGCGCTGCGGGAGGGCTTCGCCGCCACCGGTGTGCCCTGGTCGCGGGTCCACCCCGAGGTCCCGCACACCAACGACTTCCAGGTGTGGCTGCCCCACGACGCGGAGACGGTCGCCGAGGCGGCGCTCCGCACCGGCGAGGAGACCGGCGTCCTGCTGTTCTCCGGCGCGTGGGGCGAGGCCGGCCCCGGCCTGGCGCAGACCGAGGTGAGTGTCACCGCGGCCGGCCTGGAGTGGACGGCGGAGGACGTACGGGCGGCCGTGGCGGAGTTCGTACGGCGGCTCGCGGACGCGACGGACGAGGCGGCGGCCCGGCGGGGCTGACCGGGCAGCCGGCCGTCCCGCCTCAGCAGCCCGCGCCCACGCCCCGCCGCGGGGCGTGGTGCCGGCGCAGACCGAGGGCGCGGCGCAGGCGGCCGCCGGCCGGACGGCCGGCCAGCACGGCACGGAACCTGCGGTGGTCGCGCAGGGCGCGCAGGGTGCGCACGTCGTGGGTGCCCGGGGCGGGCGGCGCGGGTTCGCCCAGGGTGCGGGCGCGGTACGTGTCGAGGAGGTACTGCTGTGTGACGCTCATGACGGGTGCCTGTTCGAGAAGGACGGGTGGCTGCTCGGCCGCACTGCGGGTGCGTGCTCGTCGCGCCTGTTTCCGGGGCCCCGCGGTGGCCCGTTCCTTCAGACTGCGCCCGTGCGGGACGCCTGTCGCGCCGATTGGCCGGAGCCGTCAATCGGTGCCGCCGATGTCCCGGACGTCCCGTCCCGCACCCGATGCGCGCCCGCGGGGCGAATGGGACTGTCGGTGGTGAGGTGTGCCGAGGTGCACCATGGACGCATGAGTATGCGCATCGACGTCACCGGGCTGCCGCCGGAACGGGTCACCTTCGCACCGTCCCCGCTGGCCGAGCTCGGCATGTCGCTGCACGTGCTCAGCGACCCCGACCACCACCCGGGGCTGCGGGGCTGGGCGGCCTCCGTCTCCGCCGCGCTGGACCGGGACCTGGCCGACCGGCTGTCGCAGGCGGACTTCCTGTGGCGCACGACCTTCTCCGACGTCTTCGCCCCGTTCGCCGGGCTGCCCGGCAGGCGCGCGGTGCCCGGCGAGACGCTCGCCGACGAGATGGAGCTGCTGGACAAGCTCTCCGACGAGCAGTTCGTGCACGTGGCGCTGGAGTTCACCTGCCGCCTCGACTACGACATGCTGCACCCCGGCCCGCTCGACAGCCCCGAGATGCGCGCCCGCTCCCTGGAACTCGCGGCCGCCCGCGGCAGCGTCCAGGAGGCCTTCGCCCGGCGCCTGCTGGAGGACCCGCCCGCCGTCCGCGCCTGGTTCCGCGAGCTGATCCGCGACTGCGACGAGGCGTTCTTCGCCGACATCTGGGACCGCGTCGGGCCCCAACTGGCCGCCGACGCACGGGAGAAGAACGAGCTGCTGCGCCGCAGGGGGCTCGCCCGCGCGCTGGCCGCCGTGTCCACGGCGGTGTCGCTGGACGAGCGCACGGGCGTCGTCACGGTCGACAAGCTCCTCGCGGGCCGGGCCACCACGGGGGAGGGCAACCTGGCCCTGGTGCCGACCAGCCTCGGCCGCCCCCATCTGATGGTCCTGTCCCGCTACGGCTGGCAGGTCACGCTGACCTACCCGGTCACGGCGCCCGCGCCCGGCTCGCCCACCGTCGAGCAGCTCACCCTGCGGATGACCGCGCTCGCGCACCCGGTGCGGATGAAGCTCTGCCGCCACCTGGCGCGCACGCCGCACACCACGAGCGAGCTGGCGCAGGCCCTCGGGATGACACCGCCGGAGATATCCCGGCACCTCGGGGTGCTGAAGAAGGCGGGCGTGATCGTCACCCGGCGCCACGGGCGGTACGTGCAGCACCAGATGGACCTGACGACCGTGGCCCGCCTCGGCACCGACTTCATCGAGGGCGTACTGCGCTGAGCGGGGCGGGGCCCAACTCCCTTGCCGGTCGGCCCCGTTGATCAGTCGAAGCGTATGTGCCGCAGCGCGACGCGGATCTGCCGCAGCCTGGTGCGCGGCGCGCCCTCCCTGTTGGGGCGCAGCGTCAGCCCCGCCAGGACGGCGATCCGGTCGGCGGTCTTCGGCACCGTCGAACCGTCCGTCCACAGGTGCTCGGCGAACTCCGGCCCCCGCAGCCGCTCCAGGCAGTGGTCGAGCCGCTCGACCGCCCAACTGTCGCGCCGCGGAACCGATGTGCGGCGCAGCGGCCGGGGCACGAGGAACCCGAGGCCACGCTCCCGCAGCCGCCGCAGTACGGTCTCGCGCTGCGCGAGGAGGGTGAAGTGCCGTACGTCGTGGCCGAGTTCGCGCAGCCGGCCGACGGTCTGCGCGAAGCAGTCCGGATCGGTGACGGTCATCGGCACGATCACCACACCGTCCTGCCCGGTGAGGGCCAGGTCGAGGACCTCCACCACACCCTGCCGCCACGACGCCAAGTCCTGGAAGTCGCCGCGCAGTTCGGGCGGCAGCATCCGGCGCAGACCGAACCCGGCGTGCTCGGGGTCGCAGACGACACTGCCGGGCAGCCGCCGCCGGAGCTCGTACGCGGTCTGTGTCTTGCCGCCGCCGAAGGGGCCGTTGATCCACAGGAGCATGCGCAGGACCCTAGTGGGCCCCGGTCACGCCCGTGTCACGTCCGGGGGCGCGCACGGGGACCGCGGACCGCCCGGCCCGGCCACCGGGTCCGGCCGCCCCGCTTCTCAGCCGTGGCCGCCGGCCCGCACCAGGCCCGTCTCGTAGGCGAGGACCACCACCTGCACCCGGTCGCGCAGACCCAGCTTGGTCAGGATGCGGCCCACGTGCGTCTTCACGGTCGCCTCGGACAGCACCAGCCGGGCCGCGATCTCGCCGTTGGACAGCCCCTGCGCCACCAGGATCATGACCTCGCCCTCGCGGCCGGTCAGCCGCTCCAGCTCCTTGTGCCGGGGCTCCTTCCCGCTGCTGGGCAGCAGCGGGGCGAAACGGTCCAGCAGACGGCGGGTGGTGGAGGGCGCGACCACCGCGTCGCCGCTGTGCACGGAACGGATCGCGGACAGCAGCTCGGCGGGCGGCACGTCCTTGAGCATGAACCCGGAGGCCCCCGCCTTCAGCCCGGAGAACGCGTACTCGTCCAGGTCGAAGGTGGTCAGGATCAGCACCTTGGGCGGGTCCGGCTGCGCGCAGACGCGCCGCGTGGTCTCGACGCCGTCCAGCTTCGGCATGCGGACGTCCATCAGCACGACGTCGACCTCGGTCGAGCGCAGCACCTCCAGGGCCTCGACGCCGTCACCGGCCTCGGCGACGACCTCCATGTCCGGCTGGGCGGCGAGCACCATCCGGAACCCGGTGCGCAGCAGCACCTGGTCGTCGACGAGCATCACGCGGATCGTCATCGGGTCCTCTTCCTCGTCTGCAACTTCGTCGGTCACGGTTCGCGGATCGCGTCCCGCACCCCGGAACCGCACGGTACGCGGGCGCGTGCCGGACGCCGGAGCGCCCCTGCCCCCGTGCCGGGCGGCTACTGCGCCGGACGCAGCGGCAGCAGCGCGCTGATGCGGAAGCCGCCGCCGGGACGCGGGCCCGCGTCGAGGGTGCCGCCGACCATGCCGACGCGCTCCCGCATGCCGATCAGACCGTGCCCGCGGCCGTCGGCGCCGCCCTCCTCGTACAGCTCGTGCGGGGCGCCCTTGCCGTCGTCCTCGACGAGCAGGCCGAGACCGTCGTCGAAGTAGACGAGCCGCACGCTCGCACCGGCCCGGGGGCCGCCGTGCTTGCGGGTGTTGGTGAGCGCCTCCTGCACGATCCGGTACGCGGTGAGCTCGACGCCGCTGGGCAGCGGACGCGGAGTGCCCTCGACCTTGAAGTCGACGGCCAGGCCCGCGCCCCGGCACTGCCCGACGAGGTCGTTGATCTGCTCCACGTCGGGCTGCGGGACGTACTCGCCGCCCTCCTGGTGCTCGCCGGTGCGCAGCACGCCGAGCAGGCGGCGCATCTCGGCGAGCGCCTGGCGGCCGGTGGAGGAGATCGTCTCCAGAGCCTTCTTCGCCTGGTCGGGGGACGAGTCGAGGACGTAGGCGGCACCGTCGGCCTGCACGACCATCACCGACACGTTGTGCGCGACGACGTCGTGCAGTTCGCGCGCGATGCGGGCACGTTCCGCGGCGACCGCGACCTTGGCCTGCGCCTCGCGCTCCTTCTCCAGGCGGGCGGCGCGCTCCTCCAGCTGCGCGAAGTACGCACGGCGGGTGCGCATCGAGTCGCCGAGCACCCACGCCAGCGCGAACGGGACCGTCTGGAACACCGCTATCGCCACGTGCCCCAGACCGCTGGTGCTCTGCTCGGGCCAGCGCAGCTCCCCGACCGTCGCCGCGCACAGCCCGGCGGTGAGGGCGAACCGGGACGCCCAGCGGGCGCCGACGGCGGCCACCGTGTAGACGATCACCAGCATCGCGAAGTTCGCGGCGACCGGCTCGATGCCGAAGGCGAGCTGCGCGAGGCCCGTGAAGGCGGCCAGCAGCAGCATCTTCTCCGGCATCCGGCGGCGCAGCGCGACCACGACCGGCAGCACCAGCGACACGACGACCGCCCCGGCGAGCGGGCCGCTGCGCGTGCCCCGGTCGCTGAAGCTGGAGGCGCTCACGACGGAAATGCCGAGCAGGACGACGGCCCAGAAGGCGTCCACCCACGTCGGGTGCCTGCGGAGGAAGTCGTAGAGGCGCTGCACACAACCCAGCGTAGGTACGCGCCGTGCCCACCGAGGTCAACCGGAGGGCCGATCCGACCGGCACGCGCGTACTCCGCAAGGTGGAGGCGCGCCGCGGCGACCCGCATAGCCTTGCCCCGTGGCAGAGGGCACCCGGAACGGCACGCAGGGCGCGGCGGACGGCGGCGCGCCGGAGCAGGGCGGTGCGTGGCGCGGCTGGCGCGAGGCCGCGCACGCCGCGCTGTACGGGCCGGACGGCTTCTACCGCCGGGCCGCGGGTCCCGCCGCGCACTTCCGTACGTCCGTGCACGCGTCCCCGCTGTTCGCGGGCGCCGTCGCCCGCCTGCTCCGCCGGGTCGACGACGCGCTCGGCCGGCCCGCCGTGCTGGACTTCGTCGACATGGCGGCCGGGCACGGCGAACTCGCCGCCGGGGTCCTCGCGGCGCTGCCCGAGGACGTCGCGGCACGCACGCGCGCGTACGCCGTGGAGATCGCGGACCGGCCCGCCGGACTCGACCCCCGGATCGCCTGGTGCCCGCGACCGCCGGAGGGGACCCGCGGGCTGCTGTTCGCCAACGAGTGGCTCGACAACGTGCCGGTCGACGTCGCCGAGACGGACGCCGCGGGCCGCGTACGGCGGGTCCTCGTGCGCGACGACGGCACCGAGCGCCCCGGCGGCCCGGTCACCGGCGAGGACGCCGCCTGGCTGGCCCGGTGGTGGCCGCTGCCGGCCGCCCCGGGCGCACGGGCGGAGATCGGACTCCCCCGGGACACCGCGTGGGCCGCCGCGGTCGCGACGCTCGACAGGGGTCTCGCCGTCGCCGTCGACTACGCCCACACCGCGGCGGCGCGCCCCCGGTTCGGCACCCTCACCGGCTTCCGCGACGGCCGGGAGACCCGGGCGGTGCCGGACGGGTCGTGCGACATCACGGCGCACGTCGCGCTCGACGCGTGCGCGCTGCCCGGTGCGCGCCTGCTCCCCCAGCGGGCGGCACTGCGCGCCCTGGGTGTCTCCGGCGCGCGTCCTCCGCTCGCGCTCGCCTCGACGCGGCCCGCCGCGTACGTACGCGCCCTGGCGAGCGCGGGCGAGGCCGCCGAACTCACCGCGCCGGGCGGTCTCGGCGACTTCGGCTGGCTGCTCCAGCCGGTGGGCGTCCCGGACCCCCTCGCGGACACCGACGGCTGACCGCCGCCGGCCGCGCGCCTTACCCGCTGTCCGCGGCCCGGCGTCGTCCCGAACTCCGCGTCGGCGACCGCCTGTCGACCACTGTCCGCCGACGACCGCCTGTCGACCACTGTCCGCCGACGACTGCCTGTCGACCACTGCCTGTCGACCGCTGCCTGTCAACGACTGCCTGTCGACCACTGCCTGTCAACGACTGCCTGTCGACCACTGCCTGTCAACGACTGTCTGTCGCCGACTACTTGTCGATGTCGCCGACCACGAAGAACAGCGACCCGAGGATGGCCACCATGTCGGCGACGAGCGTCCCGGGCAGCAGTTCGGACAGCACCTGGACGTTGTTGTACGAGGCCGAGCGCAGCTTCAGCCGGTACGGGGTCTTCTCGCCCTTGCTCACCAGGTAGTAGCCGTTGATGCCGAGCGGGTTCTCGGTCCAGGCGTACGTGTGGCCCTCGGGCGCCTTCAGGACCTTCGGCAGGCGCTGGTTGACCGGGCCGGGCGGCAGGTCGGCGAGCCGGTCGAGGCAAGCGTCGGCCAGCGCGAGCGCGTTGTGCGTCTGCTCGAGCAGGACCTCGAACCGGGCCAGGCAGTCGCCCTCCTGACGGGTGATCACCTCCAGGGTGTCCCCGAGTTCCCCGTATGCCAGGTAGGGCTCGTCGCGCCGCAGGTCGAGGTCGACCCCGGACGCGCGCGCGATGGGACCGCTCACGCCGTACGCGTGGACGGCCTCCGGCGAGAGGGCGCCGACCCCGCGCGTACGGCCGCGGAAGATCTCGTTGCCGAGCACCAGGTCGTCGTACACGTCCATGCGGGCGCGCACCGCCGCGACGGCCTCCCGCGCGCGTCCCGTCCACCCGGCCGGCATGTCCTCCTTGAGGCCGCCGACGCGGTTGAACATGTAGTGCATGCGCCCGCCGGAGATCTCCTCCATGACGTTCTGCAGCGTCTCGCGCTCGCGGAACGCGTAGAAGACCGGTGTGATGCCGCCGAGTTCCAGAGGGTAGGAGCCGAGGAACATCAGGTGGCTGAGCACCCGGTTCAGCTCGGCGAGCAGGGTCCGCGTCCACACCGCGCGCTCGGGGACCTCCATGCCGAGCATCCGCTCGACGGCCAGGACCACGCCCAGTTCGTTCGAGAACGCCGACAGCCAGTCGTGGCGGTTGGCGAGCATGATGATCTGGCGGTAGTCGCGGGCCTCGAAGAGCTTCTCCGCGCCGCGGTGCATGTAGCCGATCACCGGCTCCGCGTGCGTGATGCGCTCGCCGTCCAGCACCAGCCGCAGGCGCAGCACACCGTGCGTCGAGGGGTGCTGGGGGCCGATGTTGAGCACCATGTCGGTGCTCTCGGCGGCGCCGCCGATCCCGACCGTGGTCCGGGTCCCTGGAGTCATGCGGACAGTCTCCCCCACCGGCCGCCGACGCCGGCCGCCCGTGGCGGCCGGGCGGCCGGACCGTTTCCGGGCCGCGGTGCGGCGGGCGTCAGGACGCCGCGCTCCGCAGCCGCTGCACGTCGATGTGCTCGGTCTCGTCGTGGGCGGTCAGGTCGATGACGTGGCTCTCGGCGGCGTCCTCGTCGTTCTCGGTGTCGTCGGCGGCGCTCTCGGCCCCGGCGGCGTTCTCGGCGTCCGGCGCGGGCTCGGGGGCCGTCGCGGACCGCTCCGCCAGCGCCTCCTGGCCGACGACGTCCGCCAGGTCCTCGTCGCGCACGGCGTCCAGCGCCCCCGCGGCCGCCTCCGCCTGCGTGCCGAAGAAGTCGAAGCTGCCCCCGGACACCGGGCGGCGGGCGGCCGGAGCCGGCGGCACGACGGCCACCGCCGTCGGCACGGTGAAGTGCCCGGTGGCCGACGCGGACGGGGCGGGCGCGGACTCGGGCCGGGCCGCGTGCCTGCCCGCGGGGGCGGACGGTACGGGCGCGGTCGGGGCCGGGGAGGCGGCCTTCGGCGCGGGGGCGGCGGAACCGTCCCCGCCCGGCGTGGGGTTCGCGGCGGTCGCGCGCTGGTGCCCGTCGACCGCCTGGGACTGCCCCTCGGCCTCGTCCTCCGCTGCGGCCTCCGTACCGGCGGCGCCGTGCGGGCGCGCGGTGCCGGCGTCCGGGGACTCCTCCGCCGCGGCACCGTCGTGGCCGCCGTCGAGCCGGGAGAGCGCCTGGCCCGCCTTGCGGTAGAGGTGGCGGCCCTCGGGCGAGAACGCGGCGGGCCGGGCCGGGCGTCCGCCGTCGGCACGCGCCTCGTCGGCGTCGTCGTCGGAGCCGGAGCCGGTGCCGTCGGTGCCGGTGTCCGTCGCGGCACGCCCGCCGTCCGCGTTCTCCGCGCGCGGGGCGCCGGACTGCGCGGGGACGGCCGGCGTCGCGGCGTCCTCCGTGCGCGCCTGGGCGGCACCCGGGGGCAGCGCCCGCGACGGGGCCGTGGCCTCGATCTCCAGCAGCCTGCGCCCCTCCAGGGCGCTGGCGCGCTCGGTCTCCGCCGTGGCGTAGCGGCGCAGCAGCGACGCGTGCTCGTTGCGCAGGCCCGCCAGTTCCGACCGCTTCGCGCGCAGCCGCTGTTCGAGCTTCGCGCGCAGTTCGCGGGACTCCTCGAGATCGGTCTCCAGTTCGGCGACACGTTCTTCGAAACGCCACTCGTCGCCCGCACGCGCGCGCGTGAGGTCGGCGACCTGCCTGCCCGCCTGGACGTCCCAGCGCCGCATGACCACCGCGCCCCCCACGGCCGTCACCGCGGCGGCCGCGGCCAGCACCCGGAGCACCGCGGTCTGGGTGAACAACCAGGGGCCGAAGGCGCAGACGAGGGAGACGCCGGCGATCGCCGAGGGAGGCAGCAGCCTGTGCAGAGGCGGGGAATGGCGGTGACGTCCACGTGGCATGGCCAGAAACTTACCGCGCGTAGGCGAATTGCGGTGCCCCGCCCGGCAAAAACACAGCTCCGCCGAAACGTTCACAGGCGTTGGGGCGCCCGGCGGACACGCCTCTCGCGCGGTGTCCGGGCCGGGCACCGCCCCGGACACCGCGCCCGGCGGCCCGGCGGCCGCTCAGCGGGCGGCGAGCCGGCCGCTGAGCCACTGGAGCGTGGCCGGGATCTCCCGCCGCCAGGTGTTGAAGTTGTGGCCGCCGCTGTCCAGCACGATCGACGCCACACCGGTGCGGTGCGTGGCCCGTACGCGCGCGACGAAGTCGAGGGTGTCCCGGTAGTTGGCCTCGCCGTGCCGGCTCGTCGTCACGAGCAGCGAGGTGTCGGGCGCCGGCATGTGGTCGACGTACCAGCGCAGATCGGCGCGGTCGCGCAGTGCGTCGTCGCCCTGGAAGAGATCGCCGGTGGTGGGGTCGGACGGCGCCTCGTAGTACGC
Organism: Streptomyces sp. NPDC008150; assembly: GCF_042956945.1. Taxonomy (NCBI): domain Bacteria; kingdom Bacillati; phylum Actinomycetota; class Actinomycetes; order Kitasatosporales; family Streptomycetaceae; genus Streptomyces; species Streptomyces sp. NPDC008150. The sequence continues at coordinate 74,508 of NZ_JBIBHJ010000021.1, read as the reverse complement.
GGACAGGCCCGCACCCGCCGCGTACACGCGCGGGTGGTGCAGCGCGAGCTTCAGCGCGCAGTAGCCGCCCGTGGAGTCGCCGACGATGCCCCAGCCCACGGGCCTGGGCGCCACCCGGTAGTGCGCCGCCACCGCGTCGGGCAGGTCCTTCGCGAAGAACGTCTCGGTCCGCGGGCCGCCCGGCACGTCCACGCACTCCGTGTCGCGCGGCGGCGCCACGGTCGGCCGCAGCATCACGAGGATCATGGGCTGCATACGTCCGGTCTCGGCCAGTTTCCGCGCTGTACGCGGGTAGTGAAGTTTGTCCACCAGCGCGCGGGCCGTGCCCGGGTAGCCCGTGAGGACGACGGACACCGGGAACGTGCGCGTGCGGTACCGGGACTGGAAGTACTCCGGCGGCAGGTACACGTACGCGGACGAGGCGATGCGGCTCGCCCGCCCGGCGATGTCGACCCGCTGGACCCGCCCGCCCGCCGGGGCGGCGGAACCGCCCCCGACGCCCTTCACCCGCCCCGCGTCCAGCACCTGGAGCGGGCCCGCCGCCCCGGCGCCGCCCTCCGTCCGCCCGGCGACGACGCCCGGGGCGTTCTCCAGGCCCAGCAGGTCCGACCAGTCGGAGTAGAAGCCGAAGGCCCGGTTGGCCCCCAGGCCCACCGACAGGAACAGCGCCAGCTGGGTCGCCAGCAGCAGCCCCACCCTCGCGCCCACCGGACGCACCCCCGGCCCCGCCAGCCGGGGCCAGCACCACACCGTCGCGACGAACAGCAGCACGGCGGCTGCCACCGCCGGCACCAGCACCGCGTAGCTCGTAAGACCCATGGGCTTCCCTGCCTGCGCTCTCCGCCCGGTCCGCCGCCACGCGTGCGGGGCCGGTGCCCGTCCTGGTCCGCCTCGGCCGGTCGGTTCCCCGCCGGTCCGCTCCCGTCCATTGCGCCCGCCGCCGGGGCCGCCCGCGCGTTCCCTTGGCGAGGGCTTGGTGCCGCCTTTCCCTGGTCTTCGACGGAGCTTTCCCCGGAGGGACGAACCTCTCCTCCCGAGACGCCGTCCTAGAGAGGGCAGTGCCGACGGCCGCCCGAACGGGCGGCGGTCCAGGAGCCCTTCGTGAAATTGCGGGTACCGATGCCTATCAGGACAGAAGCGGACGCACCGGCCCGCCTCGCCGCCCGGCCGAACCGCCCGGTACGCGCGCTGCGGGGCCCGCGCCCCGAGGCCGTCCCGGCACTCGTCGGCCGGGCCTGCGTCCTCGTCGGCCTGCTGGACGTCGCCGCCGGTGTCTTCCCCACGTTCCGGCGCAGCCGGGTGCACGCCCTCGCGGAGGTCCTCCCGGGCGCGCTCGGTCCGTTCGCGGCGGCCCTGTCGCTCAGCACGGGCGTGCTGTTGCTGCTGCTCGCGCACGGCCTCAAGCGCCGCAAGCGGCGGGCCTGGCGCGCGGCGGCCGTGCTGCTGCCGGCCGGCGCGGTCGCGCAGTTCACGTACCGGCACTCCGTCGTCGGGGCCGTCGTCTCGCTCGCGCTCCTCGTGCCCCTGCTGCGGCACCGCGACGAGTTCGCCGCACTGCCCGACCCGCGCAGCCGGTGGCGCGCGCTGGCCAACGTCGTCTCCATGGGCGCCGGTTCCCTCGTCCTCGGAATGATCATCGTCAGCGTCCACCCCGGACGCACCGTCGGCGACCCGGGCCCGGCCGAACGACTGACCCACGTCGTCTACGGCCTGTTCGGCTTCGAGGGCCCCGTCGACTACCGCGGCTCCACCTCCTGGACGGTCGCCTTCTCCCTCGGCGCCCTCGGCCTGCTCACCGCGGTCACCACGATCTACCTGGCCCTGCGCCCCGAACACCCGGCGGCCGGCCTGACCCCCGACGACGAGGCACGGCTGCGCGCGCTGATCGGCCGGCACGGCCACCGCGACTCCCTCGCCCGCTTCGCGCTGCGCCGCGACAAGGCGGTCGTCTTCTCGCCCAGCGGCAAGGCGGCCGTCACCTACCGCGTCGTGTCCGGCGTGATGCTCGCGAGCGGCGACCCGATCGGCGACGTCGAGGCGTGGCCGGGCGCCATCGAGCGGTTCATGGACGAGGCACGGGCGCACTCCTGGAGCCCGGCGGTCATGGGCTGCTCGGAGACCGGCGGCGGGGTGTGGACCCGCGAGACCGGCCTCGACGCCCTCGAACTCGGCGACGAGGCCGTGGTCGACGTGGCGGACTTCTCCCTCGCCGGACGGCCCATGCGCAACGTCCGCCAGATGGTCGGCCGCATCGAACGGGCCGGCTACGAGACCCGGGTGCGGCGCGTGCGCGACATCGGCCAGGAGGAACTCGCCCGCATCCGCCGCGCCGCCGACGACTGGCGGGGCACCGACACGGAACGCGGCTTCTCCATGGCACTCGGCCGGATCGGCGACCCGGACGACGGCGACTGCCTGGTGGCGACGGCCCACCTGCGGACGGACCCCGCCGCGGCGCGCGGCGCCCAGGGGCACTTCCCCCACGGCGACCTCGGGGCCGTCCTGCACTTCGTGCCGTGGGGCGACGACGGCGTCTCCCTGGACCTGATGCGACGGGACCGCGCCGCGGACCCCGGCATGAACGAACTGCTCATCGTCGCCGCCCTGCGCGAGGCGCCCCGGCTCGGCATCACCCGCGTCTCGCTGAACTTCGCCATGTTCCGCTCCGCCCTGGCGCGCGGCGAACGGCTGGGCGCGGGGCCGGTGCTGCGCGTCTGGCGCGGCCTGCTGGTGTTCCTGTCGCGCTGGTTCCAGATCGAGTCGCTGTACCGGTTCAACGCGAAGTTCCGCCCGCGCTGGGAACCGCGCTTCCTCGTCTACCGGTCCTCGGGCGACCTGCCCCGCATCGGCCTCGCGGCCCTGCGCGCGGAGGGCTTCGTCAACCTGGCCCTGCCCCTGCCGCGCCTCCTGCGCCGCACTCCGCACACCGCACGCCCCTGCGCCCACACGTCGCCGGGCACCGCCCGCCGGTGCGCCCCGGACGCCGGCGCCCCCGCCACCACGGCACCGGGAGCGGCCCCCGGACCGGACCACCGGGGACCGGCGCCGGAGCCCGCCCGCGGGGGCACCGCGCGGTAGCCCGCGCAGGGCGCCACCGGGGAGGCGACGGCGCGGGACGGCAGGGCTCGGCCCCCGGCGGCGACGCCCGGCCCGGCACCCCGGGGCTCGGCGGCGGCGCCCCGCCCCGCACCCCTGCGCAACGACCGCCGGTCGGCGCGCGGCCCCGCTCCCGCCCGCGTCGGCCGGGCCCACCCCCGGGGGCCTACGCTGAACGTATGAGCAAGCAGAGCGGACGCGGGCGCGTCGCGGGCCTTCCGGTCTGGGACCGTTGTGCGGTCATGGGGGTCGTGAACGTGACCCCCGATTCCTTCTCGGACGGCGGCCGCTGGTTCGACACGACGGCGGCCGTCAAGCACGGCCTCGACCTGGTTTCCGAGGGCGCCGACCTCGTCGACGTCGGCGGTGAGTCCACCCGCCCGGGAGCCACCCGCGTGGACGAGGCAGAGGAACTGCGGCGGGTCGTCCCCGTCGTGCGCGGCCTCGCCTCCGAGGGCGTCACCGTGTCCGTCGACACCATGCGGGCCAGCGTCGCCGAACAGGCGCTCGCGGCCGGTGCCGCCCTGGTCAACGACGTGAGCGGCGGCCTCGCCGACCCGGCGATGATCCCCGCCGTGGCCGCCGCGGGCGCCCCCTTCGTCGTCATGCACTGGCGCGGCCTCCTGGCCGGCGGCAACATCCGGGGCGTGTACACCGACGTCGTCCGGGAGGTCGTCGACGAGCTCCACGCGCGCGTGGAGGCGGTGCTCGCGGGCGGTGTGGCGCCCGACCGGATCGTCGTGGACCCGGGCCTCGGCTTCTCCAAGGGCACCGACGACGACCTCGTCCTGCTCGCCCACCTCGAACGACTGCTCGACCTCGGTCACCCCCTGCTGGTGGCCGCCTCCCGCAAGCGGTTCCTGGGCCGGGTACTGGCCGGCCCCGAGGGCGCCCCGCCGCCGGCCCGCGAGCGGGACGCCGCCACCGCGGCGGTCTCCGCCCTCGCCGCGCACGCGGGCGCGTGGGCGGTACGCGTGCACGAGGTGCGCGCCACGGCCGACGCGGTACGCGTCGCGCACGCCGTCGAGTCCGCGCGCACCGCGCCGCACACCACCACGACGCCCGGCACGGACACGGCGCCCTCCGCCGCCCCGGTCCCGCCCGGCACGGACGCCGAGGGAGCCCGGTGAGCCAGGCCCACACCGACGTCGAGGAAGCCGAACGCGCCAACGCCGCCTTCTACGAGGCGGTGGAGCAGGGCGACTTCGACACGCTGTCCGCGCTCTGGCTGACCCCGTCGGACCTCGGCGTGGACGAGGAGTACCACGACCCCGCCGACACCGGCGTGGTCTCCTGCGTGCACCCCGGCTGGCCGGTGCTCACCGGCCGCGGCGAGATCCTCCGCTCGTACGCGCTGATCATGGCGAACACCGAGTACATCCAGTTCTTCCTCACCGACGTGCACGTCTCCGTCACCGGCGACACCGCGCTGGTGACCTGCACCGAGAACATCCTCAGCGGCGGACCGGCGCCCGAGGGCGACGAACTCGGCCCGCTCATCGGCCAGCTCGTGGTCGCCACCAACGTGTTCCGGCGCACCTCCGACGGCTGGAAGCTGTGGTCCCACCACGGCTCCCCCGTCCTGTCGGAGTCCGACGAGGACGCCGACGACGAGGACAAGCCGACCGCCTGAGCCGCGGCCACCGCCGGACGTGGTTGGGATCACGGCCCCGTGGGTAGGGGCGGCTACCGACCCATGAGCCACCGGGTTCTCGCGGGGAAACGGGCGACGGGATCCCGCCCGGCCGCCCCGGCCCGCCACCCCGTGGCCCGGGACTGACAGTGTCCGCAGGTAGATTCGTTCGAGGCCGGGCCGCCGTCCGCACGCGGCGGGAGCCGGCCGTCACCGACGATTGCAGGAGTGATTCGCGTGGATCGTGTCGCGCTGCGCGGCCTCAAGGCCCGCGGGCACCACGGCGTCTTCCCCCGGGAACGGGAGGAGGGCCAGACCTTCATCGTGGATCTCGTGCTCGGGCTGGACACCGCCGCGGCGGCGGCCACCGACGACCTGACGAAGACCGTGCACTACGGCGTCGTGGCCGAGGAGGTCGTGGCGGTCGTCGTGGGCGAGCCCGTCAACCTCATCGAGACGCTGGCCGAGCGCATCGCCCAGGTCTGTCTCAAGCACGAGGGGGTCCAGGAGGTCGAGGTCTGCGTCCACAAGCCGGACGCGCCGATCACGGTCCCCTTCGACGACGTGACCGTCACCATCATCCGGAGCCGAGCATGACCGCGTCCTTCACCGAGGGTCACGACCCGACCGTCCAGCCGGTGCCCGCGTCCGTCGTCGAGAAGATCGACGCCGCCGACACCACCCTCCACAACCCGCGCCGCGCCGTGCTGTCCCTCGGCTCCAACCTGGGCAACCGCCTGGAGACACTCCAGGGCGCCGTCGACGCCCTGGAGGACACCCCCGGGGTGCGCGTGAAGGCGGTCTCCCCGGTGTACGAGACGCAGCCGTGGGGCGTCGAGCCGGGCAGCCAGCCCGCGTACTTCAACGCGGTGATCGTCCTGAAGACGACGCTGCCGCCGTCGTCCCTGCTGGAGCGGGCGCACGCGGTCGAGGAGGCCTTCAACCGGGTCCGCGAGGAGCGCTGGGGGCCGCGCACGATCGACGTGGACATCGTCGCGTACGCCGACGACGTCTCCGACGACCCGGTGCTGACGCTCCCGCACCCCCGCGCGCACGAGCGGGCGTTCGTGCTCGCCCCGTGGCTGGACGTGGAGCCCGAGGCGCAGTTGGCGGGGCACGGCCCGGTGGCCGGTCTGCTCGCGGCCGTCTCGCGGGACGGTGTGACACCCCGCGCCGATCTGGAACTCTGGCTGCCCGAGTAGTCGTTAAGGTCGACAGGACCGCCGGGGCGACCCGACCGGGCGGGCCGTCGGGTGAACAGTCGGGGGGAGCTGAAGGGACACCGTGAGAGAGCTGCGCGTCAGGGTGCTGGTCGGCGTGTTCGTCGTCGCCGGAGTGCTGTCCTGGGCAGGCGCCCGCCTGTGGAACTCGGTGGGGACCCTCCCCAGCGTTCCCCTGGCCGCCCCCATCGTGCTGGCGCTGATCGCCGTGGTCCTGCTGGCCACCGCGCTGTCCCTGCGGTCCCGGCTGCGGGCGCAGCGGGAGCGCGAGCCCGGCGCCAAGGGCGTCGACCCGATGATGGCCGCGCGTGCCGTCGTCTTCGGGCAGGCCAGCGCGCTGGTGGCCGCCCTCGTGTCCGGCATGTACGGCGGCACGGGTGTCTTCCTGCTGGAGTCCCTGGACCTGCCCACCCGCCGCGACCAGGCGATCTACGCCGGAGCCTCCGTCGTCGCGGGCATCGCCGTCATAGCGGCGGCCCTGTTCCTGGAGCGCGTGTGCCGGCTCCCGGAGGACGACGACGAGAACACCCCGGGCGGCGGCGCGGCCCCGGCGGCGTAACCGCCCCGCGAAGCTCCGCATCCGCCGGCCGTCGCCGCGGGCGCGGTCCCGTACCCACCCGCCGGGCCCTCGGCACACGGGACCGCACCGCGCCCGGCGCTCACCGCGCCAGTATCAGGCTCATCGCCTCGGCGCGGGTCGTGGAGTCGCGCAGCTGCCCGCGCACCGCGGACGTCGTGGTCTTCGCGCCCGGCTTGCGCACACCGCGCACCGACATGCACATGTGCTCGGCCTCGATGACGACGATGGCACCCCGTGCTTCGAGGATGCGCATCAGGGAGTCGGCGATCTGCGTGGTGAGTCGTTCCTGCACCTGGGGGCGGCGCGCGAAGACCTCGACGAGACGGGCCAGCTTCGACAGTCCGGTGATCTTGCCGCTCACCGCCGGGATGTAGCCGACGTGGGCCACGCCGTGGAACGGCAGCAGGTGGTGCTCGCACAGGCTGACGATCTCGATGTCCTTCACCAGGACCATCTCGTCGTGCCCCAGGTCGAACGTCGTCGTGAGGACGTCCTCCGGCTCCTGCCGCAGGCCGGCCAGCAGCTCCCGGTAGGCCCGCGCGACGCGCGCCGGGGTCTCCAGCAGTCCCTCGCGGTCCGGGTCCTCGCCGACCGCGATCAGCAGTTCGCGCACGGCGTTCTCGGCACGCTTCTCGTCGAACTCGCCGATCGAACCCTCGCCGTCCAGCGTCACGGGGTCAGTCATCTCGTGCCTCGTTCCTGTGCGTTCCACGTGCGGACATACGAAAATGCCGCGCCCCCAGGCTAGAACCCGGGGGACGCGGCCTGCATTCCGGGCCGGACGGGACCAAAGCGACGAGAGGGCCGCCCGTGGCGGCGGTGCCCGGCCGGGCCCCGTGAACCCCGACGGCCCCCGGGATACCCGGGGGCCGTCGGACGCGTAGGACGCGGTACTGCTTCGGAGCCTGCCTGTCAGCTCTCGGGGCGGTCCTCAGGAGCCGCCTCGGGGGCCGGGGCAGGGTCCACCGGGGCCTTGGTGGTGCTGATCGAGGCCGTCGTGCCGTTCGCCCCGTTCGTCAGTGCCAGCTCCCGGGGGGAGAGCACCGGCGGGCGGGTGGACGGCGTACGCCGCGAGGAACCGGTCCACGCGGGACGCGGGGGACGCCGGACGATGGTGGAGAAGATCTCGGCGATCTCCTCCTTGCCCAGCGTCTCGCGCTCCAGCAGGGCGAGGACGAGGTTGTCGAGGACGTCGCGGTTCTCGACCAGGATCTCCCAGGCCTCGTTGTGCGCCGTCTCGATGAGCTTCTTGACCTCTTCGTCGACGAGCGCCGCGACCTCTTCCGAGTAGTCGCGCTGGTGGCCCATCTCCCGGCCGAGGAACGGCTCGGTGTTGTCGCCGCCGAACTTGATCGCGCCGAGCCGCTCGGTCATGCCGTACTGCGTGACCATGGCGCGGGCGGTCGAGGTCGCCTTCTCGATGTCGTTCGCCGCGCCCGTCGTCGGGTCGTGGAAGACGAGCTCCTCGGCAGCGCGGCCGCCCAGCATGTACGCGAGCTGGTCCAGCATCTCGTTGCGCGTGGTCGAGTACTTGTCCTCGTCCGGCAGCACCATGGTGTAGCCGAGCGCACGGCCCCGGGACAGGATCGTGATCTTGTGGACCGGGTCGGAGTTCGGTGAGGCCGCCGCGACCAGGGCGTGTCCGCCCTCGTGGTACGCGGTGATCTTCTTCTCCTTGTCCGACATGATCCGGGTCCGCTTCTGCGGGCCCGCGACCACACGGTCGATCGCCTCGTCGAGCATGTGGTTGTCGATCAGCTTCAGGTCGCTGCGCGCCGTGAGGAGCGCCGCTTCGTTCAGCACGTTCGACAGGTCCGCACCGGTGAAGCCGGGGGTGCGGCGGGCCACGGCGGCCAGGTCGACGTTGGGCGCGACCGGCTTGCCCTTCTGGTGGACCTTGAGGATCTCCAGACGGCCCTGCATGTCCGGACGGTCGACCGCGATCTGCCGGTCGAAACGGCCCGGACGCAGCAGCGCCGGGTCGAGGATGTCCGGGCGGTTGGTGGCGGCGATCAGGATGACGCCGCCCTTGACGTCGAATCCGTCCATCTCGACGAGCAGCTGGTTCAGCGTCTGCTCGCGCTCGTCGTGCCCGCCGCCGAGGCCGGCGCCGCGGTGGCGGCCGACCGCGTCGATCTCGTCGACGAAGACGATGGCCGGCGCGTTCGCCTTGGCCTGCTCGAAGAGGTCACGCACCCGGGAGGCACCGACACCGACGAACATCTCGACGAAGTCGGAACCGGAGATCGAGTAGAACGGGACGCCCGCCTCGCCGGCCACGGCCCGCGCGAGGAGCGTCTTGCCCGTACCGGGAGGACCGTAGAGCAGGACGCCCTTGGGGATCTTCGCCCCGACGGCCTGGAACTTGGCCGGCTCCTGGAGGAACTCCTTGATCTCGTGGAGTTCCTCGACCGCCTCGTCGGCACCCGCGACGTCCGCGAACGTCGTCTTCGGGGTGTCCTTGGTGATGAGCTTCGCCTTCGACTTCCCGAAGTTCATCACCCGGGAGCCGCCGCCCTGCATCTGATTCATCAGGAACAGGAAGACGACCACGATGAGGACGAAGGGCAGGAACGAGAGCAGAACGCTGAGGAATGGGTTCTGCCTCGACGGGGAGACGGTGTAACCGTCCGGGATCTGCTTGTCCTGGAACTTGGTCTGCAGGGTGTTGGCGAGGCTCACGCCCTGGTTGCCGATGTAGCTCGCCTGGATGCGGGAGCTGCCCTCGACCTTCTGACCGTCCTTGAGCTGGACCTTGATGGTCTGGTCGTCGCCGGTGAGGATCTTGGCCGACTCGACCTTGTTGGTGTTGATCGCCTGGACGACCTGGCCCGTGTCAACCGTCTTGTAGCCGCCGGACGAGCCGACAACCTGCATCAACACGACCACGGCAAGGACGGCCAGCACGATCCACATGACCGGCCCACGGAAGTATCGCTTCACGTCCATCCATACGGAGCGGTGTCGCCCCGTCCCTCCTGCCATAGTGAGTTTGATAAAGACAGTTCTTCTGACGGTACCCCAGCATTGTCACCCGAAGTCTCACGGGATGGCTGGCGATCCGCCCACGCATGCTCCAACGGCGCGCGGGCCCCTGGGGTTCCCGTGTCTGCCGCGGGGCCGGGGTGCCGTTGGGCCGTCCGGGCCGCCGACGGGCACCGCCGCCGCCGTACGGGTGCCGTTCAGCCGCCGTAGACGTGCGGCGCGAGCGTCCCGACGAAGGGCAGGTTGCGGTACTTCTCGGCGTAGTCGAGGCCGTAGCCGATGACGAACTCGTTGGGGATGTCGAAGCCGACCCACTCCACGTCGATGGCGACCTTCGCGGCCTCCGGCTTGCGCAGCAGCGTGCACACCTTGAGGGAGGCGGGCTCGCGCGAGCCGAGGTTGGAGATCAGCCAGGACAGGGTCAGCCCGGAGTCGATGATGTCCTCGACGATCAGGACGTGCCGTCCCTTGATGTCGGTGTCCAGGTCCTTGAGGATCCGCACGACACCGGAGGACTGGGTGCCGGCCCCGTACGAGGACACCGCCATCCAGTCCATGGTGACGGGGGTGGACAGCGCCCGCGCGAGGTCCGCCATGACCATCACCGCGCCCTTGAGCACACCGACGATCAGCAGGTCCTTGCCCGCGTACTCCGCGTCGATCTTCGCGGCCAGCTCGGCCAGCTTCGCGTCGATCTCTTCCTTGGTGATGAGCACCGACTGAAGGTCGGCACCCATGTCTTTCGCGTCCACCCGCATCACTTTCGGTCGTCCCGCACTGCTTCGGCTCGTTTCCCTCCGGGGTGCCGGCGCCCTGAAGGCGCCGGCCGTGCCCGGCCACGCGTACCCACGGCGTCCGCGCGCGCCCGGCGGTCCGGGCGCGCGGCGTCGGCCGGTTCGTCGGGCCGACCGGTTCCTCCGGGGCGGAGGAACCGGGTGCCCACGAGGGGCGTGTGGTCAGCCGTGCCGGATGACCAGTCTGCCACCCTGCCGACGGGCGACGACCTTGCCCGGCAGATTGATGGCCCGCTGGCCGCGCCAGCCGGTGATCAGCCGGTCGATCTCCTCGATGTGACGGGCGAACAGCGAGCCCGCGGGAGCGCCCGCCTCGATGGCGGCGCGCCGCAGGATGCGACGGCGCACCGCGGGCGGCAGGGCGAACAGCTTGGCGCAGTCCAGCAGGCCGGCGGCGTCGCGCACGCCCGCCTCGGCCTGGCTGGCCCAGGCGTCGAGGGCGTCCGCGTCGTCGCGGGAGAGCTGGGCCGTGCGCGCGAGGGCCTCGACGACGCCCTTGCCCAGCGCCTTCTCCAGCGCGGGCAGGCCCTCGTGGCGCAGCCGGGAGCGGGTGTAGGTGGGGTCGGCGTTGTGCGGGTCGTCCCAGACGGGGAGCGACTGGACCATGCAGGCGCGGCGCGCGGTCTGCCGGTCGATCTGCAGGAAGGGGCGCCGGTAACGGCCGCCGGCCCCCGAGACCGCGGCCATGCCCGACAGGGACCGCACGCCGGAGCCGCGGGCGAGCCCGAGCAGCACCGTCTCGGCCTGGTCGTCGCGGGTGTGGCCGAGCAGGACGGCGGCGGCGCCGAGGCGGCCCGCGGCCTCGTCGAGCGCGGCGTACCGGGCGTCCCGGGCGGCGGCCTCGGGGCCGCCCTCGCGGCCGACGTGCACGGCGGCCGACTCGACGGGATCCAGGCCGAGTTCGCGCAGTCGCTGGACGACCTCGGCGGCGCGTTCGTCGGAGCCGGTCTGCAGTCCGTGGTCGACGGTGACACCGCCGGCGCGGATGCCGAGCTTGCGCGCCTCGAAGGCGAGCGCGGAGGCCAGCGCCATGGAGTCCGCGCCGCCGGAGCAGGCCACCAGCACGAGCGGAGCCTCGGCGCGGCCGGGCACGGACTGCTCGGCCGCCGGGGCGGCCGGAGAGGTCTGGGGGGTGCGGGACGGGGGCGGGATGCGGGAGGCGTCCGCCGCCGGGGCGGGCTGCGCGATCCGGTCGGCCGGGACGCCCGGTCCGGCCGGGCCGCCGGGTCCGCTGCGATCGGCCCGGTCGAACTGGTCGATCTGCGCGGTCGATCCGGTGCGTCCGTCGTACGCGGGCTGCGTCGCGCGGACCGTCATGGCCGCCTGCGCGGTCGCGCGTGCGGCCCGGGACGCGCGGGCGGCCGGGGAGGAGGGTGAGGCGGGGGCGGTGTGTTCGGTGAGGATGTCGTGGAGTACGCGGCGGACCGCCAGGCGTATCGCCGCGACCGCAGGATGGGGACCCATGTCCGGTTCCCTTCATGAAGTTTTCGGGAGGTTAACCCGAGGCCGGTCACTCAGAGTGTGTAGATGGTGACAGAGCCGGGCCGTTCCCCGAGCATTGCACGCCTACCCATCGCTCACGGTCCCTCAGACGGGTGATTGCGAGGGCGTTCTCCTGCCGTAGACGCGACCAATCACCCTCGGTTCGCCGGGCTTTCGTGCCTCACGCCTCCGGCCGGCTGTGGACGCGGGCGATCCAGTCCGCGGGCTTCGCGATCTCCGACTTCGTCGGGAGGGTGTTCGGCGAGGTCCACACCCGGTTGAAGCCGTCCATCCCCACCTCGCCGACGACGGCCCGCACGAACCGCTCCCCGTCGCGGTACTGGCGCATCTTGGCGTCCAGGCCCAGGAGTTTGCGCAGCGCCATGTCGAGACGCGAGGCGCCGTTGGCCCGCCGCTGCTGGAACTTCTCGCGGATCTCGGCGACGGACGGCACGACCGAGGGGCCCACGCCGTCCATGACGTAGTCGGCGTGGCCCTCCAGGAGCGACATCACGGCGGTGAGCCGGCCGAGGATCTCGCGCTGCGCCGGGCTCTGCACCAGTTCGACCAGGGACCGGCCGCCGTCGTCCTCCTCGCCCTCGGGGCGGGAACCGGCCAGCGACTGGGCGGCCTCGCGGATGCGCTCCAGGAAGGCGGCCGGCTCGACGTCGGTCTCCGCGAGGAACGACTGGACCTCGCCCTCCAGGTGCGCGCGCAGCCACGGCACGCCGGTGAACTGCGTGCGGTGCGTCTCCTCGTGCAGGCACACCCAGAGCCTGAAGTCGTGCGGCCGCACGTCGAGTTCGCGTTCCACGTGGACGATGTTGGGCGCGACCAGGAGCAGTCGCCCGCCGCCGTTCTGACCGGCCGGCAGGTCGCGCGTGGAGGGGGCGAACGTCTCGTACTGGCCGAGGACCCGCGACGACAGGAAGGAGAGCAGCATGCCCAGTTCGACGCCGGTGACCTTGCCGCCGACCGCGCCGAACACGGCGCCGCCCGCACTGCCCGAGCGCCGCTCCTGCATCTTGTCGAGCAGGGGCTTGAGCACCTCCCGGAACCCGGCGACGTTCGCCCGCACCCAGCCCGGCCGGTCGACGACCAGGACGGGGGTGTCGTCGGCGCCGTCGGCAGCCATCCGGGTGAAGCCGCGGACGTGCTCCTCCGACGCCTTGGCGTGCCGCCGCAGTTCCGCGACGACGGCGCGTGCCTCGTCGCGGCCCACTTCGGGGCCCGGCCGCGCGAGCCGGGTCGCGGTCGCCACCGCGAGATTCCAGTCGACCATCTCCGCACCACCGATGCTCGTCATGCGTCAACGGTACGTGAGGCCCGCCCCTTGGGGCAGGGCCGAGCGCCACGAGGGGTCACCGTGACCGACGGGGCACCCGGGACCCCGCCGCGCACGGCCCGGCGCCCCGGGCCCGGCGCCGGCCACGCGCGAGACGGCCGTACGGGGGACGCGGGCCGGCCGGCCGGGGGTCACGGCCTCCCGCGCGCGGGGCGCCCCGCCCCTCAGCGGCAGCCGCAGCCCGCCAGGGCCGTCGCCGTGCGGTCCAGGGCCGAGATCGCGGCCGTCGGGTCGGTGGTGCCGGAGGTGAGGAACGCGAAGGCGAGCATCCGGCCGTCCTTGTCGACGACCGTGCCGGCCAGCGCGTTGACGCCGGTCAGCGTGCCCGTCTTGGCCCGGACGACCCCCGCCGCGCCGTCCCCGGCGTAGCGGCCGCTCAGGGTGCCCGTGAAGCCGGCCACCGGCAGGCCCGTCAGGACCGGGCGCAGTTCGGGGTGGTCGGCGGCGCCCGCCTTCACCAGGAGCGCGGTGAGCAGGTTCGCGGTGAGCCGGTCGTCGCGGTCCAGGCCGCTGCCGTCGTGGAACCGGGCCCCGGCCACCGGCAGGCCCAGCAGCTTCAGCCGGGCCCCGACGGCCGCCGCGCCGCCCGCGAAGTCCGCGCGCGTACCGGCCGCCACGGCGGTCTGCCGGGCGAGCGCCTCCGCGATGTCGTTGTCGCTGTTGGTCAGCATCCGCTCGACCACGTCGGACAGCGGCGGCGAGGAGACCGAGGCGAGAGTGGCCGCGCGGCCCGTCGCCTTGGAGGGGCCGGGCGACGTCGTCGTGACGCCGTGCCGCTTCAGGAACCCGGCGAAGGTGCGCGCCGCGGACACCGCCGGGTCGCTCACGCGCGCCGTCGGACCGCTCGTCGAGTCGTCGGTGCGCCCCTCGTCCGCGACGAGGGCGCTCACCGGGGCGAGGTTGTCGTTGACCCCGATGGGGTGAAGCGCGGTGCCCGCGTACAGGGTGGTGTCGTACGACAGCGTCACCTTCTTGATGCCGCGCTTCTTCAGCGCGGCGGCCGTGCTGTCGGCGAGCGTGCGCAGGCTGGCCCAGCCGTCGGCGTCCGCGTGCGCGGTGAGCGTCGGGTCGCCGCCGCCGACCAGGACGAGTTCCTTCGTGTCGGGCTCCAGCGCGGCCCGGGTGGTGAACCGGTGGTCGGTGCCCAGCGCGGACAGCGCGGCCACGGCCGTGGCGATCTTGGTGGTGGACGCGGGCGTCAGCGCCCGGCCCGCGTCCTTCGTGTAGAGCGCCCGCCCCGAGGAGACGTCGACCACGGCGGCCGTGTGCGCGGTACCGAGGGCGGCGTCGCCGAGGAGCGGCCCGAGCAGCCCGGTGAGCGCCCGGCCGGTGGGCGCCGTCCCGACGGATCCCGCCACCGCCCCGGTACCGCCCAGGCCGGCCAGCACGGTGGCCGCGCTCGGCGCCGGCAACGCGGCGCTGTCCGCCTGCCGCTTCGAACGGGTGCCGTGATCTGTGCCACCCGCCCCGGCCCCGGCGACCGCCCGGTCCCGCTCGGCCGTACGCTGACCCGTGGAGTCCCAGGGACCCGCGGCGGTCACCACGCCGGCCGCCAGTACCGCACCCGCGGTGCCGGCGATCGCCGTGAACTGCCAGGTCGCGAGCTTCGCGCCCCGCGCGAGACGCGGTCGCGCGGACCCCGCGGACGACGGCCGCACGGATCGCGCGGCCCCCGCCAGACGTGACCGTGCGCCCCGCGCGAGGCGCGCGAGACGGGGGCGCGCGGCCCGCCAAGCCCTCAGCTCCGGCACGACCACCAGCCCCTTTCGCGATCACACACGTGCGTGAGGGACACTTAACCACCAGAACTATGTGCTGATCATGGAGGAGCCACCGGTGGAGTTCGACGTCACGATCGAGATTCCGAAGGGTTCGCGGAACAAGTACGAGGTGGACCACGAGACCGGTCGCATTCGCCTGGACCGCCGCCTCTTCACCTCGACCAGTTACCCCGCGGACTACGGATTCGTCGAGAACACCCTCGGCGAGGACGGCGACCCGCTGGACGCCCTGGTCATCCTGGACGAGCCGACCTTCCCCGGCTGCCTCATCAAGTGCCGCGCCATCGGCATGTTCCGCATGACCGACGAGGCCGGCGGCGACGACAAGGTGCTGTGCGTCCCGGCGTCCGACCCGCGGGTCGAGCACCTGCGCGACATCCACCACGTGTCGGAGTTCGACCGCCTGGAAATCCAGCACTTCTTCGAGGTCTACAAGGACCTGGAGCCCGGCAAGTCCGTCGAGGGCGCCGACTGGGTCGGCCGCAGCGACGCCGAGGCCGAGATCGAGCGTTCCATCAAGCGCGCCCAGGACCACGGCGGCCACTGAGCCGCACGGGTCACGGGGCTCCGGCCCCGGGCCGCGCAGCGTCCGCGCGAACGGGCCGTGTCACTCCCCGAGGGGGGTGGCGCGGCCCGTTCGCGTTTCTGTGCGCATACTGAGTCTTGATCGTCGTCGTCGTGCAGGGAGCGTTGCGCAAGTGACGGACGCGGAGGACCGCAGGCCTCAGTCGGAGCGGGCGCGGAGCATGTACGCGCATCCCGCCGGCGGTGGCACGGCGGTCGACACCGAGTCGTCGACGACGTCAGAGTTCACCCTCCCGGAGGGTCTCGCGATGGGCCGGCCGGCCGTGCCGGAGTCGGAGACCACCTCCGAGTTCGCCCTCCCCGACGGTCTCGACACACCGCCCGCGCCCGCCCCGGAGACCGAGGGATCGGCGTTCAGCCTGCCCAGCGGCTTCGGCCTGGAGACCCTGCACGCCTTCACCCCGGCCACCGGGCTCCCCGCGGTCGACCTCGTCAAGGACGCGCCCTGGCAGGACCGCATGCGTACCGTGCTGCGGCTGCCGGTGGCCGAACGGCCCGCCCCCGAGTCCGCGCAGCGCACCGCCGACGAGACCGGGCCCGCGGTCCCCCGCGTCCTCGACCTGACCCTTCGCATCGGCGAACTGCTGCTCGCGGGCGGCGAGGGCGCGGAGGACGTCGAGGCCGCCATGCTGTCGGTGTGCCGCTCGTACGGCCTCGACCGCTGCGAGCCGAACGTCACCTTCACGCTGCTGTCGATCTCGCACCAGCCCTCCCTGGTGGACGACCCGGTGACCGCGTCCCGCACGGTGCGCCGCCGCGGCACCGACTACACGCGTCTCGCCGCCGTCTTCCAGCTCGTCGACGACCTCGCCGACCCGGAGACGGTCGTCTCGCTGGAGGAGGCGTACCGGCGCCTCGCGGAGATCCGCCGCAACCGCCACCCCTACCCCGGCTGGGCCCTGACCCTGGCCAACGGGCTGCTCGCCGGCGCGGCCTCCGTCCTCGTCGGCGGTGGCCCCCTGGTGTTCCTGTGCGCGGCCCTCGGCGCCATGCTCGGCGACCGGCTCGCGTGGCTGTGCGCCGGGCGCGGGCTGCCGGAGTTCTACCAGTTCACCGTCGCCGCGACCCCGCCCGCCGCGATCGGCATCGCGCTGACCCTCGCCAACGTCGACGTCCGCGCGTCCGCCGTGATCACCGGTGGGCTGTTCGCGCTGCTGCCCGGAAGGGCGCTGGTGGCGGGTGTGCAGGACGGCCTGACCGGCTTCTACATCACGGCCGCCGCGCGGCTCCTGGAAGTCATGTATTTCTTCACCGGCATCGTCATCGGCGTGCTGGTGGTCCTCTACTTCGGGGTGAAGTTCGGCGCGCCCCTCAACCCCGACACCGCGCTGGGCACCTCCCAGCAGCCGGTGGTGCAGATCCTCGCGTCGATGCTGCTGTCGCTGACCTTCGCGGTGCTGCTCCAGCAGGAACGGTCCACCGTGCTCATGGTGACGCTCAACGGGGGCGTCGCCTGGTCGGTGTACGGCGCGATGCACACCGTGGGCGGCATCTCCCCGGTGGCGTCGACGGCCGCGGCGGCCGGTCTCGTCGGCCTGTTCGGGCAGCTCCTGTCGCGCTACCGGTTCGCGTCCGCGCTGCCCTACACCACCGCCGCCATCGGCCCGCTGCTGCCCGGTTCCGCGACGTACTTCGGGCTGCTCGCGATCGCCCAGAACGAGGTCGACAAGGGCCTGCTGTCACTGGCCCGCGCGGTGTCGCTCGCCATGGCCATCGCGATCGGCGTGAACCTGGGGTCCGAGATCTCCCGGCTGTTCCTGCGGCTGCCGGGCGCCGGCAGCGCCGCCGGCCGCCGCGCGGCCAAGCGGACGCGCGGCTTCTGAGGCACGGCCGGGCGGGGAGCGGCCGGCCGCTCCCCTACTGCTCGGGGTGACCGCCCCGGCCCCGGTGGCCCGGCTGCGGCTGCCCGCCCTGCTGCGGCTGCTGCGGGTACGCCTCGGGCGCGTACGGGCCGGGCTGCGGGTAGCCGTACCCCGGTCCTGCGCCGCCGTCCCGCTGCTCCTGCGTGCCGTACGGCTGCTGCCCGCCCTGCGGGTTCTGCGCGTACGGCTGCTGCTGCTGGTAGGGCTGCGGCTGCGGCTGCCCCTGCGGGTAGGGCCGGCGCCCGTACTGCGGCGCGTCCTGCCCGTACGGCTGCTGCTGCCCCGCCTGCGCGTCCTGCCCGTACGGCTGCTGCTGCCCGTACTGCTGCGGGTGTCCGCCCTGCGGGCCGCCGTACTGCTGCTGCCCGGCCCCGTACGCCCGCGGGTCCTGGCCGTACGGCTGCTGCTGCCCGTACTGCTGCGGCGCACCGTACGGCTGCTGCTGCCCGTACTGCTGCTGCGGCGCACCGTAGGCCGCCGCGGACTGCTGCGCCGCGTACGCCTGCGGGTCCTGGGGCTGCTGCCGGTCCGGCGCGGCGGGGGCGCCGTACGAGCCGGCGTCCTGGGCGGCCGGACGGCGGTGACCGGGCTGGATGCGCAGGGGCCGCGTCGCGTCGTCCATGGCCGGCGGGCCGGCCGGGCCGTCGCCGCCCCACCCGTCGTCGTCCCGTCCGTCGCCGCCGTGCGCGTCCTCGCCCGCGGGCTGCGGGTTCTTCCTCGCCTTGGAGCGGGCCCGCAGGAACTCGATGGCGATCGGGACCACCGACACGAGGACGATGAGGACGAGGATCAGCTCGATGTTCTTGTTGACGAACTCGATGTTGCCCAGCCAGGAGCCCAGCAGGGTCACGCCCGCGCCCCACAGCACGCCGCCGATGATGTTGAACGTGAGGAACGAGCGGTACTTCATGCCGCTGACGCCCGCGATGATCGGCGTGAACGTGCGGACGACGGGCACGAAGCGGGCCAGCACCAGCGACTTCGGCCCGTACTTCTCGAAGAACTCGTGCGCCTTGACGACGTTCTCCTGCTTGAAGAGCCGCGAGTTGGGCCGGTTGAACAGCGACGGGCCGACCTTCTTGCCGAACAGGTAGCCCGCCTGGTCACCCAGGACCGCGGCGACGCAGATCAGCGCGATCGCCGCCCACAGCGGGAAGTCCAGCGTCCCCGAGGTGATGAGCAGGCCGCACGTGAACAACAGGGAGTCGCCCGGCAGGAAGAAGCCGATCAGCAGACCCGACTCCGCGAAGACGACCAGCAGCAGTCCCCACACGCTGTAGGTGTCGAGCAGGTAGTTCGGGTCCAGCCAGCTCGGTCCGAGGGCAAGCGTCATCACGGTTCCGGGCTCCTGAGGGTGGGGAACGATACGGCGTCGTGCTGGTACGGCCGCACAAAGCTATCAACGCACTGTGGCAGCCCCAGGTTCCACCGGTGGCTCCAGGATGCACTGTGCCCCCGCTGGGGCAAAGCTGTGAGTCGGGGGGCCGACGGGGCCCCGCCCCCGGCGCCCCGGCCCCCGGCGCCGACACTGGCACCGCCACGTGAGAACGCACTGCCGCCCCTCTGGGAGAGAACATGCCGCTGCACGCAGGTCCCGGGACGCCGGACGAGCGCCCGATGTCCGTGAACCCCTTCTTCGGCGAGGCGAACCCGGTCGCCGGCATGGACGAGGCACCGCCCAAGCACCGGCTCCCCGATCAGCCGATCCCGCCGGCCACCGCGTACCAGCTCGTGCACGACGAGCTGATGCTGGACGGCAACTCGCGGCTCAACCTCGCCACCTTCGTCACCACCTGGATGGAACCCCAGGCCGGCGTGCTGATGGCCGAGTGCCGCGACAAGAACATGATCGACAAGGACGAGTACCCGCGCACCGCCGAACTGGAGCGGCGCTGCGTCGCGATGCTCGCCGACCTGTGGAACGCTCCGGACCCCTCGGCCACCGTCGGCTGTTCGACGACCGGGTCGAGCGAGGCGTGCATGCTGGCCGGGATGGCGCTGAAGCGGCGCTGGGCGCACCGCAACGCCGACCGCTACCCGTCGGGCACCGCACGCCCGAACCTCGTCATGGGTGCCAACGTCCAGGTCTGCTGGGAGAAGTTCTGCAACTTCTGGGAGGTCGAGGCGCGCCAGGTGCCCATGGAGGGCGAGCGCTACCACATCGACCCGCAGGCGGCAGCCGACCTGTGCGACGAGAACACCATCGGCGTCGTCGGCATCCTCGGCTCCACCTTCGACGGCTCCTACGAACCGATCGCCGAGCTGTGCGCCGCGCTCGACGACCTCCAGCGGCGCACCGGGCTCGACGTCCCCGTGCACGTCGACGCGGCCTCCGGCGGCATGGTCGCGCCGTTCCTCGACGAGGACCTGGTGTGGGACTTCCGGCTGCCGCGCGTGGCGTCCATCAACACCTCCGGCCACAAGTACGGACTGGTCTACCCGGGCGTCGGCTGGGCACTGTGGCGCGACAAGGAGGCGCTGCCCGAGGAACTGGTCTTCCGCGTCAACTACCTGGGCGGCGACACCCCGACCTTCGCCCTCAACTTCTCGCGCCCCGGCGCCCAGGTCGTCGCGCAGTACTACACCTTCCTGCGCCTGGGCCGCGACGGGTACCGCGCGGTGCAGCAGGCGACGCGGGACGTGGCCGTGGGGCTGGCGGAACGGATCGAGGCGCTCGGCGACTTCCGGATGCTGACCCGCGGCGACGAGCTGCCGGTGTTCGCGTTCACGACCCGCGACGAGGTCACGTCGTACGACGTCTTCGACCTCTCCCGGCGGCTGCGGGAGAGCGGCTGGCTGGTCCCCGCGTACACCTTCCCCGCCAACCGGGAGGACCTGGCCGTGCTGCGGGTGGTGTGCCGCAACGGCTTCTCCTCCGACCTCGCGGACATGTTCCTGGAGGACCTGCGCCGCCTGCTGCCCCAACTCCACGAGCAGCCGCACCCGTTGACCCGCGACAAGCAGGCGGCCACGGGCTTCCACCACTGAGGCACCGCAGCACCGCCGGCGCCCCCGTGAACTCCCGCCCGGCGCACGGGCGTTCACGGGGGCGGCAGGGGCCGTCTCAGCCCTCCCAGGGCTCTCCCCGTTCCATGGCGACCAGTTCGAAGGCGACCTTGCCGTCGAGGGACTCACGGATGATGTCGGCGTGCCCCGCGTGCCGGGCCGTCTCGCGGATCAGGTTGAGGACCAGCCAGCGCATCGACACCGCCTCGTCCGGCGGGAACCACGGCTCGTCCGGCAGCGGGAACGTGTCGTCGAGGCTCGGCACCGAGCGGACGAACGCCTCCGTCTCGGCGGCGACCTTCTCCCAGTACGCGAGCTGCGAGTCGACACTCTCGTCGCCGACGAGCACGAAGCACTCGTGCCAGTTGGACCGGTCGCGGGCGACGGCCGGCGGCTCGCCCTTCGCGCGGGCGACCCAGCTCTGCTCCACCTCCGCGACGTGCTTGAGCAGCCCGCCGAGGCTCAACTCGCTGGCACTGGGCTTCTCCAGCGCCTGCTCCGCGGTCAGCCCCAGCAGGGAACGGCGGACACCGCCGCGCTGCTCCTCCAGGAACGACAGCAGGGCCCCGCGCTCGTCGCCCCGCGCCTCGGCACGCACGTGTGTGACCATGTTCGGCCACCTTTCTCGGTGGTTCTCGATCTCTCCCTGACCCCGACGACGCTACGGGCCCTTGCGGTCACCTTCTGTCCGCAAGTCCACCGGCGTGGCGCGCGAACCGGCGTGACGCCGCAGCCGTGCACCGCAGCCGTGCGACGCATCGATCCGCGTGACGCCGCACCCGCGTGACGCACGCATCGCCTCCGCCCGCCGGTGCGGACCGGCGGCCGGAGGCGATGCGTGCACGGCGGCGCGCGCCCGCGCCACGGGGTGCGGTCAGAACGGGAAGCCGCTGCGGCCGTGCTGCACGGAGATCCACTTCAGCGTGGTGAACGCGTCCAGCGTGGTCTCGCCGTTGAGGCGGCCGATGCCGGAGCTCTTCTCCCCGCCGAAGGGGACGAGCGGCTCGTCGTGCACGGTGCCGTCGTTGACGTGGAACATGCCGGTGTCGATCTGCTGCGCGAAGTTCACGCCGCGCTCGACGTCACCCGTGTGCACGGCGCCGCTGAGACCGTACGGGGTGTCGTTGACGATGGCGACGGCCTCGTCCTCCCCGTCGAAGGGGATGAGGAAGGCGACCGGTCCGAAGACCTCCTGCCGCAGCAGTTCCGAACCGGCGGGGACGTCGGTGAGCACGGACGGGGTCACCAGGTTGTCGGTGACGGTGCCCCGCACCAGCGCGGTGGCCCCCTCGGCCACGGCCTGCTCGACGACACCCGAGACCGAGTCCGCCTGCTGGGAGTTGATCAGCGGGCCGATGATGGTCTCGGGGTCGCGCGGGTCACCGGTCTTCAGCGTCTTGACCTTGGCGACGAACTTCTCGGTGAACTCGGCCAGTACGGCGCGGTCGACCAGCACGCGGTTGGCCGCCATGCAGACCTGGCCCTGGTGGACGTACCGGCTGAAGACCGCCGCGTCGACGGCGTAGTCGACGTCCGCGTCGTCGAGGACCACCAGGGCGCTGTTCCCGCCCAGTTCGAGGATCGACCGCTTGAACTGCGCGGCGCACACCGTCGCAACGTGCCGGCCGACCTTGTCCGACCCCGTGAAGGAGATGACCTTCGGGATCGGGTGCTCCAGGAAGGCGTCGCCGATCTCGGCGATGTCCGTGACGACGACGTTCAGCAGACCGGCGGGCAGACCGGCGTCCTCGAAGATCTTGGCGATGACCGTGCCACCGGCGATCGGGGTGTTCTGGTGCGGCTTGAGCACCACGCCGTTGCCCGCCGCGAGGGCCGGTGCGACCGACTTCAGCGACAGCAGGAACGGGAAGTTGAAGGGGCTGATGACGCCCACGACACCCACCGGCACCCGGTAGAGGCGGTTCTCCTTGCCGTCGATCGGCGACGGCAGGATCCTGCCCTCGGGACGCAGCGCCAGGTGCACCGACTCGCGCAGGAACTCCTTGGCGAGGTGCAGCTCGAAGCCGGCCTTGGTGTGCGTGCCGCCCAGCTCGGCGACGATCAGCTCGGTGAGCTCCTGCTGGCGCTCCTCGACGAGACGCAGCGCCTTCTCGAAGACGGCACGGCGCGCGTACGGGTTGGTGGCCGCCCACTCCTTCTGCGCGCGGGCCGCGGCCTTGTACGCCTGGTCGACCTCGTCGACGGTGGCGATGGCTATCGACGCCAGCTTCTCGCCGTCGTACGGGTTGAAGTCGATGATGTCCCAGGAGCCGGACCCGGGGCGCCATTCACCATCGATGTACTGCTGTGCGAGGTCGGCGAAGTAGGACGACATGTGTGATCCCTCGAATCCCTTGCTGCCTCACGGCGGGCGAGGCAGGCTCCCGGACGCCTTCACGTTCTGATCACGCGTCATCGTACTTGCGTTTCAAGGCAGTTGAAGTTCGAGTTCGGCCAACTGCGTTTTATTCACAGGCAAGAAGGGAACAGCGCCGAGCGGCATCCGTCCGGGACGTCAGATCAGCTGGAACAGACCGCGCAGCAGGTCCCGGCTCTCGTCGGGGGACGGACTGTCGCTCTGGAGCTCCGTGAGGGCGCGCTCGTACTGCGCGACGTCCTCCTGCTTGTCCAGATAGAGCGCGCTGGTGAGCTGCTCCAGATACACGACGTCCGACAGGTCGGAGTCGGGGAAGCCGAGGATGGTGAAGGCCCCGCTCTCCCCCGAGTGGCCGCCGAAGCTGAACGGCATGATCTGCAGGCGCACGTTGGGCGACTCCGACACCTCGATGAGGTGCTGGATCTGCCCCCGCATCGTCTCGCGGTCCCCGGCCGGCCTGCGCAGCGCCGCCTCGTCTATGACCACGTGGAGGTCGGGCGCGTTCTCCGAGACCAGGTACTTCTGCCGCTCCAGACGCAGCGCCACCCGGCGCTCCACGTCCGCCTCGCTCGCGTCCCGCATGCCGCGCCGCACGACCGCGCGGGCGTAGCCCTCGGTCTGCAACAGGCCGTGCACGAACTGCACTTCGTAGGACCGGATCACCGAGGCGGCGCCTTCGAGGCCGACATAGGTGGGGAACCAGCTCGGCAGCACGTCGGAGTAACTGTGCCACCAGCCCGCGACGTTGGCCTCCTTGGCGAGGGAGAGCAGGGAGGTGCGCTCCGCCTCGTCGTTGATGCCGTACAGCGTCAACAGGTCTTCCACGTCACGTGCCTTGAAGCTGACGCGCCCCAGCTCCATCCGGCTGATCTTCGACTCGGAGGCGCGGATCGAGTATCCCGCCGCCTCGCGCGTGATCCCCCTCGCCTCACGCAGTCGCCTGAGTTGCGAGCCGAGCAGCATCCGCCGCACCACCGATCCGGGCTCTCCCGCGCTCACGTTCGCCAGCCTCCCCAACGGTTCCAGGTCCCGAAGTGTGCCATCAAAACACTCCGAGCAGTACTCATGTGATTACGGAAAGGGAAAGCCTTGTCCTCCCTTTCACAGGTTCAGACCAGATTCGGGCCCCGCGACGGCGCAAAAGCGGGGGAAGACGTGCTGCGGACGGGGGAAAAAATGACCCAGAAGCGGTACGGTCACGTCCATTTCGGTCTCGTGCACGTGCATCTGCCCTTGCATCTGCCGGACGCATCGGAAACCATGGTCCCGCGCAACCGCTGCATCGCCACGACCGCGAACCCCGGGAGTGCCTCGCATGGGGACGAATGGATCGACCATGCTCGAGCCGTTGAGGCAGGGCCTTCCGCCGCTGGATCCCGCAGCAGCGCGCAACGCCGCCACCTGCGCCCTGCCCGCCCGCCTCGAATCGGTGCGTGAGGCACGGCAGTTCACCCGCAGGACCCTCGGACAGTGGGACGTCGGCGACCGCTTCGACGACGCCTGTCTCGTGGTCTCCGAACTGGTGACCAACGCCCTGCGCCACGCGATACCCCGCGAACCCACTCCGCAGGACCCCACCGCGCCCGTACGGCTGCATCTGATGCGCTGGACGGAGCGACTGGTGTGCGCGGTGCGCGACACCAGCCGCGGCACACCGGTCGCCGGCGACTCGGACGACTGCTCCGCGGAGTCGGGACGCGGCCTCTTCCTCGTCGAGTCGTTCAGCGACGGCTGGGGCTGGCACCCGCTCGCGGGCACCCTCACCGGCAAGGTCGTCTGGGCCATGTTCCAGCTCCACCCCGACCGCTGACGACCCCCGCTCTCTTTGCGCGCCAAGGGTCTACGCGCGTTACAGCGTGTATGCCGACGGTGACTGGATTTCCTTCTCCGGAGCGATGCCGGCGACACCGCCGGCCCCCCGGGCCGTCCCGCGCGACGGGCTGCGGCCCGGCTTCGGGTCCGGTTCCGGTTCCGGCCGCCGTGCCTTCCGCTTCGGCCGCCGCCGCGCCTTCCGTCCCGGCCTTCGGAGCCTGACCCTCTTCGCACCGGCCGCCGGGTGCGCCGGGTGCGCCCGGAATTGCCGACCCACCGTGCAACACGGCTCGCCGGACGGTCAGTTCAGAATCAGGTGGTCGAACTCGCCGTCCTTGATGCCCAGAAGCATCGCCTCGATCTCCGCCCGCGTGTAGACGAGGGCAGGACCGTCCGGGAAACGCGAGTTGCGCACCGCCACGTCACCGCCCGGCAGCCGCGCGAACTCCACGCAGGACCCCTGCGAGTTGCTGTGCCGGGACTTCTGCCAGGCGACGCCGTCCAGTGCCGCGGCGGCCATGCCGTTGTACACGCCGGACGCGTCGGCAACGTCAAACGCGTCGTACACGTCGTGTTCCACAGGTCGCTCCCCGGTGGTGCACCGGCCGGTGAGGGCCATAGATGCAGTGGTCAACTGACGGGGATCATAACCCTGTTCACGTGCAGATGCATGAGCAAATGCACGTGCACGAGGGGTGGTGGCGCGATTACAGCTCCGCCGACCTGGCTCCCCGTCCTCACCGGTGCCCGACCTGACGGGTTCCCGCCCGCCTCTCACGCATGCGGGCACCGGCTCCGCGGGGTGTTGGAGGGTGGGGCAACGTGGCGGGTCGTGAGGGGTTGTGGGGGCTTGCGTGGGGGCGGTGACGGAGGCTCGGTGGCCGATTCCGGGTGGGGGTGAGTGAGGCGGGGCAGGGGGTGGGGCCTGTTATCGAGGGGGCCTCTGTTGCTAAAACGTTTATCCGGGGCCGAGGGTTCCGGGTGGGGCACTCGGATCACGTGCACGCGACGGGCGGCGGGACGGACGGGGGCGCACGGGGAGTGCGGGGCGGACTCCGCGTGGGTCGTCCGGGTAACCCCTGGTAGCTTGCTGCGGTCGGTCCGGCA
This sequence comes from Streptomyces sp. NPDC008150, assembly GCF_042956945.1. Lineage (NCBI taxonomy): Bacteria > Bacillati > Actinomycetota > Actinomycetes > Kitasatosporales > Streptomycetaceae > Streptomyces > Streptomyces sp. NPDC008150. The sequence goes on along the minus strand of NZ_JBIBHJ010000021.1, from coordinate 48,843 downwards.
TGTCCGTCCGGACGGCCGCGGACCGGTTCCGTGACCGGCAGGCGGGCCACAGCTTGGGGGTTACCAGTGACTTCGGCGATCTCAGCGACTCCGCCGGCTTCGGCCGTCCCGGCCGCTCCTCCCGCCTCCACCACCCGCGCCTCGGCCTCGGCCGCCGGAGCGGCCGGATCCCGGGTCCGGGGCCGGGGCCGGTCGGCACTCCGCCGCCGGGCCCGGTCGACGGCGGCGGCCGTCGGCGTTTCCGGCGCACTCGTCCTGGCTCTGGCCGCGTGCGACGGCGGAGGCGGCGGGGACGACGCCTCCTCCAGCGCCTCCGCGACCTCCACCGCCACCGCGAACACCGGTGGCGGCTCGGCCGGTTCGGGAAGCACGGACGGTACGGAATCGCCGGGCGGGCTGCCCGGCAGTTGGCTCGCGACCACCGGCGGCAAGGCGGTGGCCCTGGTGATCACGGGCGACAAGGCCGGCCTCTTCGCCACCGGCGGCACGGTGTGCAGCGGTACGGCGAGCGGCAGTTCGATCCGCCTCACGTGCGTGGACGGTTCCAAGGACCGCGCGAAGGGCACCGTCGACTCGGTCAACAGCACGACGCTCAAGGTCACATGGAAGAGCGGCCTCGGCTCCGAGACGTACACACGCGCCGAGGGCGGCAAACTCCCGTCGGGTTTGCCGACGAGCACGAGTACTTCTTGAGTACCGGTACGTACTGCGGACTCGGGACACGCCGGGCGGACGGTGCGCGGGGCGGACGGTGCGGCGTCGAGGGGGCTCGTTTCGGCCGAGGCGTCAACTCCCGCTTCGTGTAACGCCCTTGCTGTCGACCCCCACCGGCGAGACCGCCGTGTCGAGCGCGTCGGACAGCTCCCGCAGGTGCTCCAGGAGAAGTCTGCCGCCGTCGCGCACCACGGGATCGACGCCCTCGGCCGCCAGGCCGCCGTCGTCGCCGAGCGCGTCCCGCACCGCGTCCCAGGCGGGCACCCGCCGCTCCCGAACGGCCCGCGCACCGTGCTGGGTCGACGTCCGCAGCGCCTCCGCCAGCCGCGCCGCGGACGGTGTCGGACGTGCGTCCCGCTCGGGCAGGTGTGCCTCCAACAGCATGGCCACCCGGCCGAGTTGGGCGATGGCGTCGTCGGCCGCCGCGTGGGACAGACCGCGGTGCCGTACCGGCTCGTCCCTCGCGTGCTCCAGGGCCTGGTGCCAGGCGACGCGGGCGGACCGGGAGCCGAGCAGCGCCTCCCGCACGTCCGGAGCGGTCTTGCCGACGGGTTCCGCGTAGTGCCGGACCACGCAGGCCGCGTACCTGCCCTGCGCCGCAAGCCAGTCGGCGAGCCGGGTGCGCAGGCGCGGGGTCTCCCAGGCCGGGTACACCGCGTACGCCACCATCGCCAGGACTCCGCCGAGCAGCGTGAGCAGCACACGTTCGGGCACCGTCTGCGTCCACTGCTGGCCGCCCATGCCGAGCAGGAAGACGACGTACGCGGTACCGCACGCCTGCGTGGCGAACTGCCCTGTGCGCATGAGGAGATACATCAGCCCCGCGCTGACGACGGCCAGACCGCCCGACACATACGTGCCCGGCCCCACCACCTGCACGACGGCCGTGGCGAGGGCGACACCGACGAGGGTGCCGCCGAACCGGGCGACGGCGCGGCTGTACGTCTGCGAGAAGTCGGGACGCATGATCATGACGGACGCGAGCGGCGCCCAGTAGCCGTGCCCGAGCGGCAGCGCGGTGCCCAGCACGTAACCCACCACCGCGACGGCGGCCAGCCTGACGGCGTGCCGCGCGACGGGCGAGTCCCGGAACACCTCGGCGCGCATGGCCCGCAGGGCGAGCGGGGCCAGCCCGAGGACGCCGGGCCGATTCCGGTGCGGGGTCGAGGCACCGCGGGGCACGGGAGGCGGGGGGCCGGCGGGGGTGCCGCCTGCGGAGGGCGTCCCGGTTCCGGTTCCGGCTCCGGCAACGGCGTCCGCCGCTGCCGCCTCTTCCTCCGCCGCTTCTCCGGCCCGCACCAGGTCGGGCACCGGCAACGCGGCACCCATCGCCGTGCCCGCCCCCACCACGGCCGCGGCCACGGCATCGGCGCCGGCCTCCTTCTCCGCCTCGGTCTCCGCCGCCGCGGCCTCGCCGACCGCCGACGCGACCTGCGCATCCGGCGCCTCTCCGGAGCGCGGCGCGGCGTATGGCACGGCCGGTTCGGGAACGCCGGAAGCGGACGACGGTTCCGGCGTCCGCTGCGGCTTCGGCGGTGTCGGCTCCGGCATCGGCTCCGGCTCCGGCGTACCGCCACCGGCCGTCTCCAGGACGTCCAGCACCAGCCGTCCGAGCCGGATCGCCGCACGGTACGGCGGGCCGGTGAGGATCGACCCCGTGTCCGGCGTGCGGAACGCGCCGATGGCACCCCCTGGCAGCACGACGGGCTCACCGCGGCGGATGGCGCGGGCGGCGGCGTCGAGGATGGTGCCGGCGGAGGCGAGGAGCTCGCGGACGCGGTCACGTTCCGGGCCGTCCTCGGGCACCCCCACGGCCGGATCCGCGAGGGACGCGAGCACCGGACGCACACGTTCCGCGAGGCCCCGCGCACCGTGCAGCTCGGCCGGCCGGTTGCGCGCCTGGCGCGGGGTGAGCGCCGCCGCCTGACGTGCCACCATCAGCGGCTCCGGGTCGAACGGGGCGACCGGGTCGTAACGCAGCCGCCGCGCGTAGTCCGCCACGGCGGCCAGCGCGTCCGCGAGGGCGTCGCGGTGCTGCCCCCAGCGGCGCACCGGGAACAGCACGATCAACGCGGCCTGCACGAGACCGCCCGCGACCATCAGGCCGGCGTGCCCGGCGGCCTCGCCGAGCGATGTCGGCAGGGTGACGGTGACGAGCATGATCGCGACGTTGGAGGAGGCGATGATGCCGATCGTGGGACCCGCGGCCCAGCTCAGCCCGGCGACGAAGGTCCACAGCAGCAACACGATCAGGAACAGCGGCCGCTGGGAGACCGTGACGTAGCCGATGAAGCTGGAGAGGGCGAGACTGACGCCGGACGCCAGCGCGAGTTCGGGACGGGGCCGCCAACTCCGCTCGAACGTGGCGAGCGCCGCCTGGAACGCACCGAACGCCGCGCCCGCCGCAGCCGCCGGGCCCAGCGTCGCCAGGGTCACCGCGATCACGATGGCGAGCCCCGCGGCGCCGCGCAGCGCGACCAGCGGTTCAAGCCGCTTGCGCTCGACCACGAACCCCGAGCGCGCGGTGGTTCTCAGCGCCCGAAACCAGCCCATTCAGCCAGCCTACGGAAGTTGCCGCCGACGACCACCGGACACAAAACACACCCCGGGGGCCCCTCCCCCTCCCCCTCCCCCCTCCCACCCCACCCCACCCCTCCCACCCCCTTCACGGAAGCGCGCGCCCCGCCCCCTCACGCTTCGTCGTACGGCCGCACCACCGCGCTCACGCTCCGCGCTGCCGCATTCGCTCCACGGCAGGGCCGCACCGCAGCGTCACCCTCACGCCCCGCCCCGCTATACGCGCACCCCAGCCGCACCGCCGCACCGCCGCACCAGCCACCCCCGCGCCACCCCGGCGTAGCCCCGCACCCCCGCACTCGCGCCCCGGCACAGACCACCCACAGCTCCACCGCCCCCGCCACCCCACCGCCCTCACGGCAGCGACGGTCGCCCTCCTCCCACCCGGGCCCTGTCCGCCGCGCGGGAGCCCTCCGTCCAGCCCGCCTCGTCGCTGACTCCCCGCAACCGGGTCGTGGTAGTCCGAGGGAACAGGTGCTCGACCCGGTCCTTGACCGCGACCTCACGGGTGGCCAGGACCGGAAGCAGGTCGTCGGTCACCTGGGTCTCCGCTGCGGCGGCCAGCCGTGTGCCGATGCGGTGCGCGTAGGCCGCGAGGAACGACTGCCGGAACGTCTTGGTGCGTCGGCGCCCACCGCCCGTGCCTCCCCCGCCCGTACCACCCCCGCCCGCGGCACCCCGGGCCCGTGCCTCCGCGCCCGGCCGCGGTGCCCTGACCGCGGCCTCCGCGCGGGTCATCGCGCTGGTGGCCTGGACGAGCAGCGAGGTGTACAGCACCTCGACGGACTCCAGGTCGGTCTCGAAGCCCACGACGGTGGAGAACATGAACGGCTCGTTCCACACCGCCTGGCAGTGGTTGGCGGTGGCCACCGCGTCCAGCAGGATCGCCTTGGCCTGTTCGTACGGCGGTTCGACGCCTATGCGCCAGGCCACGGGACCGTCGCCGGTGGGCGTCCCGGCGGCGAGCAGCGCCTCGTCGATGGTGTGCCGGGCCATCAGCTCCTGTGCCTTGGCACTCAGCGCCTCCGCCTCCTCGGGGTACTCGGTGCCCTCCGCCTTGGCGAGCAGCGCCCGGATCCGGGTCAGCATCCGGGACTCGGTGCCCGTGCGGTGCCCTCCGCCGGCGCCGTCCACGCCCCGTCCGTTCCGGCGTATCGGGTCGTCGAGGGGTTCGAGTGTGGGCAGGGCGAGGAGCAGGCGGTAGAGCTCAAGGACGGTGGTGGCGTACGAGAAGCGGTCGGTGCGGGGCGGGTCGCCCGCGGGCAGGTCGGCGAGTTGGTCGGTCCAGCGGCGCCCGCGAGGCCTGTCCTGGGGCACCTGCGCCCGGATCAGTCCGGCGAGTATGCGCACGTGCGTGTCGTCGAGGTCCCGCCGGACGAGCCGCACGACATCGGCCGGCTGCCAGCCGCGCCGCCAGGCGCCCGCCACGAACTCCGCCCCGCGCAGGGCGAGTTCGGTGTCCGCCGCGGGGTCGGCCGCGAGCAGGGAGGCCGCCGCGTCGAGGGCGTCGTCGACGGAACCGCCGCCGCGGCCGGACCGGGTCCGGGGCGCGGAGGCATAGAGCGCCGTCTCGAAGGCGCGTGTCACGGTGCTGCTGGTCGTACTCACCCGTCGATCGTGCCATGTCCGGTCGAGCGCCATCATTTTCCGTCCACACCCTGTGGATAACTTCTCCGACCTGACCAAAGCTCCTCACTTGTCAACCTTGGGTTGACAGTCGGCTACTGTCAACTTACGGTTGACACATGACGACGAACCCGCTCGGCCCCGCATCCCCGCGACTCGACGACCTGATCGACGCCATCAAGAAGGTCCACAGCGACAGCCTGGACCAGCTCCAGGACGCTGTCCTCGCCGCCGAGCACCTCGGTGACGTCGCGGACCACCTCATCGGCCACTTCGTGGACCAGGCCCGCCGCTCCGGCGCCTCCTGGACGGACATCGGCAGGAGCATGGGAGTCACCCGTCAGGCGGCGCAGAAGCGGTTCGTGCCCAAGGAGACCAACGACATCGACCCCGGCCAGGGCTTCGCCCGTTACACCGAGCGTGCCCGCAAGGTGGTGATGGCCGCCCACGGCGAGGCTGTCCGCGCCCGCAACGCGGAAGGCCGGCCCGCGCACCTGGTCCTCGGCCTGCTGTCGGAGCCCGAGGCGTTCGCCGCGCGGGCGATCGTCGCGCAGGGAGTCACGCTGGAGGCCGTGCGCGAGGCGGCGACCGCCCAGCTCCCGCCCGCCGCGGGCGAGGGCGAGAAGGTCCCCGAACTCGTCCCCTACGGCCCCGAGGCGAAGAAGGTCCTGGAACTGACCTTCCGCGAGGCGCTGCGCCTCGGCCACAACTACATCGGCACCGAACACATCCTGCTCGCCCTCCTCGAGTTCGAGAACGGCACGGGCGTCCTCAGCGGCCTCGGCGTCGACAAGGACGGCACCGAACGCTTCGTGGCCCAGATGCTGTCCCTGCTGGTGAACGCGCAGCAGAACCCGGAGACCCCGGAGGCGACTTCGGAGACCCCGCAGCAGGACTGACGGCCGCGCCCCACCACCCCGCCGCACGGCCGCCGGGCCGCCCCGCCGCCCGGCCGATGTCAGACCCTGCTGACAGACTCGTGGCGTGGCCGAACGCTGGGTGCTCGCACCGGCCGAGGACGGCGGCGCCGAGGTCGCCCCCCTCGGTCCGGACGGGCTGCCCGCCGGACCCGCGCGCCGCGAGGCGGACGCGGCCGAGGCGGTGCGCTCCCGCCCCGACGTCACCCGCTGGGTGTGGCGCTCGACCGCCGAGATCTACCCGCGCCTGCTCGCCGCCGGCGTCCGCGTCGAGCGCTGCTACGACATCGAGGACGCCGAGACGCTGCTGCTCGGCCACGAGGGCAGACTCGGCGAACCCCGCTCCGCCGCGGCCGCCCTGGGCCGGCTGCGCGGCGGCCCGGTGCCGCCGGACCCGCCGCCGCGTTCCGCCGACCCGGGCGCCCAGTCGTCCCTGTTCGAACCGGAGGGCACCCGGCTCCCGCTCGCCGACCTCACCGCGGTCTACGCCGAGCAGCTGCGACGGCACGCGGCGACCGCGCATCCGGCGCGGATGACGCTGCTGACGTCGGCGGAGTCGGCCGGGATGCTGGTGGCCGCCGAGATGAACCGCGCCGGGCTGCCCTGGCGCGCGGACGTGCACCGGGAGGTCCTGCACGAACTGCTCGGCGACCGGTACGCGGGCGGCGGCGAGCCCCGGCGTCTCGCCGAACTGGCCGACGAGGTGTCCGCTGCCTTCGGCCACCGGGTCCGGCCCGACCTGCCGGCCGAGGTGGTCAAGGCGTTCGCGCGCGCGGGCGTCAAGGTGAGGTCGACCCGGCGGTGGGAGATCCAGTCCGTCGACCACCCGGCGGTGAAACCCCTGATCGAGTACAAGAAGCTCTACCGCATCTGGGTCGCGCACGGCTGGTCGTGGCTCCAGGACTGGGTGCGGGAGGGCCGTTTCCGCCCCGAGTTCCACGCGGGCGGCACCGTCACCGGCCGCTGGGTCACCAACGGCGGCGGCGCCCTCCAGATCCCCAAGGTGATCCGCCGGGCCGTCGTCGCCGACCCGGGCTGGCGGCTGGTCGTCGCGGACGCGGACCAGATGGAGCCCCGCGTGCTGGCGGCCATCTCGCGCGACCCGGCGCTGATGGAGGTGGCCGGACGGGAGAGCGACCTCTACCAGTCGGTCTCCGACCGCGCCTTCTCCGGCGACCGCGCGCAGGCCAAGCTCGCCGTCCTCGGCGCGGTGTACGGCCAGACCTCCGGCGACGGCCTGAAGAACCTGGCCGCCCTGCGCCGCCGCTTCCCGAAGGCGGTCGCCTACGTCGACGACGCGGCCCGCGCGGGCGAGGAGGGGCGGCTCGTCCGCACCTGGCTCGGCCGCACCTGCCCGCCCGCCGTGGGCACGGGCGCCGACGCGACGGAGGAGGCCGGCATCCCGCAGGACGACCCGGCCGGGCCCCCGGACACGGGCGGCGGCGCCGACGCCGAGGACCAGCAGTGGATGCCCGGGTACGCGTCCACCAACTCCCGTGCCCGCGGCCGCTTCGCGCGCAACTTCGTGGTGCAGGGCAGCGCCGCCGACTGGACGCTGCTGCTGCTTGCCGCACTGCGGCGGACGTGTGCCGGCATGGCGGCCGAGCTGGTCTTCTTCCAGCACGACGAGGTGATCGTGCACTGTCCGAAGGAGGAGGCGGACACCGTCGTCGCCGCCGTTCGCGAGGCGTCGGACCTGGCGGCCCGGCTGACGTTCGGCGAGACCCCGGTCCGCATCCCGTTCACCACCGCCGTGGTCAAGTGCTACGCGGACGCGAAGTAACCACCCGGCCCGACCGACCGGCCCCGCACACACGGAAGCGGCGGTGGGAGGGAGTTCAACTCCCTTCCACCGCCGCTCTGTTCAGACGTTCAAGCGCCAGGTGCTACGACCGCACCCGTTACGCCGCGGCGCCGCCCCCGGTGGGACGACGGCGCGGGCGGGCCCTGCGGCTGCGCCGGGCGCGGTTGGCCGGGTCGGAGCGCACGGGGCGCTCCGCGGGCGGCGCCGCGACGACGACGGGCACACCCGTCGGCTCCTGCGCACCCGTGATGCGGACCAGCTCGGGCTCACCGGGGCGCACCTTGGTGACCTGGGCGCGGATGCCGGCGTCGGACAGCAGGCGGGTCATCGAGCGGCGCTGCTCGGGCAGCACCAGCGTGACGACGGTGCCGGACTCGCCGGCCCGCGCGGTACGGCCGCCGCGGTGGAGGTAGTCCTTGTGGTCGGTGGGCGGGTCCACGTTGACGACGAGGTCGAGGTTGTCGACGTGGATGCCGCGCGCCGCGACGTTGGTGGCGACCAGGACGGTGACGTGCCCCGTCTTGAACTGCGCGAGGGTGCGGTTGCGCTGCGGCTGCGACTTGCCGCCGTGCAGGGCGGAGGCCCGCACGCCCACGGACAGCAGGTTCTTGGTGAGCCGGTCCACCGCGTGCTTGGTGTCCAGGAACATGATCACGCGGCCGTCGCGGGCGGCGATCTCGGTGGTGGTGGCGTGCTTGTCGCCGCCGTCCACGTGCAGGACGTGGTGGTCCATGGTGGTGACCGCGCCGGCGGCGGGGTCGACGGAGTGGACCACCGGGTCGTTCAGGTAGCGGCGCACGAGGAGGTCGACGTTGCGGTCGAGGGTCGCGGAGAACAGCAGGCGCTGTCCGCCGGGCTTGACCTGGTCGAGCAGGTGCGTGACCTGCGGCATGAAGCCCATGTCGGCCATCTGGTCGGCCTCGTCGAGGACGGCGATGTCGACCTGGTCGAGGCTGCAGTCGCCGCGGTCCAGGAGGTCCTTGAGCCGGCCCGGCGTGGCGACGACGACCTCGGCACCGCCGCGCAGCGCACCCGCCTGGCGGCCGATGGACATGCCGCCGACGACGGTGGTGAGCCGCAGGCGCAGTGACCGGGCGTACGGGGTGAGGGCGTCGGTGACCTGCTGGGCGAGCTCGCGGGTGGGCACGAGCACCAGGGCCAGCGGCTGACGCGGCTCGGCGCGGCGCCCGGCGGTGCGGGCCAGCAGCGCGAGGCCGAAGGCGAGCGTCTTGCCGGAGCCGGTGCGGCCGCGGCCCAGGACGTCGCGTCCGGCAAGGGAGTTGGGGAGGGTGGCCGCCTGGATCGGGAACGGCGTCTCCATCCCGGCCGTGCGCAGTGCCGCCAACAGGCTGTCGGGAAGCGCGAGTTCCTCGAAGCTCTCGACTGCGGGCAGGGGCGGGGTGACCGTCACGGGCAGCGCGAACTCGCCCTGGAGGGCGGGCCGGCGCGACCGGTTGCCGCCGGAGCGGCCGCCGTCCGAACGGGACGGGTCGCCCTGACGGCCCTTGCCGCCACCCTGCGGGCGCCCACGGGTGCCGCGGACGGATCCGCCGGCGGAGGCGCTCTTGCGGGAGCGGTAGGAGTTGCCGTCACTGCGTGCGGTGGTGCGGTTCATGCAGAACCTTCCTCGATGCGGCGCGTATCGAGGAACTCGGCCCAACGGCGTTGCACCGCATGGGGGTTCGCAAGAACGAGCCGTAGAAAAGACGGGCGCGGCCGTGCCGGAAACCGGCTACGGACGACGTCCTGAAAGGGAGCACCCGGGCAGTACGGGCCTGGCCGAGAAGTACGGCGGCCCCTGTACGGGCGCGAAAGCGGGAGCGTGTTTGACGTCCCGCCGGATGCGGTCGGAAGAGGGTCGGCCCGGCGGCTCGGCCGCCGTTCACTCACCCTTCACGAAACCTTCAGACCTGCCGAAGTCCACGAACATTGCGCAATGAATGTCGTGGACAAGGCAACGAGCCGGGCCCGCACCCATGGTGCAGGCCCGGCACGCGTTACGCGTCAGCGTCAGGCGGGAACGATGTTCTCGGCCTGCGGGCCCTTCTGACCCTGCGTGACGTCGAAGTTCACCTTCTGGCCTTCCTGAAGCTCACGGAAGCCGGAGGTGGCGATGTTCGAGTAGTGGGCGAACACGTCAGCGCCGCCACCGTCCTGCTCGATGAAGCCGAAGCCCTTTTCCGCGTTGAACCACTTCACGGTGCCAGATGCCATATTGAATCTCCCTTGGGGGCAGTGCCCGGAGCTCGCACCTTGCGAACCCGGAGTCGCTGCAATGATTTCCCCTCCGGAAAACACCGGAAATGAAAAAGGTGCTTCTCGACGAATGTCGGGAGAGCACCTGAAGTCTTTGGGAACCACAACTGCAACTGGTACCAACCGTAGCACGGGTACCGCCGGAGAGTGGGATAAGTTTTGCGGACCCACCGTCGGCACCAGAAAACCTCACCGCCGATTTTCCGTATTTCTGCATCGGCGACGGGAGATATTCACCTCTCGCCGGTGGACACATGCACCGGCCACCGGCCCTCGGCGGGCCGCCCGGTCGCCGTCAGGCGTCGGACGTCGCCTCCCGGGCGCCTTCCTCGCCGCGCCGCAGCTCCTCGTTCATGCGCAGCGCCTCCTCCAGCTGGTCCTCCAGCACGATGATGCGGCAGGCCGCCTCGATCGGGGTGCCCTGGTCGACCAGCTCGCGGGCGCGGGCGGCGATGCGGAGCTGGTAGCGCGAGTACCGGCGGTGGGCGCCCTCGGAGCGCAGCGGCGTGATCAGCCCGGCGTCGCCGATCGCGCGCAGGAACGCTGGCGTCGTGTCCAGCATGGCGGCGGCCCGCCCCATGGTGAAGGCGGGGTAGTCGTCGTCGTCGAGGCTGTCGAGGGTGTGCGCGGGGGCCTCGTGGCTCCGGCCGGTCCCGGCGGGCCTGGGGGTACGGGGATTCCTGGGGGGCATTGCACCTTCATTCCGGGGACGCGTGGGAGGCCCCGGGCGCTGCGGGCGCCCGGACCCCGTGGGGGTTCACCACCACTCACCGGCCTTCTCGTGCGGCCGGCCCTTCCGCGTTCCGCAACGGGCCCCGCTGTCTCGATGTCACGCGTACGACAGAAACTCTACGCTTCACCCGTCAAAATCTACGTCCGTCGCGGCAGGTTTGCTCGCCGGGGCCGGTGTGACCGTCGGCCAGGTACCCGGCGGCGACATCGCCGCCGGGTGCCGGAAAAAAGATCCACGACACGCGCGTCACGACGCCGGGAACGCCCCCGGACCGGCTCCCACCTGCTCGGCACGGGCCGGGGGTGTACGGCCCAACGGGTGGCGACGGCCACCGCGACGCCGTCGCCCGGGGGCCGGTGCGTGGTGCGGAAGGTGCCCGCCCGCCGCCTCGGCGCCCCACCGTCGCGGCGCCCGTCTCGGCGCCGGGGGCCGCCGGTGTCGTCGGCCCGACCTGGTCTCCTCTGTACCAAGGCTTTACAGTCTGCTGATCAACCCCCGTGATGCGACAGGCCGGGGGCGGTCGCAAAGGGATCACCGAGCCGACACGCTCGTGGTGCCGCGCGTTCGCAGCCGTACGGGGACACAGGGACACAGGGTTACGGGGACACGCGCACGGGGGCCACGAGGTCGCCGGGCCGCGCCCCGGGGGAACAGGGGAGGGCAACGGATGTCCGGTTTTCAGAGGCGGCGGACGCGAAGATCCGCGGCTGCCGTGCTGTGCGGCACCGCACTGAGCGCGTCGGCACTGCTGGCGTCAGGGGCGACGGCCTCCGACGCCGCCGTGAACGTGGGGGCAGTCGGCACAGGGACCGTGGGAGTGGTCTCGCCCGCGCCGGGGGCGCCCGAAAGCCCGGCGCGGAGCGCGGAGTTGGGCGACGGGGGCAGCGCCGAACTCGTCGACGGACAGAACGTCCACATCACTGAGCCCCCGCGGGAGAACGGCGCGCGGGGAAGCCGCTACGCCGTCACCTCCGTGGGCGGCAAGGTGTCCGTACGCCCCGCCGGCGGCAGGGCAGGCACCGCCCACACACCCGCGACCCTCCGCCCGGCCACCGCCCCGGACAACACCGGGGTCACCCGGGACGGGACCGGGGACGACGGCCCCTCGACCATGAGCGCCGGCCTGCGCCCGCTCACCGCCGCCGCCTCGACGTACGCGGTGAAACTGGCCATCACCAACGCCTCGGTCACGACGAAGCAGTTCTACGTCTGGAACCGCACCACGTCGACGGCGTACGCGGTCGACAGCGACGCCCCGGGAGCCACCGCCTCGGTGAAGCTGCCGCCGGGCGACTACTTCGCCATAGCCCTGCACGCGGACTGGCAGCAGCCCAGCTACCTGCTCACCCGCACGTTCACCGTCGGGTCCGCCGCCACCACGGTCTCCTTCGACCAGCGGCTGGCGAAGGAGACCGCGATCCGCACCGACGACACGACCGCGAGCCGGTACTCCGCCGCCGCGTGGATCTCCCTCCCCAGTGGCGACATCGCGGGCTTCGCCGGATCCGGTGCCGACAAGATCTACGTCACCCCCTTCTCCGTGAAGGGCGTGTCACTGCGCCTGCACGAGGTGCTGGGCCGGGCGGGATCCTCCGCGAGCGCGCCGAGTCCCTACCGGTACGACCTCACGCACACCTTCGCCGGCACGGTGCCCGCCTCCCCGGTGACGACGGTGCGCACCGCCACCCTCGCCCGGACGACCGACCAGGTCGACGCCCCCGGAACGCGGACGAACGCCTCCCTGCTGAGCGTGCCCGAACTCGGCGAATGGACAGGCGTGTTCATCGGTTCCCCGGTCCCCGTGGCCGGTGCCGTCACCCAGTACGCGACGCCGGGCACCACGTACAGCCGCCTGCTGGATTACGGCGACGGCGGGCTCCGGCTCAACCTCCCCGACCGCACGCTCGCCGCCGGGACCGGCACCGGAGAGACGCTGGGCGCGGCTCCCCTCCAGCCGGCCCGCCCGCAGTGGGGCGGCTCCCGGCGGACCGGGAGCAAGATCGCCCTCACCGAGACGAACGCCTTCGCCGACACGGGCGGCCACGACACCGCCGACAACGGCGCAACGTACGCGTACCGCCTGTCCTCCGCCGACGGCGTCACCTACGCCCAGGCGTCCGGGCTCGGCGTGAACGACCAGCTCTCGTCGTCGGTGCTGCCCGCCGCCCGGACCACGTACACGCTGGACCAGAGCGCCCACCGCCGGGTCGGTTACGCGCGGCTGACGACGGACGTGGACAGCCGGTGGACGTTCCGTTCCGCCACCACCTCGACTGCCGAACTGCCGCTCGTGGACACGAAATTGACGGTCTCGGGGCTGAACGCCTCCGGTCGCGCGACGGCCGGCCCGGTCCAGGTCCGGGCGAGTGCCACGACCCGCGCGACCGACCCCGCCCTGGCCAACACCCGGGTCACCGCGCTCTCCTACTCCGTCGACGACGGCACGACCTGGAACGCGACGACCGTCGCGGCCGACGGTTCGGCGGCGCTGGACGTCCCCGCCACGGCGGCCTTCGTCTCCCTGCGCGTGAGCGCGGCCGACGACGAGGGCGGCGCCCTGACCCGCACCGTGCTGCGCGCCTTCGCGGGCCCCGCGGCCAAGGGCGACGAGACGGTGGGCGCGACGCGTGTCTCCAACGTCGTGGTCAACGGGGGCAAGGCGGTCGAACTGACCGACCAGCCGCTGCAGACCTTCACTGCCGGCTTCACCGCGACGGACCCCTCGGGCATCGCGGGCGGCGGCATGTACCTCTACCACGGCACCTACGACAGCCCCGACGCCGTCCTCTATCCGAGCTGGGCGACCACCTGCACGAAGGCGACGGCGACCACGGCCACCTGCCAGGCACAGTTCGCCTATCTCCAGCCGCGCTGGAACCTGGGCCGCAACGCGCTCGCCGGCGGCTGGAAACTGGCCGCCTGGGCGGAGTCGGCCGACGGCACCGGGCACGCCGACCTCCACGCGGCCAAGGCGGTGTCCCTCGTACGGGACGCGACCGTGACCGTCAACGCCGCCCCGGAGCCCGTCACCAAGGGCAAGACGATCACCGTCACGGGCAAGCTGGCGCGCGCCGACTGGGAAGCCCTCGGCGGCTACCACGGCTACGCCGGCCAGACCGTCAAGCTCCAGTTCCGCAAGAAGACGTCCACCACCTACACGACCGTGAAGTCGGTGGTGACCAACAGCACCGGCAACCTGAAGGCCACGACCACGGCAACGGTCGACGGCTACTGGCGCTTCGCCTTCACCGCCACGAGCACCACGGCGTCCGCGACGGCGGCGGGCGACTACGTCGACGTCCGCTGACCGACCCCGTCGAACGTGCGCCCCGGACAGGTTCCGGGGCGCACGTTCGGGTCCTGCCCCACCCGCGCAGGGAACCCGCCGTCCGGCCCCGCCGCCCCCGGACAAGCAAAAGCCCCAGGTCACGGCGAGTGAGTCCTGGGGCTTCCACAGAGCCGCCTTCGGGATTCGAACCCGAGACCTACGCATTACGAGTGCGTTGCTCTGGCCATCTGAGCTAAGGCGGCGCGCCGTCCGCACCATGGTGCGATCAGCAACGCCGGTAAGTCTACACAGTTTCCGGGGGTGCTCCGAACAGGCCCCGGAGCGCGGGGCTCCGGGGCCCGCGCGGGGTTACGAGCAGCGCTTTCCCTGCGCCGGCGGGGTGCCGCGGAGCAGGTAGGTGTTGATCGCCGAGTCGATGCAGGAACTGCCGCGCCCGTACGCCGTGTGGCCGTCGCCCTCGTAGGTCAGCAGGTGGGCCGAGGAGAGCTGGCGGGACAGGGACTGGGCCCAGCGGTACGGGGTCGCCGGGTCGCGGGTCGTGCCGACCACCACGATCGGGGCCGCGCCCTTCGCCTCGATGCGGTGGGGTTCGCCCGTCGCCCGGACCGGCCAGTACGCGCAGCTCAGGGACGCCCAGGCCAGGCCCTCGCCGAACACCGGGGACGCCTTCTCGAAGTCGGGCACCGCCTCGCGCACCTGGTCGGGGGTGTCGTACGCGGCGGGGAGGTCCAGGCAGTTCACGGCCGCGTTGGCGGACATCAGGTTCGAGTAGCGGCCGCCCGCGTCCCGCTCGTAGTAGCTGTCGGAGAGGACCAGCAGGCCCGCGCCGTCGTTCTCCCGCATCGCCGACGTCAGCGACTCGCGCAGCTGCGGCCACGCGGACTCGTCGTACATCGCGGCGATGACCCCGGTGGTGGCGAGCGCCTCACCGAGCTTGCGGCCGTCCGCGTCGCCCGCCGGGATCGGGTGCGCGTCGAGCTTCTTGAAGAAGGCCCGCAAGTTGTCGCCCACCTGCGCGGGCGTGGTGTTCCTGCCGCCCAGCGCGCAGTCGCTGTGCCGTACGCAGTCCTTCGCGAACGACTGGAACGCCGTCTCGAACCCGGCCGTCTGGTCGAGGTTCGTCCTGCGGGCCGGCAGGGAGGGGTCCATCGCGCCGTCCAGGACGAGCCGGCCGACCCGCTGCGGGAACAGTCCCGCGTACGTCGCGCCCAGGAACGTCCCGTACGAGGCACCCACGTACGTCAGCTTCTTGTCCCCGAGAGCCGCGCGCAGGATGTCCATGTCCCGCGCCGCCTCGACCGTCGAGACGTGCCGCAGCGTCCCGGCGGCACGGCTGCCGCAGCCTTCGGCGAACTCCTTGTACGCGTCGACCAGACCGGCCTGCTCGCGCCGGTCGTCGGGGGTGACGTCGGTCTGCGTGTAGGTGTCCATCTCCTTGCCGTCGAGGCAGACCACCGGCTCGCTGCGGGCCACCCCGCGGGGGTCGACGGCGACCATGTCGTAGCGGGCGCGGACCTGCGCCGGGTAGCCGATGCCCGCGTACTGCTGGAGGTAGCCGACCGCCGAGCCGCCCGGCCCGCCGGGGTTCACCAGCAGGGAGCCGAGGCGTTCGCCGGGGCCGGTCGCCTTCTTGCGGGAGACCGCGAGGCTCACGTCACCGGCGGCGGGGTCCGCGTAGTCGAGGGGCGCCTTCATCGTCGTGCACTGGAAGCCCGGCACGCCGCAGTCGCGCCACTTCAGCTTCTGCCCGTAGTACGACGAGAGCCCGGAGGGGGTGGCCCGGGGCAGCGCGGCGAGCGCCACCGCCGCCGTCGACGCCGTCGAGCCGGCCGGCTCGGTGCGCGGCCCCGCGGAACAGGCGGACACGAGCAGTGCCGCACCGGCGAGCAGCGTGCCGCCGACGCGCAGCGACCAGGGGGCGGCGAGCGGCCGTACGCCGGTCGTGCCCGGCGGGAGGTGCGCCGCGCGGGAGCGGGTACGGCGGAGAGGGCGGAGGGGGCGCCTGATGTACATCGACCGAGAGTAACCCCGTGCGGCGACTCGAATACTCTCCGTGGCGTACGTGACCCGGACGGGGGACGCCGTCAAACGGCGAACATCAGACAGCGGACACCGTCGCACCGGCCTGCCGTCCGGGCCGGGCCGGACCGGGCCGGGCCGGGTCCGTGCGGCTCCCGCTAGCCCGCCCTGATGGCCATCGTCATCGCCTCCACCGCGAGCAGCGGGGCGACGTTGCGGTCGAGGGCGTCGCGGCAGGCGCCGATCGCCTCGATGCGGCGCAGGGTCGACTCCGGGGTGCCGGCGCCCGCCAGGCGGTCCAGGGTGTCCTCGAAGTCCGCGTTGGCGATCGCCACGCGGGAGCCGAGCTGGAGCGCGAGGACGTCCCGGTACAGCGAGGTGAGGTCGGTCAGCGCGACGTCGAGGCTGTCGCGCTGGGTGCGTGTCCTGCGGCGCTTCTGCTTGTCCTCCAGGTCCTTCATCACGCCCGCCGTGCCGCGCGGCATCCGGCCGCCCTGCACGGCGCCCATCGCCGCCTTCAGCTCGTCGGTCTCCTTGCCGTCCCGCTCCTCGGCGAGCTGCTTGGCGTCCTCCGCCGCCGCGTCGACCAGCTCCTGCGCGGCCTTCAGGCATCCCCCGATGTCGTCCAGGCGCAGCGGCAGCCGCAGCACGGTGGCGCGCCGCTGGCGGGCGGCGGGGTCGGTGGCCAGGCGGCGGGCCCGGTCGACGTGGCCCTGCGTGGCGCGGGCCGCCGCGGCGGCGACGTCGGGTTCGACGCCCTCGCGTCGGACGAGCATGTCGGCGACGGCCTCGACGTGCGGGGTGCGCAGGTTCAGGTGGCGGCAGCGGGAGCGGATGGTCGGCAGCACGTCCTCGATCGACGGCGCGCAGAGCAGCCAGACCGTACGCGGGGCGGGCTCCTCGACGGCCTTGAGGACGGCGTTGGCCGACTTCTCGTTCAGCCGCTCCGCGTCCTCGACGAGGATCACCTGCCAGCGCCCGGTCGCCGGCGAGGTGTACGACTTGCGGACCGTGTCCCGCATGTCCTCGGCGAGGATCTGCGCGCCGACCGCCGCGACCGTGCTGACGTCGGCGTGCGTGCCGACGAGAGCGGTGTGGCAGCCGTCGCAGAACCCGCAGCCGGGCACTCCGCCGAGGGCGCGGTCGGGGCTGACGCACTGGAGCGCGGCGGCGAAGGCGCGGGCCGTCTGCGCGCGCCCCGCGCCGGGGGGCCCGGTGAACAGCCAGGCGTGCGTCATCCGCGACCCCTCGGGCAGTGGGGTCCCGGCGCCCACGGCGGTGACCAGGGCGTCGGCGTCGCGGGCGGCGGCGGCGAGCTGCTCGCTCACGGCCTCCTGCCCCACCAGGTCGTCCCACACGGTCATGGGTCACTCCGCCCTTTCGTCGTCACGCTGCACACTGCCTGTCCGCCGACCTGCGGCTCGCGCTGTTCGCCGCGCCCACTCGCCGCGCCCACCGCTCCCGCAGGGGCGGGTGTTTCGGAAAGGTCCGCCGCGTTCGTCACGCGGCCGTGTCCGGCATGCGTGCGGCGCGGATTCCATTGTGGGGGCGACCACTGACAAACCGGCACGATCGGCGCCCTCGGCCCCGGCCCGGCTCGGCCCCGGCCCTCCCCCGTTCAGCCTGCTCGCCCAGGTCGGAGGCCCGGGAACGGCGACGGGGCCGACCGGCCGCGGTCACCCGCGCCCGTCGACCCCGGAGGCCACGGCGGAACGCCGGCCGCCTCAGCCCCGGCGTCCGCGGCCCCTGCCGCCCCGGCCGCGGCCCGTGCCGTCGTCGTGCCCGTCCTCGTCGTCGCCCCGTCGGCCGAGCAGTTCGTCGGCCAGCGTCGGCAGGTCGTCGAGCGGGGTCTCCTCGGCCCACTCCGGGCGCGGGCGCCGGGAGCGGGGGGCGCCCTCGTCGTCGAGCTGGGGCAGTTCGCGCGTACGGTCGTCGCCCGTCACCGACGGCGGCGCCGGCGTGACGCGTTCGTCCTGCTCCCGGAAGAAGCCCGGGGGCACCCGGTCGGCGGGGTCGCCCGCACCGGCGGAGCCGCCCCCGTCACGCCCGATCTGCGGCAGCACCGCCGTCTCGTCCGAGGCTCCCGTCGAGCCGGGCTTCACCTGCGGCAGCACCGCCGTCTCGTCGGACGCGCCCGCGGGCGAGGCCGGCGGACGCGGCAGCCTGGCCGTGCGCTCCGACTCCGATTCCGGCTGCGACTGGGGCTCCGACTCCGGCTCCGGTGCGGACGGCCGGCGGTCGGCCCGACGGTCCTCGGTCCGCCCGACGGCGGGCAGCACCGCCGTCTCGTCGCTCGCGGCGCCGCCCGAGGACGACGCCCCCGGGTTCACGAGCGGGGTCTGCACCGTGGTCGCCTCGGCGGGCGCGTCCGCGGCGGGCCTGCGCGCGGGAGCCGGCGTCCCGGACGCGGCACTCCGCGTCTCGCCGGACGGCGCGTCGTCGGGGGCCGGGGCCGTGCCACGCTCGGCGGCCTGCCGCCGCGGTCCCGCCTCCGCCGCCGCGGTCGCCTGCTCCGCGAGGCGGCGGGCCTCCTCGGCGCGCAGCAGCGCCTCCTCGGCCTTGCGCTGCTTGTCCAGACGTCGCTGGTCGGCCTCGGCCCGCAGCCGGGCCTCCTCCTCGGCCTGCCGGCGACGGCGTTCCTCGTCGGCCTTGCGGCGCGTCTCCTCGGCGGCGCGGGCCTCCTCCTCGGCGAGCAGCCGGACCCGCTCCTCCTCGGCGCGGCGGCGCGCTTCCTCGGCCCGCTGCCGGGCCTCCTCCGCCTGCCGCTCGGCCTCGCGACGCTGCGCCTCCTCCAGCTCGCGCCGCTTGCGCTCCTCCTCCTCGGCGCGCAGCTTGGCGAGCTGCTCCTGGCGTTCGCGCTCGACGCGCTCCGCCTCGGCCTTGCGCGCGGCCTCCAGCTCCGCCTTGCGGCGGGCCTCCTCCTCGGCCTTGCGGCGCGCCTCCTCCTGGGCCGCGATCTCGGCCTCGGACAGCGGCAGCAACTGGTCGAGCCGGTGCCGGATCACGCTGGTGACGGCCTCCGGTTCCTGGCCGGCGTCCACGACGAGGTACCGGCCGGAGTCGGCGGCGGCGAGGGTGAGGAAGCCGGACCGTACGCGCGCGTGGAACTCGGCGGGCTCCGACTCCAGGCGGTCGGGAGCCTCCGTGAAGCGTTCGCGGGCGGTCTGCGGGGCCACGTCGAGCAGCACCGTCAGGTGCGGGACGAGACCGTTGGTCGCCCAGCGCGAGATGCGCGCGATCTCGGTCGGCGACAGGTCGCGCCCGGCGCCCTGGTACGCCACCGACGAGTCGATGTAGCGGTCGGAGATGACCACCGCGCCGCGCTCCAGGGCGGGACGCACGACGGTGTCCACGTGCTCCGCGCGGTCCGCCGCGTACAGCAGCGCCTCCGCGCGGTGGGAGAGCCCGGCGGACGACACGTCGAGCAGGATCGACCGCAGCCGCTTGCCGACCGGGGTGGCACCGGGTTCGCGCGTGAGGACGACCTCGTGCCCCTTGGCCCTGATCCACTCGGCGAGGGCGTCGGCCTGGGTGGACTTGCCGGCTCCGTCGCCACCCTCCAGGGCGATGAAGAAACCGTTCGCCGTGGCCAGCGGTCCCGGGTCGTCGCCGCCGCGCAGGGCGTCCAGCAGGTCGTGCCGCAGCGGCACGCCGGACCGGTCGTCGGTCTTGGCGAGCACCAGCGCGGCGACGGGCAGCAGCAGCGCGCCGACCAGCATCAGCGTGAACGCGGCACCGCCGTGCGCGAAGACGAACTTGCCGCTCGCCAGGCGGTGCGGCCCGATGCCCGCGGCCACCAGGGGCGCGACGACGGCGCCGACGGCGACGAAGACCCGGACGACCGCGTGCAGGTGCTCGGTGGTGCGTGCCCGGCGGTGCTCCTCGGCCTCCTGGTCGAGGAGGGCGTGTCCGGTGTTGGCGGCCACGCCCGCGCCGACGCCGGCCAGCGCGAGGATCAGCAGGACGCTGGCGATGTCCGGGTCGAGGCCCGCGCCGAGCAGGGCGACACCGGTGAACGCGATGGCCAGCGCGAGCAGCCGGCGGCGCGACAGGGTGACGAGCACCTTGGGCGCGCTGCGGATGCCGACGACGACACCGCCGGTCAGCGCGAGCACCATCAGGCCGTACGAGACGGGGCCGCCGCCGAGGTCCTTGGCGTGCAGTACGGCCACGGCGACCGCCGCGGCGATCGCACCGGCGACGGAGGCACTGGCCAGCACCAGCAGCGCGGCGGCTCCGGTGCGGCCCTTGTCGACGTCCGTGCCGGAACGCGGCCGGCGCAGCCCCTCCAGCGGGGAACGCGCGCGCGGGGTGCGCAGTCCGGGGACTTCGAGGAAGGTCAGCACCGACAGGGAGGCGGCGAACAGTCCCGCCGCGACGTACGAGGCGAGGGCCGCCTGGTGCTGGCCGAACCAGTCGAGGCCGGAGCCGAGCAGGTTGTTCAGCAGGCCCGCGACGACAAGGGCCGCGCCCGCGAGTGGGACGGCCACGAAGCTCGTGCGCAGCGACAGGCGGCGCAGGGCGTCCATGTGGTCCGGCAGCGGCCGGACGGTCGCGCCCTCCGGCGGCGGCACGGGCAGCAGCGCGGGCGCCGTGCCCTCGCGGCCCACGCTCCAGAAGCGCTCGGCGACACCGGCGACGAAGCCGGTGACGAGGAGGGCCGCCAGGGCGTTGTCCGGGGTCCAGTCGATCCACAGCGGCGCCACGATCAGCAGCAGGGCGCGCAGCCCGTCGGCGCCGACCATCGTCCAGCGGCGGTCCAGCGGGCCGTCGTGCGAGGTGAGGGAGGAGAGCGGTCCCAGCAGGACCGCCCCGAAGAGCAGCGTCGCGAGCACCCGCACCGCGAAGACCGCCGCGACGGCGAACGCCACCCCGCGGTAACCGCCCCCGAAGGAGCCCTCGGCGACGGCCGCCTGGAGGACGAGGAGGACCAGCACCAGGAGCGCGAGGACGTCCCCGATGCCGCCGACCAACTGGGCGCTCCACAAGCGCTTCAGCTGCGGCTGGCGCAACAGTGCGCGGACGGCACGCTCGCGTGAGTCCGCGACCAGGGTGTCGTCGGAGTTCGGCTGGTGGGCCGTTGGCTGCTCGGCTCGCGTCATGCATTCAGCCTATCGGCAGGCACCGACGGCTCGCGGCGGGCGCCCGAACGTGTGCACGCCCCGACACCAAAGTGATGCCGGGGTGTTGGAAACGTGACCTCCGCCGGCACGGATCTGCCCGCCCGGAGCTGTCCACGCAGCCCGGCCCGCCCGTCGCGCACCGAGCCGTGACGCACTGCGCGCGCGTGGCGGGCTGTCGCCGACCACGCGCGCGGAGGAGCAGTTCTGACGAGTGGGCAGCGAACCGTCCGGCCGGCCGCCCACCCGGTCACTCGTCCGAGGAACCCCCGGAGCCGCCGGACGCCGACACGCCGGAGGCGGCCGTCTTCGCGACGGCCTTCTTGGTCGTCGTCTTCTTGGCGGCCGTCTTCTTCGCCGTGGTGGTCTTCGCCGCCGTCTTCTTGGCGGTCGTGGCCTTCTTGGCGGGCGCCTTCTTCGCGGGCGCCTTCTTGGTCGTCGCCTTCTTCGTCGTCTTCTTGGCGGGCGTCTTGGCGCGCTTCTCGGCGAGCAGCTCGTAGCCGCGCTCCGGGGTGATCTCCTCGACGCTGTCGCCGGAGCGCAGGGTCGCGTTGGTCTCGCCGTCGGTGACGTACGGGCCGAAGCGGCCGTCCTTGACGACGACGGGCTTCCCGCTGACCGGGTCCTCGCCCAGCTCCTTCAGCGGCGGCTTCGCCGCGGCGCGGCCCCGCTGCTTGGGCTGCGCGTAGATCGCCTCGGCCTCTTCGAGCGTGATGGTGAAGAGCTGGTCCTCGGTCTGGAGCGAGCGCGAGTCCGTGCCCTTCTTCAGGTAGGGCCCGTAGCGCCCGTTCTGCGCGGTGATCTCGACGCCCTCGGCGTCCTTGCCGACGACACGCGGCAGCGACATGAGCTTGAGGGCGTCCGCGAGGGTCACGGTGTCGAGCGTCATCGTCTTGAACAGCGACGCGGTCCGCGGCTTGACGGCGTTCTTGCCCGTCTTCGGGGTTCCCTCGGGCAGCACCTCGGTGACGTACGGACCGTAGCGGCCGTCCTTGGCGACGATCTCGCGGCCGGTCTCCGGGTCGGTGCCCAGCTCGAAGTCTCCGCTGGGCCGCGCGAGCAGCTCTTCGGCCATCTCGACGGACAGCTCGTCCGGGGCGAGGTCCTCGGGGATGTCGGCGCGCTGGTGGTTCTCGGAGTCCTTCTCGCCGCGCTCGATGTACGGGCCGTAGCGGCCCACGCGCAGCACGATGTCGTTGCCGACGGGGAACGACGACACCTCGCGGGCGTCGATCGCGCCCAGGTCGGTGACGAGTTCCTTGAGGCCGCCCAGGTGGTCGCCGTCGCCGTTGCCGGCCTCGGCGGCGCCCGTCGCCTCGCCCTCGCCGAAGTAGAAGCGGCGCAGCCACGGCACCGCACGGGCCTCGCCCCGCGCGATGCGGTCGAGGTCGTCCTCCATCTTGGCGGTGAAGTCGTAGTCGACCAGGCGCCCGAAGTGCTTCTCCAGGAGGTTGACCACGGCGAACGACAGGAAGGACGGCACGAGGGCCGTGCCCTTCTTGAAGACGTAACCGCGGTCGAGGATCGTGCCGATGATCGACGCGTACGTCGACGGGCGGCCGATCTCGCGCTCTTCGAGCTCCTTGACCAGCGAGGCCTCGGTGTAGCGGGCCGGGGGCTTGGTGCTGTGCCCGTCGACCGTCATCTCGTCGGCGGTGAGCGCGTCGCCCTCGGAGACCTGCGGCAGCCTGCGCTCGCGGTCGTCGAGCTCGGCGTTCGGGTCGTCGGCGCCCTCGACGTAGGCCTTGAGGAAGCCGTGGAAGGTGATCGTCTTGCCGGACGCGCTGAACTCGGCGTCACGGCCGTCCGCGGCGGTGCCGCCGATCTTGACGGTGACGGAGTTGCCGGTCGCGTCCTTCATCTGGGAGGCGACGGTCCGCTTCCAGATCAGCTCGTACAGCCGGAACTGGTCGCCGGTCAGGCCCGTCTCGGCGGGGGTGCGGAAGCGGTCGCCCGAGGGGCGGATCGCCTCGTGCGCCTCTTGCGCGTTCTTGACCTTGCCGGCGTACGTGCGCGGCTTGTCCGGCAGGTACTGGGCCCCGTAGAGCTGCGTGACCTGGGCGCGGGCGGCGGTGATCGCCGTGTCGCTCAGGGTCGTGGAGTCCGTACGCATGTAGGTGATGAAGCCGTTCTCGTACAGCTTCTGGGCGACCTGCATGGTGGCCTTGGCGCCGAAGCCGAGCTTGCGGCTCGCCTCCTGCTGGAGGGTCGTCGTACGGAACGGGGCGTACGGCGAGCGCCGGTACGGCTTCGACTCGACGGAACGCACCGCGAACCGGCTGTTCTCCAGCCCGGCGGCGAGCTCGCGCGCGGTGGCCTCGTCGAGGTGCAGGAGGTTCGCGCCCTTGAGCTGCCCCACGGAGTCGAAGTCGCGGCCCTGCGCTACCCGGCGCCCGTCGACCGTTTGGAGGCGGGCGACCAGCGAGGACGGGTCGGAGGCGTCACCGGCGCGGCCGGTCGCGAAGGTGCCCGTGAGGTCCCAGTAGCTCGCGGAACGGAAGGCGATGCGCTCGCGTTCCCGCTCCACGACGAGTCGGGTGGCGACGGACTGGACACGGCCGGCCGACAGGCGCGGCATGACCTTCTTCCACAGGACGGGCGAGACCTCGTAGCCGTACAGG
Source organism: Streptomyces sp. NPDC008150 (assembly GCF_042956945.1). Taxonomy (NCBI): domain Bacteria; kingdom Bacillati; phylum Actinomycetota; class Actinomycetes; order Kitasatosporales; family Streptomycetaceae; genus Streptomyces; species Streptomyces sp. NPDC008150. The sequence continues at coordinate 25,167 of NZ_JBIBHJ010000021.1, read as the reverse complement.
CGGTCGAGGATGCGGCGCGTCTCCTGGGCGTCGACCAGCTTCTGGTTCAGTTCGCGCGGGTTGCGCACGGCCTGCTGGATGGCGTCCTTGGTGATCTCGTGGAAGACCATCCGCTTGACGGGAACCTTGGGCTTCAGCACTTCCTGGAGGTGCCACGCGATGGCTTCGCCCTCGCGGTCCTCGTCCGTCGCGAGGAAGAGCTCGTCGGAGTCCCGCAGGAGGTCCTTGAGCTTCTTGACCTGGGCCCGCTTGTCGGCGTTGACGACGTAGATCGGCTGGAAGTCGTGTTCGACGTCCACACCGAGACGGCGCACCTCGCCGGTGTACTTCTCCGGCACCTCGGCGGCACCGTTGGGGAGGTCACGGATGTGCCCGACGCTCGCCTCGACAATGTAGCCGGGGCCGAGATAACCCTTGATCGTCTTCGCCTTGGCAGGCGACTCGACGATGACGAGTCGGCGGCCGCCGCCCTGCGCGGTCTCGCTGGTCGGGGACAACTTCGCTCTTCTCTCCGGATCGACGCTGGGGCCCTCCCTGGGCCTTGCGCCCCGGGTCGGGTCATGGTGACGCTGCGGAGTGTGACGGTACATCCCGCCCCCGTGTCAAACGGGAAAAGCCCGCAACGGCCACTCGAACGGTAACCCGACTACCGCCCTTCCTGCCGCCCGGAGTGCCCAGCTCCGGTCCCGGCCCCATCCGGAGCGTGATCCGCCGGTTACCGGCGCGAGGTCCGGCGGACCCCCCTCAGAGGTGCGAGAACAGGTGCGCGAAGCACCAGACCCCGACGGCCAGCGACACCAGCGAGACGGCGCCCGTGACGGTCGCCGCGAAGGCCGGGCGGACCCCGGCGGCGACCGGCCGCCGCTGCCGGACGCACACGGCCGTCCACAGCAGAAGTGTCGCCCCGAACAGGGCGAACACCGCGCCCGTCACCGCCGCAGGACCGTTTTCCACCGCGCCCGCCTCCCGTCCGGACGCCCCTGCGTCCGCACCGGAGGCTCGCACTCACGGACGACATCGGGGCCAACCCGCGGTGAACGCGGGAAGGACCGCAGGGCGAGGCACCGGCACGAGCCCGCGGCGGCACGTCCGGCCACCTCGGCCCCGGGTCGAAATCCGGCCCGTTCCCGCCCCGAAGTGGCGTGCACCACGCCCGCGACGACCGGAGGCGTTTCGTCCGGATCGGTATGCAATGGACGGGTACGGAGGCGCGGCAGATCCCGCGTCGGTCGGCGACCGGGCCGACCCGACCACCGCACCGAGGGCCACGAATCAGCCACTTCTTTCCGGATTCCGCCCGGATTCCACCCCGACCGCCCTTGACCGACTTGTCGGCAGTTTCCGGTCGCCGCCTTCCGCCGCTGTCCGGAATCGGCCGACATCAACCGCTGGCCGCCCGAGCGGGTCGACCGACCGACCGACCCGGTCGCTCCGGTCGCTCCGGTCGCTCCGGTCGGGAACCCACCTCGCCCCGCACCCCGCCCTGCGCACCACCGGCGCCGCCGGACCTAGACCGGTGACCGGCTCGCCGGGCGCGGTGGGCGGTGCGCCGGTTCGCGGCGAGCGGCGCGGCGGTGCCCCGGTTCGCGGCGAGCGGCGCGAGCCGAGTTCGCGCCGTACGGCCGCGTCGGGCCCGCGCGCCGAGCGGCCGGCCCGTGGCGGCCCGGCCGGGTACCGGCCCCTGCCGGGCCCACCCCCGCCACCCCGCCGGCGCCGACCCCCTCCGCGCATCCTCAGCTCGGGTCGAGGAACCCCTGCTCCACCAGCAGCCGGATCTGGGCGGGCGTGCGGTCCCGCAGGGTCACCGGGTCGTCGCCGGTGAGCTGGGCGATCGCGTCGAGGATGCGTCCGGCGCTCAGCGAGCCGTCGCACACGCCCGCGAAGCCCGCGCCGACCGTGTCGACCTGGGTGGCGCGGCGCATCCCGCGGTGCTGACGCAGCACCACGTGCTCCGGGTCCTCGGCGCCGGGCAGCCCGACCTGCTCCTGCACCACCTCGGCGGTCAGCCGGAAGTGCCCCTCCAGCAGCGCCGCGTCGTCGTTGTCGCGCAGCCAGTCGACGCGCTCGAAGTGCGTCCGCACCGCCTCACCGAGCGGCTGTTCGACCGAGTGGGGCCATTCCTCGACGGTGACCGACGGCTCGGCCGCGTCCGTCCGGTGCAGGGTGATCCAGCCGAAGCCCACACCGCGCACCTTGCGCGCCTCGAACTCGTCGAGCCAGGCGTCGTACCGCTCCTGGTACGCGGCCGTGTCGTCGCGGTGATCGCCCGCGTCGCGCAGCCACAGCTCCGCGTACTGCGTGACGTCCTGCACGTCGCGCTGCACGATCCAGGCGTCGCAGCCGCGCGGCACCCACGAGCGCAGCCGGTCCTGCCACTCCTCCCCCTCCACGTGCTGCCAGTTGGCGAGGAACTGCGCGAACCCGCCCCGGTTCAGGCGCTCCCCCGCCTGCTGAACGAGCGTGCGGCACAGATCGTCCCCGCCCATCCCGCCGTCCCGGTAGGTGAGCCGGGCACCCGGTGAGATCACGAACGGCGGGTTCGAGACGATCAGGTCGTACGTCTCGCCCTCGGGCACCGGCTCGAACAGGGAACCCTCGAACAGTGCGGGGGCCGGGGCGCCGGACAGGGCGAACGTCAGCGCGGTGACGTGCAGGGCACGGGGGTTGATGTCGGTGGCCGTCACGCGCGTGGCGTGCTGGGCGGCGTGCAGCGCCTGAATGCCCGAACCGGTGCCGAGGTCGAGCGCCGATCCGACGGGCGTACGGACGGTGATGCCCGACAGCGTGGTCGACGCCCCGCCCACCCCGAGCACCACTCCCTCGTCCCGGCGGGCGACCCCGCCGGCCCCGCCGACAGAGCAGCCCAGGTCGGAGACGACGAACCAGTCCTCGCCGTCGGTCCCGCCGTACGGGCGGACGTCCACGGCGGCGGCTACCTCGTCGCCCGCGGCCGTCAGCCAGCCGGTCTCCAGGCACAGGTCGACCGGCAGAACGCCTGCCACGCGCGCGTACGGCACGGGCTGCTGGAGCAGGAACAGCCGGACCAGCATCTCCAGCGGCGTGTCCCCACGGGTCGCGCGCAGCGCCGGCACGGTCTCGCTGCGGGCCAGCGCCGCGTACGCGGGTGCCCCCAGGAGATCGAGCAGTCCGTCGGCGGTGAAGGAGGCGCCGAGGAGGGCGTCGCGGAGGGCCGCGGCGACGTCCGGCCGGTCGGCGGCGGGCAGGGCGGGCAGGCTGGAGTTACTCACTCCCCCATTGTCTCCGCCCGGGGGCCGCCCGCACGCGTCCGCGTACAGGAACGCGGCGTGACGGCGGCGCTGGCCCCCCGACGACGGACGGGAGACGGACCGGAGGAGGACCGGAGACCGGCCGGAGACCGAACGGAGGGGAAGCCGACCTGCCGCCGGGTCAGCCCGCGGTGGCCGAGGCGTCGGCGGACGGCGTGGCGGAGGCGGACTTGCAGCTCTCCTGCTTGGCCATCGCCTTGCCGACGTCGCCCTCCTCCAGCGCCTTCAGCGCGTCGTTGCCGTTCTGGCTCAGCTTGTTGAGGGAGGTGGCGATGTCCTTGAGGCCGTCGGCGAACTTCGCCTGGTCCTTCGTGTTGAGAGCGTCGACCTGCTTCTTCAGCGACGCGTACGAGGCGGAGATCTCGTTGAGCTCCTTCACGGCGGCCTGCTGCTTCTGCTTGCCGTCGTCCACGTTCGGCGGCCCCGCCTTGGTGACGGCGGCGCCGATCGCCTTGTAGGCGTCGGACATGTCCTGGAAGGCCTGGGCGTCCGTCTTCCGGACGTCCTCCGGAGCGCTGTCGTCCGAGGTCTCCTTCTGGATCGAGGCGTTGGCGGCCTCGATCTTCTTGGCCTGCGTCTGCAGCGAGTCGCACACCTGCTTGGCCCAGGCGTCCAGTTCGTCGTTGCTGTCGTCGCTGCTGCTGCATCCCGTCAGCGCCAGTACCAGTACCGCACCGCCGGACAGTGCGGCCGCGAGCTTCTTGTTCACCGGGTTGGTCCCTTCCATGGCTCTCGGCCCCGGAACTTACACGCCGGAGGCGGGAACGCCGCACGGCGAACGTCCGTTAAGTGATTTATGAAGCCATTTGCACCAAGCGAGAGAAGGCTCACGGTCGGCAGGCCGAGTAGGCGCGCGAAGGGCGGACAGAGCGTCAAACGACTCTGTCCGCCCACCAGTTGAGGTGCCACGTGGGTTCGCCGGCTACGAAACCACCGCCTCCTCGGCCGACTTGGCGGTCCCGGCCGTCTCCTCGTCGTCGTCGCCCACGGTGATCCCGCGCCGCTTGGAGACGTAGACGGCGCCCACGATCACGACGAGCGCGAGCACCGCGACGAGTACCCGCACACCGACGTTCCTGTCGTCCCCGTAGCTGAACTTGATGACGGCGGGGGCGATCAGCAGGGACACCAGGTTCATCACCTTGAGCAGCGGGTTGATGGCCGGCCCGGCGGTGTCCTTGAAGGGGTCGCCCACGGTGTCGCCGATGACGGTCGCCGCGTGGGCCTCGCTGCCCTTGCCGCCGTGGTGGCCGTCCTCGACGAGCTTCTTGGCGTTGTCCCACGCGCCACCGGAGTTGGCGAGGAAGACGGCCATCAGGGTGCCGGTGCCGATGGCACCCGCGAGGTACGCACCGAGGGCGCCGACGCCGAGCGTGAACCCGACGAAGACGGGCGCGAGGACGGCCAGCAGACCTGGAGTGGTCAGCTCCCGCAGCGCGTCCCGCGTACAGATGTCGACGACCTTGCCGTACTCCGGCTGCTCCGTGTAGTCCATGATCCCGGGCCGCTCGCGGAACTGCCGCCGCACCTCGAACACCACCGAACCCGCCGACCGCGAAACGGCGTTGATCGCCAGCCCCGAGAAGAGGAAGACGACCGCGGCACCCGCGATCAGGCCGACGAGGTTGTTCGGCTGCGAGATGTCCATCATCAGACTCAGCGGAGCGCCCGGCCCGGACAGCTTCTCGCCCACGTCGTGCGCGCCGGTCGTGATCGCGTCCCGGTACGAACCGAACAGCGCCGACGCGGCGAGCACGGCGGTGGCGATCGCGATGCCCTTGGTGATGGCCTTCGTGGTGTTGCCCACGGCGTCCAGGTTGGTGAGGACCTGGGCGCCCTCCCCCTCGACGTCGCCGGACATCTCCGCGATGCCCTGCGCGTTGTCGGAGACCGGTCCGAACGTGTCCATGGCGACGATGACGCCGACCGTGGTGAGCAGCCCGGTGCCGGCCAGCGCCACCGCGAAGAGCGCCAGCATGATGCTGGTACCGCCCAGCAGGAACGCCCCGTACACCCCGAGTCCGATCAACAGCGCGGTGTAGACGGCCGATTCGAGGCCCACGGAGATACCGGCGAGGACGACCGTGGCGGGGCCGGTGAGCGACGTCCTGCCGATGTCGCGCACCGGGCGCCGGGTGGTCTCCGTGAAGTAGCCGGTCAGCTGCTGGATGAGCGCGGCCAGCACGATCCCGATGGCCACGGCGGTCACCGCGAGGACGCGCGGGTCGCCGCCCTTCGCCAGCACGGCCGCGTCGCTCACCCCGTCGAGGTCCCCGTACGAGGACGGCAGATAGACGAAGACGGCCACCGCCACCAGGACGAGCGAGATCACGGCGGAGACGAAGAATCCGCGGTTGATGGCGCTCATGCCGCTGCGGTCCGTGGCCCGGGGTACCACCGCGAAGATGCCGATCATCGCGGTGACGACCCCGATGGCGGGCACGATCAGCGGGAAGGCGAGCCCCGCGTCGCCGAACGCCGCCTTTCCGAGGATCAGTGCGGCCACCAGGGTGACGGCGTACGACTCGAACAGGTCCGCCGCCATGCCCGCGCAGTCGCCGACGTTGTCGCCCACGTTGTCCGCGATGGTCGCGGCGTTGCGCGGATCGTCCTCGGGGATGCCCTGCTCCACCTTGCCGACCAGGTCCGCGCCGACATCCGCGGCCTTGGTGAAGATGCCTCCGCCGACACGCATGAACATCGCGATCAGGGCGGCACCGAGGCCGAAGCCCTCCAGCACCTTGGGCGCGTCCGCCGCGTAGACCAGCACGACGCAGGAGGCGCCCAGCAGGCCGAGCCCCACCGTGAACATGCCGACGACGCCGCCCGTACGAAAAGCGATCTTCATTGCTTTGTGCGAGGCGGCGACAGAACCGGCGGGACCGGCACCGGCCGGGAGATCCAATTCACCGTCGCCCCCGTCCGGACCGGACGCCGTATCGCCCGTCGCGGTCGCGGAGGTCGCTTCCCTGGCCGCGGCGGCCACCCGCACATTGCTGCGCACCGCGAGCCACATGCCGATATATCCGGTCCCGGCCGAGAAGAGCGCCCCGACAAGGAAGAACACCGACCGCCCGATCCGCTGATTCCAGTCGTCGGCGGGCAGCAGGGACAACAGGAAGAACACGGCGACGGCGAATACACCGAGCGTGCGCAACTGCCTGGCCAGATAAGCGTTCGCGCCTTCCTGGACCGCCGCGGCGATCCGTTTCATGCTCTCGGTGCCCTCGTCCGCGGCGAGCACCTGGCGCACCAGGACGGCCGCCAGGGCAAGTGCCGCCAGGGCGACCACGCCGATGACGATCACGATGAGCCGGTTGTCGTCGGTCAGGACCGCGGCTGCGAGGGGTGAGGGACGGCCCAACTGATGAGGGGTAGAAAGCCCCGCCATTCGTCCTCCTTGACGCTTGGACTGAGCTCAAGACGTGGACGGATTCTAGGTTTCCGAACCTGATCAAAACAGAGCGCTGCAAGCGGAATTAATCTTCGCCGCCGACAGGCAATGATCGCGGAGAGGATTCGGAGATCATCCGGCCCGGAAATCGGTAATGCCCCTGGCGCATGGGCGATCCACCGGTTACCCAATTCTGCCGAAGATCAGAATACGGTCGCCCATAGATCAATTCCCCACCCTTTTCCCGCCGCCCACCCGCCACCGCCCGTCCCCACCCACACCTGCCGCTAATGCCTTTGGTGTGTGAATTACCTGTCCGGTGCCCCGGACCCCGATCGATCGTGAAGGAATTCACGAAAAGGGTCGGCTGCCGGGCGGTAACCGTGAACCGGCGCGGACCGGGCGGCCCCAGGACACGCCGAAGGGCCCCACGGCGTGCGTGGGGCCCTTCGGGTGAACAACAGGTCCGCGGGACGCCGACAAGCGGTGCGGCTCAGAACCGCCGGGCGGTCATCAGGATCGCGGGGCTGCGGACGGCAGCGGGCTCAGGACAGCAGGGTCGCCTGGATCGGAGCGGCGGTGGGCCAGGTCATGCGGATCAGGCCGCCGTGCTCGCCGGCCGTGACCTCCACGTCGTCGACGAGACCGCTGATCACGGCGAGTCCCATCTCGTCGTCCTCGGCCTCGGCGTCCAGATCCTCCGAGGCACCTCCTGGAGCACGGTCGCCCGGCGCAGCGCGCGGGGCCTCGTCGCCGACCTCGATGGAGAACTGCTTCTCCTCCTCGATCAGCTGCACCAGCACGGGTGCCGAGATCCCGCTGCCCTGGTGCAGTCCGACGGCACGGGTGCAGGCCTCGCCGACCGCGAGTCTGACCTCGTCGAGTACGGCCTCGTCCACTCCGGCACGGCGCGCCACCGCTGCCGCCACCAGACGGGCGGTCCTGACGTGCTCGGGAAGCGCGCTGAAGCGGAGCTCAACGGTGGCCATGCGTCCCCCTCGGAACTAAGGGCGTGCTGTCGGGGGGCCGAGCCGCCGAACGCCCGGACCCCCGCAGGAAGTACTCCGGTCCGGACCCACGGCCCGGTCCGGCTGTCAGTCGGTGGCCGCCACCGCTTCCTCGACCGAGGTGTGGATCGGGAACACCTTGGTGAGGCCGGTGATACGGAAGATCTTGAGAATGCGCTCCTGGTTGCAGACCAGGCGCAGCGAGCCCTCATGGGCACGGACACGCTTCAGACCGCCGACCAGCACGCCGAGACCGGTGGAGTCGAGGAAGTCCACGCCCTCCATGTCGACGACGAGGTGAAAACTCCCGTCGTTCACCAGTTCAACAAGCTGCTCGCGCAGTTTGGGCGCGGTATACACGTCGATTTCGCCACCGACCCTGACGATCGTGCGATCGCCGATGGTCTCGGTCGACAGGGACAGGTCCACGGATCCTCCAGCACCTTGCTATCGAGCGGTCGCCCCTCGGGACACCTCGGCTTGATCCCCCGGGACGGTTCGCCAGCCGCGTTGGCATTCAATCACTTACCGGCAGGCGTGCACGACGCCTTGGACCCATTGTCCGTCACGCCGGTGACACACTCGATGCCGATGGCCATAAATCACCGGTCCGATCGACCCCCGACGGACAACGCCTCCCGCCCCGCCCCCGGCACGGTTCTGGACCGTCTCGCCTCGGGGCCGGGCAGGGCTTCGCGCATCACTCATACGGAGCACTTGCCCCCGCGTGCGGGCCGTCATGCCGTCTGGCCGGACCGGATCCGTCCCGAGGTCGTCGCCGCGGTACAGGCCGCCGGGATCGAGCATCCCTGGGCCCACCAGGCACGCGCTGCCGAGCACGCGCTCGACGGCGAGTCCGTCGTCGTCTCCACGGGCACCGCCTCCGGCAAGTCCCTGGGCTACCTCGTGCCCGTGCTCTCGCGCCTCCTGGAGGGTTCCGAGGCACCCAACGGCCGCGGCGCCACCGCCCTCTACCTCGCCCCGACGAAGGCGCTCGCGGCCGACCAGTGCCGTGCCGTGAAGGACCTCTCCCGGCCGCTGGGAAACTCCGTGCGAACCGCCGTGTACGACGGCGACACGCCGTTCGAGGAACGCGAGTGGGTTCGCCAGTACGCCACCTACGTCCTCACGAACCCCGACATGCTGCACCGCGGCATCCTCCCCTCCCACGCCCGCTGGTCGTCCTTCCTGCGCGCCCTGAAGTACGTCGTCGTCGACGAGTGCCACACCTACCGCGGCGTCTTCGGCTCGCACGTCGCCCAGGTGCTGCGCCGGCTGCGCAGACTGTGCGCGCGCTACGGCGCGTCGCCCGTGTTCCTGCTGGCCTCGGCGACCGCCGCGGAGCCCGCCGTCGCCGCCCGCCGGCTCACCGGCCTGCCCGTCGCGGAGGTCGCCGAGGACGCCTCACCGCGCGGTGAGCTGGTCTTCGCCCTCTGGGAACCCCCGCTCACCGAGCTGCACGGCGAGAAGGGCGCCCCGGTGCGCCGCACCGCCACCGCCGAGACCGCCGACCTCCTCACCGACCTGACCGTCCAGGGCGTGCGGTCCATCGCCTTCGTACGGTCCCGGCGCGGCGCCGAGCTGATCTCGGTGATCGCCAAGGAACGCCTCGCCGAGATCGACCGCTCGCTCCCCCGGCGCGTCGCCGCCTACCGGGGCGGCTACCTCCCCGAGGAACGCCGCGCCCTCGAACGCGCCCTGCACTCCGGCGAACTCCTCGGCCTCGCCGCCACCACCGCCCTCGAACTCGGCGTCGACGTCTCCGGCCTCGACGCCGTGGTCATCGCCGGCTATCCCGGCACCCGTGCCTCCCTGTGGCAGCAGGCCGGCCGCGCCGGACGCTCCGGCCAGGGCGCCCTCGCGGTCCTCGTCGCCCGCGACGACCCGCTGGACACCTTCCTCGTCCATCATCCCGAGGCCCTGTTCGACCAACCGGTGGAATCCACCGTCCTCGACCCGGACAACCCCTACGTCCTGGCCCCCCACCTCTGCGCCGCCGCGGCCGAGCTGCCCCTGACCGACGACGACCTCGCCCTGTTCGGGCCGGCCTGCGCCGAACTGCTGCCGCAGCTGGAGGCCGCGAAGCTGCTGCGCCGCCGGACGAAGGCCTGGCACTGGACCCGCCGCGAACGCGCCGCCGACCTCACCGACATCCGCGGCGGCGGCGGACGCCCGGTGCAGATCGTCGAGGCCGGTACGGGACGGCTGCTCGGCACCGTCGACGAGGAGGCCGCCCACGCGACCGTCCACGAGGGTGCCGTCCACCTCCACCAGGGCCGCACCTACCTGGTGCGCTCCCTGGACCTGGAGGATTCCGTCGCCCTCGTCGAGGAGGCCTCCCCGCCCTACTCGACGGCCGCCCGCGACACCACGGCGATCTCCGTCCTGGAGACCGACGTCGAGATCCCCTGGGGCGACGGCCGTCTCTGCTACGGCTCCGTCGAGGTCACCAACCAGGTCGTCTCCTTCCTGCGCCGCCGGGTCATGACCGGCGAGGTGCTGGGCGAGACGAAGCTCGACCTGCCGCCCAGGACCCTGCGCACCCGCGCCGTGTGGTGGACGGTCACCGAGGACCAGCTCGACGCCGCACGCGTCAACCCGGAGATCCTCGGCGGCGCCCTGCACGCCGCGGAGCACGCCTCGATCGGCATGCTGCCGCTCTTCGCCACCTGCGACCGCTGGGACATCGGCGGCGTCTCCGTCCCCCTGCACCCCGACACCCTCCTTCCGACGGTCTTCGTCTACGACGGCCACCCCGGCGGGGCGGGCTTCGCCGAACGCGCCTTCCACACCGCCCGCGAGTGGCTCACCGCCACCCGCGAGGCCATCGCCTCCTGCGAGTGCGACGCCGGCTGCCCCTCGTGCATCCAGTCGCCCAAGTGCGGCAACGGCAACGAGCCCCTGCACAAACGCGGCGCCGTCCGCCTCCTCACGGTCCTGCTGCGGGACGCTCCCCAGGACCTGGGCAGCCCGGAGGATCCGAAGCGCCCCGAGGATCCGGCCGAGCCGGAAGGAAGCGACAACCCGGCACCAACTCCCCTTTCCTGACCGGCGGGTGGGCGCGGCAGCCAGCGTCGAGGGCGGCAGAGGCAGAGGGCGCTCGGCCGTCCCCGTCCCCGTACGCACCGGGCCGACGCGCCCGCGGGCCCGCCCTCACCCGGGCGGCCCCGCCCGCGCCCGCACCTCCGCCGCGAACGGTCCCTGTCCCGCGCTCGCGGTGACGTCCGAGATCTCCCCGACGACCACGCACCGCACGAGCCGTACGCCCTGTTCCCGGGCCAGCCGTCCGGCCCGCGCACAGGCCTCGGGACTCCCGTCCGCCCAGTGGTCGGCGGCGGTCAGCGCGGCCAGGTCGGCCCCGCCGGCGGCACGGTGACGCGCCACGACCGCCTGCCCCGCCGCGAGCAGGACCCCGAACACCACGCACAGCACGGCGATCGCCCCCACACTCCAGACGGTCGCGGAACCCCGGTCACCCCCGCCCCCGCCGCCGGTCCAACGCCGCCAACACCCCTTCCACCCCGCCCGGTTGACCCTCTCCGCACCCCTCTCTCCCTCGTTCACCGCTCCGCACTCTCCCGACTCTCCCGCCCACTGTGGGCGTCGGCGTCCCGCCCCGCCGTCAACTCGCGCCGTGGCGGCTGCCGTTGGTCGTCACCCGTCACCCCACCCAGCCCCTCCGCCCCACTCCCTTCCTCGACGGACGCCACCGTCGTGCCGCCCTGCGTCTCCTCCGCCGCCGCGACGGCCTCCTCCCGGAGGTCGAACGGCAGCCCGCCCAGCCCCGGCGGTCGCGCCACGACGACCACCCGCACCTGCCCCTCCCCGCGGCTGACGGTGACCGTGGCGCCCTTCGGTGCCGCCTCGCGGGTCACCTGCACGACGGCGTCTGCCGGGTCCTGCCGGGCGGCCGCCCTCGCTCCCGTCCGCGCGGCGTCGACGCACTGCAACTGCGCGCCCACCGCCAACAGCCCCCACACCAACGCCATGGCGAACAGCACCAGCACGGGGAGGACGGCGGCCGACTCCGCGGTCACGAACCCGCCGTCCGCACCGAGCCGTTGGCGCCGCCAACCACGGCCTGTCGCCGGAACCGTTCGCGGGCGTGGCCCTGTTCGCCCGCCCTGTCCCCTCCGCGGCTCCCGCTCACATCCGCGCACTGAGCGCCCGTTTCACGATCTCCTGGAGTTCCGTCTTGACCTGCCCGCTCGTCACCACCTGGTAGAGCAGCACCGCGAACGCCACCGCCGCCACGATGCCCATGGCGTACTCGGAGGTGACCATCCCGGCGTCCGCACGCCGCCAGGGCCGCAACCGTCGCACGCGTCGCAACGCCCACAGCCGTTCCCGAACCGTCCCGTACTTCTCGAACCCCGTGATCTTCATGTCCTGTCGCTCCTCGCCTCGTTCTCGTCGTCGTTCTCGTCCATGACCTGTCCGTGTCCCGCCCGCGCCGCGCGCCGCACCCCCGACGCGACGGGCCGTGCCTCCGCCCGCTCAGCCCCCACCCCCTCCCAGCACGCCGCCCGCCAGGCCGATCACCACGGGCAGCACGCCGACGGCGATGAACGCGGGCAGGAAGCACAGGCCGACCGGGGCGGTGACCATGACGGCCGCACGGCGGGCCCTCGTCGTCGCCGCACGCACCCACTCGGCGCGGGCATCCGCCGCGAGCCGCGCCACCGGTGCGACGGCCGGTACGCCGGACTCGTCCGCCCGCTCCAACAGCCGCGCCAGGCCGGCGGCGCCCGGCAGCACGGCCAGTCCGCGCCAGGCGTCGGCCGGGGCACCGCCGAGCCGAGCCTCGGCAGCTCCGTGCGCCAACCGGTCACCCACGGGACCGCCCAGGGCCTCACCCACCGCCCGTGCGGCGGCCACCGTGCCCGCTCCCGCCGCGATGCACGCCGCCAGCAGGTCTGCCGCCAGCGGGAGTTGACGCCCGGCATGCGCCGCGTCGAACTCGGGCTCGGGCACCGCGGCCGTCTGTCGCAGCCGCCATCTCCACAGCCCCGCTGCGACGACCAGGCCGAGTCCGGCACCGACGATTCCTCCGACGAGCACCCACCCCGCCACCACGATCCCCAGGGCGGGTAACCACCGCCGGAGCCTGCCGACCGGCAGGGCGAGCCGCGTCCGGGCCACGGGTGCCGGGGCCGCCAGCAGCCCGGTCAGGCGCCGGCGGGCAACCTGCGCGCGGCGGGCGGACACCGTCCGCCGCACGAGCAGTCCGCTCAGCCCGGCAATCCCCACGGCCTCCCCCAGCCTGTGGACAACTTCCGCGTTCACAGCGCCTCCGCTCCTCTGACGATCCGCAGGGCCCACCACAGCCCCAGGCCCTCGAACACCCCACCCGCCACCAGGCACCCCAGACCCGCGCCGGTGTGCAGCAGCACGTGCAGGGGGTCGGCGCCCATGGCCGTCCCGAGGAGCAGTCCCACACTCGGCAGGCCCGCGAGCATCACCGCCGTGGCTCGGGCGGACGCCAACTGCGCCCTGAGATCGGCATGTTGGTCCCGCTCCGCACGCAGGGCGCCTTCGAGCCTGTCCAGCCCGTCCGCCAGCCCGGCGCCCCGGTCGACCGCCACCCGCCAGCACGCCGCGAGCCCCAGCAGGCCGTCGGCCCCCGGTTCCTCGGCGGCCACCGCGAGCGCCCCGGGAACGTCCCCGCCGAACCGCGCCGCCGCCAGCACCGCCGCCGACCCGCCGCCCAGGCCGCCGGAGTCCCGCGCGGCGGCCAACAGCGCCTCGCCCGGCTGCCGTCCCGCCCGGACCTCCCCGGCGACGGCACCGCACAGGACGATCACCGCCTCGCCCCGGGCCTCCCCGGCCCGTCGCGCGCAGCGCGCCAGCCGTGCCCGGCGCAGCACCGGCACCACGGCCGCGCCCGCCACCGCCGGCACCACCGAGGTGCCCAGCACCGCGAGGACCAGCCCGGCCGCCAGGGCCCACCACTCGGGCCGCAACCTCGCCCTCAGCCGGTGCAGTTCGCCGCCGACGCGCTCCCAGCCCGGGGGCCCCGCGCCGACGACACCACCGCCCGCGAGCAGCAGTTGCGCCCGGCGCGCACCCGACCGGCGACCGCCCACCAGCCACACCGCCGCTCCGCCGCACAGCAGCACCGCGCCCAGCGCCTGCCCGGTCCCGCTTCCCCCTCCGGTCATCCCGACCACCGTTCCTCCCGCCTGTGCACGGCCGCCGTGCCCGTCGCCGCCGTGCCCGTTGCCGCCGACCCGGTGACGCCCGCGCTCGGGGCCGCCACGCTCGGGACTTCCGTGCCACCCGGGGGCGCCGCCCCGTACGGAGCGACCGTCGGTGTCGGCCCCGCCGGGAGCCCGTACGCGCGTCCCAACTCCCTTGCGATGTCCGCCCGGTGCTCCTCCTCCGGCGGCGCTTCGCCCCGTTCACCCAGCAGCGCCCGCAACCGGTCCCAGCCCCGTTCGCGCACGAACGCTCCGGGACCCCAGCGCAGCGCCGGCACCGTGCGCACCAGCCCGGCCGGGTCCCGCTCCAGCACATGGACCTCGGCGATCCTCCGGCGCCCGGTACGGTCGCGCACCAGGTGCAGCACCACCGAGAGCGCCGCCGCCAACTGGCTGTGCAGGGCCGCCCTGTCCAGCCCGGCCGCGGTTCCCAGCGCCTCAAGCCGGGCCGGCACGTCGGCCGCCGCGTTGGCGTGGACGGTGCCGCAGCCGCCCTCGTGGCCGGTGTTCAGCGCTGCCAGCAGGTGGACGACCTCGGGCCCGCGCACCTCGCCCACGACCAGCCGGTCCGGGCGCATCCGCAGTGCCTGCCGCACCAGGTCCTCCAGGGTGACCAGGCCCGCGCCCTCCTGGTTGGCGGGTCTGGCCTCCAGCCGCACGACGTGCGGATGGTCCGGCCGCAGTTCCGCGGAGTCCTCGGCGAGCACGATCCGCTCGTCCCCGCCGACCAGCCCCAGCAGGGCGCTGAGCAGGGTGGTCTTCCCGGTCCCCGTGCCACCGCTGACGATGAAGGACAGCCGTGCCCGAAGGAGCGCCCGCAGCAGCCGGTCACCGCCCGGCGGCACGGTCCCTGCCGCCACCAGTTCGCCGAGCGTGAAGGCCCTCGGCCGGACGACCCGCAGGGACAGACACGTGCACCCGACGGCCACCGGCGGAAGCACCGCGTGCAGACGCGTGCCGTCGGGCAGCCGGGCGTCCACCCAGGGCCGGGCGTCGTCGAGACGGCGGCCCGCGACCGCCGCCAGCCGCTGCGCGAGTCGCCGCACGGCCGCCGCGTCGGTGAACCGGACCGGCGACGGCTCCAGGCCACCGCCCCGGTCCACCCACACCCGGTCGGGAGCGGAGACCAGGACGTCCGTGACCGACGGATCGGCGAGCAGGGGGTCCAGCGGACCGCTGCCCACCAGTTCGGAACGCAACTGGGCGGCGGTACGCAGTACTTCGGCGTCGCCGAGCACCCGTCCCTGCTGACGCAGAGCCTGTGCCACTCGCGCGGGCGTGGGCTCCGCCCCGCTCTCGGCCAGCCTGCGACGCACCCCGTCCAGCAGCCCCACCACCGCATCGGTGTCGGCGACGGTGCCCTCGGCCCCGCTGCCGGGCCCGCCCGGTGACACGGCGCCGGGCGCGGAGCCCGGTCGTCCGGCAGACGGGGCCGGGTATCCGTAGGGCGCTTCCCCTCCGACGGCACTCGTTCCGAGCGGTGCAGCCGCAGCGCCCGCCCGTCCCACGCCGTGGTCGCCGTTCACGCGTCCGCCGCCTCGACGAGTGCCCGCTCCCAGAACGTCGTGCAGAAGCGGGCCAGTGGTCCGCGCCCCGCACCGGGCGGTGTCCGACCGGCGACCTGCCGCGGCAGCCCCGGGTCCGGCGGCACCTCACCCACCAGGGGCAGCCCCAGCAGCCGGGCCACCTCGCGCTCGTCCAGACCCGGCTCGTACGGGCCCCGGACCGCCACCCGCAGGTCGCGCAGAACCATGCCGACCGCCGACGAGACCCTGCTCGCGGCCGCCACCGCGCGCAGTTCGGCGGGCACCACCAGAATTCCCAGGTCCAACTGGGCGAGGACCTCGGCGACGCCCTCGTCGAGGCGCCGCGGCAGATCGACCACGACGGCCCCGCCGCGTCGTCGCGCGGCGGCGAGCACCGCCCGTACGGCCTGCGGCGGCACCGCCACGCGGTCGCCGCGGTCCCAGCTGAGGACGCGCAGGGAGTGCAGCTCCGGCAGGGACTCCTCCAGGGCGCCGCCGCCGACCCTGCCGCGCGAGGCCGCGAACGCGGGCCAGCGCAGCCCTTCCACCGCCTCCCCGCCGAGCAGGACGTCGAGTCCGCCGCCCAATGGATCCGCGTCCACCAGCAGCGTGCGCAGCCCCTCGTGGGCCGCGGTCACCGCCAGCGCGCAGGCCAGGGTCGACGCACCCGCTCCGCCGCGCCCGCCGATGACTCCGACGGTCAGCGCGGGACGGCCGACGCCCTCGGCCACGTCCGCGATGCGGTCGATGAGCCACTGTTCGCCGTCCGGCAGCATCAGGACGTGGTCGGCGCCGATCTCGACGGCGCGCCGCCAGACGCCCGGATCGTCCTGGTCGCGGCCGACCAGCACCACGCCCGGTCGGCGCGGCGCGCCCCGGACGCGCCGTGCCGCGTCGTCACCGACCAGGACGAGCGGTGCGCCGTCCCAGCGGCCGCCCGGCCCGGGTGGACCGTGGTGCACCTCCGGTGTGGCTCCGGCCGCCGCGCAAAGGCGGAGCAGGTCGTCGAGGAGCACCGCGTCCTCGGTGACGATCAGCGGTTTGCCCTGGCGCCCCCGGGCGGCGGGCGGAGGTTCCTCCGTGATGGCTCCGGCCATGATGTGTGTCCCCCATTTCTGTGATTCCTCGGGTGAATTGCGCGAGCCCGATGCGGCGCTTTCCGCACCGACGGTTTTCGCGGAACTGCCTTTGTCCGCCGACCTGTTCGTCCGGCGCGCACCCCTCCTCCGTCGTGGCCCGCCGACCGGCGCCGGCTCGCCCTGCGACGCTGGTCGGGCCGGGTTCCGGAACCGCCCGCGCTTCGGGAGACCCGGAACACCAGGGCCTCCCGCCGCGCGAATACCGGCGGGCTTTCCACTTTTCTGCTGGGCGGATTCGGGTGGTGCGAGCAGGCCCGGTCCACGGGAGTCCGGTCGGCGACCGCCGCCCCGTCCGGGACCTGCTGGAATCACCATGCGGGGATCGGGGAAATCCCGTGGATCTTGGTCGAAAACTGTGGACAACTCGAAGGCTGTGAATATCGCCGCCACCCTCATCGGTGACTCGCGCAACGAGTTTCGGACGCACCCCTGCGGACTTCGGGAAATCTTCCGGAGAGCGTCGCCATGACTACCCTCGGTGACGAATCGAGGGCGCGACGAGGCCACGGCAACCAGGGCCGCGAGGACGCGGATCAACCGCGAAAAGAAGGGGAAAAACCCACCCGGACATGCGACGACCCCCGCCGGGGGGGAGAGCGGGGGTCGTCCCCACGGCCGACTCGGGGGGGGAGGAGTCGGGCCGGGTTAGCACGGTCGCGAACGATCCGTGACTTCCATGGTGTACCCGAGAGACCTCTCAGGCAAACCCACGCGCCACACCTTACGCCGAATGGGCTGCCCCTATGCTCGGGGTCGTGGAAAACCACTCCTTGCCCCGCACAGCGGCGTTCTTCGACCTGGACAAGACGGTCATTGCGAAGTCGAGCACGCTCACCTTCAGCAAGTCCTTCTACCAAGGCGGCCTGATCAACCGCCGGGCCGTACTGCGGACCGCGTACGCGCAGTTCGTCTTCCTGGCGGGCGGCGCCGACCACGACCAGATGGAGCGCATGCGCGCGTACCTGTCCGCGCTGTGCCGCGGCTGGAACGTCCAGCAGGTCAAGGAGATCGTCGCCGAGACGCTGCACGACCTCATCGACCCGATCATCTACGACGAGGCCGCGTCCCTCATCGAGGAGCACCACACCGCCGGCCGCGACGTCGTCATCGTGTCGACGTCCGGTGCCGAGGTGGTCGAGCCGATCGGTGAACTCCTGGGCGCCGACCGCGTGGTGGCGACCCGCATGGTGGTCGGGGCCGACGGCTGCTTCACCGGGGAGGTGGAGTACTACGCCTACGGGCCCACCAAGGCCGAGGCCGTCAAGGAGCTGGCCGCCTCGGAGGGGTACGACCTCGCCCGCTGCTACGCGTACAGCGACTCGATCACCGACGTGCCGATGCTGGAGTCGGTGGGCCACCCGCACGTGGTGAACCCCGACCGGACCCTGCGCCGCGAGGCCGGTACGCGCGGGTGGCCGGTTCTCGACTTCCACAAGCCGGTACGGCTCAAGCAGCGGCTGCCCGCGTTCTCCGTGCCGCAGCGTCCGGCGCTCGCGGCGGTGGCCGCCATAGGCGCCGCGGCGGCCACCGCGGGACTCGTCTGGTACGCGAGCCGTCGCCGGGCCGCGGCCGTCTGACCTGCGGCTCGCCCGGCTTCCGACGTCAACGCCCCGCAGGGGCACGGCACTTCGAAGAGCCTTTTGACCCTTTTCGTGGCGAAAAGTAAAGAAGTGCGGTCAGGGCTTTCGCTTGCCCGCCGCCGGGAGTACAAAGGAATCAGCGGCCCGCGAGACCGAGGGACATCCGAGAGGACGACCCTTCTGTACGCATCCGGCCCCACGGACCGAGCACCGACACAGGGCACCCACGCGACGTCGACCCGTCGATTACGGGCCAGCCGCACCAGGTAACGGGACGAGGTTTCCCACCTGATGGGCAATATTCCGAGGACGCCTGGTAACCCGGTGGACGTGCCAGCGGCGGTACGAGAACTCGTACCGCCGCATTTTTGTGGGGAGTTCACCGCGCACGCGGGCGTGGGCGGGCCGTCGCGTGCGTCACGCGGCTCCGCGCTGGAGCGCCTCGCACACCGCCGTCGACTCGCGTGCGCCCAGCTCGACCGCACGGCCGCAGTGCGAGATCCAGGACGCCATGCCCTCGGGCGCACCGGAGACGTAGCCGTCGAGGGCCTTGAGGTAGTCGGCGCGGCCGAGTTCGGCGTGGCCCACCTCGGCGGCGCAGACCGACTTCGGGTCGAGTCCGCTGCCCACCAGGACGATGCGCTCGGCCGTGCGCGCGACGAGGCCGTTGTGGTCGGCGAAGGGGCGCAGCGCCAGGATCTCGCCGTGCACGACGGCGGCCGTCACCAGGGCCGGCGCGGCACTGCCCGCGACGACCAGTTCCGACAGTCCCTCCAGCCGGCCGGAGACCTCGGCGGCGTCGGGCAGCGGCAGTTCGACGAGCGGTTCGTCGACCGGTTCACCCCGGCGACGCGGGCGGCCGGTCTCGTCGCGGTTGTTCCCGGCGGCCACCAGGTGCAGCCGCGCGAGGACCCGCAGCGGTGACTGCCGCCAGATGGACAGCAGTTGGCCGGCCTCCGCCGTCAGCCGCAGGGCGGCGCCCACCACGCGCGCCTCCTCGTCACCGCTGAAGTCGGTGCGGCGGCGGACCTCCTCCAGCGCCCAGTCGGCACCGGAGAGCGCCGCCGAACCCCGCGCTCCGCGCAGTGCGGCCTCCGCGGTGATCTGGTTGCTGCGGCGGCGCATGATCCGGTGTCCGTAGACCCGGTCCACGGCCTTGCGCACGGACTCGACGGAGTCGGCCACGCCGGGCAGGGAGCCCAGGGCCGCGAGCGGATCGACTTTCGCGTCTGTCGTACTCATGAGTACGACACTACGCATCCCGGCGCCCGCCCCACGAAGGAGTGGTCTTCTTCACGCACCCATGTCACTCAGCGCCAACGGAAAGCTACTCTTCGTGACCATGAAAATTGCCTTCGTGGGAAAGGGCGGCAGCGGCAAGACAACGCTGTCCTCCCTCTTCGTGCGTCATCTCGCGTCGGTCGCGGCGCCGGTGGTCGCGGTCGACGCCGACATCAACCAGCATCTGGGCCCGGCCCTCGGGCTCACCGAGGAGGAGGCTGCCGCACTGCCCGCCATGGGCGAACGGCTGCCCCTCATCAAGGACTACTTGCGCGGCACCAACCCGCGCATCGCCTCCGCCGACACGATGATCAAGACCACACCGCCCGGCGAGGGTTCGCGTCTGGTGCGGGTCCGCGAGGACAACCCGGTGTACGAGGCCTGTGCGCGGGACGTGGAACTCGACGGCGGCACGGTCCGTTTGATGGTCACCGGGCCCTTCACGGACTCCGACGTGGGGGTCTCCTGCTACCACTCCAAGACCGGAGCGGTGGAGCTGTTCCTGAACCACCTGGTCGACGGCCGCCGGGACTACGTGGTGGTCGACATGACGGCCGGCTCCGACTCCTTCGCCTCCGGCATGTTCACCCGGTTCGACATGACGTTCCTGGTCGCCGAGCCGACCCGGAAGGGCGTCTCCGTCTACCGGCAGTACAAGGAGTGCGCCCGCGACTTCGGCGTCGCCCTGAAGGTCGTCGGCAACAAGGTGCAGGGCCGGGACGACCTCGACTTCCTGCGCGCCGAGGCGGGCGACGACCTGCTGACGACGTTCGCGCACTCGGACTGGGTGCGCGCCGCGGAGAGGGGCCGCCCGCGGGGTTTCGGGCTTTTGGAGGACGACAACCGGCGGGCGCTGTCCGTCCTGAAGGACGCCGCCGACGCCACGTACGCGCTGCGCGACTGGGAGCGCTACACGCGGCAGACGGTGCACTTCCACCTGAAGAACGCCGCCTCCTGGGGAAACGCGCGCACCGGGGTCGACCTGGCGGCACAGGTCGACCCCGGCTTCCTCCTCGGCGAGCACCGCGTCGCGGCACCCGCCTGACGTCCGGGAGGACGGCGGGCGGGGCCGGGAGCGCGATTCTCAGGCCACCCGGAGGCGGGCGGTCACTGCTTGGCGGCCGGCGCCCCGGGGACGCCCTTCGGTGCCGGCGCCGGGTGCCCGGACAGGAAGGACGCCCAGCCCTGCTTCGGTGCCTCGCCGACGTTCAGACCCCGCAGCTTCTGGACGGTCTGCGGATCCTGCGCGTCCAGCCAGTCGGACAACTGCCGGAAGGAGACGCAGCGCACGTCGGGCTTGTTGCACACCGTCTTGACCACGTCCTCGACGGCCTTCATGTAGGTGCCGCCGTTCCAGGACTCGAAGTGGTTGCCGATGATCAGCGGCGCGCGGTTGCCGTCGTAGGCCCGGTCGAAGCCCTTGAGCAGCCCGTCGCGCATCTGGTCGCCCCAGTACGCATACTTGTCCGGGTCGCCCTGGGTCTGCGTGCCGGACTGGTTGACCATGAAGTTGTAGTCCATGGTCAGCTGCTCGTAGGAGTGGCCGGGGAAGGGCACGAGCTGCATGGACAGGTCCCACAGCCCGTCCTTCTTCGCCGGCCAGACCTGGTTGTCGACCCCGCTGGTGTCGTAGCGGAAGCCCATCTCGCTCGCCGCCCTCATGAAGTTCTTCTGTCCTTCGAGGCAGGGCGTGCGGGCTCCGACGAGTTCCTTGTCGTAGTCGAACGGCAGCGCGGCGGCCTTCTTCATGCCGCTGTTCGTCTTCCAGGTCTTGACGAACTGCTTGGCCTGGTTGATCTCGCTCTTCCACTCGTCGACGGACCACTGGCCGACCCCGCCCTCGGGGCCGCAGAAGTGGCCGTTGAAGTGGGTGCCGATCTCGTTGCCCTCCAGCCACGCCAGCCGCAGTTGCTTGACGGTGTCGGAGATTCCCTGTTCGTCGTTGAAACCGATGTCGGAGCGGCCCGGAGAGTGCTGCGGGGGCTTGTAGAGGTCACGCTTCTCCTCCGGCAGCAGGTACACGCCGCTGAGGAAGTACGTCATCTTCGCGTTGTTCTCCTTGGCCACCTCGCGGAAGTGGGAGAACAACTTCTGGCTGTCCTCGCCCGCGCCGTCCCACGAGAACACCACGAACTGCGGCGGCTTCTCCCCGGGCTTGAGCCGCTGGGCCTTCGGCAGGTGGGGCTGCGCCCCGGTGTACGAGGTGGAGCCGTCGCCGATCAGACGGACCACGCTCTTGGGCGCCGCCGGCGCCTTGACCTTCTGCGGGCCGTGCGCCCCTTCCTTCGCACCGGTCGTGCCGAGCCCGCAGCCTGCGAGCGACGCGGCACAGGCCGCGGCGACCACGACGCTCACGGCGATCCTCTGGGTGGCGGCCATGTCCGCCCACCTTCTTCCTTCTCTCAGGCCAACGCCGATGAGGGCGTTTTCTGGTGATGTGCCGGAAAAGGCCGACAGCGCCGCCAAAATCGCATGGGACCGAGAAGGAATAAGTACGACAAGCCGATGAAATAACCACTTCACTCATGAGGGTGATCACTTAGCCCAAATGCGGCGAAAAGTAATGTCTCGGCTTTACTCTGAATTACGGTTCATTTACCGAGCCTTGAATCATCCCGCCACTGCACGCCGTGACCCACGGCCGCGACCCGATCCCCCGCCATCGACGGGGGAGTACCTGTTCCGCGACCGCGCTGCCCCGGAGGAGACGGGAACATGTCAGCCTGCATCCCCACCCGCGCCACCGACCCCCATCGGAAGAAGCGCTCCCACCAGCCCCACAGCCCGCCACCGCTCCCGCCCCGGCGCTTCCGCGTCGCGGGGGCCGATGTGTCCGCGGCGATCGCGGTCTTCCTGATCGCCCTGCCGCTGTCCCTCGGCATCGCCCTCGCCACCGGCGCCCCCCTCCAGGCGGGCCTCGTCGCCGCCGCCGTCGGAGGGCTCGTCGCCGGACGGCTCGGCGGCTGCCCGCTCCAGGTCAGCGGCCCGGCCGCCGGACTCACCGTGGTCACCGCCGACCTCATCCACCTGTACGGATGGCGCACCACCTGCGCCATCACCGCGCTCGCCGGATTGGCCCAACTCGGCCTCGGCTGCCTGCGCGTGGCCCGCAGCGCGCTCGCCGTCAGCCCGGCCGTCGTCCACGGCATGCTCGCCGGCATCGGCATCACGATCGCCGTGGCGCAGCTGCACATCGTCCTCGGCGGCACCCCGCAGAGCTCGGTCCTCGCCAACGTCCGCGCGCTGCCCGCCCAGTTGGCCGGGCTGCACCCGGCCGCCGTCTGCACGAGCGTGCTCACCCTGTTCCTGCTGCTCGCCTGGCCGCGGGTCCCGGGCAGGGCGGGGCGGTTGATGCGGAAGGTGCCCGCCGCGCTCGTGGCCGTCGCCGGGGCCACCGCCGTCGCCTCGCTCGCCGGCCTGCGCCTGGACCGGGTCGAACTGCCCTCCTGGAGCAGCCACTCCCTGTCCGGGCTGCCCGAGGGGCCGGTGCTCGGCATCGCCGCCGCCGTCCTGACGACCACCCTCGTGTGCAGCGTGCAGTCGCTGCTGGGCGCCGTCGCCGTCGACAAGCTCGTCGCCACCCGGCCCGGTCTCGGCGCCCGGGTCGGACGCTCGGACCTGAACCGCGAACTGCTCGGCCAGGGCGCCGCCAACATCGTCTCCGGTGTCCTCGGCGGACTGCCCGTCGCGGGGGTCGCCGTGAGAAGTTCGGCGAACGTGAACGCGGGGGCCGTCAGCCGGAACTCCACGATGCTGCACGGCGTTCTCGTAGTGATCGCCGCACTGCTGATGGTCCCGGCCCTGGAGCTCATCCCGCTCGCCTCGCTGGCCGCCCTGGTCATGGCCGTCGGTATCCAGATGGTTTCCCTGAACCACATCCGTACGGTGACCCGCCACCGGGAAGTCCTCGTCTACGCCGTCACCACGCTCGGCGTGGTTCTCCTCGGTGTGCTGGAGGGCGTCGGACTCGGGGTCGCCGTGGCCGTCGCCGTCGCCCTGCACCGCCTCACCCGCACCCGCATCACGCACGACGAGAAGGAAGGAGTGCATCACGTACACGTCAGGGGCCAGTTGACGTTCCTCGCGGTACCCCGCCTGAGCCGGGCGCTGCACCTGATTCCCCAAGGCAGCCCCGCGGTGGTGGAGTTGGACGGCTCCTTCATGGACCACGCCGCCTACGAGGCCCTGCACGACTGGCAGAAGTCGCACACCGAACAGGGTGGTTCGGTCGAGCTGACCGGCCGCCGGCCCGGTATCCGCATCGCCGAGCCCGGTGACACGGCAGACTGCCGCTGCCGCCCCTGGACGCCGTGGCGCAACCACCAGTGCGACGCCCCGGGCGCCGAACCCGCGACCGGCTCGGCGACGGTGTCCGCCGACCGGGGGGAGCACCAACTGGTGCGCGGCATCAGCGCGTTCCAGCGCAACACCGCCCCGCTCGTCCGCGACGAGCTGGCCCGGCTGGCGCGCGAGGGTCAGCGTCCGACCCAGCTGTTCCTTACCTGCGCGGACTCCCGGCTGGTCACGTCGATGATCACCTCCAGCGGTCCCGGCGACCTGTTCGTCGTGCGCAACGTCGGCAACCTCGTACCGCTGCCCGGCGAGGAGAGCGGTGACGACTCGGTGGCGGCCGCGATCGAGTACGCGGTGGACGTGCTGAAGGTGCGCTCGATCACGGTGTGCGGCCACTCGGGGTGCGGTGCGATGCAGGCCCTGCTCACGAGTGATCCGGACGCCCCGCCGACGCCGCTGCGGCGGTGGCTGCGGCACGGCAGACCGAGCCTGGAGCGCATGGCCGACGACGGCAGGCCCTGGGCGAGACTGTCCGCGCGGCAGCCGGCCGACGCGGTGGAGCAGCTCTGCCTGACCAACGTCGTCCAGCAGTTGGAGCACCTGCGGGCGAACGAGGCGGTCGCGCGCGCACTCGACGCGGGAGCGCTGGAGCTGCACGGGATGTACTTCCACGTGGGTGAGGCGCAGGCCTATCTGCTCGACGGACAGGAGCGCGAGGACGCCGTGTTCGGTCACGTGGCCGGTTCGGAGGAGGCGCACAGCCTGGCCTGACGTCCGCCTCGGGCGGTCGCCCCACCCCCGGAGGGCGGCCGTCATCGCGGTGGTCGACAGCACCCGGGAGCGGCACGGCGGGGCGGTCGCCACGGAGGGTCACCGCCCGAACAGGTTGCCGCACGGGGCGGTCGGATTCGGGCCCGGGGCGGTCCGGTTCGGGCTGCTGTCGAACCGGACCGGGCCGCCCCACGTGCACAGAAGGAAGAAGGAAGGACAGAAAGGCGGCATCAGAAGCGCTCCGTCGGGGAGGCGGAGGAGGGGGCGGGCACACCTATTGTCCGCTCGTGACCCCCTGTACCCGGTCCGGTACGAGTGCCAGGATCGGGAGGGGGTTGACCAACTACCCGCGGTCACAGAAGAATCCGAGAGCGCCGCGATTGGTCTAAACCACACACGGGACGGTGTTGTCTGCATGTTGGGAGTCACGAAGTGAACGAGCGTCCGTCTATCGCCAACATGCTCAAGGAAGAGCGACGGTTCGCACCCCCGGCCGACCTTGCCGCGCACGCCAATGTCACGGCGGAGGCGTACGAGCGGGCGGAGGCCGACCGGCTCGGCTTCTGGGCCGAGCAGGCCCGCCGGCTGAGCTGGGCCAAGGAGCCGACCGAGACCCTGGACTGGTCGAACCCGCCGTTCGCCAAGTGGTTCCAGGACGGCACGCTGAACGTCGCGTACAACTGCGTCGA